>NZ_JAMQTH010000021.1:0-110467 GCF_032883035.1 Mycobacterium appelbergii
TCTGGACCAAGACTGCCGACCAAATCTTCACCAGCATCGGCAACTACTGCATCAGAATTAATGACTCAGGACACTAGGCCTTCTTGGCCTTCTTGCCGGCAGGGTCGGAGACCGAGGCGAGGTTGGCTTTCTTGCCGGCAGGGTCGGAGACGGAGGCCAGGTTGGCCTTCTTGCCGGTGGGCTTGACCGAGGCGAGATTCGCCTTGGTGGCGGTCGGGTCGGAGACCGAGGCAAGGTCGGCCTTGCAGCACTGGGAGACCGAGGCGAGGTTGGCTTTGGTGTTGGACGGCGTGGTGTCCGCATTTGCGAGGCCGGCCAGGCCGATTGCCGCGGCGCCGAGGATCCCGGCGGATACGGCGGGGACGGCCAGGTAGCTGGTGAACCGGCGGATGATCTGAGTGCTCATGTGGATTCTCCTCTGTGAGTGTTTGTTTCGGTTTTCAAGTTCCGGTCTTTCCGGTAGCAACAACTGTGCCGCGC
Organism: Mycobacterium appelbergii; assembly: GCF_032883035.1. NCBI lineage: Bacteria > Bacillati > Actinomycetota > Actinomycetes > Mycobacteriales > Mycobacteriaceae > Mycobacterium > Mycobacterium appelbergii. The sequence goes on from NZ_JAMQTH010000021.1 coordinate 481, forward strand.
CAACACCGCGGTGTATGTCGGGCGAACAGGCCACGGAACGGATGAATCGCGTGTCCCCCGATCAGGGGACATGGGAACCGGTTGCTGTGGAAAGGTGAGTGCATGGTCGGCGTGGAAATGCCCGCAGCGTGATGTATTCACTGGCCCGGATCGTTGATCACCTTGCCAGCGAGCCCGTCCGGGTCTGGGCCTGTCTGCGGTTGCCCCTGGTCGCCCTGATGGTGCTGCGGGTTTACGCCGCCGACGTGGTGCATTGGCTGCCGGTGGTCTATGGCGTAGTGCTGGGAGCCTATGCCGCCGCCGCGCTGGTGTGGTTGGTGATGGTGCTGCGTAAGCCGGTGCCGCCGTGGGCGGCCTGGGTTTCGACGAGCATCGACGTGCTGGCCGTACTGGCGCTGTGTGTGGCATCCGGCGGTGCGACCGCGGCACTGCTGCCGTTGTTCTTCCTGCTACCGATCTCGGTCGCTTTCCAGGACCGCCCGAGGCTGACGGCAGCCCTTGGAATCATCACGGCCGTCGGCTATCTCGTGGCGTGGGTCGTCTACTCGATGCGGGACGACGCAGTCGAGATGACGAGAGTGGTGTACATCCAATTCGCGTTCCTGCTGTGGCTGGCAGCCGCCACCAGCGCCCTCTGCTTCGTTCTCACCCGCAGGTCGAACCGCGTCATGGCGCTTATGGAGATGCGGCGACAACTGGTCTCGGAGTCCGCGCGTGCCGAGGAACGGCAGAACCGGGAACTGGCCGAGCATCTGCACGACGAGCCCTTGCAGACCCTGCTGGCCGCACGACTGGTGCTCGATGAGGTACGTGAGCGGGTGCCCGACCCGGGGCTGGACATCGTGCACACCGCGTTGCAGGAGACCGCCGCGGGAATGCGTTCGACGGTGACCGCATTGCATCCCCAGGTGCTCGCCCAGCTCGGTCTGACCGAGGCGATCCGAGAATTGGTGCGTCAGTACGACAGTCGCGGGGACTTCATCGTCGAAGCCGAACTCGACGAGGTCGGACCGGCGGACTCCCAGGCGCTGCTGTACCGCACCGCGCGGGAGTTGCTCAACAACATCGCCAAGCACGCGGCGGCGACGGTGGTCAGGGTGACGTTGTTCCGGCAGGGCGACCGCATCGTTCTCGAGATCGCCGACGACGGCGCCGGGTTCGATCCGGCGATCGTCACCCAACGGGTGGCGGAGGGGCACATCGGGCTGGCGTCCCTGCTGGTCCGCGTGGAGGCGACCGGCGGTGAGATGCACATCAGTTCACAGCCAGGTGCCGGCACGCAGGTGACGGTGACGCTGTAGCCGGCTCACTTCACGCACGGCACACCGGATGCCGTCATCCGCGTCAGGTCGGTCGGCGCCGGGGTGTAACTCCCGGTCGCGGTGGCTGCCACCGGAGTGACCGGGGTGCTGGCCGTGGTGGTCGTGGTGGTGGTCTCCGACGTCGTGGTGGCGTCGAGCGTGGTGGTGTCGAGGTATTCGTCGCCTGGGAAGTCGGTGCCGATGGTCAACTGCACCGTGCCCGCGGCCACCTGCTCGGAGGCGGTGGCGGTGACCCCCAGATCGTCGGCCAGCCCGTCGGCGGCGGCCTCGGCTCCCGGCCCGTAGTCGATCGTGGTGACGGCGGCCAGCGCCTCGGCATCACCGATCTGCCCGGGGGTGAACCCGTTGGCGGCGAAGGTGGTCTCCAGTTGGGCGGCCAGACCGGTGTACGTGGACGCATTGATGACGTCGAGGATCGCGCCGTGCCCGTCGAGATCCGCCGCGGCGGCCTTGGTGGTCGGCGCCGACGACGCCGAATCCGACACCAGATCCTTCACGATGGCGCGGATCGTGGGCACGTCGATGATGTTGATGTCCTCGCCGAGGTAGTTCTGCCCGAACTCCTGGATCGGCAGGGTGTAGAGCGTCGGCGGGTGCTCTGTCAGCGCTGAGGCGCGGCGGGCGAAGTTCGCCAGATCGAAACCGGCGTCGAGGGCGACGTTCTGCTTGGTCACCGCCAGCAGGTTGCGCAGGGTGCTGGGATTGTTGAGCGCTCCACTCTTACCGAGCGCCGAGACCAGCGCGGCGATGAAGGCCTGCTGGCGGCGGGTGCGGTCCAGGTCGGTGAAGTTCTCGTCATTGATGTCGCGTCGCTGCCGCACGAAGGCCATCGCCTGGGCAGCGTCGATCTCCTGGACGCCCTGGCGAAAGTCAGCTCCGGAGTAGGGATCTGACGTGTCGGCATTCAGGCACACGGTGATCGGCGCGACGGCCTGGGCGATCTGGAAGAACGCGCCGAGGGTGACCTCGACGAAGTGATCGATCGGGATTCCCAATAGGTTTCGCACCGTGCGGATCTGCGCCTTGCGGCCGGCTTCGCGGGCCTGCTGTTCGTGGTCGACCATGTCGCCGGAGTCGGATTCCAGGGAATCCATCGTGTTCTGATAGGCGAATCCGTAGGCCTGTTTGATCTTGCCTTTACACGGGCTGACGTCGCAGCCGGCCAGGTCGACGTAGTCGTCGCGAGGTATGGAGAAAGCGGTGGCGGGGCTGCCGTCGCCCGGCAGGTGGACCACGATCAGCACGTTGGCGTTGTAGCCGCCCACGGTTTCGTCGCCGGCGTGCAGTGCCTCATAGATGTCCTGGGGCAGTGGGTTGCCGTGCTGATCGAGTCTGCTGTCGAGCCCCATGATGAGGATGTTCTCGGTGTCCCCCGTCGAACTGGGATCGCCGTCGAGCGCGTTGGAGGTGGTGATGCCATCGAGCACACCGCGGTAGGTGACCCAGCCCATGCCGGTCCCGGCCAGCACGGATACCGCGGCCAGGGCGACGGCCACGCGGCGTGCGATCAGCGCCCCACGACGGGCTGCGCGGCGGTCCAGTCGGTGCCGCGCATGGGCAGGTTGAGTCATATAGGAGCTCATTATCCGCCCTCGAGGTGGGCGGCTCACCATCGCTCCCATACAACCCGACTTGCGCACAACGTGCAAAACCGGCTCCCGATCCTGCCCGATCTGTGTCGGTTCGGTCGGTCGTGCAGTCATTACTGTCAGGACCATGCAGGTGACCGACATCAGAGTGCACGCGCGTACGGGTCTGCCCTTCACGGCAGTGGGGTATGGCGGTGCCCCCATCGGGAACTTCAACGGGGTGTTCACCGACGCGGCGGCCTTCGAGATGGTTTCTCAGGCATGGGCGCAGGGCGTCCGCTATTTCGACACCGCACCGGGATACGGCAACGGGTTGAGTGAACATCGCCTAGGCCATGCGTTGCGCGGCCACGACCGTACGGAGTTGGTGCTCTCGACCAAAGTCGGTCGAGTCCTCACGCCGACGATGAACGCGCCCTCGAACAACGGCCAGTACCAGGACATTCCGCCCTTTGTCGCCACCTACGATTACACCTACGACGGCGTGATGCGGGCAGTGGAACAAAGTATGCAGCGGATGCTGACCGACCGGTTCGACATGCTGTTCATCCACGATTGTGACCGCTATACCCACGGCGATGCCCACTCCGAATATCTCCGCCAGGCCATCGTCAGCGCGTTCCCGGCCTTGGAGTCGTTACGTGACCAGGGGGTGGTGACGGCCATCGGGTTCGGCGTCAACGAAACCGATGTGATGACCGAGGCCGTGAAGGCGACCGATTCCGACCTGTGCCTGCTCGCCGGCCGGTACACCCTGCTGGAGCAGGATCCGCTCGATGCACTGCTACCGATCTGCGAGGAGCGTGGCATCGGACTGGTCCTGGGCGGCGTCTACAACAGCGGAGTGCTCGCGACGGGTCCGATCGACGGCGCACGCTTCAACTACGGCCCCGCACCGCGGGATGTGCTGTCCAAGGCGAAGCGTCTGGAGGATATCTGCGGCCGATATCGAGTCGAACTGCCCGCGGTTGCGCTGCAGTTCGCATACGCCCACCCTGCGGTGAGCAGTATCTGCATCGGAGCCCGTAATGCGGATCAACAGCAGCGCAACGCCGACCTGTTTGAAACAGCTGTGCCACAACAACTGTGGGATGATCTGCGCGCCGCTCAATTGATCCGCGAGGACGCGCCCACGCCGTCCTGACGGTTACGGGCCGTCCCAACTGTCGACCGACGCGAAAAGCTCGTCGCGGACCAGCCCGAGCGGGCGATGGAAGTCTCCCGGAGCGGCAGGCGGTTCGGTGTGGACGACGAAGCCGTGGACGTTCATGGCCATGAAATCCCCCAGAATGGTGAACAACGGGCCGAGGACGAAGTCGGTTCGCGGGTCGGTTCCGGTCGGTGTTGCCCGGGCGGATACGACGATCACCGGCTTTGCCCGCAGCGGAGCGATGCCCTCGTCGGACGGAGATGTGGTGCCGATGACATGCACATGGTCCAGCCAAGCCTTGAGCGTGGACGGCATCGAGAAGTTGTACATCGGTGCGCCGATCACAATCCCTGCGGCAGCGCTGAGTTCACTGATCAGCTCCTCTTGGAGCCGAAGCGCTTCGGGTGCCGGGCTGATGCCGTCCGTGGGGCGCCGTGAGTCGCTGAAGTGGAGGTGGTTCGTGGACAGATGCGGTAGTAGATCGGTGTGCAGGTCACGTCGGCGAACTTCGCGATCGGGACCAGCTGCAGCCCAACGCTGTACGACCTCGTCGGTGAGCAGACGCGATGTCGACGAGCTGAGGTCGGCGGAGGAGTCGAGCTGCAGGATGTAGGCCATGATCAGGTGAGTTTAGAGGGCACCTGCTCACCTCGTCGGGTGGCGTATTCGGCGGGCGGGTGCGGCGCCTTGAACGGGTTCATGGCGCCGGCATCGATGATGTGTGCGGTTCCGGTGATGTAGCGGCCGTCCTCGCCGGCCAGATACAGGACCGCGTTGCTCACGTCGACGGGATCGAGGAACGGAATCGGTAGTGCGTGCATCGCGGTCAACGCGGGCAGCGCATCCTCCTGCGAGGCGCCGTCCTTGCCCCCTGCGAACAGCCGGTTGTAGCGAGGATTGTTGATCATCAATGTGTTCACATTCGTCGGGTTGATCGAGTTCACCCTGATCCCGTACGGCGCAAGTTCACCCGACAGTGTGCGCATCAAACCGTTAACGCCGTGTTTGGATGCGGCATAGTGACCGACGTTGAGTTCGACGGTCAGTCCGGAGATCGAGCTGATCAGGATGATCGCGCCGCCCTCATCCTGCTGCAGCAGCGTCGGCACGGTGGCTTTGACGGTCTTCCACACCCCGGTGAGGTTCACATCGATCTGATCCTGAAATTGCTGCTCGGACAGCTCCCACAGCGGCGCGGTGTCGTTCAGGGTTCCGGCATTGGCCACTACGATATCGAGCCGGCCCAACTGTGAAACACAGTCGCTGACAGCAGCTTCGAGTGCGGCGAGATCACGGACATCGACCTCGGCGGCCGCGATGCGTCGCCCCCGGCTTTTCACCAGATCGACGGTGGTGACGAGATCGTCGGAATCAGCCATCGGATAGGGGACGGTATCGATCTGCGCGCAGATGTCGAGCGCGATGATGTCGGCCCCCTCCTCGGCCAGCCTCAGGGCGTGCGAGCGGCCCTGGCCACGAGCGGCGCCGGTGATCAGCGCCACCTTTCCGTCCAATCTGGGCATGGATGTACTCCTCGGTGATGGGACCGGGCTGAATCAGCTTGTGACGAAGTGCTATTGGTGTTGCTCGCGCGAGCGCAGTGTCCGGTACTCGTCGGCACGCTCGTCGGTGATGTGCGGCAGGGGCGGGAAGTCCAGCCAGCCGGGGACGAATGGGCTGGCCAGGTCCCGGTCGGTGGGCACCTCGACCAGGACCGGCGCCTGCGCATCGAAGGCCCGCTTGAAGGTGGGCTCGAGGTCGGCGGCGTTTTCCACCCGGAACGACTCAAGGCCGAACGACTTACCGAGGTCCTTGAAGCTGGGGCTGTACGGACTGCCATCGGGCCGATTGAATTCCGTGCCGATGATCCGGTCAGTGGCGTTGCGCTGGCCGCCGCGGATCGAGATGTAGCCGGAATTGTCCTGCACGATGAACACCACCGGGATGTTGTGCTGGATCGCGACGCCGATCTCCTGTGCGGTCATCAGGAAGTCGCCGTCGCCGGTGATGCTGGCGACCTGACGATCCGGTGCGGCCAACTTCGCACCGAGCGCGGCGGGCACCGGCCAGCCCATCGAGGAGAAGCCCCCGGTGGTGAGGTGAGTGCGGGGCTCGTAGACCGGGAAAGTCTGCTTGACCGCGCCCTGCGTGTTGCCCGAGCCGACCAGCACGATGCCGCTGCGGTCCATCACCTGGCGAAGGGCCGCGAGTGGTCGCTGCAGGGTGAACGGGAAGCGGTCGTTGTCGCGGCGAGAGGAAAGCTCGTTCTCCCAGTTGGCTTTCCGCTCGGCGACCTCCGCGAGGTACTCGCTGCGCTCGGCTTTCGCGGGCAGCGAGTCCACGATCGCGGCCACCGCGGGCTTGGCGTCGGCGAGGATGCCGACCTCGGCGGGGTAGATCTTGCCGATCTCATGCGGGTCGATGTCGATGTGGATGAGCTTGGCCGGCGGGAACGAGAATGACTGGCCCTGGGCGTAGCTCGACGCCGACCAGTCGGTGAACCGGCAGCCGATGGAGACCACAACATCGGCGTTGGCGGCCAGGTAGTTGCCGTGGATGGTGCCGGTCTGTCCGACGCTGCCGACGAACAGGTCGTGGTCCTCAGGGAAGGCGCTCTTGCCGTTCCAGGTTGTGACCACCGGAATGTCGAAGCCCTCGGCCAGTGCGCGCACCTCGTCGGTGGCATACGCACTGATCGCACCTCCGCCGACGACGATCACGGGTCGCTTCGCCGTGGCGAGCAGATCGACCGCCCGGCCGATCGCCTCAGGGTCCGGATACTGCAGGCCGACAGGCAGGCGCCGGGCCAGGTCGTGGAAGTTCACCTCCGCGGTCTCGGCGTGTAGGTCCCACGGCACCTCGATGTGCGCCGGGCCCCGGCGTCCGGTCAGCATGGTCGAGAATGCCCGATGCATGATGAACGGGAGATCCTCGATGCTGTTGGCCACCCAGCTGCGCTTGGACACCGCCTCGGCCACCTGCGGAAAGCCATTGTCCTTCTGGCGTTCCAACTCCTGCAGGACACCGCGCCCACGCATGTGTCGGGGCGGTCCGCCGGTGATCACCAGCACGCTGGTCGAATCGCTGTACGCGGTGGCCAGGCCGAGGACGGTGTTGGAGGCGCCGGCACCGATCGAGGTGACCGCGCACATCGGTTTACCGGACACGCGGTAGTAGCCGTCGGCCAGGTGTACCGCACTCTGCTCGTGGTAGGTCTGGATGAAAGGAATCCTGGATTCGTCCTCGTTGAACGCGTCCATCAGACCCCAGATGCCGTGCCCGGGAATGCCCGCCGCATACGGGACCCCGTACTCCTTCAGGATGCGGGCGATGACCTGACCGCCGTTGAGCCTCGGCATGAGATGTCCTTTCGGTTCAGGGGAGAGAGCTGTGTGACCTTGCGACCAGTCTGCTCAGGGTGATCCAGATCTCGTAGACTCGATCTGCGCAGTAGGTGGGATTTATTCTGCACAAAGTGATCACAAAGGGTTGGTGACGTTCATGGTGATGACGGTCCGGGCCGCGCTCGACCTCGAAGTGTTCACCCGCGTGCCATTGGAAATCTACGCTGGTGTGGAAAATCTCGGCCGCGCCATCCGGTGGGTTCACCCGACTGAAATCCCTGATATAGCAAAGTTTCTCAGCGGGGGTGAGATGTTGCTGACCGCCGGGCTGGGCATCGGATCGACAGCCGAGCGGCAACGCGAGTACATCACACAGATCGCCGATGCCGGCGCCGCGGTGCTGATCATCGAACTGAGCGGCCGTACCTTCGACACGATGCCCGACGCGCTGATCGAAGCCGCCAGGGGCCGCGGGTTTCCGCTGGTGGGCCTCGATGGTGAGTTGCCGTTCGTCGAGGTGTCCGCGCAAGTACACGAATCGATCGTCGATCAGCGAGTGCTCGATCTGAGCGCTTACGAACGACTCAACGCCAGCTTCATGCAGTTGTTGCTGGCCGGCGGCGATCCGGCGCTGTTCACCGATGCGTTGAGCGCCGAGGTCGATCATCCCGTCGTCTTGGAGGACGCAACCCGCCAGGTCATCGCGTATTCCGGCGGCACCCCTGCCGGCGACGAGGTGCTCACCGAATGGGAGCACCACTCGCGGATCGACCACGATTCGGTGACGACCGACGGCAATGTCAACGAGGCCCACAACTGCACCCGCCGCGCTGTCGTGCTGCGGGGCGAGCGTTGGGGATGGCTGCATGTGCTGCACGGGGGCACCGCGGTGGTGGGCACCGCCGCCTATGCCGTAGACCGCGCCACCGACGGCATCGCCATCGCGCTCCTGGGCGCGCGTGAGAGTGGCGCCAGGTCGGCGCAGCGGCAAAATGCGCTGGTCAGCAGGCTGCTGCTCGGCGACATCACCGGCGACGCATTTGTCGGCCGGGCGTTACGGATCGGGCGCGACCTGCGTGACCGCGCGCTGCTGGCCGTGTTCGTGTGCCGGGAGAACCCGGCGGGAAACACCAGCGACGAGGCGATCGAGGAGTTGTGTCGCACCCTGCACGTTCCCGCGGTCGTCGCCGACCTCGGTGAGCACACGCTGGCGATCATGGGCCTGTCCAGGACCAGCTCGGAGAAGCAGGTCGTCGAACGGTTGACGGCGTTGAACGTGCGGGCCGGGATCAGCAGGCCGGTCAGCGCGAGCCAGCTGTCCGCCGCCGTCGAACAGGCACGTAGTGCGGCCTCGGTCGCGGCCGCGCGCCCCGACAAGCAGGTGCACCGGTTCGACGACCTGGGCGTGCTGCGGCTGTTGGCATCGCTGGCCGGCGGTCCTGAACTGGCCCGTTACATAGAGGACGAGCTGAGTCCGATCCTCAAACACGATGCCAAGGCGACGAACCCGCTGCTGCCGACTCTGCGGACCTACCTGTCCTGTGACGGCAACAAATCGCAGGCGGCTCAAGCCCTGTTCGTGCAGCGGCGGACCTTGTACTACCGGCTGGAACGCATCACGAGTCTGCTCGGACGGTCTCTTGATGACCCGGATACCCGGCAGGCCCTGATCTTCGCGGTGCGCGGGCATGATCTGCTGCAACGCCAGGACCAGCACTGAACCAGCACTGAACCGGCATTGAATCGGCGCTGACCGACACCGTTGCACACTATGCGCACTGAAGCCTGACAGGGTTGCGCAGACTGGGCCTCGCGGAAGTTCACGGGCGGTTCTAGCTTTGACTGTGTCGCCAGGCGACAAGCCCTTTTCATCCTCTCAGCCCAGAGGAGCTGTCTTCACATGGCCATTCCCGTGGCAGCCGTGCATTCCCAGGTCGTCGCCGAACCACCCGAGATCCTTGAGACCGATGTCGCGATCATCGGCTCCGGCATGGGTGGCGGCACCCTGGCCTACGCCCTGCGTGACTCCGGCGCCCAGGTACTGATCATCGAACAGGGCGACTTCCTGCCGAGTGAGCGGGAGAACTGGTCGTTCGACGCCGTCCACACGCACGGCCGGTACAAGAACTCCGCGCCGTGGTACGACGCGACGACCGGGAACAACTTCGTACCCGGCAACTACCACTTCGTCGGTGGCAGCACCAAGCTGTACGGCGCCACCTTGCCGCGGTTCCGGGAGTGCGACTTCGACACCATCGAGCACGTGGACGGGGTGTCGCCGGCCTGGCCGATCAGCTACGCCGACCTCGAACCGTTCTATGGCGAAGCCGAGCAACAGTTCTGGGTGCACAGTAACAAGGGGGAGGACCCCACCGACCCGTGGCGTTCCACCGACTATCCGTTCCCGGGTGTGCCGCACGAAGGGGCGATGGCGCGACTGGTGGAAAGTGCGAAAAGGCAGGGGCTCCACCCCTTCTCGGCACCGCAGGCACTGGACCGCCGCCCCGGCGGCGGGTGCGTTCTGTGCTACACGTGCGACTCTTTCGCCTGCCTGGTGGATGCCAAGGGAGACGCCGATGTCGCCGCGGTGCGTCCGGCGTTGCAGGCAGAGTCGGGCAATGTCCGGTTACTGACCAATGCCGAAGTGACGCGGCTGGACACCGACGCCGACGGTCGCCGGGTCACCACCGCGCAGATCCAGCACCGGGGCCGCCCGATCCAGGTGCGGGCGAAGCGTTTCGTCGTCGCCTGCGGGGCCGTCAACACCGCGGCGCTGCTGCTGCGGTCAGCGTCGCAGAAACATCCACGCGGGCTCGCGAACTCCTCGGATCAGGTGGGCCGCAACTACATGGCGCACATCACCACCTTCTTTCTCGCCATCGATCCGCGACGCAAGAACGAGGCTGTCTACCAGAAGACGATCGGCATCAACGACTGGTACATGGCCGGGCCGTCGAACAAGTACCCGCTCGGCAATGTCCAGGGCCTCGGTAAACTCCGTGGGCCGCAGGCGAAGATGGGGCAGCCGCGGGTCCCGATGCCGATCCTCGACGAGGTCACCAAGTACACCCTCGACCTGTTCATCCAGACCGAAGACCTGCCATTGCCGGAGAACCGGGTGACGCTGAACGCCGCGGGCCGGATCGAACTGTCGCGACGCGAGACCAACCTCGCAGCGCACCACGAGCTGATCGCGAAAATGAAGAAGGTGGTCCGCAAGGCCGGGTTCCCCGTGGTCCTCACCCGCAGCCTCGGAGTCGAGGCCACCTCCCACCAGTGCGGCACCGCGGTCATGGGCAACGATCCGGCCACCAGTGTCGTCGACGCCGATCTGCGTGCCCACGACCTCGACAACCTGTGGATCGCCGACACTTCCACGTTCCCGTCCTCGGCAGCGGTCAATCCCGCGATCACCGCAGCTGCCCTGTCGCTCCGTCTAGGCCGTTCCGGCGCCCTGATCTAGGAGAACAAGCAGTGACATCCACCGTGCCTTCCGAACTCAGCACCGATCCCATTCTCGCCCCGTTGTTCGAGCCGATCACCCTCGGCAACGTCGAGGTCCGCAACCGGGTGGTCATGACCGGCCACGGCACCGGCATGGCCAAGGACTACCTCCCCACCGACCAGCACGTCGCCTACTACCGGGAACGCGCGATCGGCGGCGCCGGGCTGATCGGTATGGCGTTCCCACAGATTCACCCCACCTCACAGGACGTACCCGGTGAGCCACGCGCCTGGCTGCCCGAAATCGTGCCGGGATTACGCAAGATCAGCGCCGCCGTACACGAATACGGCGCACGTATCGTCATGCAGCTCGGACACGGTGGACGGCAGGGACATTCGACATTCACTGAACGCGCTCTGTGGGGACCGTCAAACACCCCATGCCCGTTCAACCTGGAAATGCCAAAGGCCATGGAGAGCGAGGACATCGACGAGATCGTCGAAGCCCATGCCGTCGGCGCGCGGCATGCCAAACAGGGTGGCATGGACGGCGTCGAGATCCATTCCGGCTACGGCGGTTATCTGCTGGCATCGTTCCTCTCGCCGTTCTCCAATCACCGCGGCGACGAGTACGGCGGTTCTCTGGAGAATCGGATGCGCATCGTGATGCGGGTCATCGACGCCGTGCGTGCCGAGGTCGGCCCCGATTTCCTGGTTGGAATAAATCTGCAGGGCCACGACTTCAGTCCCGGTGGCCTGCAGACCGGCGATGCGCAGCAGATCGCGCAGGCGATCGCCGCGACCGGCAAGATCGACTACATCTGCGTCAAAGCCGCCACCTATCTCGCAGCGCACCAGAATGTGCCAGACATGCAGCACCCCAAGCGGATCTGGGAAGGCCTTGCGGCCGCGGTCAAGTCGGTCGTCGACATCCCGGTGATCGCAGTGGGCCGGATCAACGATCCGATGGACGCCGCGGACATCCTGCACCTCGGGCATGCCGACATGGTCGCGATGACGCGTCAGCAGATCGCCGATCCGGAGACCGTCAACAAGATGCGGCAGGGCCGGCTCGATGAGATCCGTCGCTGCATCGGCTGCAACCAGGGATGTATCGACCGGCTGTTCGCGGTCACGCATTCGTCCTGCGTGCACAATCCTGCCGCCGGTTATGAGCAGGAACTCGGGATCGGCACCCTGTCACAGTCGGCCACTCGGCGCCGAGTGGTGGTGATCGGGGCGGGTCCCGCCGGTATGAAGGCCGCAGAGATCGCTGCACGGCAGGGGCATGAGGTCATCCTCATCGAGCGTCGAACCCGCACCGGCGGCCAGCTGCGCATCGCCGCAAAGATCGAGGGACGTGGCGAGATCGCCGGAGTCATCGACCATCTCGACGTGATGGTCGCGAAGCACGGCGTGGATGTGCGGCTCGGGTGGTCACCGACCGCCGACGAGGTGCTGGCGCTGGATCCGGACCACATCGTGGTGGCCACCGGATCGGCCCCCGGAACCGATATCGTCGGCAATCTCGCGCAGGGCATCACCTGCACACCCGGCCTCGACCAGGACCATGTGCTGTCGGTCTGGGATGTGCTCGAGGAGAACGCGCCCGTCGGTCATCGGGTGGTGATCGTCGATGACGGCGAGGGTGGTTGGAAGGGCATCGGTCTGGCGCTACAGCTGACCGACACCGGCCACGACGTCGAGTTCGTGACGCCGCTACCGTATATCGGCGCCAAGCTCGGACCGTTCAGTGCGAACCTTGCGGTGCCGCGAATCCATCGGTCCGGCATGACGACTCACCCGTTCACCACCGTGACCGCAATCGATGCAGGCACCGTTCACATCACCGAGAAGACGGTTCCCGCCACCATCGGCAACGTCGACACCGTCATTCTGGCCGGCTGGCACCGTCCCGTGACGGACCTGTACTTCGCGCTGAAGAACCGCGGTGTGGTCGTGGAGCGGATCGGTGATGCGATCGCCAGTCGCACCATGCTGGAAGCGGTCCACGAAGGTGAGCGGGCCGCGCGACGTATCGCTGCCACCACGGGGTGACCCACACCGACGAGCATCGACCCGTGCGCGGCCGGTTGGCGGTGTTCGCGCTGTTCGTATCGTTCGGGATCGTGCTCGCCACCTGGGCAGTGCACCTCCCGGCGTTGCAACGGGCGAGCGGGTTGTCGACGTCGGGGTTGGGCACGGTGTTGTTCGTCGTGGGCGTCGGAGCACTGGGTGGGATGCAGCTGTGCGGACCGCTCACCGACAAGTTCGGTACCGCGCCCGTGGCCGCCGTTGCCGGTGCTGCCATGGCACTGGCGGTTGTCGCCCCACTCGCGATGACCACTCCGCTGCACGTGGGTCTGGGCGCATTGGTGTTCGGCTTCGCGACCGGCAGTGCCGACGTTTCGATGAATGCGGCGGCCGTCAGTATCGAACGCGACTACGGCCGGCCGATCATGGCGTCGTTTCACGCGGTGTTCTCCGTCGGCACGGTCATCGGATCACTGCTGGGGGCGGCCGGTTACGCAGCCGACGTCCCCGTTCTGGCTGCGGTGGCCACGGTGAGTGCCGGCTGCGTCGGGCTCGTCGGTTCCGCCCGGTTGATGCTGCGCGGCCGGGTCGACCCGGCGCCTGGTCCGGGCGCGTCGCCGCAGGCCGGACGTCCGGCGCGGGGTCGCGTCCTGATCCTCGGCGTGTTGGCATTCCTGTTGCTGCTCTCAGAGGGTTCGGCGATGGACTGGGCCAGCGTGCACGCCCAACAGCACTGGGATGCGTCACCGGCATTGGGCACCATGGCGTTTGGCGCGTTTGTCACCGCGATGACAGTCAGCCGGTTCGTCATCGACCGCCTCGCGCAGCGGCTGGGTCCAGTTGCGGTGCTCCGGTGGGGGTGCCTGCTGGCAGCTGTGGGTGTCGCGACCGTGATCGTCGCGCCGAATCTACAGGTCAGCCTGCTCGGGTGGATCCTGTTCGGAGTGGGGCTTTCCGGCGGGGTCCCGCAGGTTTTCACCGCCGCAGGAAACCTCGACGGTGCCGCCGGTCGTGTGCTGTCCCGGGTCGTCGGTGTCGGGTACCTCGCGATCCTGGCCGGACCGGCAGTGATCGGATGGATCGGCGAAGCCAGCTCGCTCAACGCCGCGTTCGTAGTGCCATTGTGTGCGGTCCTCGCCGGTGCCGCGGCGGCGGCGGTGGTGGCGCCCGGACGACGTTGACCCAACATATTGGCATGACTGTGCAGAGTTTTTCCGATCTTTTGCACATCGTGGGTCTGCCGCCCCGATCCGATGAGCCCAAGACTGGAATCACAACCACAGCAGCTCAGTTCAAGGAGAGATTCGGTGTCGGTCATTCTCAAAGCGTCTACCGCGCAGGTCGGCACACCGCACAAGAGCAACACCAAAGTCGTCGAAACCGTCGCCAATGTTCTTCATGACATTCGCACCGACGGTGACGCAGCGGTGCGCAGGTACTCCCAGCAGTTCGACGGCTGGGCACCGGGGGGCTTTCGGATCACGGAGGACCAGATCGCCAAGATCATGGCTGATCTGCCCGGCACGGTGATCGAAGACCTGTCGTTCGTGCAGCAGCAGGTCCGCAACTTCGCTCAAGCCCAACGTGACGCGATGCTCGACATCGAGATCGAGACACTGCCGGGTGTGCGGCTGGGACACAAGCACGTGCCGGTCGCGGCCTCGGGCGCCTATGTGCCGGGCGGACGGTATCCGTTGACGGCGTCGGCCCACATGACCGTGGTCACCGCGAAGGTCGCCGGAGTCGAACGGGTGGCGGCCACCACGCCGCCCAATGCGGGTACCCCACCGTCGATCAGCGTCGCGGCGATGCATTTGGCCGGCGCCGACGAGATCTACGTACTGGGCGGTGTGCAGGCGATCGGCGCCCTGGCGCTGGGAACCGAGACCATTTCGCCGGTGAACCTGCTGACGGGTCCTGGTAACGCCTACGTCGCCGAGGCCAAGCGGCAGCTGTTCGGGGAGGTCGGCATCGATCTGTTCGCCGGCCCGACCGAAGTGCTGATCATCGCCGACGACACGGCTGATCCGTTCGTGGTCGCCGCAGACCTGTTGAGCCAGGCTGAGCACGGGCTGGACTCGCCGTGCGTGCTGGTGACGACGTCGGAGCGGGTGGGGCGGGCGACGATTGTCGAGGTGTCGCGCCAGTTGCAGAACCTGCCGACCGGGGCGGTTGCCGAGGTGTCCTGGGAGAACCACGGTGAAGTCCACCTCGTCGACAGCCTCGAAGACGCGTTCGCGATCGGGGATCAGTTCGCGAGTGAGCATGTCCAGATTCTTACTGCCGAACCCCGTCGCGCCTTGAGCGCGATGCGCGACTACGGTGCGTTGTTCCTAGGTGAGAAAACCTGTGTGTCGTTCGGCGACAAGGTAATCGGCACCAATCACGTACTACCCACCCTCGGGGCCGCCCGCTACACCGGGGGCCTGTGGGTGGGTAAGTTCCTCAAGACGGTCACCTATCAGGAGATCACCAGTGCGGAGTCCAGCGCCGACCTCGGTCGCATCTGCGGACGTGCCGCCCGGCTGGAGAACTTCGAGGGCCACGCCCGCTCCGCCGACGTGCGCGCAGCGAAATACGGTGGGGATGTGTTGAACTGGAGCAACCACCGGTTCGCTGACGAACTTGCCGCGACACCGGGCGTGCGCAGCGAAGCGTAGAGAAGGACAACAGATGAGTGAGCGCAATCAGCCGAAAGTACCGACCCTACGAGCGGTGGACCATGTCGCCTACACCGTTCCCGACCTCGATCAGGCCGTCAGCTTCTTCGTCGAACATTTCGGCGCCGAACTGATCTACACAGACGGTCCGTTCGTCGACGGGCAGTCCGACGGCATGAGACGCCGGCTCAACGTGGACCCCGCGGCGCGGTGCACGATTGCGATGATCCGCATCGGCAAACACCACAACGTCGAGTTGTTCGAATACGACGCACCTGAGCAGCAGACGACCCTGCCGCGTAACAGTGACATCGGCGGACATCACCTGGGCTTCTACGTCGACGACATCGACGCCGGATACGAGTATGTAGCGGCCATTCCGGGCGTTGTCGTGCAAGAGGGCCCCAACGACGTCGATCCCACGGCACCGGTGGCCGGTCAACGCTGGTTCTATTTCCAGACCCCGTGGGGGATGCAGCTGGAGCTGACGTCGTACGGCCCGCCAGGGTTCTACGACGGCCTGCCCAGCGCTGCGATGGCCCGCCCGAGTTTGACATGGCGGTAGCCGTCCGCGACGAGCACGATTCTCTGGGTCGGCGTGAGGTACCGACGTCCGCCTACTACGGTGTCCATACGGCGCGCGCCTTGCAGAACTTTCCGATCTCGGGTATTCCGCTGTCGCGGTACCCGTCCTTCGTCGATGCACTCGCCGCGGTGAAGCTGGCTGCCGCGGACACCAATCATCAACTCGGCCTCCTCGATCGTGAACGCGCTGAGGCGATTGCGGCGGCATGCATCGAGATCCGCGGCGGAGCGCTGCACGAACAGTTCGTCGTCGACGTGATTCAGGGCGGCGCCGGAACGTCGACGAACATGAATGCCAACGAGGTGATCGCCAACCGTGCGCTGGAGCTGATGGGATCTGCCCGCGGCGACTATGAGCGGTTACATCCACTCGAACACGTCAACCGCAGCCAAAGCACCAACGACGTCTATCCCACCGCGATAAAGGTGTCGCTGCAGGTTCAGATCGCCGCCCTGCAGACCACCCTGCTCGAGCTGGCCGGCGCATTTGCGGGGAAGGCCGAAGAATTCTCGACGGTGCTGAAGATGGGCCGAACCCAGTTGCAGGACGCCGTCCCGATGACACTCGGTCAGGAGTTCAGCACCTATGCGGTGATGCTGACCGAGGACGCCGACCGGCTGTCGGAAGCGGCCCGGCTGGTTGCGGAAATCAACCTCGGCGGTACGGCCATCGGAACCGGGCTCAACGCACATCCACGCTACGCCGCGCTGGTCTGCGCAAAA
This sequence comes from Mycobacterium appelbergii, assembly GCF_032883035.1. Lineage (NCBI taxonomy): Bacteria > Bacillati > Actinomycetota > Actinomycetes > Mycobacteriales > Mycobacteriaceae > Mycobacterium > Mycobacterium appelbergii. The sequence goes on from NZ_JAMQTH010000021.1 coordinate 17,332, forward strand.
TTGGGCGACATCACCGGATTCCCACTTTCCACGGCAAGTAATCTGGTGGAGGCGACGCAGGATGTCGGCGCGTTCGTCCAGGTATCGGGCGTGCTCAAACGCACGGCGCTGAAGTTGTCGAAGATCTGCAACGATCTGCGCCTGTTGTCGTCAGGGCCCAGATCGGGCTTCAACGAGATCAACCTGCCTGCGGTGCAAGCGGGTTCAAGCATCATGCCGGGGAAGGTGAACCCGGTGATCCCCGAGGCGGTGAACCAGGTGGCCTTCGAGATCGTCGGCAACGATGTCACGATCAGCATGGCCGCGGAGGCAGGGCAATTGCAGCTCAACGCGTTTGAACCGATCATCGCCCATTGCCTGTTCCAGTCGCTGAACCACCTGAACGCGGCCTGCCGGACGCTGCTTGACCGGTGCGTTGTCGGGATCACCGCCAACCCTGAGCGCCTGTACGAGTCGGTGACCAACTCCATCGGTGTCATCACCGCGCTGAGCCCGTACCTCGGCTATGCCACGTCGGCCCGGATTGCCAAGTCGGCGTTGGAAACCGGCCGTACGATCCCCGACCTGGTGGTCCAAGAGGAACTGTTGAGCGCTGAACGGGTGGCCCAGTTGTTGGCACCCGAGTCCCTCGTCGGACCAAGTGCGGTGAACGACACATATCCATAGAAAGATATTCGCGCATGACAAATGTTCTGTACCTGTACGGCGGATGGCCCGGCCACAGCCCCTACAACATCGCTGAGTGGACCCGTGGCCTGGTAGGTGAGCTCGGCTTCAACCTCGAAGAGTGCCAGGACATCTTCACCCTCGACCGCGATCTCACCGGTTACGACCTGATCATTCTTGGCTGGAACAACGCACTGACCACCGAAGACCTGTCGGACTCACAGGAAGATCATTTGCTGGCCGCCGTCGAGTCCGGTACCGGCATCGCCGCCTGGCACGGTGCGGCTGCAGCATTTCGGTCCAGCTTGCGCTACCACCTGATGCTCGGCGGTGACTTCCTGGCGCATCCTGCCGGCGAGGGCTACCCCCAGCCGTACGAGGTGAGCATCGTCGATCGCGAACACGAGGTGACCCGCGGAGTCGACGACTTCCCGGTGGCCTCCGAGCAGTACTACATGAGCGTCGATCCCAACAACGTGGTGCTGGCCGAAACCACGTTCAACGGAGAGCATTTCGCGTGGCTGGACGGGCTGAAGAGCCCAGTCGCCTGGGTGCGGCAGTGGGGCGAGGGTCGTGTCTTCTATCACTCGATCGGTCACGGCCCGCAGGATCTCGCGGGCGCCGACGTGCGCAGGTTGACCAAACAGGGCATCGCCTGGGCTGCTCGACGAGAGATGCCCTGAACTGCACTTTTACCGTCGTTTTATGGGGAAACGCGGCGTCTGACGACTACCCGCAATGAGAAATCCAATTGCGGTTCCTTGCACGAATTGGGTCTGCCTGCACCAGGTACGGTCCATCAGAATTCATGTGTGGCCGCAGTCACAGGGCCCGGATTACCGCACCGCATCGATGCGACCTGCCGATGCCACGCACACAGCCGATGGACACAAATCCTGAGTCGAGGAGAGACCGCATGACAGTGACAAATGGGGGTAAGCCGCTCAGCGGCGACGACGCCCATCTACGGGCGTTGGGATACGAGGAGAAATTCGAGCGAAAGATCGGTACCTGGTCAAACTTCGCGCTCGGGTTTCTCTACCTGTCACCCATGGTGGGTGTGCTCTCGATGTTCACCCAGGCGCTCACCACCGCGGGTCCGCCGTCCATCCTGTGGCTGGTGGTCGCTGCCGCAGGCCAGCTGTTGGTTGCGATGGTATTCGGTGAAATCGTCTCGCAGTTCCCGATTGCCGGCGGTCTCTATCAATGGGCACGTCGACTGTGGAACGGGCCCTACGCCTGGATCATGTCGTGGATTTACATCGCAGGCATCATCGTCGGATGCACCACCACCGCGATGTTCAGTGCAGATTTCGTGCTGGCGCTGTTCAATTCGGACTCCAGCATCTCTTCCACCCCGTTGCAGAAGCTGCTCATTGCCACGGTGTTGGTGTTGATCTGTCTGGTGCTCAACGCCACTGGCTCGAAGATGCTGGCGACCATCGCCAAGGTCGGCCTGGCAGCCGAGGTCGCCGGTATCGTCGTGGTCGGCCTGTACCTGCTGATCTTCTCCCGCGAGAACAGTTTCTCGGTGTTGTTCGACACCATGGGCACTGGTAACAACGGCGACTACATGAGCGCGTTCGCGACCGCGGCCATCATCGGGCTGGTCCTGTACTACGGCTTCGAGGCGTGCGGCGAAGTCGCAGAGGAGACCCCGAACCCGAGCCGGACGATCCCGCGCTCGATGATGCTCACGGTCATCCTCGGTGGAATCGCAGCGTTGTTCGCGTTCATCGGCTATATCCTGGCCGCTCCGAATCTTCAGCCGATCGTCAATGGTGAAGTGGCCAACCCGATCACAGCGATTCTGCTCGACAATTTCGGGCCGGTCGGGACCAAGATCTTCCTGGTCATTGCGCTCACCTCGTTCCTGGCATGCGTCATGGGTCAGCAGGCCGCAGGGAGCCGGCTGATCTTCTCCTTCGCCCGCGACGACATGTTCCCCGGTAGTGCGATCTTCAAGAAGATCTCGGGCCGAAAGGTTCCCGTCAACTCGATCATCGCGGTGGCGTTCGTGCCGATCTGCCTGTTCGTGCTGTTGTACTTCCTGCCCGATGCGTTGTTCCGGGTGGCCGCCTTCCAGATGCTGGCCGGCTACTTCGCCTTCCAGATGGTGGTGTTCGCGTCCCTGCGGGCCCGTGCCAAGGGTTGGAACCCCGGCGGCAGCTGGACCCTGGGTAAGTGGGGCTGGCCGGTCAGCATCGGAGCGCTCCTCTACGGGGTGCTGTCTATGATCGTGCTGGCCCGCCCCAACGGCGATCCCAGCCTGCACTTCTTCGATCGCTGGATCGCGCTCACCGGGTTCATCGTCGTGGCCGCTGTAGGCCTGATCTACATGGTCATCGCCAAGCCGTACCAAAAGTCGACGGCTCCCGAGGGGGACGCCATCGAGATCGCCAGGGTACTGCGGGAACACCGCGCCGTGGCCGGAACACCGGCCAGGGAATCGGTCTCGGCGTCAGAGTAGCGTCAGGATTCAGTAAGCCCCGCCGCGATCACCGGCGGGGCTTACTGTGTGGTGCGACGAACCGCAGCTGCGGCAACACGATGAGCAATGCGAGAGCGACGAGAACACTGCTGACCCATACCGGGCCGACTGCACCCGCGCGGAGTGCCGCCGCTGCCATAACGGGACCACCGGCTGCGCCGATATTCAGCGCGGCCGTCGCGTATGCCCCACCCATCGTGGGGGCGCCCGCCGCCTCATAAAGCACCCGCGCGATCAGAGTGCTGCCCAACAAGAAGGACAATGCGCCTTGTACGAAAACCAGGAGTAGCAGGGGCAGCGGATGTGCCGCGAGGAGCGCGAGCGCGACCCAACCGAGCAAAAGCAACGAGCCGCCGACCCCGATCACTTTGGCGGGGTGACGATCTGAGATCCGTCCGGCAACTGTGACACCGACAAATGACCCGAAGCCGAAGAGCACCAGTACGATCGATATCCACGGCTGGCCGAGGCCGGCGGTGTCGGTCACGATCGGGGCCAAGAAGGTGAACGTCGCGAAAGTAGCCCCGTTGACCAGCGCCCCGAGAAACATGACGAGAGCAAGCCTGATTCTCGCCAGCTGCGCGACCTCGGAACGCAGAGACGGGCACGCCCAGGCTCTCTTGGGTGCACGGTGGCCGGCCGTTGCGGGGCGTACCGGGATGGCCTTCATGATGCCGAACACAGCGGGAAGACACAGCAGCGCTATCGCCCAGAAGGTCGCCCGCCAGCCGAGCAAGGTACCGAGCATCGCGCCACCCGGCACCCCCGCGATGATGGCCACCGTCGTCCCTGAGAGCAGCACTGCCAACGCGCGGCCTTTCTGGTCGACCGGGACGAGCGTGGCCGCCGCGCTCAGCGCCACGGCGAGAAAGCCGGCGTTGGCCAGGGCGGCGACCGCCCGTGTGACCAGTAGCATCGCGAAACTCGTTGTGAGAGCACCCATGATGTGCATCCCGACGAATGTCAGCACGAAACCCAGCAGACTCGCCCGGACGGGCCACCGGCGTGCGAGCGCTGCCATGAGCGGCGCACCGACGACCATCCCCGCCGCGAACGCCGAGGTCAGAAGTCCGGCCGCCCCGACCGACACATCGAGACCGGTGGCGATGTCAGGCACCAGACCGGCGAGCATGAACTCCGAAGTGCCCATGGCGAACACCGACAGGGCAAGTAGGTACAGCGAAAGAGGCATCGAGAACTCCGAGGTGAGAGCGAACGAGAAGGTAGACATCTCGTCACCGCGGTCAACGCTCCAGGCGCGCTATGAGTTCAGCGGTTCAGGGGGCTGACGGCGTGACCGGCAACCCCCACCTTGGATGCTTCGGGGCTCGACATGACGCGAACACTAAGTCAGTGACCGGTCGTTACGCAAACGGATTCAGCGGGCGGGTCCGGTGCTCGTTCGCACGACCAATTCGGTGGGCTTGACCGAACGGCGACGCGAACGGCCGTCGATCAGATCCAACAGGATGGTCGCCGCAGCCTTCCCCTTCTCGCGCAGTGGCTGATGGATCGTGGTCAGCCCCACCAGATCTGCGATCGGGGCGTCGTCGAATCCGATCACCGACACCTGCCCGGGAATCGAAATACCCTTGTGTTCGAGAACTTTCATCGCCGCGACGGCATGAACGTCGGAGGTCGCCACGATCGCGGTCGGCGCATCGCTACCGGCGATCAGTTCCTGGGCGGCAATCATGCCGCTCGCCATGTCGATGTCGGCGGCTTCCACCAGCCTTGCCCGGATAGCGCGTCGACCGGCGCCTGCTACCGCATCGCGGTAACCGGCCAGTCGGTCCTGCAGGTATGTCTCGCGGACGTCCTCGATGTCGGAAAGTGCCCGGCAGCCGGGGACGGTCTCTGGCCCGAGCCGGTCGGACAGGATGCCGATATTGCGATGCCCCAGGGCCAGCAGATGATTCAGCTGAGCTGCGCCGGCCGCCCGGTGGTCGACGGTGACATACGGGATGTTGGGCAGCCGGGGAGAGTCGATCGCCACCGCGGGTATCCGCCGGGCGAGGATGGCCTCGACAACCGGATGTTCGTTGGGCAGGCAGTGCATGACCACCCCGTCTACGAGCCCGCGCAGCACCGCCGGCTGAACGGGCCGCGGAAGTCCCGAAGTCACCGCGGTCCGTGCCACGGGCAGCAACGTCAGGGCGACATCGGCGAGTTCACCGACCTCCACGATGCCCTTCAACAGCAGCGCGGTGGACGGATCCTCGACCGCGGAGGCGAGCGAACCCGGTACCAGGACGCCGAGTGTCCCGATTCGGCCAAGGCGCAGACTGCTGCCGGCGATGTTCGGCCCCGTGTAGCCCAATTGAGCGGCCACCGCGAAGATCTGCTCGCGTTGCTTTGCCGACACCCGTCCGGAGCCGCTGTAGGCGTAGGACACGGAGGCCTGAGAAACGCCTGCTGCTTTGGCGACGTCTTTCATCGTGACCATGTGGCTGCTCTCTTGTCGGACTGCGAACAAAGAGTAGCTTGGGCCGCAGAGCAGTTCGTTCAGGACTTCACGATGAATCCGGCGTCGATGACGAGCGGGGTGGCCGTGATGTAGCGGCCAGGCTCGGTGACCAGATAGAGAATCGCGTTGCTGACATCCTGCGGCTCGATCCACGGCACCGGCAGGATGTGGGTGCCGCTGAACGTGTCGATCACGTCGTCGCGGGTGGGCTTGTCCAGGTCCGGCCGGAACAGTCCGTAGACAAAGTCGTTGTTGATCATGTGGGTGTCGACGCACGTCGGATTGACCGAGTTGACGCGGATGTTGTACCGCCCGAGTTCGCGCGCCAGCGAGGTCATGAGCCCGGTGACACCATGTTTGGCAGCCGCGTAGGACGAGATGTTCTCTGCGCCCTTGATGGCCTCGGTCGAACCGATGAACACGATCGAGCCGCCCTGCTTCTGGGCGATCAGCGTGGGGATGGCGGCCTTGACCGTGTGGAATACCCCGTTGAGGTTGATGTCGACCATCTCCCGCCAGTCCTGCGGGCTGATCTCCCAGGTCTTGGCGCCCGAACAGATGCCGGCATTCGGAATGACGATGTCCACGCGGCCGAATTGTTCGATACCCCGGTCGAATACGGCTTTCACCTGGTCGTAGTGGCGGGTATCGGCGACCTCGGCGATGATCTGGCTGCCAGTCTCCTTGACCTGGCGGACAGTCTCCTGCAGGTCCTCCTGGGTTGACCCGGGGTAGGCGGTTGTCGACACCTTCGCGCAGAGATCGAGGCCGATGATGTCGGCGCCTTCGCGTGCCAGGGTCAAGGCATGCGAGCGGCCCTGTCCGCGTGCGATTCCGGTGATGAACGCGACTTTGCCGTCAAGCTGTCCCATGGAAACCTCCTCGTCAGGTTGGGCGGTGATGCTGGTGAATCGTATCACCAGCCGGACAGGCGCAGAAGGTATGCACCGCGGTTTAACTGCGGTGATACGGTTCATCAACGGGCAGCATGTGGCCGAGCCATCGAGTGTCTGCGCGGCAGCCTGCAGGTTCGCCACAGCAGTCGCAGCACCTCGGCCACGGCCTTCGAAGCGGACGTTTCACGGGTAGGCAACCGCACCGTCATTGCGGTAAACCTCGCGTAGTATCGATACTTTGTGAATAATCGATGTCTATGGAATTCTCGGCGACGTTCGAAAGGATGGACAGGCTGTGGCACTGCACCGACTGAACCAGATCACCGTGGGTGTTCCTGACGTCATCACGACGGGCGCCTACTACCGTGACTTCGGCCTCACAGAAGCACCTTCTGATGCGGCGGGACAGAGAGCGCTCGCGTTCGCGACCGTTGATGGTGGGGAACAGCTCCGAATCGTGCCAAGTGACCATCGGAAGTTGCTGGAGCTGCGGATCGGTGCAGACGGACCGGATGACATCGACCGAATCGCGAGGTCGCTGGCACATTTGGAGATCCCGTCGGAGCGTTCCACAGACAGTATCCGCGCGGTCGATTCGGGTACCGAGCTCGCGGTCATCGTCGAGGTCGCACCGCGCATGAGCCAAACTCCCACGCCGACTCCGGCCTACAACGCTCCCGGCGTGCCGGCCCGCGCCGATTCACGGGCTCCCGGTATCGAACGAGATGAGGCGGTGAAGCCCCGAAAGCTCGGGCATGTGGTGATCGGTTCGACCGATCAGCCGGGCTCGCAGCGATTCTTTGGTGACGGACTCGGGTTGAAGGTCAGTGACCAAGTGCCGGGGCTTGCGGCGTTCATGCGGTGCTCCACCGACCATCACAACGTGTTGGTACAGAAAGCGCCCGTCGCCTTTCTCCACCACACTGCTTGGGAAGTCGACGATGTCGACGAAGTCGGTCGCGGTGCTACCGCGATGCTCGAAGGTCACCCTGAGCGACACGTCTGGGGACTGGGGCGCCACCACGTCGGATCCAACTTCTTCTGGTACCTGCGAGACCCCGCGGGCAACTTCTCTGAGTACTACTCGGACCTGGACTGCATTGTCGACGATGCACTGTGGAAGCCAGGCGTTTTCGAGGGCATGCGTGGCCTCTACAACTGGGGTCCTTCCGTGCCGCCGTCGTTCTTGGCGCCCGAAGATCTCGCCGATCTCATGACCCAGGAGCACGGTCCTCGATGATGGACTCCGCTGTCGCCTGAGCGCTGAAAACTGTTGGGCGATGCGGACATCGCTGATGCGGTCGTCGACGACAGGAATCGTTGCCAGCTCGCTACCCGGGCTTCTGCGAAAAGCGGCGCAGCCGTTGCGATTCGCGGATAGCCGCTGACGTGACGCGGACCATAGTGTTCAGGCGGTTGCCACAGACCGCACAGTGCGTTGAGGCGGAGAACCATCGCAACCGTCACCGATCGATTTGGTACCTGCTCGGCCGAGGGTGGGGAGACGCGCCGCCCTGTCGCGGAGAGCATTGTGAAACTGACTATTGCCAAATAATCGATTAAATCTAGAATCATCGGGTAAGAAGGGGTGGAGTCGTTGCCGAGAGGAGGGAGATGTCGTTGAAATCCAGCACTTCACACAGACAGCGGCCATCGTGGGTCGCCAGCCCGCTGCTCAACCCGGTGCGCACGACCGGCGAATTCTTCGCGCTGGTCCTTGACATCTTCGTCACCATGTTCAGGTCACCCTTTGCATGGCGTGAGTTCCTCGGTCAAACCTGGTTCGTCGCACGAGTGTCGCTCACGCCCGGTCTTGTCCTTGCGCTGCCGTTTGTGGTGCTCGCCGTATTCACCGTGAACGTGCTTCTCGTCGAATTTGGTGCAGCCGACTTTTCCGGCGCCGGAGCCTCTCTCGCCGCAGTGAATCAGTTGGGACCGCTGGTCACCGTGCTCGTCGTCGCAGGGGCCGGCGCCACGGCCATGTGCGCGGACTTAGGGGCACGGACGATCCGGGAAGAGCTCGACGCGATGCGCGTCATGGGAATCGATCCCATACAGGCACTGGTTGTGCCTCGCGTCCTGGCGGCGACGGTAGTCGCGTTCCTGCTTTCATCCCTGGTTACGTTGACGGGGCTTACCGGTGGGTTCTTCTTTGCCGTCCTCATTCAGCACGTCACGCCAGGCGCGTTTGTCGCTGGAATGACGGTCATCACCGGCCTGAGCGATGTTCTCGTGTCCATGGTCAAGGCGACACTATTCGGATTAACTGCGGGACTTATCGCTTGCTACAAGGGAATCAACGTCAAGGCTGGGCCGGCATCGGTCGGTAACGCAGTCAATGAAACGGTGGTCTTCGCCTTTGTCTTCCTACTTCTCATCAACGCGGTTCTCACCGCAATCGGATTCGCGGTAGCCAAGTGAGCTTTTACGCCACCATACGTTCGCAATACCCGCGCAGCGCCCGCATGCTCGGCGATGCCAGGGCGAAATGGGTAGACCTGGGCGAGCAGGCTCGGTTCTATGGGGCCACGGTGGCCTCATTCAGAGACGTGCTCACCAAATACCCCTCTGAACTACTACGCCAGGTCGCCTCAATGAGCCTCGGCACCGGTGCGCTTGCGGTCATCGGTGGCACCGTAGCGATCGTCGCATTCATGACTATGTCAACAGCGGCGGCCGGCGCGAGTCAGTTCTACAGCAACCTGTCGCAAGTGGGTGTCGAGGCGCTCAACGGCTTTGCCGCTGCCTTCGCCAACACCCGGATCGTCACCCCGACGACGGCCGCCGTCGCATTCGCGGCGACCATCGGTGCCGGTGCTACCGCGCAACTCGGCGCCATGAGGATCAGCGAGGAGATTGATGCACTGGAGGTGATGGGCATCAGGGCCATCGCCTACCTCGCGTCGACACGTGTTGCCGCCGCCATCATCGTCGCGATGCCGATCTACTTCGTTGCCCTGCTGATGGCATTTGTTGCGGGAAGGGTTATCACCACGGTGTTCTACGGGCAGTCCGGCGGGGTCTACACGCATTACTTCGACACATTTTTCATCGCGGAAGACGCAATAAAGTCATTCGTTGTCACTATCGCCGAAGTGATCGTGATAATGCTCATCCACACGTACTACGGCTTTACCGCGTCCGGCGGTCCCGCGGGCGTCGGGGAAGCCGTCGGACGGGCGACACGCGCGTCGCTTGTCGCCTCTGGCTTCATCATCATGTTCGTCACTCTGGCGCTCTTCGGTCAGACCGGCAGCTTCAATTTCTCGGGTTGACCGGTGACTACATCCGCCCGATCTTCTCGCATCCCCGCCGAATGGCTCGCCGCGATACTCGTGATGGCGATCTTCGCGAGCATTGCGCTATGTGCGGCCGCATTCACACACTCCTTCAATTCAGCCGTACAGGTGACATTGAAGTCCGACCGCGCCGGACTGGTTATGGAGCCCAATGCCAAGGTCAAGATGCGCGGTGTGCAGGTTGGCCGGGTTGAGACCATCGCGGCCAGCCTGGAAAACGTTTCTCTGCGCCTCGACATAGACGCCGATCAGATCCCCCACATCCCTGCGAACATAGCCGCCAGGGTCAATGCGACCACACTGTTCGGGGCGAAATACGTGGAGTTGATCTACCCGAGCGAGCCCAGCCCCGAACGGTTGTCTGCCGGCGCAGTGATCAGATCAGAGAACGTCACGGTCGAGGTGAACACCGTCTTCCAGAATCTGGTGAACCTACTCAAGCACATCGATCCGGCAAAGCTCAATTCCGTGCTGTCGGCGCTCGACGAGGGTCTTGCCGGGCAAGGGCAGCAGATCGGTACCTCGATTACCGACGCGAATCAGGTTCTGCTGGCGTTGAATCCACGTGCCGATGTGGCGCGCGACGATTGGATCGCGTTGAAGCAGGTGAGCGACGCCTACGGTGCCGCTGCGCCCGACGTTCTCAAGTTCCTCTCTGCTGCAAGCGTGACCAGCACCACGATCGTGGATAAGAGCAAGCAATTCGATGCTCTGCTGCTCGCGGCCGCAGGGTTCGCCGAAAGCGGTACCAGCGCCCTCGCACCGGCGAAGGACAATCTCGTGAGAGCGGTGAACCTCCTCGAACCGACAACCACTCTGCTGATGAAATACAACCCGGAACTCACGTGCCTACTGGTGGGTGCTGAGGTCGCACTGCCATTCCATGAGGCAGCGGTAGGGGGTGCCAACGGCAAATCCCTATTGATGGACGCCGCACTCCTCCTGGGTGATGACCCATACAAGTACCCGGACAACCTGCCTGTCGTGCGCGCTACGGGAGGCCCCGGCGGTAAACCCGGATGTGGGTCGCTGCCCGATGTCGCCAAGAATTTTCCTGTCCGGAACCTGATCACGGATACCGGATGGGGCACCGGTCTGGACAATCGGCCGAATCCCGGTATCGGATTCCCAGGTTGGGCCAACTATCTGCCCGTGACCCGTGGTGTGCCAGAGCCTCCGGTGATCCGCAACACCGAGGGCGGTCCGGCGCCGGGACCAGTTCCTTACCCGGGTGCACCGCCCTACGGTGCGCCGATGTACGGACCCACTCCACCGACCGCAGCACACGAGGGAGGTTGAACGCCTTGCACCGCAGCTTATCTGGAACCATATTACGCCTGACGGTCTTCGTTGTGCTGTGCGCGTTCGGTGCGTTCGCGCTGGTGGCCATATATGGGCAACTGCGATTCAGCAGTGGAAACAGTTACCACGCAGTCTTTTCCAATGTTCGTGGCCTCAAGGACGGGCAATTCGTCAGGATTGCCGGGGTCGAGGTGGGCAAAGTGCAGGGAATCAAGATCCAAGACGACGCGACGGCCCTCGTCACGTTCAGCACGGACGATTCGGTGGTGCTCACCGAGGGGACCGAAGCGACCGTCCGATACGACGACACGATCGGTGGTCGATTTCTCGCCTTGGAAGAGGGCGCGGGTGGTACGCGCAGACTGCCGCCGGGCGGAACGATCCAGTTGGATCGCACGGCTCCAGCATTGGATCTGGATGCACTCATCGGTGGGTTCAAGCCGTTGTTCCGCGCCCTCGACCCGGGGCAGGTGAATGCACTGAGCGGCCAACTGATCGCAGCATTTCAGGGCCAGGGCGCGACGATCGGGTCGGTCCTGGCTCAAACTGCAGCGTTGACAAACACACTCGCCGACCGCGATGAACTCATCGGACAGGTCGTAGTCAACCTCAACACGGTGCTCGGATCTCTCGGAGACAACAGTGAGCAGCTGGGCTCGGCAGTGGATTCCCTCGCCCAACTCATCGATGGCCTCGAGGGGCGCAAACAGGACATCGCGAATTCATTGGCATACGCGAATGAGTCGGCTGCGACAATCGCCGACCTGCTGTCGCAAACCCGGCCGTCGGTCAAGAAGGTCGTGCACGAAACCGACCGCACCGCAGCTCAAGTGCTGCTGGATCACGACTACTTCGACGATTTCCTCAAGACGTTGCCAGACGCCTATCGCGTGGCGAATCGCCAGGCACTCAGCGGTGACTTCTTCAACTTCTACGTGTGCGACATCTTGTTGAAGGTCAACGGACAGGGCGGGCAACCGGTGTACGTGAAGGTCGTCGGCCAGGACTCAGGCAGGTGCACCCCACGATGAAGCCGTTCCGTGAACGCAACCCGATCGTCATCTGCGTGATCGCAGTATCCGCGATCGGCGCCGTCGTCCTCGGCATGCTCAACTACACGCGATTGGCCTCACTGCTCACCGACAACACCTATTCGGCGTACTTTGAAGAGTCGGGAGGCCTGACGACTGGTGCGCCGGTGCAGGTATCGGGTTATGGGGCAGGACATGTCGACAGCATTTCCCTCGACTCCCGCGGTGTGCTGGTGCGGTTCAGCGTCGACGACGACATCCGGCTCGGGGAGGACACCGAGGCGGCCATCAAAACCATCGCTCTGCTGGGCAACAAGGTCCTCGATATCACGCCGCGGGGCAAAGGACATCTCGATCAGACGATTCCGATTGCCCGGACGAAGTCGCCCTACCAGTTGGCCGACGCGATCGGAGATTTGACGGCCACCATCAGCGGACTGGACACCGGCCAACTCTCGGAATCTCTCCAAACACTTTCACAGACACTGCAAGACACTCCTCCGCAACTCAGGATTGCCGTCGCCGGCGTTGCACGGTTCTCCGAAACGTTGAACAAACGCGACACTGAACTCCGCACGCTCCTGGCCAATGCGCGAAAAGCCACCACGGTGCTCGCGGATCGCACCGACCAGATTGTGCAACTGGTGCACGACACCAATGCGCTACTGGAGAGCCTGCGAATTCAGAGTGCCGCTTTGGATGAGGTGTCAGCGCACATCTCGGCACTGTCGCAGCAGATCGGTGCGTTCGTCGATGACAATCAGTCGACACTGAAGCCGGCTCTCGACAAGCTCAACGGCGTCCTGGCCATCCTCGACAACCGCAAAGCGGAGATCCAGACATCGATCAAGGGGCTCAACACATACGCGTTGTCCTTCGGAGAGTCAATATCCTCGGGCCCGTTCTTCAAAGCGTACGTGGCGAATCTCCTTCCAGGACAATTCCTTCAGCCCTTCGTCGATGCGGCGTTCTCCGACCTGGGGCTCGATCCGAGCGTGCTGCTGCCCACGCAGCGCACGGACCCTCCGGTCGGTCAGCCGGGCACGCCCGCGCTGCCCGTGCCTTATCCGCGCACCGGGCAAGGCGGCGAGCCCCGAATGACAATCCCCGACGCGATCACGGGAAACCCCGGTGACCAAGGCTGCGGCCCGCCCGGCGTGCCCCTGCCCGGCCCCACCGGCTGCTATCCCTACCGCGAGCCGCCTCCAGCGCCGCCCCCGGGTGGCCCACCACCGGGGCCACCGGGGCTCCCGCCAGGACAAGAGATGCCGACGCAGCCTCAGCCGTCCCCTGTCTTCATCCCGGCTCCGGGTGAACCCGGCCAGGAGCCGATCGCGCCCGAATCTGTGGAGGCCGGTCAATGACACGTTCCCGCGCAATACGTCTCGTCCTGATTGCGGCACTGGTCATCAGTATCGGAGGCGGCACCCTTGCCCTCGTCCAGTTGGCCCGACTTGCCGACCGGGTGCACGTAATCGCCTACTTCGAAAACAGCAATGGGATATTCGCCGGCGACGACGTGCGAATCAGGGGAGTGAACGTCGGCGAGATCGAACAGATCGAGGCCCAGCCAACTCGGGTCAAGGTCTCGTTCTGGTTCGACAGGCAATATCAGGTGCCGGCCGACACCAAAGTTGTCATCCTCTCGCCGACACTGATCACTGCGCGATCGATCCAGCTGACACCGCCATATCAGGGCGGACCCACCCTGGCCGACAACGCGGTGATCGGCGAGGACCGCACCGCAGTCCCGATGGAGTGGGACGACTTCCGAGCACAGCTCGAAAAGCTGTCCGAAACCCTCCAGCCCACACAGCCGGGCGGCGTCAGCACGCTCGGTTCTCTCATCAACACCACCGCGGACAATTTGCGCGGCCAGGGTGCGCAGATCCGCGACGCCCTGACACGACTCGCGCAAGCGGTGTCGGCGGTCGCCGATCACAGTGACGACACATTCACGTCAGTGAGAAATCTCGCGACTCTGGTTTCCGCCCTCCGGGACAGCGCAGACATCATCCGACAACTCAACGGCAACTTGGCTCAGGTAACCGGGCTATTGGCGAACGATCCGGCAGAGGTTGCAAACGCCATAAAGGATTTCGATGACGTTGCCGACAAAGTCAAGACCTTTGTGGCTGACAACCGGGAAAGCATCGGGACAACCGGCGACAAGTTGACGGCGGTCTCTCAGACGCTCGTCGACAGCCTGGATGACATCGAGCAGACTCTTCACGTACTGCCCAACACGCTGGCCAATGGTGTGAACCTGTACCAGCCGGCACAAGCCAGCCTCACCGGCATCGCGGCGCTGAACAACTTCGCTGATCCGATCACGTTCATGTGCGGCGCAATTCAAGCGGCTTCGCGACTTGGAGCCGAACAATCGGCGAAACTCTGCGTGCAATACCTGGCACCCATCGTCAAGAACCGACAACTCAACTTCCCGCCGATAGGCCTCAACCCCTTCGTCGGCGCGACTGCCCGACCGAACGAGATAACCTACAGCGAGGACCGACTGCGACCGGACTACGCGCCACCGCCACCCGCCGGGACTCCCGCGGGCGACGTGCCGACTGCGACGGTGTCGACGGACCCCGGCAAGGGGCTGCTCGGCATCATGTCGCCGCAAGGGGCACCATCGTGATCGGCATCCGAGGCGCGGTATGCGTCATCGCGGCGGGAGCCATCGCGTCGGTGGTATCGGGATGCGGCTGGCACGGATTGAATTCCCTTCCGCTGCCCGGCACCGCCGGTGGTGGACCCGACACGTTCACGATCCAGGCTCAGATGCCCGATATCACCAATATCCAACAGAATTCGCGTGTGCGCGTGGGCGACGTCACCGTCGGAACGATCACCAAGATCGAACGCCAGGACTGGCACGCGCTGGTGACGATGAAACTGGGCGGCGATGTGAACCTGCCCGAGAACGCGACCGCCACACTCGGTCAGACCAGCCTGTTGGGATCCCTTCATGTCGAGCTCGCGCCACCGACGAATGCACCGCCGAAAGGAAGGCTCCACAACGGATCGCTGATTCCACTGTCGTCGGGTCTGACCTACCCTTCGACGGAACAGACGCTCGCGGCGGTGTCGATGCTGCTCAACGGTGGTGGATTGGGGCAGGTCCAGGGCATCACCAAAGCGTTGTCCACGGCATTCGATGGTCGTGAGGACGAGTTTCGAAGCATGATGGAACAACTCGATGTGTTCATCGGCCACGTCCATGACCAGACCGATGAGATCATCGCGGCCACCGACAGCCTGAACAAACTGGTCAAGCAGTTCGCCGATCAGAAGCCCGTAGTGGACAAGGCCTTTGACACCGTTCCCCGTGCACTCGCGGTGCTCGACGACCACCGAGATCAGCTCATCTCCGCGGTAGACCAACTGGGTAAGTTCAGTGCGCTGGCGGCGGACTCGGTCAACAAGACCAAGGACGCCCTGGTTACCGAGCTCGAGCAGCTTGGCCCGGTGCTGGAATCGTTGGCGAATTCGGGTCGAGCCTTGACCCGCGCCGGCAGCTTCTTCGCTGTCTATCCGTTCCCCAAGGACACGATGGCGGACTGGATCAAGGGCGACTACGGCAACGTCAGCCTGATTCTCGACATGACGCTGAGCCGGATCGATTCTGGATTCTTCGTTGGTACCAGATTCGAGGGCGACCTCACCGAACTGGAAATGCAATGGGGACGAACCATCGGCGTGACCCCGAGCCCGTACACGGCAGGCAACCCGTTGCTGGCTCCCTACCGCCTCGACCAAGGGCCGTAAATGAATCTTACTCGTCGAGTTCGCCTGCAGCTGGCACTTTTCGGTGTGATCACACTTGTCGCCGGTGCCTTCATGACCATCAAGTTTCTTGACGTACCCAACCTGCTGTGGGGAGGGGGGCACTACCGCGTGAAGGTCGAACTACCGAACTCGGGTGGGTTGTACGTCAATGCCAACGTCACCTATCGAGGCGTGCAAGTGGGAAGAGTCCAGCAAGTTGAACTGACGGATGCCGGTGTTGCAGCGAGGTTGTCCATCGACTCGGACTTCGTGATACCCGCGAATCTCGAAGCCCAGGTGCACAGCCAGTCGGCACTCGGCGAGCAGTTCATCGCGCTGGTACCGCGCGACGGCACCGGACCGGTGTTGAAAGACGGCGACATCATCGCAGCCGGCAACACAAGCATCCCCCCAGACATCAACAAGTTGCTCACCGCGACGAATAACGGGCTCCAAGCCATCCCCAATGACAACCTCAGAACCGCGATCGACGAGTCGTACACAGCAGTAGGCGGTCTCGGGCCAGAACTGTCGCGCCTTGTCAAGGGGACGACCGAGCTGACCGCCAAAGCGCACCAGGATCTGGACGCGCTGACTGCGGTGATCGACGACTCGAAGCCGTTGCTCGATGCCCAGGTCGACACGTCGGATTCGATTCAGGCCTGGGCCGCCAACCTTGCCCAGATTGCGGGTGAGATACGCGAGCAGGACGGTGCGGTCTCTGGGCTGTTGGACAAGGGTCCCGCCGCCTTCGACGAAGCCCGGGCACTCTTTGAGCGGCTGAAGCCGACACTGCCCATACTTACGGCGAATCTCGCCAGCGTGGCCGATGTGGCCGTGGTCTATCAGCCGAACATCGAACAGATACTGGTTCTCGCTCCGCAGGTCGTTGCGATGACTCAGGCTGCGGAACTCCCTAATCGCCACACGCGATATCCGGGCGTGAATCTGTCGTTCAACACGAATGTGAACTTGCCTCCGGTCTGCTCTACGGGATTTCTTCCGCCCAATCAGGCGCGAAGTCCGGCAGCCCTGGACTTTCCGGCCAGGCCGGAGGGGGACCTGTACTGCCGGGTTCCTCAGGATTCCCCGTTCAATGTCCGCGGTGCCCGGAACATCCCATGCGAGACGAGGCCCGGTAAGCGAGCTGCCACCGTCAAGGAATGCGAGAGCGATCACGACTACGTTCCGCTCAACGATGGATACAACTGGAAGGGAGATCCGAACGCGACCTTGTCCGGACAACCCGTTCCGGAACTCGCCCCGGGCAGTCACCCACCGCCGGCACCGGCAGCTGCGGATCCAGCGCCGGTCGCCGCGGCAACGTATGACCCCGCCACCGGCAGGTACATCGGATCAGACGGTCAGCAGTACACGCAGGCCGATCTCGCGCAGGGCTCACCAGAGAACCGGACTTGGCAGGACATGCTGCTGCCGAAAGGAAGATGACTCATGTCGGATGCCACGGGGGAACTCGCTGCCGACGCCGACGCCGATGGCGACCGTCCACGGCCCAGGTACCGCCTCGCGCTCGTCGTTGGATTGACGATCATGCTGACCGTGGGGAGCCTCGGCGGCTGGTTGGGATGGCAAGTACGCGGTATCCATAACGGGGCCGTGCACGATGCGGCGTTCCTGCAAGCTGCTCGACAGGGCGCACTGAACCTCACGACGATCGACTGGCGCCGCGCGGAATCAGATGTCGACCGCATCGTGACGTCAGCGACGGGGACCTTCTTCGACGATTTCTCCAAACGCTCCGCGTCTTTCATCGAGGTGGTGAAGCAGGCGCAGTCGATCTCGAAGGGAACGGTTGTCTCCTCCGGTATCCAGTCCGAGGCCGGTGATGAGGCGAAGGTACTGGTCGCCGTGAACGTCGACGTATCGAACGCGAGCAGCACCGACCAGCAATCCAGATCGTGGCGAATGCGGATGACAGTTCGCAGAGTAGGAGATGACGTCAAGGTGGCGAACGTGGAGTTTGTACCGTGACCGGAACCGATCTGATCGTTGCCGACGGTAGCCCGGACGAGGCGGTCATGCCAGACGGCGACACGGAGAGCGCGCGAGCCGAGGCCCAGCAGCGACCGTCGCCCAGCAGATTCCTTCGGGTGCTCAGCCTGTGGCTCATTCCAGTCGCCACAATGATCCTCGCGCTTGGGGCCGGCTATCTCAAATACGAGGTCGGCGTGGCGAACCGTACCGACCGTGCGGCCGCGGAGTCCGTGCAAGCTGCGAAGGACGGTACCGTCGCCATCTTGTCCTATACTCCGGAAACTGCGGAGGCCACCCTCGGGGCAGCGCGGGACCGCCTCACGGGGACGTTCCGGGACTCCTATTCGTCGTTGACTCACGACGTCGTGATTCCCGGCGCCAAACAGCGCTCGATCTCGGCGACCGCGACCGTCGCCGATGCGGCCGTGGTGTCGGCTTCTGTAAATCATGCTCTGGTACTGGTTTTCGTCAATCAAGCCATCACGATGGGCACCGACCCGCCATCGAGTTCGAACTCGGTCGTCGAGGTCAGCCTCGACCGATCTGGTGACCGGTGGCTGATCTCCGGGTTCGATCCCAAGTGAAGAGGACATGCGTCGGGCCAGCGGTGGTCACAGCGCTCATTCTCGCTGCGCACGGCGTGATCGCTGCTCCCGTCGCTCGAGCGGACGACAAGCGCCTGAACTCCGCCGTGGTACAGGATGTTCGGATCATTCAAGGTACCGCCGGGTGCACTGACACCATCAAGGTCAATCCGAAACTGCAGCTGGCCGCGCAGTGGCACACCCTCGACGTTCTCAACGACCGGTCACTGGAGGGAGACGTCGGATCAGATGGTTCGACAGTGCAAAGCCGTGCCGCGGCAGCGGGTTACCTGGGCGACGTCGACGAGACCGCGGCGATCAACCCCGCCCTGTCGATCAGCGGTATCGAACTGATCAATCAGTGGTACCACAACCCGGCTTATCTTGCGATCATGCAGAACTGTGACTTCACCCAGATTGGGGTCTGGACCGAGCACCGGATCGACCGAACAGTCGTCGTCGCCGTCTACGGGACAGCGGGGTCATGATGACGTACTTCGACGCCGCTGGCGGGGTGGCTGCATCAGCCTCCCCGCCAACGGCAGTGTCCTTCAGATTCGCAAGTAGTCAGCGGAAGGCGTTGGCGTCGACCGTCACCCGGACCTCGCATGGTGAGTGCTTCTCGACACTCGGGTTGTCTCCGGAATTACCCCAGACGAGGGTCAGTTCGGTCCCGTTCACAGCATGTTGTTCGTCCACCAGTCCGATGGACACAAACTTTCTGGCGGTAGCCAGGTAACCGGAGTACTCGCTGCGGCCGACCACGGTATCACCAGCCATCACCTTGTCGACCTGATAGATGGTGTAGGTCGACAGCGGCAGGTTCATGTACTTCGCTCGTGTCGAGTCATCGGCGAAAAGGCTGCGCCCCATCAACCTCAGCGCATCATCATTGTTCCATTCCAGGCGAACTTTCCGCAGTTTCGGCTCATTGACCGAGCGTTCCAGCGCTTCGCGACCAATGAAGTCGTGGGTGAATTTGACGGTCCGGCCTACTCCCAGATCCCATGGGGTGTAGTAGTAATCGTCGATGTCGTCGGACAGGAAGCTGCCACCGAGGCTGGCGTGACCCTCGAGCGTTTCCGCTGACAGATGTTGCCGGTAGGCCTTCATGCCATCCCCCGAATAGATCGCAGGAACGGGAATCGACACCCAGCCCGATTCAAGACACGTCGTGGGATATGCGATCGAGCCGCCCTCGCGCAGATCGAATTCCCGTCCGGCTTCAATGATTGCGCTGTGGACGACGCCGTGCTGGGCGAAATCACCGGTGATCTCCAAACCGGTGTGCTCGTGTCCGGGTACGCCCGCCATGGTGTGGTTCAGGGCGCGCACGGGTACGCCAGCGATCTCGAACTCGCCGATGTTGAAGAACTTTATGTCCGGCATCGTCCCGCCTGCTGCCCGCCGGATGGCATCGAGCGCCTTCGGCCCCTGCAGTTGGAAACGGAAGAGCTTGCGGTCCTGCGGATTGATTTCCGTCCGAGGGTCAAGAGTGATTTCGACATCGTAGTCGCCCAATTGGGCGTTGTATTCAAGCCAGTTGGCCAGGATCGGGCCGCCCACGATGCTGTACCGGTTCTCGGTGAAGCCAAAGCAGATTGAATCGCCGATGTACTTGCCGTCCGGCGTGACGGCGATCACCTGGTTGGCCTTGTTCTTGCCGAATCGGGAGAAATCATTGACCGCCACATCCGAGAACAAGCGTTTGACGTCGCTTCCCTCGAAGTAACGATCGTCCATGTGGAAGGACTGATCGAAGAAGACGACGCTGTCGGCCCACGCCTGTTGTTCATCCCGCCAGTTGGTGAATTGTGGACGGAACGGAAATACCCAGTGGCCCAGCGGAGAAGACCGAAGCATCTTCACGGCGCTTCCGTACTGCTGAATCCTGTCTTCCAATGTCTGCATGTACTTTCAACCTTTCATCAAATGTAGTGGTGGGTTTTTCGTGGAACATCGTGATCGTGCGTCAACACCAGAGATTTGCTCCGGCAGTCAGCTGATTCGTGGCTTGATGTCTGCCGAGAAATAGACCTGCACCGAGCAGGTCCCTTCGTTCAGCATCCACTCGCGCACGGTGAACTCGCGAGCCCCATTGCGGTGCATGGGGTCTGCTTGT
Organism: Mycobacterium appelbergii; assembly: GCF_032883035.1. Classification (NCBI taxonomy): domain Bacteria; kingdom Bacillati; phylum Actinomycetota; class Actinomycetes; order Mycobacteriales; family Mycobacteriaceae; genus Mycobacterium; species Mycobacterium appelbergii. The sequence continues at coordinate 37,959 of NZ_JAMQTH010000021.1, forward strand.
GCGATCTCGCGAGCCTGGTCGATGGACTCGGCGCGATACATGAAGAGTCCTTCGCCGAGCCATTCGGATGAGTCATCGTTGGCCAATGGACCAGCGGCGAACATCACTCCGTCTCGCTCGAGCTGCGTCTGGTATGCGACGTGCGGTTCCAGCAGATCGAGGATCGGACCGAGACCAGCTACGGGTTTGGACGAAATGACATAGAGCTTCAACGCCAACAGACCCATTTCTTGTCCGGTGCGGCGTAGTTGCTCCCAGGGCATTCTTGCGTCACTCATCGGGTTCTCAGCGCTCATATTCTTGTTCGATTCTCCTCGTCAATAGCAACCGGCGTCGGTGGTTGATCTCGACAATCGATTTCGACTCGGTGCTGTCGGAAACCGTTGCTGGATAATGGACGCGCGCCACTCAAGCTACTGCGACCGTGCCTCGACGCTGATCCAGAATTCGCACCGGCCTGTGCACTTTTCGAGGGCAGCCCTGCCGGAAGATGACGCGCTCGCGCCGTGCGGCAGGTAAGACCTCAGTTTGCGCGGAGGACCTCTGAGGGTGACATCCCGAATTGTTCGCGGAAAGCCGCCGCGAATCGGCCCATGTGAAAGAACCCCCACCGTGCGGCAACTTTGCCGACCGTCACACCTGAGGCGCCATCCAGCGCCGCGAGCTCCGCGTGGGCCTTGGAGAGTCGGCTTCTGCGTAGGTATTGCAGTGGTGTGCAATCCAACTCAGCCCGGAAGCCGGCTTCCAGCGTCCGTAGGCTCACTCCGGCCAGCTTCGCCAAGTCGCCGACGGCGTACTCGGGTTCGCGCTCATTGGCGATGTGATCGACTACGGTTTTGACAGCGCGCCGAGATATCGGCGGTGTCGATTCGTTCAGCGCCGCTGAATAGTTGTGTGGCAGCGCGAGAAGCAGCGTGTCGAGTGCATTGCCCGCGAGACGCAGAGCCACCCTGCTCGGTCCCGATCCTGCACCAGTTGCCGCCGATTGAGCGAGCAATTGCATTGTGCCGACCAGAATCTGGTGTACCGGACCCGACGACACCAGGGGATCGAACCGAAGCGGGCTGCGTACTCGCGTCTCGGGCGCGAGCATTACGAGCCGCTCGGTCAGCGGCTCCAGTTCGGCGCGAAGCGCGATAACGGCGGCTTGACGGTCCCACCTCATGTGGACGGGATCGCCTTCGGACAATACGACGGTGGAGGTGCCGGAGGGCGCGTAGAAGTCCTGGCGCTGATGACGTCCATCGAGCCGTCCACGGCACGGAATCATCACGCACATGTAATTGCTCTGCGCGGGACGGTCGATCGTGACATCGGCACCGAACTGAACCATGTAAATGCTGACCGCACCGTACGGCCCGATACGGAACACGGCCTCCATGTCGCTCCTCGGGTCCTGCAGGGTGAGCCGGTGGGGCGACAGGACGCGCGTGGCTTTTTCCTGGGCCGAGTCACGATCCCGAGCGATGAACGTGTCGAAGCCGGCCACCGTCTGCCTCGAAAGCACTTCGCGGCCGCCGATGGAGACAGCATTCAGCGATTCGCTCAGTGGTTCGTCAGGTGCTTCGGCGGACTGCACGGGTCTGTTACCTCATTTGTTGCGACGGTGGCCGGGGCGGCCGTGGCAACCCCCTATCGCGCAGTTTATGCCCGCGCAAGCGGGTGCTGGGGTGAGTCGTCAAAGTGGCGATTATCGGCCAGAAATCCTCGAGAATCGGACAATCGGCAGCCCCGTGCCCGCCATACATCAGCAGGTCGGCGAGATGCGGACGCCGCGTTGCGCAAATCGGATCGCTCACGCGATCCGGCGACAGTTAGCGTCGGGTTTCGGGTCGACCAAGAGAACATCGCCGCCGGCGGTCGACACCATCAATCGTGGAGAGGTGCTACTCGGATGTCCCTGAATCTCGAAGCAGTTCTACAGCGGGCGGGTGATCCGGCCGAAATGCTTCGAAACGGCCCGATATGTTATCCGTCCTTCGCGTTTCCGGAGCAGTTCACCAACTGGCGTGACGAGCAGCGGGCCTGGAAAGAAACCGTGACGCTCTTCGACCAGTCACACCACATGTGGGACACCACGTTCCGAGGCCCCGATACCTACAAGCTGCTGTCGGATACCGGAATCAACAGCTTCGCCCGATTCGGCAAAGGCAAGGCCAAGCAGTTCGTCGCCGTGAATCCAGACGGATACGTCATCGCGGATGCCATTCTGTTCGCACATGGCGACGACCGGGCCAGCCTCGTCGGGACGCCCTGCGCGGCGAACTGGGTGCGGTTCCAAGCCGAACAAGGCAAGTACGACGTCGAGATATCCGAGGATCCCTCGGCACCGATGGGCGAGGGCACCCGGCGGTTCTTCCGCTATCAGCTCAACGGTCCGCTTACCCAAAAGGTCCTCGAAAAGGCCGTCAATGGACCGCTGGATCGGATCAAATTCTTCAATATCGGGTCTTTCGAAATCGCGGGTTGCCGCGTGCACGCGCTCAACCACACCATGGCAGGAGTGCCGGGTCAGGAAATGACGGGCCTCGAGCTGTGGGGTCCTGTCGAGGACGCCGGTCGCGTACTCGGGGCGCTCCTCACGGCAGGCGAGGAGTTCGGAATGCGTCAGGGAGGTGCTGCGGCCTACCCCAGCACGTGTCTGGAGTCAGGGTGGATCGCGCTACCCGTGCCGGCGATCTATTCCGGTGACGTGATGAAACCGTACCGAGAATGGCTGGCGGCGCCAGGATTTGAGACGCTGGCGACAATTGGCGGCAGCTACGTCCCCGATTCGATCGACGGCTACTACGTGACTCCGTGGGATCTCGGGTATGGACACCTGATCAAGTTCGACCACGATTTCATCGGTCGGTCAGCCCTGGAACGCATGGCGGATCTACCCCACAAGCGCAAGGTGTGGTTGAGCTTCAACGACAAAGACATTGCGGCCGTCATCTCCAGCAATCTGCGGGGAGACGAGGAGCGCGCTCAATGGATGAGCTTCCCGAACTCGAATTACAGTGTTTTCCAGTATGACGCGGTATACGACGACACCCGCCCGGTCGGATTCGCCAACTGGATTGGCTACACCGTGAACATCGGCAAGCCCAGTGGGATCGGCATGGTCGACGAAGCCGATGCAGTCGACGGCAAGGAGCTCACCCTTATCTGGGGTGAGCCAAACGGCGGCACCACGAAGTCCTATGTGGATCAGGGACACGTGCAGAAGGAAATTCGCTGCACGGTCAGTACGACTCCGCTGGGACAATGACCGTGCATCGAAAGAGCCTCCTAGTTGGCAGCATTCCGGCCGCGGACACCGACGATGCGGTGCGGTGTGCCATGGACGAGATGGGATCGTTGCTGATCGCCGTACCCGACGGTGAGACCGGTGAGCGTAAGGCGTGGGTGGGAGCGATCATCGATCGGCTCAGCTCCAATCCGGCTTTCCAGCTGAAGAAGGCGGGACGATGGACGGGATACGACGACGTGCCCGAATACCGGGTTCGACGGCGAATGCGCGTTGACCCGGACTCGCTGGCGCTCGGCTACTACGACGCCTTTCAACTCAGCCGGCCGGTGATCGAAGCAGCTGCGTCAACACGAGACCTTGTTGGACTGCCCCTCCAAGTCGGTGTGGTTTCAGCGTTCGACCTGACCCTGTTCTCACAAGGGTGGACGGGGGCGCTGCGCCATCGGGGGCCTTTCAATGTGGCGACTGCACGTGAAATCGCAGCCATCAGATCAGAACGGGCCGGCGATGTGATATTCCAGATCGAGATTCCGGCGGAGCTGGTCGCGGTGGCCCGATCTCCGCGGCTGATCCGGCCGGCAGTGGCTCGATGGATGGGTCGAATGGCTGTCGAATTGACGCGTTCAGTGTCACCGGGTACGCGCTTCGGCATACATCTGTGTTACGGGGATCTGGGCAATCACTCGTTCATCACGGGACTACGGGATTGCGCGGCGGCGGTGGCACTCACGAACGCCATTGTCGCTAGTTGGCCGTCGACTGTTTCGCTCGAATATGTGCACCTGCCGCTCGCCGCGGGTGATGAACCGCCGTCGCTGGATGCCACCTATTACGCGCCTTTGAGCGATCTCCGGTTACCTCCGCTGACCCGTCTCGTTGCCGGTTTCGTCCACGAAGGGTTGTCCGAAGACCAACTGCGCGACGTTCTGATCTTGGTCGAGTCGGCACGACACGGTCGGGTCGACATCGCGGCCGCCTGTGGCTTGGGACGACGGGAGCCAAACGTCGCCCGCACGATCATGAAGCGGACCCGGATTCTCTGTGAGGCACCGCGACCGGCATAACGGCCGGTTCATTGCGCTCCCGCGGCGACGGCAGTATCGCGCACTTCGCCATGAGTTCGCTGAACTCCTCCTGGAGAGTGCTGCCCCAGGTAAGACCGCTCCCGACGCCGTACTCGCACCGCCCCGATTCGCGGTGGATGTGCGCTGTGCGTATCGCGACGTTGAACTGCGCCCGAATCTCGCTTCCGGCCGGCGCCACAGTGCCGATGCACCCGCAATATATTCCTCGCCGACGCCCCTCGAGACGTCGGATAAGTTCCATCGTCGCAATTTTGGGTGCGCCAGTGACGGATCCACACGGAAACAACGCGCGCATGATGTCGACAAATCCACATCCTGGCCTGAGCCGGGCCGTGACATCCGAAGTCAATTGCCAGACAGTGCGATAGCGTTCTGCTGTCAATAAAGCGGGTACTTTTACGGATCCAGGGACGGCGATCCGGCTCAGATCATTGCGTAGCAGGTCGACGACGATGACATTCTCGGCGCGTTCCTTCTCACTTGCGAGTAATCGACTGAGCTGGCGCTGATCCTGTTCCACGGTTGCACCGCGGCGCGCGGTTCCCTTCATCGGCCGAGTGTGGACTTGATCGCCGGCCCATTGGAAGAACAGCTCGGGGCTCGCGCTGGCGATGACATCGGAACCAAGATCGATGTAGGCCGAATACCGTGCCTGCTGAGCATGCGACAGATCGGCATAGAACGAGAGGGTGTCGCCTCGGATGGCCGATGTCGCGCGCGAGGTGAGATTGCACTGATACGTGTCCCCGGCGGCGATGGCCGCTCTGACTTCGCTGAACGCTCCCGCATATTGCTCGGTTTCACGGATCTGCCACCGATCGGCCCAGTAACCGTCTGCATCTGCACGTTGCACGATGCCATCCATACGCGGAGCCCGGTCGGAGATACCGAACCACACCAATGGCAAGCGATCTGCCACGGAATCTGATGAACAGCGGGCCTCCGTCACCGAAAGGTCGGGGTCGAGACCCGCGGCCGCTTCGTAGCTCACGAAGCCGACGGCCCATCGCCCGCTCGCACTGGCCTGTTCGACCTCGGTCAAGCAATCGATGACCTCGTCGGGGCGGCCGGTACAGATCTGCTCTTCGAAATACGGGTATATCGCAGCCGTTCCCGACGAGAAGTCATCGAGACGTGCCCACGGCAGGGCTCCTACAGATCGATCGTCACGGGTCACCGGGCCCACCTTCATCGTCACATCACGCTATGTCGGTTGCTGCCGTATGGCTATCCGAGAATGGCGAAGCGCCAGCCAATTCGCGAGAGAGAGCCGTCGGAAAGTGGACTTCCGTCTGTCGACATTCGGCTTTGCCGGTGGACCGCGACGCGAATATCGTAACCAGTATCCCGTTGTGGCACTGCCACACCCGATTCTCAATCGCTGGCGCAGTAAATAGCTGGGCCGCACATCCCAGTGGTGCCGAAAAGGAAAGGCGACTCGGTAGAACGTGACCGCTAATGGCTTCCAGCCCGAACCCCACGCAAGTACCGCAGGCAATCTGCAATCGCTCGTGCAAGCCGCTGCGATCGAGGTGATACCGCTACGGGGGGCCGAGGAGAAGGTGCGGATGGTGCCGGCCACCACGCCGATCACCATCACCTGCTCTCCGAAGTTCGGTTTGGACCGCACCCTGGAACACGTGGCTGCAGCGCGCCACAGTGGGCATCGAGTTGTCCCGCATCTCGCGGCACGAATGATCAGCGATGAGAAGGAGTTGCGCGAATTCGTTCGTCGTCTCGCCGATCTCGGAGTCGACGACCTGTATGTCATCGGGGGAGACGGCGAGACGCCGAGGGGACCCTTTGGCGAGGCCTACGACGTGCTGCGCGCATTGCAGGACATTGAACATCCGTTCGTCCGACTCGGAGTCGGATGCTATCCGGAGGGGCATCCACACATCAGTAAGGACGCCCTGATCGACGCTCTCGTGCGTAAGCAGGAGTATGCGCACTACATGGTGAGCCAGCTTTGTTTCGATTCTGCTGCGCTTCTGGACTGGACCAGGGAAACACGGGAATTCGGCGTCGACCTGCCGTTGCGGATAGGTCTTGCGGCGCCATTGCAAGCCCGTAAGTTGGTTGAGCTCAGCCTCAAGATCGGAGTCGGCTCGTCGGTGAAGTTCCTGACGAAGCAGCACGGCATCGTCGGGAATCTGCTTCTGGGGCGCGCGTATGAGCCCGCGCACCTTGTCGGCGACATCGTATCCGCACCCGATCTGGAAAGCCTCAATATCGAGGGCTTGCACATGTTCTCGTTCAATCAGGTCGATCTGACGGTCGATTGGCTGGCCACGAACGGACAGCGGTGACGACGTCAGAAGGCCCATTGCTCGCGGTATCCGTATCTGCTTTCGCGGAGATGGTCTCGGATGACAGTCCCGTGCCGGGCGGCGGTGCGGTGGCAGGCGTGGTGGCCGGATTGGGCGCAGCATTGGCGGCGATGGCGGGCCGGTTCGCCATCAAGTCAGCGACCGACTCGGCCGGACACCGCGTGCTGGTCGACCGGGCAGAAGAGTTGCGGAATCGATGCTGCAGCTTGGCCGATGCTGACGCGCGGGCATACACCGAGGTGGCCGCGGCTCAACGGATACCGGTGGACGACGGGGGCGATTCACGTCGCGAGGCGATGGCAGTGGCAAAAGCGGCTGCGGTCATCCCACCGTCGAAACTCGCCGACGCCGCCCGCGAGATCGCCGAAATCGGACTGGAGCTGGTCAATTCCGGTAGTCCACACCTTCGTTCAGATGCGTACGCCGCCTCGGTGTTCGCTTCCGCTGCGGCAAGCGTGGCAGCGGTCCTCGTCCGCGTCAATGCACGCGACGACGACATCCGGCTGACGCAAGCACATGCCGACGCCGCTGCCGCGGTACGTACCGCCAACCAGGCAGCCGGTGCGATGGGCCTGTCGGTTGAGGCGGTTCGGACGTGACTGCCGAAGTCATCGATGGAAGGAAGATCGCCGATGAGCTCAAGCGCGATGTCGCGCGCGATGTCGACGAGCTACGAGACTCGGGAATCTCGTGTGGTCTCATCACGATCCAGGTCGGGAACGACCCTTCGTCGCAGACTTACCGCTCCAGGTTGAGGAAGATCGGGGGCGAACTCGGCATCGACGTCACAGATGTCGTTCTTCCGGAAACCGTCGGCTGCGACGAGGTCATCGATGCGGTGCGGGCAGCCAACGCCAACCAGGCGACATCGGGAATCTTGATCCTCCGACCACTCCCCGGACATATCTCAGAGGCGGAAGTGTTTCGAGAACTGTCCCAGGTCAAGGACATCGAGGCTGTACACCCAGAAAACGCCGGCTTGTTGGCCCTGGGTGTGCCGCGCTACATCCCGTCCACGGCGGCATCGGTGTTCCATGTTCTGGACGAGTGGCTGACACAGGCAGGCGAGTGCAAGAGCAGCTTCTACCATCGCGCTCGCATCGTCGTCGTCGGACGATCGAACAACGTGGGCAAACCGCTTGTGTCGTTGGCATACGCACGCCAGGCAGCTGTCGAATCCGTCGACGAATGGGCAAGTCACACTGGGCGCCTGAGTGCGCACACCCGTCGCGCCGACGTTCTCATCTGTGCCGCAGGCGTGCCCGGACTGATCCAAGCCGAGCATGTTCGCGCCGGCGCGATCGTCCTCGACGTTGGCATCAATCTGGACGTCGATCCGGTCAGCGGTGCGACGCGCATAGTCGGCGACGTTGCGTTCGACGCGGTACTCAATCGCGTGCGCGCGATCACACCTGTACCGGGAGGCATCGGACCGGTCACCGACGTGTGGCTGATGCGAAATGTCGTCGCGGCGGCGAGGGATTGCATGTCGACGGCATTCAGGAAGGGCAGACGATGACGATTTCCGGATTGCCTCCCAGCGGAACCCAGCGCCGCACAGGCTATTTGCTGACACTGTCGTGCCCCGACCGGATGGGAATCGTCTACGCGATCTCTGAGTTTCTGTTCAGACGGAACTGCACCCTGGTGGAAAGTCAACAGTTTGTCGATCGTGACAAAGGCGTGTTCTTCATGCGGATCCACTTCGCGCGCGGCAATGACGGCGTCACAGACATCGAAGCGTTGCGCACCGAATTCGCCGATGTGGCAGCAACCTTTGCGATGAACTGGCGGCTCGTTGACGCTTCGCTGCGTCAACGGGTCATCATCATGGTCAGCAAGTACGGTCACTGCCTCAACGACCTCCTGTTCCGCGCCGACACCGGTGAACTCGGCATTGACGTCGTCGCGGTCGTCTCCAACCATCCTGATCTTGGAGGTCTCGCCGACAACTACGACGTGCCCTTCTATCACGTGCCCGTCACCGCGCAGACCAAGCAGGCGGCCGAAGACCGCCTCGTCGAGTTGATCAACGACCTCGATGTCGACTTGACGGTGCTGGCCCGCTACATGCAGATCCTGTCGACGGATCTGTGCAAGACGCTTGAGGGACGCGCCATCAACATCCATCACTCGATGTTGCCCAGCTTCAAGGGTGCACGTCCGTATCACCAGGCTTACGACCGAGGGGTGAAGCTCATCGGTGCTACTGCGCACTACGTTACCGGCGACCTCGATGAGGGGCCGATTATCGAGCAGGAGGTACGCAGGGTCGACCATTCGATGAGCGCTGGGGAGGTGACGACCATGGGTCGTGACAACGAGTGTCTGGCGCTGGCCCGCGCCGTGAGATGGCACACCGAGAACCGGGTGCTGTTGCACGGCCATCGAACGGTCATATTCGAATGACCAGTGTCTCGGCGCCGACGAGTATCGCGTCGCCTGTGTATCCCCACACCGGCGGGTGTTCGATCATGGGCATCTTGAATGTCACACCCGACTCCTTTTCCGATGGCGGACGCTATCTGGCCGTCAACGACGCTGTCGAGCACGGCTTGTCGATGATCCGTCACGGAGCTGACGTCGTCGATGTCGGGGGCGAGTCGACCCGACCGGGTGCACAGCGGATCACCGAATCCGAAGAGTTACGTCGTGTGCTGACGGTTGTCAGGGCTTTGGCCGGGGCAGGTATTCCGGTCACGATCGACACAATGCGCAGTCGAGTCGCCGCGGCGGCACTCGCAGCCGGAGCTGTCGGGGTGAACGATGTCAGCGGCGGCCTTGCCGATCCCGATATGCCCGCGTTCATCAGCGATGCGCGGGTCCCCTATGTCCTCAGTCACTGGCGGGCGGCCAACGGCGTCCTGTCCCGCCATGCGGAGTATCAAGACGTCGTCGGCGATGTGATCACCGACCTGCGCCGGCGTCTCGACGTATTCGAATGTGCCGGTGCCGACTTGGATCGAATCGTCATCGACCCCGGGCTCGGCTTCGCCAAGACGGCCGGGCACAATTGGCAGATCCTGCGGCGGCTGGGTGAAATTCGTGGCATCGGACACCGCGTGCTGATCGGCGCGTCTCGAAAGTCATTCCTGCGCAATCTCCTGGCCGCCGATGATGGAGGCGTGACCCCTCGGGATCTGGATGCCGCGACCGCGGTTGTCTCTGCTCTGGCAGCGGCGGCGGGCGCTTATGGCGTTCGGGTTCATGACGTCACATCGACGGCGCTGGCACTCAAGACGTCGGCAGCGTGGGTAGCCGGTGACAGCATCACGAGAGGGAAATTCACATGAAGGCAGCAGTTCTCAGCGAGTACGGTGTCCCGCGCTACGGCGACTTTCCCACCCCGACCGCTCAACCCGGGAGTGTGGTCGTCGACGTCCGCGCCGCGTCGCTGAATGCGATCGACGTTGCGCTCGCTGCAGGCCGTCATCCCCTCGCACCCAAAGAACTGCCGGTCGTCGCAGGTATTGAGGGCATCGGGACCGTGGACGGCCACAAACGCATCTACTTCGTGCGACCAACGCCTCCATACGGATCGATGGCTGAAACCACATTGGTGCCAGAGAACAACATTCTCGATGTGCCGGACGGAATCGACGATGCGCGCGCTGCGGCACTGGGCAACGGCGGGATGGCTGCGTTGATGCCGTTGCGGGATTGCGCGGCGATTCGCGAGGGTGAAAGCGTCCTTATTCTCGGCGCAACCGGTGTGGTTGGTCAGCTGGCGGTGCAATGCGCGTCCGCGCTCGGTGCTGGACAGATCGTTGCCGCCGGGCGAAGTGCCGAAGCTCTCAGTGTGTGTGCGGCGCAAGGTGCTACATCTCAGATCGTGCTCGATGATCACACGCCACCTGAAGAGCTACGCGCGTCCGTTCCGGCCGGATTCGACGTCGTCATCGACTATGTCGGCGGAGCACCGGCTGCGGCCGCCTGCCGTTCGCTGGCGCCGCGCGGGCGGCTCGTACAGGTCGGCGATCGGGCAGGAGCCGAAATACCACTGCCGGTTGCTCCCCTGAGGGTAAGCGGTGGTTCGGTAACCGGCTTCATGCAAACGCATTACGGCATGGAAGCGATGCGGTCGGCATACGAGACGTTAGTGCGCTGGACCCTCGAGGCCCGAATCGTGGTGGCGACGTCGACGACGGCGCTGCACGATCTGGAACTCGCCTGGCAGGCATATGGCGGAGCGCGCGAGAAAGCGGTACTGCTGGTGAGTGACGCTAGGCGTCTGGCTCGACGTGGAGAAACTCGGTAAGCAACACCTTCGTGGTCGTTCGGAAGTGCAGCTCGAGCAGTGCCAAGCTCACGTCGACGTCGCGCGCCAGTGCGGCGTCCATGAGTTGTGCGTGCTCAGCGGCGATATCGCGAGTGCCCTCCACCCACGGCGCCGTGAGACGTCGATAGAGACGGCTCGCGTCGAACAGCGACGAGCAGAGGTCCAAGACGACAGGCATGTCACAACCGTCGATCAGCGCGTAGTGGAAGCGACGGTGAGCTTCCTCCCAAACTTCGTTGCTGCCGTCGAAGTCGGTCGGTGTGACGGCCAACGTGTGATGCGCTGCCACAACCTCTGATTCCCACGCCACGTTTCCCCGCTCAATGGCACGGCGCAATGCGAATGATTCAACCATCACTCTCAGATCGGTGAGGTCGCGTAACGCCTTCTCGCTGACGGGTACGACCTGAAAACCCCGATTCGGCTGGCTGAGCACAAGACGTTGCTCAGCCAGCCTCGCCAGGGCTTCGCGCACCACACTCAAACTGACGCCGTACTGTTCGCGCAACTCATTGGGCTTGAGTTTCTGCCCCGGCTTGAAGTGGCCGGCCAGGATAGCAGCGCGGATAGCGTCGTAAACCTGTCCGCTGCGCGTCTGCGTGATCGCCACTCCGTACTCCCCAAATGATGTGTGTCCGGGTTCGATGCCCGTCATTGTGCAACGATCGCCGGAAAGACCTACGTGTGATCGATTCTAAAGCAATGATCAGACAATGTCCGGTGGCCTCGGTCACTTTGAGAGGATGGGCGATCAATCCAGCTTCGTTGCGTTCACGGGTTACCGACAAACTCGGTGATCACTTCGACCGTCTCCTCAACCGCTTCGAAGGTCCAGAAGTGACCGGCGTCGAACAGGTGCACGCCGCTGCCGTCGGGCAGACGACGGAGGACGTCCGGATCAACATAGAACTCCCTCGGTTGCAACGGGTCATCGGCGCCTTGAAGCAGCATGACGGGGCAGCGCCACTGATCAATCAGTGAGTGTCTGCGATCAATCCATTCCTGTCGGAATGATGAAGAGTTGAAGTACCGGGGAACCGCGGCGGCTATGCCTGGATAGCTGAACTCCTGAACGGTGCGGCGTAGATCATCGATCGCGACCTCGCGTTCGGTGAGCAGCGCATAGGCCGTGGACACGAAACCCGCGGCATCCGAGAGGATCTGGTGTGCAGCGGGCGAGGTGAACATCGCCTCCTGGGGGTGCAGCATAGGATTGAGATGCCAAAGATGTTGCTGCCCACGTCCGTATCGGGTTACCCGGTCACCGAGCGTGGCCACGATGTGGTCGGCTGGGGGAGTGCCTCGATCGTGGGTGATAAGGCTGAACTCTCCGAGTCCGAGTTCGTCGAACAAGGCGATCAGTTGGGTGGCAACACCGGACTGGCGGTAGTCGCCGGTCCGCTTGTCGGACTGGCCGTAGCCTTTGAGGTCGACGGCAATGCAGTGATGCGTATCGCCGAGCGCCTCGATGACATGGTGCCATTCCCACCATGAGTCGGGAACGCCATGCAGGAAGACGACAGTAGGAGCGCTCCTTTCGCCTGCCTCGACGAGGTGCCAACGCACGGTTTCACTGTCCCCGGGGGCGTCGATGAATCGATGCGTCACGGCGACCGCGCCGAGGTGCTCGACATCCCCATCAGCATCGGGCTCGGGTGCTTCTACCTCGCGCAGTTGTTCGAGTAAGGCTGCCACGGGCGGCAACTCGTGTGCCCCGGCGCCGATCGCCTCCATCCCGCCAAGGCCGTCCTTGAGAAGTCGGGCAGGAGGCTCGGTGTAACTGTCATCGGCTGTCATTTCGCAGTGTGCCTTTCTGTTGGGGCAGTTCTGTTCAGGAAAACGTCGTCCTCAGCTCGCCGATGTTCTCGGCCGATGTGATGAGTACGTCGTCGGGGTTCAGAAACCTCGGCGGGGTGCGCACGGCGCCAACACCCGCAGGCGTCCCCGTGAAAATCAAGTCACCGGGCCACAGGGTGCACACCGACGACAAATTCTCGATCAGAGTTGCGATCGGGAAAATCAGGTCCGATGTGCGGCCCTGTTGGAGGAGCTCTCCGCTCTCCAACCTGCATGAGATCTCGATGTCGTCAGGATCATCGAACTCGTCGACCGTGACGATGTGGGGACCTATCGGACCGAAACTCGGGAAGGACTTCCCCATCGAGAACTGCGGCGCGTCGCCGGCGAGCTGAAGTTGGCGTTCCGATAGGTCCTGTCCCACCGTGAGACCCGCGACATAGGCCCAAGCGTCGTGTTCGGCCACCTTGTGTGCAGTTCGGCCCATCACTACGACCAGCTCCGCTTCCCAATCGACATTGCCATCGGGTAGCACGACGCTGCACACGGGGTCGGCGATGCACGACGGGAACTTCGTGAAAACGAGCGGTTGTCGCGGGAGTGCCATGCCCGCTTCCGTAGCGTGCGACCGGTAGTTCAGGCCGACGGCGAACACCTGCCGTGGGAACGGTACGGGGGCGCCAAGCAGTGGAGCTTCGTCGGTTCGGGGTGATAACACGTCGTTGTTCACGTCGCGGGTGGTCGCCCATTGCATCAACGACGCCCAGTCGTCGAAAGCATCTTGCGGCGAGGACCCGAACTGTCCGCCCGATGACTTCTCGACGTCGACGAAACCTTGCCGTTCGACCAAGGTCAGCCGACCGTCGACGTTTGCGATACGCACAGCGTTTACTCCTCTCGGTCCACGTGAATTCCCACATGGCTAGAATAATCGATCATAATCATATAGTCGGTTAAATGGCGAGAGGAGAGCGTTGGGGATGGTAGCCGCGGACCCGGTCTATATTCAGGCAAGCCAACACGAATGGGTTGGCTTCCCATGTTGAGAACGCTCGCCTGCGACGGGTTGTGTCGGCCCATCGGCAGTGAAAATCGATTTTTGCCGCCTGCGGCGCACCCGGTAGCGAGCGAAGGTGCTGACGCAGTCGCGACATGCGCGCGGGTGAATCGCACCTGTCAACGGTGTTCAGTCTGATGAAATCCGTTGCGCCGCCACGCATCAACGGGCTCTATCGCGTATCGGCAGCCCAACGGACGTTCATGGTGATCGTCGTCATCGGTCTGGCGTTTTGGTTGGGAGTGCGTCTCGATCAGCCGTTCGCGTTTTCGGCAATTGCCAGCACTGTTGCGATCGTGTTCCATGCGGCGGCGCGACGTGCGGTGGATCTTCGGCGAATCGCCAAGTGCTATGCGGCTGGTTTGTTCATCTCGGTCGTCGTGTCGGTCGGTGGCCACCTGTGCGGTCTTCCGCCCCTGCTCGGTCCCTCGCTGGGCAGCGCTGTCGTTGCCGTGACGCCCCTTGGCCGCATACATCCTCCGACGGCATGTATTCCGTTGGCAGTCATTGTGACCGCGAAAGCCGGCATCGCCGAACTCGGACTGAGATGGCTGCTGTTCGCAAGCTTTGCGTATTTCTGTCTTGGCCTGCTCGCCATGTTGGCCCGTCCGCTTCGTGATCCGAACGCCACACCAGTATCGAAACGACCAGCTAGGAGCAGCCGGACATGACCCTTCGCTACGCACTGATCGGCAGGACCCTTGCCGTCGCGACCCTTGCCGGCGTCGCCTGGGCGCCAGCAGCCCATGCCGTCCCCGGCCCCGAGGTGGAATACACCTATGACGTCATAGTGCGGCGACACTTCGACTTTCCCAACAATGATGCGATCGGCTATGGCTATGCGATCTGCGACAAGGTAGCTCGGGGTGAGCCATACAGCTCCGTCATGACTGACGTGAAGGCTGATGTCAGGCCCAATGACGAGCAGGCGGCCAATTATGTCGTCACCAACGCGGTCGGCATCTTGTGTCCGGCCCAGATCTGGCAATTGCGGAACTCTGCGGCAGGATATCGGCCATCGGCGTAGGCCGTCAGGAATTCAGCCCGCGGGCGATGACCAGGCGCTGAATCTGGTTGGTACCTTCGAAGATCTGGGTGATCTTGGCCTCCCGCATGTATCGCTCGACGCGGAAGTCCCGGGTGTAGCCGACACCGCCGAGCACCTGCACGGCGTCGGTGGTGACCTTCATCGCGGCGTCGGTGGCGAGCAGTTTGGCCACGCTGGCCTGCGCTGAGTAGGGCAGGCCACGGTCGCGCCTGCGGGCGGCATCCAGGTAGGTGGCGCGGGCACTGATCACTGCGGCCGCCATGTCGGCGAGCAGGAATCCGAGGCCCTGGTGATCGATGATCTTGCGGCCGAACGTCGTCCGCTCATGGGCGTACCGGACCGCCTCGTCGAGCGCCGCTTGCGCGATCCCGACCGCCACCGCGGCGATACCCAGCCGGCCGGAATCCAACGCGGAGAACGCGATCGATAACCCCTGGCCCTCTTCGCCGATCAACCGGTCGGCGTCGAGGACGGCGTTGTCGTAGTACGCCGAGGTGGTCGGGACTGCGTGCAGACCCATTTTCTCCTCGGGCTTGCCGAAGCTCAGGCCGCCGAGATCACCAGGCACGAGGAAGCATGAGATGCCCTTCGAGCCTTCACCGGTACGCGCGAACAAGGTGTAGAAGTCGGCCTTGCCGCCGTGGGTGATCCAGGATTTGGCGCCGTTGAGCACATATCCGTCGTCGGCACGGGTGGCCTTGCAACTCAAAGCCGCGGCGTCGGATCCGGCCTGTGGTTCGGACAGGCTGTAGGCGCCGATCTGCTCACCGGAGAGCATGCCGGGCAGCCAGCGGGTCTTCTGCTCGTCACTGCCGAACACCAGAAGTGGATGTGAGGACAGACTGTGCACACTCACCGCGACCGCGATGGCCGCCCAGCGTGCGGCGATCTCCTCGAGCACCTGCAGGTACACCTCGTAGGGCTGTCCGCCGCCGCCCCACTGTTCGGGTTGGGGCAGGCTCAGCAGGCCTGCCGCACCGAGTTGCCCGAACACGCCGTCGGGGTAGGTCTCGGCCTTCTCGTGCTGGTCGACGATCGGGTCGAGCACCTTGTCGGCGATGTCGCGGGTGAGTGCGATGAGCTCGTGCGCTTCATCTGAGGGGAGGAGGCGGTCCACCGGCATAGTTGGACATCCTAGTTTCTATTCGAGGCTAGACGCGTTCCCCGACAGGCAGTGCCGCGAGGATGTCGTTGACGCGGTCGCGGGCGTCGCCGAAGAGCATCTGGGTGTTCTCGCGGAAGAACAGTGGGTTCTGCACACCGGCGTAGCCCGAGGCCATCGAGCGCTTGAACACGATCACGTGATCGGCGTTCCACACCGTGAGCACCGGCATGCCGGCGATCGGGCTGCCGGGATCCTCGGCGGCGGCAGGGTTGACGGTGTCGTTGGCCCCGATCACGAGCACCACCGAGGTGCCGTCGAAATCATCGTTGATCTCGTCCATTTCGAGCACGATGTCGTAGGGGACCTTGGCCTCGGCGAGCAGCACGTTCATATGGCCGGGCAGGCGGCCTGCGACGGGGTGGATGCCGAAGCGCACGTTGACACCGCGCTCGCGCAGCTTGCGCGTCAGGTCCGCGACGCCGTACTGGGCCTGGGCCACGGCCATGCCGTAGCCGGGGGTGATGATCACCGAGTCGGCGTGGCTGAGCAGTTCGGCGGCGCCCTCGGCGTTGATCTCG
Organism: Mycobacterium appelbergii; assembly: GCF_032883035.1. Classification (NCBI taxonomy): domain Bacteria; kingdom Bacillati; phylum Actinomycetota; class Actinomycetes; order Mycobacteriales; family Mycobacteriaceae; genus Mycobacterium; species Mycobacterium appelbergii. Next base: position 54,473 of record NZ_JAMQTH010000021.1, read on the forward strand.
CGGTGCTCGCCGTAGTCCTTGTCCTCGGCGGGGCCGGCCTCGATGCCGAAGCCACCTGCGATCACCGAGATGAAGGAGCGGTTCATCGCCTTGCACATGATGTAGGACAGGTAGGCACCGGAGGAGCCCACGAGTGCGCCGGTGATGATGAGCAGGTCGTTGCCGAGCAGGAAGCCCGAGGCTGCTGCGGCCCAGCCGGAGTAGCTGTTGAGCATCGAGACCACCACGGGCATGTCGCCGCCACCGATGGAGGCCACCAGGTGCCAGCCCAGCAGCAGCGCGAGCACGGTGACCACGACCAGCAGCCACAGGTGGGGCTCGATGACGAACCAGACCGTCAGCGCGGCGAATACGACCAGCGCGCCGACATTGAGGAAGTTCTTGCCCGGCAGCATCAGGGGCGCGGACTTCATCCGGGCCGAGAGCTTGAGGTTGGCCACGATCGACCCGGTGAAGGTGACCGCACCGATGAACACACCGATGAACACCTCGGCCGAATGGATGCCGAGCATGCCTTCGCCGCTCAGGGTGGCGGCCTCGGCGCCTGCGAGGTCGTTTTCGACGTGCAGGTAGCCGTTCCAGCCGACCAGCACCGCGGCCAGGCCGACAAAAGAGTGCAGCAGGGCGATGAGTTCTGGCATGCCGGTCATCTCGACCACCCGCGCGCGCCACAAGCCGATCGCGGCGCCGATGATCATCGCCCCGATCAGCAGGGCCAGGCCCAGCGGTTCGATCTCGCGGTCGAAGGCCAGGGCGATCGTGGCGATCAGGGCTACCGCCATGCCGACGATGCCGAACGTGTTGCCGGCCCGCGATGTCTCGTGTTTGGACAGGCCGGCCAGGGCGAGGATGAACAGCAGGGCTGCGATGACGTAGGCCGCGGTGGCAACGTTTTCTAAGGTGAGCATGGAATCCGTTCCAGGGGGTTTCGTGGGGGCAGGCTCTAGCTGCGGGAGAACATCGCGAGCATGCGGCGCGTGACCGCGAAGCCGCCGAAGACGTTGATGCTGGCCAGCAGGATCGCCGCGCAGGACAGCACGGTGATCGGCAGGTTGCCGTGGCCGATCTGCAGCAGTGCGCCCACCACGATGATTCCTGAGATGGCGTTGGTCACCGACATCAGCGGGGTGTGCAGCGCGTGGTGCACATTGCCGATGACGTAGTAGCCGATGACGATCGCCAGGGCGAACACCGTCAGGTGGACCTGCAGCGCCGCGGGTGAGATCGCGATCAGCGCGAAGATGGCCGCCGCGACGGCGAAGGTCACCCCGAGGCGGCGCCCGGTGGTCATCGGCTGCTTCTCTTCCTTGGCCACCGGGGTCGCGGCGGGCTGCGCCGCCGGGGCCGCGGAAACCTGCACCGGCGGTGGCGGCCAGGTGGACTCGCCGTCGCGGACCACGGTCATCGACCGTTGCACCACATCGTCGAAGTCCAGGACGACCTTTCCGTCCTTCTCCGGGGTCAGCAGCTTGAGCAGGTTGACCAGGTTGGTGCCGTACAACTGGGATGCGGTGGCGGGCAGTCGCCCGGCCAGGTCGGTGTAGCCGATGATCGTCACGCCGTTGTCGGTGACGATGGCCTGATCCTTGACGGTGCCCTCGACGTTTCCACCATTGGCGGCGGCCATATCGACGATCACACTGCCCGACTTCATCGACGCGACCATCTCGGCGGTGATGATGCGGGGCGCCGGGCGCCCCGGGATCAGTGCGGTGGTGATGATGATGTCGACGTCCTTGCACGTCTCGGCGTACAGCGCCGCCTCGCGCTCCTTGTAGTCCTCGCCCATCTCCTTGGCGTAGCCGGTGGCCGACACCTCCGCCGCCGCCGGGTCCACCGCCAGGTACTCCCCGCCCAGGGACCTGACCTGATCGGCGACCTCGGGTCGCGGATCGGTGGCCCGCACGATCGCGCCCAGGCTGCCTGCCGCACCGATGGCCGCCAGACCGGCCACACCGGCCCCCACCACCAGCACCTTGGCCGGGGGCACCTTGCCCGCCGCGGTCACCTGACCGGTGAAGAACCGGCCGAAACTGTGCGCGGCCTCCACCACTGCGCGGTACCCGGCGATGTTGGCCATCGACGACAACACATCCAGCGACTGGGCCCGCGAAATACGCGGGACCGCATCCATGGCCAGCACCGTGATGGGGCGGGTGGTCAGCTTCTCGACCAGTTCGGGCTTCAACCCGGGCGAGATCAACCCGACCAGCATCGCGCCGTCACGCAGGGCGGCGATTTCGGCATCCTCCGGTGCATTCACCTTGAGCACCACATCGGCGTCCCACGCCGGGCCGATATCGGCGCCGGCCGCGACGTAGGCACCGTCGGCGAAACTGGAGGCCGCGCCGGCCCCGGATTCCACGACAACGGTGTATCCGAGCTTGATCAGCTGCCCGACGGTCTGTGGTGTGGCGGCGACGCGCGTCTCACCCGGTAGAGACTCGCGGGGTATCCCGATGATCATTGGAAGAGTCTTGCATCCGCGCCTGGCCATGCCGCGTGCCCCCTCTGGGGCTGAGCGGTGTGCTCAGCACTGAATCGCTACAGCCAGTCGCGCCGCTTGAACATGATGTACAGCAAGATCACAAGGACGACGATCAGTGCTGAGCTGGCGACGAAGCCCACCACGGTATTGATCCCCGGATACACGACGTTCTGGCCGTAGAACCCGGTGATCGCCGTCGGCACCGCGATGATCGCGGCCCAGCCGGTGAGCTTCTTCATCACGGTGTTCAGCCGCGCGTCCTGAAGCGACAGGTTGGTCTCGAACACCGTGGTGACCATGTCGCGCAGGGATTCGGTCCACTCCGACGCGCGCAGCACGTGGTCGTACAGATCGGCGTAGCGCGGGTCGAGTTCGGGGGAGATCTGGGCGTCGAGGCGGCGGTGCTGGATGGTGCTGACCACCTCGCGCATCGGCAGCACCACGCGCCGCAGCTCCACCAGGTCCTTGCGGAAGCGGAAGGTGCGCCGCTGCAGGCCGTGCCGGGGCCCACCATCGGCGAACAACTCGTCCTCGAGAGATTCGATGCCGTCATCGAGGGCCTGGACGGCGTCGAAATGCCCGTCCACCACGACGTCGAGCAAGCCGTGCACGAGAGCCCCGACGCCATATTCCTGGCCGCCGAGTTCGTCGAAGCGCCGCGACACGTCATCGGCGTCAAATTCGGCGGCCGGGGTATCGACAGACGGGAGCCGCACGGTGATCAGCCCGCGCGGCAGGACGAACGCCGAGATGCGGTGCTTGACCAACGCCGAGACCGTGTCGTCATCGGTAGCGGCGATGTCGACGGCGTAGACCGTGAAGAACGTATGGGTGTGGTAGACCGAGGCTTTCGTGCGCTCCTTGGGAGCGATGGCATCCTCGACCGCCCAGAGATTGAGTCGCAGTTCCTCGGCCAGCTCGCGCAGTGTCTCGTGGTCGGGATCGTAGATATCGACCCATAGCAGGGTGTCCTCGCTGTCCAGGTGGTCCGAGATCCCCGAGAACGTGAATTCGTCGACGGGTTGCCCGGACCGCCAGACCTGCCCCCGCACGTGCGTCATGAGCTCTGAGTCAACCACGCCTACCCAGCGCCGCTCGGTACTCTCGGTGGGCATGACGAACTCGCCGTTGGACGGCCTGCTCGCCCGCACAGGCGGTGTCCGCGGACTCATCTCGTCGTCGCTTCCGGTGACGACCTTCGCATTCACCTCGACAGCGTTCGGGCGGATACCGGCAGTCGTCGCGGCGTTGGTCACTGCCGCGATCGTGCTGATCTGGCAGATCGCACGGCGAGAATCCACGCGCCCAGCCCTGTTGGGGTTCGCCGGCGTGGCACTGTGCGCGGCGCTGGTGTTCGCGACCGGCAGGACGAAAGACTTCTACCTGCCCGGCATCTGGATCTCGCTCGTGATGGCCATGGTGTTCACCGGTTCGCTGCTGATCGGGCGCCCGCTCGTCGGAGTGGTGTGGGCGTGGGCTACCGGTCGTGACGACAGCTGGCGCCGGGTCCGCCGGGTGCGTCGGGCATTCGCACTCGTCACCCTTGTCATGGCAGTGACCTCGGCTTCCCGGTTCGCCGTACAGAACCACCTTTATGACACCGACCAGACCAACCTCCTGGCGGTGGCCCGTATCGCGATGGGCTGGCCGTTGTTCGTGGTGACCACCACGGCGGCGCTGTTGAGCATCCGCTACGCGATGCGGGCTCTGCCCCGGTAAAACTCACGCGCCAGCGTGATTGCGGGCAGCGCGGCGAGGGTGAAGAGCGCCGCGGCCATGAGGACGTAGAGGTGAACGCCGGTGGCCGTGCTCACCGGGGCACCGTCGACGAAGGCGCCGGGTACCTGGGTGGCCTTGAGCACTTCGCCTCCGGCGACATTGACGACGACCGATCCGAGGGCGAGTACGACGGACACCAGGCCGGCGATGGTCCCCTGTCGCTCGGGTGCTACGAGATCGGTCGCCAGGTTGTACCCGGACGCGCCGATCGCCCCCGCCGCGATACCGAGCATGGTGCCGCAGGCGACCGCCAGCGGGAGCGCTGATACACCCGCCAGCATCGCGAAGGTCGCCACTGCGCCGACGGCGATGCCGCCGAGGAGCGGCACCGAGGGACCGAACCGGCCCGCGATCCAGCCCGAGCAGACGCCGCCGATCACAATGCCGACATTGGGCGCGGCGAGCAGTATTGCCACGGCTTCTCCGTGCCCCAGCCCGTAGCCCAGCCCCACCTCGGGAGGCACCTGGGCGATGATGCCCGTCAGTTGCAGCATGCTCCGGAAGGCGCCTGCCGCCAGAACCAGGGCCAGCAGCGTCAGCAGGATGGGGCGGTGCAGAGCCCGGATGTCGATGATGGGTTCGTCGTTCCGCAGCGCGGAGAACGCCCAAGCGGCCAGCGCGGCGGCACCGGCCACCAGCAACGCGATCATGTTCCCTGACAGCCAGCCGAATTCCCGCCCGAGGCTGATGTAGGCCAGGATCCCGCCGAGACCGCCGCCGAGCAGGAGCGCCCCGCTTACGTCGATGCGGCCGGGACTGCGGATCGGCGACTCCGGGATGATGACACGCACGCAGAGCGCTGCCACCGCGGCGAGCAGCGCCGCCGCAATGAACACACTGCGGTAGCCGAACAGGTCGATGACCGGTTTCATCAGGAACGGCTCGAGGATTCCGACGATCGACGAACCGGACGTCACGAGTCCGACCACGGCCATCGCCACCCGCGGGGTGCAGATCTGACGGGCGAGGGCCACCGTGAGGAAGACGGCCGCGAAGGCGGCGCCCTGGAGCATGCGGCCCGCCAGGAAAATCCAGAGGTTGGGGGCAGCGAGGCAGACCAACGCTCCCGCGCAGGCGAGCAGCAGCGTGGCGACGAGCACCCGGCGCTTGCCGAAGATGTCGGAACTCTTGGCCAGCAGCGGAGACCAGATGGCACCGGCCAGCATCGCGCTGGCATTGAGCCACGCGGCCTGATCGGTGTCGAAATGATCCAGCAACTGGGGCAGCACCATCATCGGTGAGCCGATGGCCATGTCGGCGAGGACGTTGGCGAGGATCAGGACGGCGACCCAGACGATGAGTCGCCTGCTCCACGTGTCGTTCACTGATGTCCGCTGCTCTGCAGACGCGTGTTGCGGGCGGCGATCTCGGCCCAGGTGGCGGGCAGCAGATGGTCGCGGCCACGGTCGACGATCCCCTGGGCGAAGGTGACGTGGGGACGCTGCCGGGCCTCGTACCGTTCGAACGCGGCAGTGAGGTCGGCGATGTGCGCCTGGCCGCCCGCCTGCAGCTCCTCGGCGAGAAAGTGGGCTCCGGTGAGCGCGAGTGAGGTGCCCCGGCCGGACAGGAAGGCCGGGCAGTACCCCGCGTCCCCGATGAGGGCGACGCGGCCGCGGTGCCAGGAGGGCAGATGGATCTGGCTCGCGGCGTCGAAGAAGAATTCGGGGTCGGCGCGCGCCGCGTCGAGCAACTGGGGGATCTTCCACGAGCTGTGGCCTGCGAACGCGTCGAGGAGGATCTGCTTCTGGGCCTCCAGATCGCGGTGGTCATAGTCGAGCGGTTCGGACCGGAACTCGAAGACCGCGACGGTCTTGTTCTTGTACCGGAAGATGCCGGCCAGCCGGTCGGGGACGTTGTAGATGGAATTGGCGTGCTCGGACCACACGTCGGCGGGGAGGTTCGCGAGAGCGAAGTACACACCCAGGTGGCGCAGGTAGTCCTGTTCGGGTCCGAACACCAGACTGCGGACCGCGGAGTGCTGGCCGTCGGCCCCGAGCACGAGGTCATACCGTCCGGTGCGGCCCGATTCGAATCCGACGTGTACGTCGTCGCCGTCGTCGGTCAGTGTCTGGATCGAGTCGCCGAAGCGGATCGTCACGGCGTCCGGCAGCGCGTCGGCAAGGATGCGCACGAGATCTTCGCGCAGGATCTCGATGTCGTCGGAACCGTTGTCCGCCAAAGGAACCCTGCCCACGGGCGCGCCGTCGGCGTCGACGAACCGGCTCGACTCGGACATCTGGAGCCGATGCGCGTGGATTTTCTCGAGCAGTCCCATCCTGTCCACGGTCTCGATCGCCTCGCCGCGGATGTCGACGGGCGTGCCTTCGAGCCGGAAGTGGTCGGCGTATTCGACGACGGTGACGTCGTGGCCGCGCCGACCGAGTCCGAGGGCGCCTGTGAGCCCGGCGATACCGGCGCCCGAAATGAGGACGTGCATGGTGTGTGTCCCGACTTTCTTTAAAGCGACAAATTGTCGCTTTAAGAAATGCTAACCACGATTGGCTTGCACCGCAACGCCCGACCTGGTGACAATCGGCATTCGAGCGCAGGACCGGAGGTGAGCAGGGGCATGGCCCACGGCACTGCGAACCAGCGCTCCACGCGGCGGCCCGGTGGCCGCAACGCGCGGGTGCGCACGCAGATCCTCGGGGCGACAGCCGAACTCGTCGCGCGTGACGGCATCGCGGGCTTCCGCTACGAGGAGGTAGCCGAGCTCGCCGGCGTGCACAAGACCAGCGTCTACCGCAACTGGCCCGACCGCGAGGAACTGGTCGCCGAGGCCCTTCTGCAGTACGCCGAGGACCTCGCGTCCATCGCCGACACCGGTGACCTCCACCGCGACCTCGTGGACTACCTGGTGGCCCTCGCGAGTGGTTTGGAAACACCGTTCGGTCGGGCACTCGAACTTGCCGTCCAGTCCACCCACGACAATCCCGCGGTCCGTCAAACGGTGGCCCGGGTCCTCGAGCAGCGCGGCGCAGCCACGCAGCGGCGGGTGGACCTCGCCGTCGACCGGGGCGAGCTGCCACCGGTCGACAGCGCCTTCCTCGGCGAGATGATCTCCGGGCCGGTGCGCCTCATCGTCAACCGCGGGATGCGTCCGTTCACCCGCGCCGACGCCGAGCGCATCGTCGACGTGGTGCTCGCAGGGATCCGGGCAGTCGGTAATCCGTAGCGCTACCCCTGTCGAAGAACTGTTGGCCCGGTTTGTTGCGATTCGGTTTAGTGTCGTAGCGTTCGGAACTATGCCGAACATTCGTCGCTCACCGACCCCTCCGCGGCACGACCCGTTCGCCGATGGTGTCGCTGAGCTTTTCGAGGCGCATGGATGGCCGCGCCTTGTCGGGCGGGTCCTGGGCGAGCTGTTGCTCGCGGAGCCGCCGCATCTGTCCACCGCCGAGCTATGCGAACGGCTCAACACGAGCAAGGGCCACCTGTCGAGTGCCATCACGATGCTTGAAGCGATGCGGATGATCGAACGGTTCGGCGTCTCCGGCTCCCGCCAGCATCACTACCGGCTCGCTTCGGATGCGTTCGTGCGAGCAATGCACCAGGCGATCGAGCCCTCGGCCAGCCTGGCCGGGCTGGCCGACCGAGCGCTGAGCGACGCACCCGCGGATTCACGAGCACGTGTCGAGCTGACCCGGATGCGTGACTTCTACCGGTTCCTCGCCCGACGTCTGCCAGATCTTGTGGCCGAGTTCGAGGCTGAGGCGACGTGAGGCGCGATCGTCCGGGCGATACCCCCTGTCCCCACACGTTAGGAGAACATGTCCATGCCTACTGGCGACCCGAGGTTCGACCGCGTCTACGACGGTTTTGACCACCTCGTCTCCGGCGGCACGATTACTCCTGTCTGGTCTCCGGACGGAAAATCGCTCGCCTTTGTGGAAGGCCCGGCGGAGGATCGACGGGGCTGGCTGGTCGACCTCGCTACGGGCGAGATAGCGCCGCTCATCGCTGATATCCCGGCTTTGCGTACGGCAGTCCGCGAGGCGACCGGAGAAACTCCGGCTGGGCGCGGGCTGCCATTTGCCAGCCTCGCCTTCACCGCCGCGCGACAGGTGACGGTAACCGTTGGCACCGCCAAGGTCGCGATTGAACTGGACAGCGGGGCGGTCGCGAAGCAGCCCGAGGACAGCGTCGCGGATGCTTACCTTGGGGCTTCGGAGGCCGCCCGCCGCACTCCCCGAGGTTTCCTGCGTACCCAGCCGTTGACCGACCCAGTGCCGGCACGGGAAGTGCCGTCACCCGACGGAGCCTGGCTCGCTTCCACCGTCGACGGCAACATCATTGCGCGATCCACGATCGACGGCCGGTCGCTGCCGTGGACCACCGACGGCACCCCGGAGCACGAGTATCGCTTCGACCTCGTGGACCCCATGTTGAGCACGCTCGGGATGGCACATCCCGTCTGTAACTGGTCTCCTGACGGGTCGCGGCTCGCGGTCTACAGGGTCGACAACCGCGGTGTGCACCTCGCCCCTCAGGTTCATTACCTGAAACGCGAAGAGGAAGTGGTGCAGCGGTATCACGGTCAAGCCGGTGGCCCGCTCGAACGCACCACACTGCAGGTGCTCGACGGTTACCGCCACTCGACGGTCGAGCTCGATCTGGGCGACACCAGCGACACCTACCCGGTGCACGCCGCTTGGCTTCCCGACGGCACGCAGCTACTCGTGTTCGTGCTCAGCCGGGACTGTCGCCGGATTCAGGTTCTCCTCGCTGACGCGCGGACGGGAACAACCCGACCGGTATTCAGCGAAGAAAGCACAACCTTCCTGCGGATACACCACGACGTCTACTTCGGCCGCAAGCTCGGACTCTTCCTCACCCCCGACGGCACCCACCTGCTCTGGCTCTCCGAGCGCTCTGGCTGGAAACACCTGTACCTCTACAACATCGAGGGCACGCTGGTCCGGCAACTCACCGATGGTGACTGGCCCGTCGACTACGTGCACCGCATCGACAGCGAGTACGCCTACATCACCGCGCATCTGGACCAAAGCCGCCCGTATGACACCCACCTGGCTCGAGTACCACTCGCCGGGGGACCGGTCGAACAGCTCTCTCGCGAAGCCGGCGTGCACTCGATGACGTTGGCCCCCAGTGGTGCCGCGCTCATCGACACCTGGTGGACACCCGACCAGGCGCCCCGCAGCGTGTTGCGCCGCACCGACGGCTCGTTACTCACAGAGCTGTCCACTGCCGACACCTCCCAGCTGACATGGACGCCGCCACAACAGTTCACCGTCATCGCCGCCGACGGCGAGACGGAACTGTGGGGCGTGATGTACTTCCCGGCCGATTTTGATGAGACCCAGCAATATCCCCTCATCGAATACGTCTATGGCGGACCGCAAATCGCCATATCGGCACACTCGTTCCTGGGCGCCTTCAACAAGGCCGCACTCGCCTTGGCGCAACTTGGGTACGTCACCATCGTGCTCGACGGCCGCGGAACGCCGGAGCGCTCGAAGGCCTTCCACGACGTGGTATACGGCGATTGGACGGCCGGCATCGTGTCTGACCACAGCGCTGCGATCCAGCAGCTGAAGGACCGTCACACCTTCATCGCTGCCGCGAAAGTCGGTGTGCTCGGGCACAGCTGGGGCGGATACTCCGCGTTCCGTCTCGCCGCCGAACGCCCCGACATCTACACCGCCGCGATCTCCTCCGCCCCCGGCTTCGACCCATACTCGTCGGTGCTCTACGAGTGCTATCTGGGCTTGCCGCAGACCAACCGCGCGGCATACCGGAACGCAGAAACCTACCCGCTCGCGGAGCGCATGCAGGCAGCATTCCTGCTCGCCTGCGGCAGCTCCGATCACGCCACCTGGACCGACAGCATGAAAATGAGCGAAGCGTTGATCCGGGCCGGCAAGGAACACGAGTTCGTCGTGCTGCCAGAACAAGTCCACGGTTTCGACAGCGCACACGACGCCTACTTCTGGCGCAAAGTCGCGACCTTCTTTCACACCCACCTGCAAGAGACCGGGTGACGCCTGTAGCTCAGCGCTCGGAGTCCAGTGCCGCTGTGGGCTACGTCGGTGAGGGAGTGGCCGCCCGCAGGATTTGTGCTGTGTATGGGTTGAGTTCGATCGGATCGTCGCCGACGATCACTGTGCCGCCGAGGTAGGCCAGATGCCGTCCGAACACATAGTTGGGTTCCAGGGCGAACGTCATCCCCGGCTTGAGAACCAGATCGCCTGACATGGTGGGATGGTCGAGCTCCACAGGGTAGGCCTCGGCGCCGGAAAGCCGTCGCCGCCCGGTCGCCGGGAAACCGCTCGCCGCGATCAGCGGGTTGAGCGTGTGGATCGACGGGCCGAATTCCCAACCGTCGGCAGCGTCCAACGGCTTGCGGATGGCGTCGACGACATCGCCGAATGTCCGGCCGGGGCGCAGAGCTTGCAGGCCCGCGTCGTAGGCCGCACGCGCGACGGCGGCTGCGCGCTGCAGATCGTCGTGGGGCTCGCCGAGGGTGATCGTGACCTGGTGCTGGGTGTGGCGGCCGCCGAAGTTGCAGAACACCTCGGCGGAGACGACGTCGCCGTCCTGCAGAACACGGGGCGCCTGCGGCCGGTAGCCCCATGGCGGCAGGCCTCTGGCGAGAGGGTCGGGGCCGGTCCAGAAATGCATCGCCGCGGGAAGCGTTCCACGTGCATATCCCGCTGCCATACCGGCGGCGTACACCTGACTCTCCGAAACGCCAACGGCCGCGGTGTCGACCATGGCCCGCACCATGGCGTCACCGATCTCGGCCGCGTGGCGGACAGCGGCGATCTCCTCATCGCCGAGTGGCATGACGAACCGGGACCAGGCCATCCCGACCGGCTTGAACTGGGCGCCGGGGCACCGCTGCAGAACGTTGTTCCACTGGCCGTAGGGCATGAGGCCTTCCGGGTTCCACGGGGGTACAGGATCCAGGCCCAGAACGCCGATCGTCGCCATCGCCAGGCCCAATTGGTCGAGCGTCTCCGCGATCACGTGGGAGTCACGATGTGCCCGCATGTTTTTTGCCGGGATCCACGTGATGTCGCCCCGCTGGGCGGATTCGAGGTGGTCCGTCGCGAACATCTCCATCGGGAACAGCGACACCGGCTCGCCGTCACGGGCGAAGATGACGGTCGTTCCGGCCCTGCCATTGGTGAACCAGGTGTCGTAGGCGAATGCTGCCGGGCCGGCATCCTCGTGCTCGCCGAACACGAGCAGCGCGTCGAGGCCTTCGCGATCCATGAAAGTGCGCGCCAGATCCCAGCGACGATCACGCTCGTCCATCGAGTACGTCGGTAATGCAATGTCATTCATGTCGTTCTCCTCGGGTTCGGTCGTCACCACGGAACGACGCCGGCACGGTCGCGGTACTGCCCGGTGGGTCCGGGCGAGGTGGTGGCGAACTCGACGATGGCATCGGTGCCCTCGGTGACTGTCTGGGTGCCGTGGTGGCCGTTGAGGTCGGTGGCGGTGAAGCCGGGGTCGGCCAGGTTGAATCGGATCTCGGGGATGGCTTTGGCGTACTGGATCGTGATCATGTTCAGCGCAGCTTTGGATGCCGGGTACATCAGGTGGGGACGGGCCGATTCCGGGCGGGTGGGGTCGTTGGCGATCGTCAGTGACCCGGCGCCGCTGGTGACCATCACGACTCGTGGGTCCTGTCCCACGCGCAGTAGCGGCAGGAAGGCGTGAGTCACCCGGACGGTGCCGAACACGTTGACGTCGAACACCGGCGCCAGATGCTGCGGCAAGGTCTCGGCAGGGCCGGTGAACTGCGGGGTCAGCGTTCCTTCGGCGCCGATGTGCTCGCCGGTGACCCCGGCATTGTTGATCAGGACGTCGAGCCGATCGGTGTGCTCGCCGACGACCCGGACGGCAGCACGAACCGAATCGTCGGAGGTGACGTCCAGGGGCACGAACTGTACGTCCAGGCCGTCCGCGACGAGCCGCTCGGCGGCCTGAGCGCCGCGCGACTCGTCACGGGCGCCGAGGAAGACCCGCCAGCCCATTTCACCGAGACGGCGCGCGGTCTCGTAACCCAGGCCCTTGTTGGCGCCGGTGATCAGGACGGTGGTCGCACTGCTTGAGGTGTTGGGTGATTCGCTCATCCCTCGACGATGCCCCGGCGCGGCGGTGCCATCCAGGACCGCGTGAGGCTAGGACCGGCCGTACCAGGATGCCGCCCGCGGAGAGGAGGAGACTGAGAGCATGGACCGTCTCGAGCTCGCCCGTCTCCTCAAGGCCGCTCGGGCGCGCATCGTGCCCGAGGAGGTCGGCCTCCCCGCCGGTCCCCGGCGACGGGTCGTGGGCCTGCGCCGCGAGGAGGTGGCTCAACTCGCCGGGCTGAGTGTCGACTATGTCGTCCGTCTCGAACAGGGCCGTGGACCGCGGCCGTCGGCGCAGGTGCTCACGGCACTGACCCGGGCGTTGCGGCTCGACCGCGATGAACGCGATCAGCTCTTCCGCCTCGCAGGCAGCGCACCGCCGCTCGCCGGCCGTATCGAGCTGTCGGTCCGGCCGAGCATGCTGCGCTTACTGCAGCGGTTGACCGACCTGCCCGCGCTGGTGGTGTCCGCCAAGGGAGACCTGTTGGCGCTCAACCCGATGGCCGACGCGCTCCTGGGCGACCTGAGCCGCTGGCCGGAGAGGCAGCGCAATATCATCTGGCAGCGGTTCCTCGGCGCCGGCACCACTCATGTGGCGCTCGAGCCGGACGAAGACGAAGCCTCGGCGCAACAGTCGATCGGATTGCTGCGCACCGCTTTATCGCGCTACCCACATGATCCGGACCTGCGTGCGCTGATCGAGGAGCTGGTCAACGGCAGCAACCGATTCCGCACCATGTGGGAGCAGGAACGCACCACGGTGCGGCGGTCTATGCACAAGACGATCGACCATCCCGATCTCGGGCGCCTCGTGCTGGACTGCGACACCCTGCTGCTGCCTGACACCGACCAGTCGATGATCGTCTACTCCGCTGCCGCCGGAACCCGCGAGGCCTCGGCGCTGGAGATACTTCGCGTCACGGGCACCGAACGAATGTCCGTGAGCCCGTTGACCGACGTCACCCGTTGAAGTAGGTCCCCTGTGACGGGCCCTGCCATCTCATCCCATCACGACCACCATTTTCCCGCCTGCCTCACCGGCCTCCATGACGCGGTGGGCCTCGCGGATCTCACCGAACGAGAACACCCGCGACGGGGCGGCCTCCAACCGGCCGTCGGCCACCTGCCGGGCGATCTCGCTCAGTGGTACGTCGGACAAGGGGAATTCCGGTGATCCGAACACGAAGCTGCCGAAGAAGTTGAGGTTGACACCGCTGGCCATGCGCAGCAGCGGATTGAAGTCGGCGATCGGATCGAGGCCGCCCAACCAGCCTGCCAGACAGGCGGTTCCACCGCGGCGCAACATATCGAGCGAATCGAGGATGGTGCTGTTGCCGACCAGGTCCAGTACCGCGTCGATCTTGCCGCGCTCGGCGATATGGGCGGCCAGATCGGCCGTCTCCTTCTCGGCCCGCACGGCGCCCAGGCTCTCGAGCATCGTGAACCGCTCGGGGTTGCGGGTGGTGGCGATGACGTGGGCACCGGCGTTGACCGCGAGCTTGAGTGCGGCCTGTCCGAATGATGAGGTGGCGCCGCGGATCACCAGGGTTTGCCCGGCCTGAAGGTTGAGATTGCGGAACAGGCACGTCCAGGCGGTCGCGTAGGTTTCCGGCAACGCGGCAAGTTGCTCCCATGGCAGATCGGAGTCGATGAGCGCCACGTTCGCGGCACGGACGCGGGTGTATTCGGCGTAGCTGCCGTTGATGGTGCGGCCCAGGCCGCCCATGAGGGCCGCCACTTTTGCGCCGACGGGGAACTCTCCTCCGGGGCAGGAGTCGACGATCCCGACGCACTCGATGCCGCTCACTTCGGCGGCTTCCGCCCATTCACCGCGGCGCATGTGCATTTCGGCGTGGTTGATACCGAAGCCCTTGATCTGGATGACGACCTCGCCAGGTTCGGGCCGGGGCTTGGGAATGTCGGTGTACACCAGGCGGTCGAGTCCGCCGAAACCGTCGAGCACAATTGCCCGCATCATCGTGGTGTCGGTCATGATCGGTTCTCCAGATGTTCGGCGAGCTGCAGTAGATCCGCGGCGACCAGTGTCGGCTGCGGGATGCCCGGCGCGGTGAGCACAGCGTTACCGGGACGCGTGATGAGCGCGCCGCTGAAGCCGGCGGCCTGGGCGCCGAGGGTGTCCCACATGTGTGCGGCCACCATCATGCACTGTGAGGGGTCCACACCGAGAGCCTCCGCGGCCCCGGTGTACAGCGAAGGTGCGGGTTTGAAGGCGCGGGTTTCCCCGACGGTGAACTGCCGCTCGAAGTAACCCGCCAGTCCAGCGTGCTCCAGCGGCGTGGCACCGTCGCTGTGCGGCGAGTTCGTCAGCGTCACAAGGCGATACCCGGCTGCGCGCAATCGCTCGAGGCCGGGCGCCACATCGGGATGTGCCGGCATGGTGCGCATGCCGTGGGCCAGAGATTGCACGTCATCCTCGGTGATGTCGACGTCGTGGACTTCGGCCGTCATGCGCAACACCGCCTGCCCGAGGGTGAAGAAATCGGTGTAGCGGCCGGACAGTGTGACGGCCATGGAGTACATCACCAGCTGACCGAACCACTCGCGCGACACGGCCGGATCACCGAACATCCGGCCGAAATGTGGTCGCAGCGAGTCGATGTCGATGAGCGTCTCGTTGACGTCGAACACCAGCACCTCGGGCCTCATCGGGTGGCCCGCTGGAGGAAGGAGTCCATCAGCCCGGCGACCTCGTCGACCGCGGTTTCCAGGAGGAAGTGCCCACCGTCGAGCAGATGGATCTCGGGGTCCACGGCATCTTTGGCGAACGCGCGGGCGCCGTCGGGCCCGAAGATCTGATCACCTTCACCCCAGACCGCCAGGACGGGAACCGCACTGGTGCGCAGGTATTCGTGCAACGCCGGGTACATCGGGGCATTGGTCGCGTAGTCGCGGAACAGCTTCAGCTGGATCTCGTCGTTGCCGGGACGGGCCAGCTGTGCGGCGTCGTGCGTCCAGGTGTCCGGGCTCACCAGGCTTTCGTCGGAAACCCCGGTCAGGTACTGCCATTTGATCGCTTCGATGTCCAGGGCCGCGCGCACCCCGGCCTCGGTCTGAGGCGTCTGCTCGCGCTGGTAGTCCCACACCGCGGACCAGAAACTCTCGACGAAGCCGTCGTCGTAACCGTTGCCGTTCTGCGTGACGATCGCGGTGATGGCCGTCGGCCGTCGCAGCGCCAGGCGCCAGCCGATCGGGGCGCCGTAGTCCTGAACGTAGATCGCGTAGCGGGTGACTCCGAGTTGGTCGAGCAGTCCTTCGGTGAGGTCGGTCAGCGCGTCGAAGGTGTAGTCGAACTCGGTGACTGCCGGAGCATCGGACTGGCCGAACCCGAGATGGTCCGGGGCGATGACGTGGTAGCGCCCGGCGAGCCTGCCGATCAGCTCGCGGAACATGAACGAACTCGTGGGGAACCCGTGCAGCAGCACGATCGCGGGTGCATCGACCGGTCCGGCCTCGCGGTAGAACAGCTGGTGCCCGTCGACGGTGGCGTAGCGGTGGTGAACGGATGCGGTCATCTCTAACTCCTTTTAACTCATTTGATGGTTAGTGACATTCAACGCGGGGTCGCGTAACCTGTCAACAGGTATTTGGAGGTTAGATATGGATGTGGTGGCGATTGACCCCCGGGATGAGGTGCTGCTGCTGGATCTCCTGAACACCACCCCGGTGGTCGACGGGGTGCGGCGCGATGATCTCGCCGCAGGTAGATCAGCGCGGGCCTGGCTGCGTGAGCATGGAATCGCTCAGACCGACCCGGAGCTTGCCGGTCTGGTCGCGGCCCGCACGGTGCTGCAGGCCGTCGTGAGCGGGACGCAGAGTCCGGCCGCGTTGGCCCCGTTCCTCGATGAGGTCGCGTTGGTGCCGACGGTGACGTCAGAAGGTGTGGATTGGCGGCTGAGAACCGACAGTGCGGTGAGCGGTGCAGTACGGGCCGTGCTGGCCTGGGATGCACTGCGGATCACCAGCCCTGGACGCCTACGTCCCTGCGCCAACGACGAATGTCGGTTGTTTCTCCTCGATCGCAGCAAGCCGAACAGCGCACGCTGGTGTTCGATGGCGATCTGCGGCAACCGAATGAAGGCGCGCCGGCATTACCAGCGCGCGAAATCGACAGGCTCCGATTACACCGGCGGGTAGGCCGGCGGCGGATAGACGCCGCGCAGACCCCAGGCCAGCCAAGGGAAAAAGAACTCGCCTTCGTCGCTGAGGTCGTAGTCGGGATTCGGGTCCATGCCCCGAAGTCTAGACCGACGGCGCAAGGTCTGAACAGTGATTGCCTAGACTATCCAACCAGCCAGTTGATTGATAACCCGCCAGGGTTCGAGCTGATAGTGGGTAGCTATGTCATCCGATGCAGAAATCGGTCCCGGCCGCGGTGCCGCCGCCGGGAACGGAACGACCCGGCGCGACGAGCTGTTGTCCGTGGCCGCCAAGTTGTTCGCTGCTCGGGGCTACCACGGCACCAGGATGGACGATGTCGCGGAAGCCGTGGGCCTCAACAAGGCGACGGTCTACCACTACTACTCCAGCAAGTCGCTGATCCTCTACGACATCTACAAGAGCACCGCCGACTTCACCGTCGAGGCGCTGCACGACGACCCGACCACGTCCGCACGGGAAACCATCTACAACTTCACCCGACGGCTGCTGGTCGGCATCGCCAACGACCTGGAGAAGGCCGCGGTCTACTTCCAGGAAGGCCCCTACATCACCGAGTGGTTCACCGAGGAGCAGGTGGCCTACATCCGTCGGGCCGAAACCCAGGTCTACGAGCATGTGCGCGACGTCATCGACCGCGGCATCGCCAGCGGCGAGTTCTACGACTGCGACTCGCACGTGCTGGCCCTGGGCTACATCGGGATGACGCTCGGCGCATACCGGTGGCTGCGTCCGCACGGCAGGCGCACCGCCAAGGAGATCGCCGTCGAATTCAGCACCGCCCTGCTGCGCGGGCTGATCCGGGATGAGGCGATCCGCGCCGAGTCGCCGCTGGGCATCGACGTCGAGCAGGCGCCTTAGAACTCGAACCGGTTCAGGACGTCGTAGCGGCCGGCCGGCGTGGCGTTCAGCACGCGGAACACCATGCGCTGAGCGGCGAACGGGATCTCCTCGTAGCCGGCCAGCGAGCGCACCTGCTCGCGGAAGCGCAGCCGCGGGTTCCACCGCTCCACCTCACGGGCGTCGCCGGTTCCCCACTTGACGATCCCGCCGGTGAACATCCTGGACAGTCGGGGCGCGCTCGACGACAGTGTGTCGAACAGGATCTCGCCACGACCGAAGCGGTCGGTGATGCGCTGCAGCAGTTCACGCACATCCGGCTCGTCGAGATACATCAGCAGCCCCTCGGCGACGATCAGTGCGGGCCGGTCCGCCGGGATCTGGTCGAGCCAGCCGGCGTCGGTCACCGACGATCCGATCATCCGGTAGTGGGCGCCGTCGTCATACAGCTTGCGCCGCAGGTCGATGACGCCGGGCTGGTCGACGTCGAACCAGTCCGTCGTTTCTGTTGCAGGCGGCTTGTTGACCCGCAACGCACGGGTGTCCAGCCCGCAGCCGAGGTGCAGCACGACCGCGTCGCGATGGCGGTCGAGGAAGTCGGTGGCCCACACGTCGAGCTTCTTGGCGCGCAACGCGACCAGAAACTGATTCGCCCACGGCTGGACGGTGCGGTGCACGCGTTTGAAGTCGTAGTCGATCCGGTCCACCGCTTCGGCGGCCGCCCGATCGCCCAAAATCGGTTGTGCCAAGCGGCTTTCGCACGCCCGCAGATACAGAGTGCACAGGTTGGTCCACTCGACCGATTTCCAGCGCACCGAGCTGAAGTCGATCCTGGTGGTCGTCATGTCTGCCTCCTTGCATCGCGGTAGTCCGTCCAGAGCCGGATCAGTTCGTCGTGATAGGTGGTTGTGCTGAATTCGCAGAAGTCCCGTAAGTCCTCGAGTCGCCCGCGCTGTTCGGTCTTGGTCTCGTCGAGCAGTGACAGCCCGTAATCGGCGACGTCGATACCCATCTTCATCCGGGCCAATTGCGCGTTGAGCACACTGGTGAACCCGCCGGGAACGACGCGGTAGAGGTGCTGGCGGTTGGAGCTCGGGAGCCGCTCGATCATTCCGCCTTCCTGGAGCTGACGCGCGACTGTGCTGACCGAGGCCTTGCTGACGGCGAGCGTATCGGCCAATTCGGACAGCGACTGGTGCGGCGGTTCGGAGATCATCAGCCAGCCGTAGACCCGGCCCATCGTGCGTGAGCCGCCGAGCATCTCCATGAACAGCCCGACCCGGGCCACGAACTCGGATTCCTCCGGTGACAACGTGTACCTCCGCAAGTACGTTCAGTATGAACTGAACAAACTATACGTCGGGGCGCTCCGACTACGTCAAGACGCAGACCCCAGACTGATGTCATGACTGATTTGTTCCGACTCGACGGCAAGGTCGCCGTGGTCACCGGCGGCGGCCGTGGCATCGGCCTGATGATGGCCCGCGGCCTGCTGCAAGCCGGTGCCAGCGTGTACCTGTCGAGCCGCAAGGAGGCCGAGTTGGACGCCGCGGTGGCCGAGCTGTCACCGCTGGGCCGGGTTGCGGCCGTGCCTGCCGACCTCGGCACCGCCGAGGGTGTCGCGGCACTGACGGCGGCGGTCACCGGGGCCGAGGACGCCATCCATGCGCTGTTCAACAACGCGGGTGCGGCGTGGGGCGCACCGTACGACGAGTTCCCGGAATCCGGCTTCGACAAGGTGTACAACGTCAACGTCAAAGGCGTGTTCCTGCTGACCCGCGCGCTGACGCCGCTGCTGAACGCCGGTGCCACCGAGGGTGATCCGGCGCGCGTGATCAATACCGGAAGCATCGACGGCATCGTGGCGCCGGGCCGCGGCCGCGACAACTTCTCCTACAGCGCCAGCAAAGCCGCGGTGCACATGCTCACCCAACATCTGGCCGGGGAGCTCGCGCCGAAAATTCTGGTCAACGCCATCGCGCCGGGACTGTTCGAGTCCCGGATGACCAAGGAATTGTTGGCAGCCGGATCCGAGGCCGTCGGATCCGCTCTGCCGCTCGGCCGAATCGGTCAGCCCGATGACATCGCCGGTATCGCGGTCTTCCTGGCCAGCCGGGCCAGCGCGTACATCACCGGCGCGGTCATCCCGGTCGATGGGGGCGTCAGCACCATCCGCTGACAGATCCAACAACGGTATTAAGCGATGCCAAGTTGGGCTTGGACAGGTATCGCCACGCTCCCTATTTTGTAGTGATGACCGCCACACTTGTGCGCCCGCCAACCCGTCGAACTCGCGTCCTGCTCGCGCTCACCGCCGCCGCCGCGCTCTCGCTCAGCGGCTGCGGCGGGGTGCAGACAAGCACCAGCAGCGGGTCCGGTGACACCTACCCGTCGGGCACCGTCGAGATGTACGTCGGTGCCTCCGCCGGCGGTTCCAGCGACTTGATCAGTCGCGCCGTGTCCAAGGGGCTCAGCGACTCGCTCGGTGCGTCGTTCCCGGTGATCAACCGGGAGGGCGCCAACGGTGCACTCGCGGCCGCCGAGGTGTCGAAGGCGCCCGCGGACGGTTCGGTCATCGCGATCCAGAACGCATCGCTGTTCACCATCACGCCGCTGGCGGTCAGTCCCGACGAGGTCACCAACATCGACGACTTCGACGTGGTCTACGGCGTGTCCCGCGACGACTACGTGCTGGTCACCAATCCGGCCAGCGGGTACAAGTCGCTCGACGACCTGAAGAAGGCCCAGCGGATGGTGCGGTACGGCACCACCGGCGTCGGCACCGGCGCCCAGTTGTCGGCCGCGTTGCTGTTCAAGACCAGTGATGTGAAATCCCAGGCGGTTCCGTTCGACGGCGGGGCACCGGCGCTGGCCGCGGTGTTGGGCAACCAGGTCGACGTGGCCTCCATCCAGGTTGGCGAGGCGATCGAGAACATCCAGGCGGGCAAGCTGGTGCCCGTGGCGGTATTCGGGCCCGACCGGATCAGTTATCTGCCGGAGGTTCCGACTGCCAAGGAGCAGGGGCTGGACGTCGAGGTGACGCAGTACCGGTTCATGACGGTTCCGAAGGGAACACCGCAGGAGGTCAAGGACAAGCTCATCGAAGGGATGAAGACGACGTTCGCGACCGAGGAGTACAAGAAGTTCAACGAGCAGAACAGCCTGACCCCGATGGAATTGCCGGGCGACCAGATGCTGGCCCAGCTGCAGAAGGACAAGAAGCGCTACGCCGACCTGGTCAACCAGTACGGCATCAACCTGCGGGATAACGGCTGATGACCGCTGTGAAGGAACCACACGCGCGCGATGTGCTCGCCGAGATCGAGGCCGAGGTCGCCGAAGAACTGGAGGAGGAGCGTCCCCCGGCAGGCGGACCTGTGTCCCAGACCATCGGTGCGCTGGTCGGTCTCGCCATCGGCGTCGCCGGCGCCGTGCTCGCCTACGGCTACGGGCTCGGCTCTCTCC
Source organism: Mycobacterium appelbergii (assembly GCF_032883035.1). NCBI lineage: Bacteria > Bacillati > Actinomycetota > Actinomycetes > Mycobacteriales > Mycobacteriaceae > Mycobacterium > Mycobacterium appelbergii. The sequence goes on from NZ_JAMQTH010000021.1 coordinate 75,323, forward strand.
GGGAACCCGGACCTGGCCTGTGGCCGTTCGTGGTCAGCGTGGTCATCGCGGCACTGTCGGCGTTGCTGCTGGTGGTCGGCCGCAAACTGACCGACAGCGAGAAGTTCACGCGCAGCAGCATTCTGGTGGCCGTCGGCGCGATCACCTTCGCGGCCTTCGGGTTGTTGATGCCGCTGATCGGCTTCGAAATTCCCGCGCTGCTGCTGTGCGTGATCTGGTTGCGGTTCCTCGGCGGCGAGAGCTGGCGCAGCACCATCGTGATCAGCGTGCTGACCACGGCGACGTTCTACGTTCTCTTCCTGTACGGGTTGCGCGTCGCACTGCCCCACCTGATCGCCTTCTGAGTTCATGGATTTCAACGCATTCCTGGACGGCTTCGCCCTCGTCGCACAGCCGACAAACCTGCTCTACTGCCTGATCGGCGTGCTCGTCGGCATGGTGATCGGCGTGCTGCCCGGTCTCGGCCCCGCCGCCACCATCGCGATCCTGCTTCCGATCACCTACACCATCAACCCGGTCTCGGCGATCATCATGCTCGCCGGCATCTACTACGGCGCCCAGTACGGCGGCACCATCACCTCGGTGCTGTTGCGGCTTCCCGGCGAGGCGTCCTCGGTGGTGACCGTCTTCGACGGCTTCGCCCTGGCCAAACAAGGCAAGGCGGGGACAGCGCTCGGCATCGCGGCGATCGGTTCCTTTGTCGGCGCGACCATTTCGATCATCGGGCTGACCCTGCTCGCCCCCGTGGTGGCAGACATCGCCCTGGATTTCGGCCCGCCGGAGTACGCCGCGCTGGCGTTGCTGGGTGTGTTGCTTGTTGCCACCATCGGCAGCGGCAACAAGCTCAAGGCGATGATCGCAGGCACCGTGGGGCTGCTGCTGGCCACCGTGGGCCGGGACAATTTCAGCGGCGCATCCCGCTTCACCTTCGACAGCCTGCAACTGGCCGACGGAATCGACTTCGTCGTGGTGGCAATGGGATTGTTCGGCGTGGGGGAGATCCTCTACAACCTCGAGCAGCGGCACGGCAAGCCCCACGTCCCGGCCGAGGTCGGCAATGTGTGGCCGTCGCGCAAGGACCTGCGGCAGTCGTCAGGGGCGATCGGCCGCGGCTCGCTGGTCGGCTTTTTCCTCGGCGTGCTGCCCGGTGGCGGGGCCACGCTCGCCTCAATCGTGGCCTACGCCACCGAGAAACGACGCGCCAAGAATCCTGAGCGGTTCGGGCGTGGCGCGGTCGAAGGTGTCGCCGCTCCGGAGACGGCCAACAACGCGGCAGCCACCTCGTCGTTCATACCGCTGCTCACCATCGGCCTGCCGGCCAACGCCTCGATGGCAATGCTGTTCGGCGCGCTGTTGATCCTCGGCATCTCGCCCGGACCGCAACTGGTCAACGAGCACCCGGATGTGTTCTGGGGCGTGATCAACTCGATGTACATCGGCAACCTGCTGCTGCTGATCCTGTCGATTCCGTTGGTGGGCCTGTTCGTCCGGATCCTGCGGGTACGCCCTGCGATCCTGGCGCCGATCACCGCACTCATCACGATCCTGGGTGTCTATACGATCAACAACTCGGTCTTCGACATCTTCCTGATGGTCGCGTTCGGCATTCTCGGTTACCTGATGAAGAAGACCGGCTTCGATCCGGGCTCCATGGTGTTGGCCTTCGTGCTGGGCACCATCATCGAGGCGAGCACCCGTCGGTCGTTGCTGATCTTCGACGGCGACCCCAGTGGCTTTGTCACCCGGCCGCTGTCGGGCTCTATTCTGGCGATCTTTGTTGTGGTGGCGCTGCTTCCGGTGTTCCAGTACCTGCGCAAGCGGCGGGCCGCGTCAACGGCCGGAGTCGAGCCTCCGACGGGTGTTTCCAAGGTGTAGTCGCATGGCGGCCCTGGCCAGTTCAGGGTTGCCGGCGATGACCGCGGTCGCCACCTCGTCGTGTTCGCGCCGGACCCGCTCGGCGTGGGCGGCGTCGGTGATGGAATGTGCTGCGCCCAACCGGGTGCGGGTCAGCATGATCATCATCGGGCCCAGCGAGTCGACGAGTTCGACGTAGAACCGGTTGCCGCTGGCGGCCGCGACGGCCCGGTGGAACCGGAAGTCCGCTTCGACCGCGTCGTCGGGGGCGGCCGAGCCGAACTCCGCGAGTGCCGTACTGATCGCCGTGCTGCCGGCAGCGTCGATGCGGGATGCGGCCAGGGCTGCCGCCTCACATTCGACGCCGAGCCGGAAGTCGATCATGTCGAGCACGTCGTGGTGGGTGCGGATGGCCGCCGATTCGACGGTGAACGACGTCGGTTCCGGCAGGGCCAGCACGAATGAGCCACGGCCCTGGAAGGTTTCGACCAGACCCTCGGCGCGCAGCCGGGTCACGGCTTCCCGGATCACGGTGCGCGAGACCCCGAATTCGTCGATCAGCTCGGACTCCGAGGGCAGTTTGTGCCCGGGGGGCAGGTCGCCGGCCAGGATCTTGTCCTTCAGGCCGGCGACCACCCGCTGCGATGCGCTCACAGGCCGAATTCTGCCCGCTCCTTCGTCAGCGCACGCATCTGGTCGCTGAGCGTGAAGCCCAGCCCGGCCCGTTCGGGCAGCCACATCCGGCCGTCGCGGATCTCGATGCGCTCGTTGAACAGTGGGTTCAGCCACTCGAAGTGCTCGACCCACGGCTCGGTGGGGTAGGCCGCGGCCAGGTGCAGGTGGATCTCCATCGCGTAGTGCGGGGCCAGCGCCAGCCCGGCGTGGGAGGCAAGTGTGGCGAACCGCAGGAACGGCGTGATGCCGCCGATGCGGGGCGCGTCGGGCTGGACTATGCCGCGGTAGCCGGCGTCGATCAGCGCCATGTGTTCACCCACCGAGGTGAGCATCTCGCCGGTGGCGATCGGGGTGTCGAAGGCGTGGCTGAGATCAGCGTGTCCGACGGCGTCCCAGGCATCGAGAGGTTCCTCGATCCACACCAGGTCGTACTGTTCGAGTTCGCGGCACATCCTGCGGGCCCGCGCCCGTTCCCACTGCTGGTTGGCATCGACCATCAACGGGGTGTCGCCGAGATGTTCGCGCAGGGCGGCGACCCGGTCCAGATCGAGCTTCCAATCCGGTTGTCCGACTTTCATCTTGATGCCACCGATACCGGCTTCCAGTGAGGCGGTGGCCTTCTCCTTGATCTCGGCGACCGAGGCCTGCAGGAAACCGCCCGAGGTGTTGTATACCCGGCAGGAGTCGCGGTGGGCTCCAAGCAGTTTGGCCAGGGGAAGATCCGCGCGGCGGGCCTTGAGGTCCCACAGCGCGACATCCAGTGCGGCGATGGCCTGGGTGGCGACACCCGAACGGCCGACCGAGGCGCCGGCCCACAGCAGCGACTGGTAGATGCGGTCGATGTCGGATGGGTCCTGACCGATCGACACCTCGGCGATCTCTGCGAGATGGGTGTACTGAGCCGGGCCGCCGGCGCGCTTGGAATAGCTGAAACCCATCCCCTCGAAGCCCTGTTCGGTGCGGACCTCGACGAACAGCAGCACGGTTTCGGTGAGCGGTTTCTGCCTGCCGGTGAGGACTTTCGCGTCGCTGACGGGGTTCGTCAGCGGCAGCACGACGTGGGACAGGGCGAGGTGACGGATCCGATCAGACATATGACAAGTGTACAACTTGTCATATAAGTTGGACAGGGTTCAGTCGAAGTTGATGATCTGCCGTACGGCCTTGCCGTCGGCGAGTTCATCCATGCCCGCATTGATCTCGTCGAGTGTGATCGTCGCGGAGACCAGTTCCTCGACAGGCAGCCGGCCGGCCCGCCAGAGCTCGACGAAGCGCGGGATGTCGCGGGCGGGAACCGCGGATCCGAGGTAGCTACCGATCAGCGAACGCCCTTCGGCGACAAAACCCAACGGTGACAACGAGATTCGGGCGTCCGGTCGGGGCAGTCCGACGGTGATGGTGCGTCCACCCGGGGCTGTCAGCGCGACCGCGGTCTCCAACGCGACCGGATGGCCCGCGGCCTCGATCACCACGGACGCTTTGATATCGGCTGCTTGTTCGGGCGTGTAGGTTTCGTGGACCCCGAGTGCGCGCGCCCGGTTCAATTTGTCGGGTAACTGGTCCACCCCGATGACGCGAACATGGTCGTGCGCCAGTGCGGTCAACGCCGCCGCCATCCCGACCCCGCCCAGTCCGACCACGATCACGGTCTGGCCGGGTTGCGGCTTACCCACATTGAGTACGGCGCCGCCGCCTGTCAGGACCGCGCAACCCAACAGCGATGCGACAACAGGGTCGACGTCCGGCGGTACCGGCACCACCGACCGGCGATCCACCACCGCATGTGTGGCAAAGCCCGACACCCCGAGATGGTGGAACACTGGTTCGCCGTTGCGGGTCAGGCGGATGGCGCCGTCCATCAGCGTGCCCGCGCCGTTGGCCGCGGAGCCGGGGCCGCAGGGGGTCAGCCCGTCGGTCGCGCAGGCGGGGCAGTCGCCGCAGCGGGGCAGGAACGTCATCACCACCCGTTGTCCGACGGCAAGGTCGCTGTCACCGCCTTCCACCACTCCGGCCGCCTCGTGCCCCAACAACATCGGCACCGGGCGGACGCGGTTGCCGTCGACCACCGACAGGTCGGAGTGGCACAACCCGGCAGCCTCGATACGTACGAGCAGTTCACCGGGGCCGGGCTCGGCCAGGTCGAGGTCGGACACGCTCAGTGGCCGGGATTCGGTGTAGGGACGGGCCAGGCCGATGCTTTCGAGGACGGCTCCACGGATCTTCATGACGTCCAGCCTGCCGCGGCTGCAAGACTTCAGCCATGACGGGTACCGAACTGACCGCTGGAGATTTCCCGGTGCACTGGCCGGTGCTGACCCGGTGGACCGACAACGACATGTTCGGCCATCTCAACAACTCGGTGTACTACGCGTTGTTCGACACCGCGATAAATGCGTGGATCAACACCAACTGCGATGTCGACCCGGTGACAGCCTCGTGGCTCGGAGTGGTCGCCGAATCCGGTTGCCGCTACTACTCCGAACTCAAATTCCCGGACCCGCTGGTGGTCGGGCTGGCGGTGACCAGGCTGGGCAACAGCAGCGTCACCTACCGTTTGGGACTGTTCGAGCCCGACGGTCCGGTCGCTGCGGTCGGGCACTGGGTGCACGTCTACGTGGACAGGGCCACGCGTCGTCCCGTCCCGATTCCCGGCGCGATCCGGTCGCTGTTGGAGCCGATATGCTCGGCGGATGCCGCTCGTGAGTAAGACCGTCGAGGTCGAAGCCCCCGCCGAGACGATCATGGCGATCGTCGCCGACTTCGAGGCGTATCCGCAGTGGAACCCCGAGATCAAGGGCGCCTGGGTGCTGGCCCGCTATGACGACGGGCGTCCCAGCCAGCTGCGCCTCGATGTCGAGGTGCAGGGCCAGTCCGGTGTTTTCATCACGGCCGTCTACTACCCCGGCGAGAACCAGATCTACACCGTGCTGCAGCAGGGCGATCACCTGTCCAAGCAGGAGCAGAAGTTCTCGGTGGTGCCGATCGGTGCGACCTCGCTGCTGACCGTGGACCTCGAAGTCGAGACCAAGTTGCCGATTCCCGGGCCCATGGTGAAGAAGGCGATCGGCGACACTCTCGAGTATCTGGCAGGCAACCTCAAGACCCGCGCCGAGCAGTTGGCGGCCTAAGCAGCCAGTTCCGCCGCTTTCGCGCGCAGCGCCATCACGCGTTGGTGAATGCGGTACTCGGTGGAACGGGGCATCCAGGCGGGTCGGTACCGGCCGTGTTTGAGACGAAGCACCCGGCCGTGGCCGATCTCCCAGCGCAGCGCGTCCGAGACGGCTTTCGACGCGCGTCCGGCGACGGTGAATCCCTGGTGATCAAGTGCCTCGACCAGATCGCCCACCGACTGCGGGCCGTTCTGGAACAGATACATGGTCAGCACATAGCGGAGTTCGGTTCCCCGCAGCTGCAGCTTGGTGCCCATGCCGTCACGTTGCCACCGCCCTCCGACAGGACCTCACCAGTCACATCTGTCCCGGCTCCGGAAGGATGTGTCGTTCGGCCCGCCTGTTAGCGACTTTGTCGCTGAGAACGCCACATGGTGCGCACTGGTATCAGCGGCACCAGCCCGGGAATCACATTTAGCCCATTGGCCTCGTAAGCCTCGTCGGCATCAGGATTTGAGCTGCCCGCCTAATAGCGACTTTGTCGCTGAAAGCGGCCTGCCTCGTCGGTCTCACGCTGAAACTGTGCCGAGCTGTGCCGAATTGCGCTGAGGGACAAGGCCGGGACTGTTTTTGTCCCTGGCTGCAATCTCGGTGGTCCCGGTCCCGCCGGACGGTCACGCTGGGGCACCTCGCGAAACAGCGCGACTTTGTCGCTAACAATCGGGCAGCCCTAAACCTGTGACGAACGCGTCTGTTGTTACGGATGCGCGCAGTGCGATCCGTAGGCCGGGGCTGACGGGGTTACTGAGACTGATGGTGCGATTCCAGCGACTTTGTCGCTAATAGGCGGGCACGACGACACTGTTCCACGACGCGACGACGCACGACCGGCCCCGAAAGTGGTCAGTCCCACATCCCGATCTCGTCGAGCCGGGCGATCAGCCGCCGCGCCCCGTCGGTGAACTGGCCACCGTTGAGCCGCACCGCGGTATCCGCATCTCGCCGGCGCAGCGCGGCGATCAACTCGCGATGGCTCTTGACCGCCTCGGAACCCCAACGAGGGTCGGTCGCGTAGATCACCGCGGGCAGATAACGGGCCACGTGCAACAGGAACCAGGCCAGTTTGATCCGGCCGCTGGCGTGGTTGAACGCGCGGTGGAAGGCGAATTCGACGGCCGAGATCTCCTCGGAATCGTGCCGGGCGACGGCGTCGGCAAGCTCGCCGTTCAACCGTTCCAGCTCGTCGATCTCGACGTCGGTGATGTGTTCGGTCGCGGTGGCGGCGAGTTCTCGTGCAATGGTGGCCTGCAACCAGAAGATGTCCTCGACATCGATGCGGGACAGCGGCACCACGACGTGACCGCGGTGCGGTTCCAACTGCACCATGCCCTCGCTGCGCAGCGTGCGCAGCGCCTCGCGCACCGGGGTGATGCTCACTCCGAGCGCAGCCGCAGTCTCGTCGAGCCGGATGAATGTGCCGGGTCGCAGCATCCCGGTCATGATCTCAGCCCGCAGCTGGGCGGCGACTTCGTCGGAAAGTTGTTCCCGGCGGGCTCCGCGGCGCCGCACAGCAGGTCTGACGGGTGCGTTCACGTGACTTCCGGTCGCCTTTCGGTCCTTACTGGCGTGGTGCTTGTCCCCAAGCCGCCGAGGCCATAGTGTGACCGGGGCAACACCATGTTTGATCAAATATAAATATCGCGCAACCCGATCCCCACGGAGCAAGTGACCATTGAGTGCCGAGCCGTCCCCGACTGAGCAGCCCTACCTCGCCCGCCGCCAGAACTGGACAAATCAACTGGCGCGGCACGCCTTGATGCAGCCCGACCAGACCGCCCTTCGATTCCTGGGCCACACCACCACCTGGCGTGACCTCGATGATCGGGTGAGCCGCTTGGCCGGTGCATTGCGTCGCCGCGGTGTCGCCTTCGGTGACCGCGTGCTGATACTCATGCTCAACCGCAACGAGTTCATCGAATCGGTGCTGGCGGCCAACAGGCTCGGCGCCATCGCGGTGCCCGTGAATTTCCGGATGACTCCGCAGGAAATCGCGTTTCTGGTCAGCGACTGCGAGGCCCGGGTGGCCGTCACCGAATCCGTTCTGGCCGGCGTCGCCACTGCGGTCCGCGATCTGGACCCCACGCTGTCTACGGTCATCGTCGCAGGCGGCAGCACCGAGGCATCTCCGGACAGTGCCGTGCTGGGGTATGACGATCTGATCGCCGAGGACGGCGCGGCCGTCGAACCGGTGGACATCCCGAATGATTCGCCCGCGCTCATCATGTACACCTCGGGCACCACTGGCCGGCCCAAAGGCGCCGTCCTCACCCACACCAATCTCACGGGCCAGGCGATGACAAGCCTGTTCACCACCGGCGCCGACATCAACAACGATGTCGGGTTCATCGGGGTCCCGCTGTTCCACATCGCCGGCATCGGCAACATGCTGACGGGCCTGCTGCTGGGCCGGCCCACGGTGCTCTATCCGCTGGGCGCGTTCGACCCGAGCGCCCTGCTCGACGTGCTGGAGGCCGAGCAGGTCACCGGCATCTTCCTGGTACCGGCCCAGTGGCAGGCGGTCTGCTCGGCACAGCAAGCCAAACCTCGCGACCTCAAGTTGCGCGTGCTGTCGTGGGGCGCGGCCCCCGCCTCGGACACCCTGCTGCGTGATATGTCCGCGACCTTCCCCGGAACCCAGATCCTTGCCGCGTTCGGCCAGACGGAGATGTCGCCGGTGACGTGCATGTTGTTGGGCGACGACGCGATTCGCAAACTGGGCTCGGTCGGTCGGGTGATCCCCACGGTCGCGGCCCGCATCGTCGACGAGAACATGAACGACGTCGCGGTCGGTGACGTCGGCGAAATCGTCTACCGCGCCCCGACGTTGATGGCCGGCTACTGGAACAACCCCGGAGCCACAGCTGAAGCCTTCGCCGGCGGCTGGTTCCACTCCGGGGATCTCGTCCGCCAGGACGAGGACGGCTACATCTGGGTCGTCGACCGCAAGAAGGACATGATCATCTCGGGCGGCGAGAACATCTACTGCGCCGAGGTGGAGAACGTCCTGGCCGCACATCCGGCAATCCTCGAAGTGGCGGTCATCGGCCGCCGCGACGAGAAGTGGGGCGAGGTGCCGGTGGCCGTCGTGGCGCTCGGCGGCGGTGCCGACCAACCGCTGAGCCTCGGCGATCTCGAGGGCTTCCTGGCCGAGCGTCTGGCGCGCTACAAACACCCCAAAGCGTTGGAGATCGTCGAGGCGTTGCCGCGCAATCCCTCGGGCAAGGTTCTGAAGACAGAGTTGAGGGCGCGGTACGGTTCGCGACCCGCGATTGACGTTAGCGAAACTAGCGCTGTGCCAACGGTTTCTGCAGGTAGTGGGGAAAAATAACCAAAGGGTGGTCTCTTTGCTCACGGTTCAGGGCATAATCCAGCCGATGCAGTGCATGGGCCCGATTCGATCGGGTACAGTCCTGTGGTCTCACTTACTACTCGCGAGTAGGGAGGCCAACGTCACACACGCGAGGACGAGGCAAGGAGGGGGCGTGCGACACGTCCTGGGGGTGCGCCGGTGACTGCGTCGACCGGTCTCGCCGGTTACGTACGCGGTCAGTTGGAGAAGCCGCTTGCGATGGTCGGCGGCTTCTTCAAGATGACGGTGCTCACCGGAAAGGCACTGTTCACCAGGCCATTCCAATGGAAAGAGTTCGTCCTCCAGAGCTGGTTCCTGATCCGCGTGGCGTTCCTACCGACGCTGGCGGTCTCCATACCGCTCACCGTGCTGATCATTTTCACGCTGAACATCCTGTTGGCCGAGTTCGGCGCCGCCGATGTGTCCGGTGCCGGTGCGGCGCTCGGCGCGGTCACCCAGCTGGGCCCGCTCGTCACGGTGCTGGTGGTGGCGGGCGCGGGATCCACGGCCATCTGCGCCGACCTCGGCGCCAGGACGGTCCGTGAGGAGATCGACGCCCTCGAAGTGCTCGGCATCGACCCGATCGAACGACTGGTGGTACCCCGCGTGGTGGCCTCCACGTTCGTCGCCTTCATGCTCAACGGCGCGGTCATCACCATCGGTCTGGTCGGTGGCTTCTTCTTCGGCGTCTACATCCAGAACGTCTCGGCCGGTGCGTACGTGTCGACGCTGACACTGCTCACCGGATTCCCTGAGGTGATGATCTCCGTCATCAAGGCCACCCTGTTCGGCATGATCGCCGGACTGGTGGGCTGCTACCGCGGCCTCACGGTCGCCGGAGGTTCCAAAGGTGTTGGTACAGCGGTGAACGAGACGCTGGTGTTGTGCGTGGTCGCGCTGTTCGCAGTGAACGTCGTGCTCACCACGATCGGTGTCCGGTTCGGGACAAGGACCTGATATGAGTACCGCAACAGTCCTTCGCTCCCGGTTCCCGAGAGCCTTCTCACGCACCGCAGGCGTCGCCGCTGCGCCTGCCCGGCTGCTCGACAGCATGGGGCACGTCGCCTGGTTCGTCGTACAGGCCATTGCCCATGTCCCGCATGCGTTCCGCCACTACCGGCGTGAATCGCTGCGGCTGGTCGCCGAGATCGGCATGGGCACCGGGGCAATGGCCGTCATCGGTGGCACTGTGGCGATCATCGGCTTCGTCACGCTGTCCGCAGGCTCACTGATCGCCATCCAGGGTTTCGCATCGCTGGGCAACATCGGCGTCGAGGCGTTCACCGGATTCTTTGCCGCCCTGGCAAACATCCGCGTCGTCGCTCCCGTCGTCACCGGCCAGGCGCTGGCTGCGACGGTCGGCGCCGGCGCCACCGCCGAGCTCGGCGCCATGCGCATCAGCGAGGAAGTCGACGCGCTGGAAGTCATGGGCATCAAGTCGATTTCGTACCTGGTGTCCACCCGCATCATGGCGGGCGCAGTCGTCATCATCCCGCTGTACGCCATGGCGATCCTGCTGTCGTTCATGTCGGCGCAGCTGGTGACCACCATCTTCTACTCACAGTCGGTCGGTACGTATGAGCACTACTTCCATACGTTCCTTCGCGTCGACGACGTGATGTGGTCCTTCCTGGAAGTGATCATCATGTCGGTGATCGTCATGCTGAACCATTGCTACTTCGGCTATTTCGCCAGTGGCGGTGCGGTCGGTGTCGGTGAGGCAGTGGGGAGGTCGATGCGTACGTCGCTGATCGCGATCGTCGTGGTGGTCCTGTTGGCATCGTTGGCGCTGTACGGCACCGACCCCAACTTCAACCTCACGGTGTAGCGCCATGACCGCGCCGGTGAACAAGTCGAAGGTTCCGCCGTACAAGGTGGCGGGGCTGGTGCTGCTGGTGGTTACCCTGCTCATTCTGGGGTTGACCTGGTTGCAGTTTCGCGGGGCATTCGAGCCCAAGACGCAGCTGACGGTGCTCTCCGGCCGCGCGGGGTTGTCGATGGACCCCGGGTCGAAGGTGACGTTCAACGGCGTGCCGATCGGCAGGCTCGCCGCCATCGACGTGGTGGAGGTCGACGACAATCCCGAAGCCAAGCTGACACTGGACGTGGATCCGAAGTACATGCAGTTGTTGCCTGCCGATGTGGATGTCCAGTTGCGCGCCACCACGGTGTTCGGCAACAAGTACATCTCGTTCCTGTCGCCGGAGAATCCGTCGAAGCAGCGGCTGTCGCCTGCCGACCCGATTCACGCCAGCGGGGTGACGACGGAGTTCAACACCCTGTTCGAGACCATCACCGCGATCTCCGAACAGGTCGATCCGATCAAACTCAACGAGACGCTGACCGCCACCGCGCAGGCGCTCGACGGGTTGGGCGACAAGTTCGGTCAGTCGATCGTCAACGGCAACGACATCCTGGCCGACGTGAATCCACGGATGCCGCAGATCCGCCGGGACATCACGGGTTTGGCGAATCTGAGCGAGGTGTACGCCGATGCGTCACCGGATCTGTTCGACGGCCTGTCCAATGCGGTGACCACCGCGCGCACGCTCAATGACCAACGCGGCAACCTGGATCAGGCGTTGGTGGCCGCGGTGGGCTTCGGCAACACCGGCGGCGACATCTTCGAACGCGGTGGCCCGTACCTGGTGCGGGGCGCAGAGGATCTGCTGCCCACCTCGGCCCTGCTGGACAAGTACAGCCCAGCCCTGTTCTGCACCATTCGCAACTTCCACGACGCCGCGCCGAAACTGGCTGGCGCGCTTGGCGGTAACGGCTACTCACTGCAGACCCACTCGTTCATCCTGGGTGCCGGTAACCCGTACAAGTACCCGGACAACCTGCCGCGGATCAACGCCAAGGGTGGCCCGGAGGGGCGGCCGGGCTGCTGGCAGCCGATCACGCGCGACCTGTGGCCGATGCCGTATCTGGTGATGGATACCGGAGCATCCATCGCGCCGTACAACCACCTGGAACTCGGTCAGCCGATCATGACCGAGTACGTCTGGGGCCGCCAAGTGGGGGAGTTGACGATCAACCCATGAGTATCAAAGGCACGATATTCAAACTCGGCGTCTTCTCGCTGGTACTGCTCACGTTCACGGCGATCATCTTCGTGGTGTTCGGGCAGATCCGGTTCAACCGGACCTCGGAGTACTCGGCGATCTTCAAGAACGTCAGCGGTCTGCGGACCGGGCAGTTCGTGCGCGCCGCCGGAGTGGAGGTCGGCAAGGTCTCCGGCGTGGACCTGATCAACGGCGGGCAGGCCGCCGAGGTCACGTTCAAGGTCGAGAAGTCCTTGCCGCTGTTCGACGAGACCACCGCCGCAATCCGCTACCAGGACCTGATCGGCAACCGGTACCTGGAACTCAAGCGGGGCGAGAGCAACCAGATCCTGCAACCGGGCAGCACCATCCCGGTCGAGCGCACCGAGCCGGCCCTCGACCTCGACGCACTGGTGGGTGGGTTCCGGCCGCTGTTCAAGTCGTTGGAACCGGACAAGGTCAACACCATTGCCACCTCGCTCATCACGATCTTCCAAGGCCAGGGCGGCACGATCAACGACATCCTCGACCAGACGGCCCAGCTGACCTCCTCGATCGCCGAGCGGGACCAGGCCATCGGTGAGGTGATCAAGAACCTCAACACGGTGCTGGACACCACGGTCAAACATCAGCAGCAGTTCGACGACACCCTCAAGAACTTCGAGGTGGTGATCACCTCGCTGAAGAACCGCGCTGATCCGATCGCCTCGTCGGTCGCCAACATCAGCAACGCCGCCGGCTCGCTGGCCGATCTGCTGGGCGACAACCGGCCGCTGCTCAAGGACACCGTCGGCTACCTCGATGTCGTCCAGAAGCCGCTGGTCGACCAGAAGCAGCAGGTCAACGACATTCTGGTGCAGATCCCGGCGGCTCTGAAGATCATCGGCCGCGCGGGTGGCATCTACGGTGACTTCTTCAACTTCTATGCCTGCGACATCTCGTTGAAGCTCAACGGGTTGCAGCCAGGCGGCCCGGTCCGAACCGTCAGACTCACATCGCAGCCGTCGGGTAGGTGCACGCCGAAATGAGGACACTTCAGGGTTCCGATCGCTTCGGTAAGGGGCTGATGGGCGTGGCCATCGTGGCGATGGTCATCGCTGTCGGGTCGACGCTCACCAGCGTGCCGATGCTGTTCGCCGTGCCGACGTACTACGCGCAGTTCTCCGACACCGGCGGTCTGAGCGTGGGTGACCGGGTGCGGATCGCGGGGATGGACGTCGGCGACGTGAAGAGCATGGACATCAACGGGGACAAGGTCGAGATCGGCTACACCCTCGGTGGCCGCACCATCGGCACCGAGAGCCGCGCGGCGATCCGTACCGATACGATCCTGGGCCGCAAGAACATCGAGATCCAGCCGCGCGGGAACGAGACGCTGCCGCCGCGGGGCATGCTGCCGCTGGGCCAGACGACGACGCCGTACCAGATCTACGACGCGTTCCTTGACGTCACCCGCAACGCCTCGGGCTGGGACACCAAATCGGTCAAGCAGTCGCTGAATGTGTTGTCGGAGACGGTAGATCAGACTTATCCCCATCTCAGTGCCGCCCTCGAGGGCGTGGAGAAGTTCTCCGACACCATCGGTAAGCGCGACGATGACGTCAAGAAGCTGCTGGCCAACGCCAACAAGGTCGCCACGGTGCTCGGCGACCGCAGCACCCAGGTCAACCAGCTGCTGGTGAACGCGCAGACGCTGCTGGCGGCCGTCAACTCCCGCGGACAGGCTGTGACCCTGCTGCTGCAACGGATTTCGTCGGTGTCGAATCAGGTCGAGGGCCTGATCAACGACAACCCGAACCTCAACCACGTGCTCGAGCAGCTGCGTACGGTCAGTGACGTGCTGCGGGAACGCAAGCAGGACCTCGCCGACACCCTCACCGTCGCAGGTAAGTTCATCACCTCGCTGGCCGAGGCGTTGGCGTCGGGCCCGTACTTCAAGGTCATGCTCGTCAACCTGCTGCCGTACCAGATCCTGCAGCCGTTCGTCGACGCGGCGTTCAAGAAGCGCGGCATCGACCCGGAGCAGTTCTGGCGCAACGCCGGTCTGCCTGCCTTCCGTTTCCCCGATCCCAATGGGGAACGGCAGCCCAACGGCGCCCCGCCTGCCGCACCGACTCCGCTGGAAGGCACTCCGGAACACCCGGGGCCTGCCGTCCCGCCCGGTTCGCCGTGCTCGTACACGCCGCCTGCCGACGGCATTCCGTCCCCGGGCAACCCGCTGCCGTGTGCGCACCTGGCCCAGGGCCCGTACGGCGACAACCCTTACGGCCCCAACTACGGTGCGCCGGATGTGGCGACCTCGGCACCCAACCCGGACGCAGGCCCGCCGGCCCCGGGTGTGCCCAGCGCGGCCATCCCCGGTCAGCTGCCGCCGGCCTCTCCTGGCGCCCCGGTCGAGCTGGCGCCCGGCCCGCCCGGCGCCCGCACCGTGCCGGTCAGCCCGCAGCCCGGGCCCGCCGAGTTCGTGCCGGGTATCGCACCGCCACCGCCGCCGTTGGTCGGACCACCGCCACCGCCGGGTCCCGGGCAGCAGTTGGCGCCCGCGGGAGCGCCTCCGCTACCGGGGAATCCGCCGTTCCTTCCGCCAGGTTCGCAGGGATAGGCCGCAGCTATGTCAACGATTTTCAATATCCGAAACCTGAAGTTGCCCACCCTTTCCCGGGCAGCGGTGATCGTCGGCGCGCTGGTTGTGGTGTTGGCACTGGTGCTCGGCTACTTCGGTCTGAGCCTCTACCGGAAGATCACCACCACCACGGTCACGGCCTACTTCCCTGAGGTGCTTGCGCTGTATCCGGGCGACAAGGTGCTCATCATGGGCGTGCGCGTCGGCGCGATCGACTCGATCGAAACCGCGGGCGACAAGATGAAAGTGGTCTTCCACTTCAACAGCAAGTACAAGGTGCCCGCGGACGCCACAGCTTCGGTGCTGAACCCGAGCCTGGTCGCCTCGCGCGTCATCCAGCTGTCTCCGCCGTTCACCGGCGGCCCGGCGATGGAGAACGACGCGGTCATCCCGATCGAGCGCACCCAGATCCCGATCGAGTACGACGAACTGCGCAATCAGGTCACCCGGCTGCTCGACGAACTGGGCCCGACACCTGAGCAGCCGAAGGGTCCGTTCGGCGACGTCATCGAATCGTTCGCCGACGGATTCGCCGGTAAGGGCGAGCAGCTCAACCGCACCCTCAACGGATTGTCGGAGGCGTTGACCACACTCAACGAGGGGCGCGGCGACTTCTTCACCGTGGTGAAGAGCCTTGCGCTGTTCGTCAACGCGTTGCACAAGAGCGATCAGCAGTTCGTGGCGCTCAACAACGATCTGGCGCAGTTCACCAACTCGTTCTCCCAGGATCAGGAGTTGGCGAACGCGCTGCAGGATCTCGACCGGGTGCTCAAGACCACCCGCCAGTTCCTCGACAAGAACGGCGGCGTGCTCACCCACGACATCAACAATCTGGCGGAAACGACCACCGCGATCCTGCAGCCCGAGCCGCGCGACGGTCTCGAGACCGGCCTGCATGCATACCCGAACCTGGCCGCCAACGTGGTCAACATCGTGGCGCCCAACCAGGGTGGCATCGTCGGCCTGCCGGTGATCAACAACATGGCCAACCCCCTGCAGTTCATCTGCAGCTCGATCCAGGCCGGTAGCCGGTTGGGGTACCAGGATTCGGCGGAGCTGTGCGCGCAGTACCTGGCCCCGATCTTGGACGCGATCAAGTTCAACGCCCCGCCGTTCGGGGTGAACATGCTGAGCACCGCGATGACGCTGCCCAAGCAGATCGCCTACTCAGAGCCCCGGTTGCAGCCGCCGCCGGGATTCAAGGACACCACCGTGCCCGGCATCTGGTCTCGCGACACGTTGTTCTCGCACGGCAACCATGAGCCCGGCTGGACGGTGGCACCGGGGATGCAGGGTGTGGAAGTCTCGCCGGCCACGCAGCAGATGCTGACCCCGGAGTCGCTGTCCGAGCTCATGGGCGGCCCCGACATCGCGCCGCCGAACCCCGGCATCCGCGGGGGTGCGCCGCCGAACGCGTACGACGAGCGCAATCCGTTGCCACCGCCGTGGTATCCGCAGCCGGGCCCGCCGCCCGCGCCGGCGCCAGGGGTGATCCCCGGTGACCCGTTGTCGGCCATCGCACCGGCGGCTCCGGCCGCCCCGGCACCAGGCCCGGCGCCGGCGGGACCGTTGCTGCCGGCTGAGGCAGGAGCAGGCTCATGAGCGCACGCAAATGGAGTCGCATCGGTCGCCGTATCGGGGTGTTGTCCGCAGCCGCGCTCATACTGACCTCGTGCGGTCAGTGGCGCGGTGTCGCGAACGTCCCGCTGCCCGGCGGTCCTGGCACCGAGTCCGGCCACACCACGCTGTATGTGCAGATGCCGGAGACGTTGGCGCTCAACGCCAACAGCCGGGTGCGGGTGCGCGACGTGTTCGTCGGCCGGGTCCGCAAAATCGAGCTGATCAACTGGGTGCCGACCCTGACGGTCGATTTGCAGCAGGGCATCGAGCTGCCGAAGAACACGCTGGCCAAGATCGGCCAGACCAGCCTGCTGGGTTCTCAGCACGTCGAGCTCAATCCGCCGAAGGATCCGTCGAGTGAGATGCTGCGCAGCGGAGACACCATTCCGCTGGCGCAGTCGTCGGCCTATCCCACGATCGAGCGGACGCTGGCCGGAATCTCGGGCATCCTGACCGGGGGCGGCATCCCGAACATCGAGGTCATCCAGACCGAGGTGTACAACATCCTCAACGGTCGCGGCGACCAGATCCGGGATTTCCTGGGCCGTCTCGACACCTTCACCGACGAACTCAACCAGCAGCGCAACGACATCACCCGCGCCATCGATTCGACGAACCGCCTGCTGAACATCGTGGCGGCGCGCAACGACACGCTGGACCGGGTGTTGACCGAATTCCCGCCGCTGATCCAGCATTTCGCGGATACCCGCGATCTGTTCGCCGATGCGGTGACGGCGCTGGGTCGGTTGTCAGCGGCTGCCGACGAGACGCTCTCGAACACCAACGCCAACCTGCATACCAACCTGCAGAACCTGCAGCGGCCGCTCAAGCAGCTGAGCCGGGCGGCTCCGTATCTGGTGGGTGCGCTGAAGCTGTTGCTGACGGTGCCGTTCAACATCGACAACATCCCGAAGGCGATTCGTGGCGACTACATCAACGTGTCGTTGAACGTGGATCTCACGTTGAGTTCGGTCGACAACGGGTTCCTCTCCGGGACCGGTGTGTCGGGCATGCTGCGGGCGCTGGAACAGGCCTGGGGCCGCGATCCGAACACGATGATCCCGGACGTGCGGTTCACCCCGAACCCGCACGATGCACCCGGTGGCCCGCTCGTGGAAAGGGGGGAGTGAGAGATGTTGCTGACCCGCTTCATCAAGATGCAGCTCGTTCTCTTCCTGACGCTGACGGTGGTCGCGCTGCTCGTGCTGGCGTTGCTCTACCTGCGGTTGCCGACGGCGCTCGGCATCGGCATGTATCAGCTCAAGGCCGAACTACCCAACTCGGCAGGCCTGTACGCGACCGCCAACGTCACCTATCGCGGCACCACCATCGGCAAGGTGACCTCGGTGGAGCCCACCGAAAAGGGCGCCAAGGTCGAGATGGACATCTACGACCGGTACAAGATCCCCACCGATGCCTCGGCCGACGTGCACTCGGTGTCGGCGGTCGGTGAGCAGTTCATCGATTTGATCTCCGACGGCGAACCCAAGACGTACTTCAAGCCGGGCGACACGATCCACAAGGGCACCGTGCCTGCGGAGGTGGGCCCGGCGCTCGACGCGGCCGAACACGGTTTGTCGGTGCTGCCGAAGGAGAAGATCGGCAGCCTGCTCGACGAGGCGGCCACGGCGTTCGGCGGACTCGGCCCGTCGCTGCAGCGGTTGGTCGATTCGACGCAGGCGATCGCGGGCGACTTCAAGGAGAACATCGGCCCGGTCAACGACATCATCGACAATTCCGGGCCGATCATCGACAGCCAGGTGAACTCCGGCGATGCGATCTCGCGTTGGGCGGCCAACCTGAACAGCATCGCCGCGCAGACCGCCCAGAACGATGCGGCGTTGCGTAGCGGTCTGCAGCAGGCGGCTCCCACAGCCGACCAGTTGAATGCGGTGTTCAGCGACGTTCGTGACTCGTTGCCGCAGACTCTGGCGAATCTCGAAATCGTCATCGACATGCTCAAGCGGTACAACAAGAACGTCGAACAGGTACTGGTGGTGCTACCTCAGGGTGGCGCGATCGCCCAGACCGCAACGATTTTCGCGCCAGAAGGTCTGCTGCACTTCGGCCTCGGCATCAACATCCCGCCGCCGTGTCTGACCGGCTTCCTGCCGGCCTCCCAGTGGCGTTCGCCAGCCGACACCACGACGGCTCCGCTGCCGTCGGGCATGTACTGCAAGATTCCGAAGGACGCCCCCAACGCGGTGCGCGGTGCCCGTAACTATCCGTGCGCGGACGTGCCGGGCAAGCGGGCGGCGACGCCGAGGGAATGCCGCAGCGACGAGCCCTACGTGCCGATGGGCACCAACCCCTGGATCGGTGACCCGAACCAGATCGTGGACTGCCCGGCGCCCGGCGCCAGGTGTAATCAGCCTGTCGACCCGGGGCGGGTGATTCCGGCACCGTCGGTGAACAACGGAATGAACCCGCTGCCGGCCAGTCAGTTGCCACCACCGGGAGTGGCGTCGGGTCCGACCAGCGACCCGTTGACGGCACCCCGTGGTGGCAGTGTCAGCTGCAGTGGACAGCAACCCAATCCCTGCATCTACACTCCGGCTGCAGGCAATACCGCTACCTACAGCCCATCCAGTGGTGAGGTGGTCGGTCCCGGCGGTGTGAAGTACTCCGTCACCAACTCGAATAACCCAGGAGATGACGGATGGAAGGAGATGCTGGCGCCAGCCAGCTGAACCTCACCGAACCGCACGTCGAGGAGTCCGTAAAACGTCCGTCCCGGCTCGGCCGGGGGTGGATGGCCGGTGTCTGTGCCGGACTGGTCGTCCTCGCAGCTGCTGCCGGTGCCGGGGGATACCTGGCACTGCGGTCGCACCTGGACAGCGAGCAGATTGGACGTGACGAGGCTGCGGCGTTGCAGGCGGCCAAGGACTGCGTGACCGCCACGCAGGCCCCCGATACCGCGGCGATGACCGCCGCCCAGACCAAGATCATCGAATGCGCGACGGGTGACTTCGGCGCCCAGTCAGTGTTGTACAGCGGGATCCTGCTCGACGCTTATCAGGCGGCCAACGTCAAGGTGAAGGTCTCGGATATGCGCGCCGCGGTGGAGAAGCACAACGACGACGGCTCCATGGACGTCCTGGTGGCGGTGCGGGTGTTGGTGACCAACTCCGAGAAGACCGACGAGGAGCAGGGCTACCGGCTGCGGGTCCAGATGGCCCCGGTCGACGGCACCTACAAGGTCGCCAGGCTCGATCAGGTCACGTCGTGACGGACGTTCTGGACACCCCCGACGCGCGCCCCGCCGACGATCCCCAGGTCACCCCGGTGCGGTTGGCTTCCTGGCCTGCGCGTGCGGGGGCGTTCGCGATCGACGTGCTGTTCGGGCTGGCTGTGATCGCGACGTTGGGCCTGCTGGCGTGGTCGGCGCTGGACAGCTGGCTGTGGTGGGTCTACGCGGCGCTCGCCGCGGTGGTGATGATCGCGATGTTGATCAACCGGGTGCTGCTGCCGACGACGACCGGCTGGTCGCTGGGCCGTTCGGTGTTCGCCATCCGGGTGGTCGGGCGCGGCGGCACTGTGGGTCTGCTGCGGCTACTGGTGCGTGACCTGGCGCATCTACTGGACACCGCCGCGGTGTTCATCGGCTGGCTGTGGCCGCTGTGGGACAGCCGCAACCGGACGTTCGCGGATCTGCTGCTGCGCACCGAGGTGCACTGTGTCGATGCGCCCGAGCAGAACGTGCGCAGGCGCACCGGGATCGTGCTGTTGTCGGCGGCGGTGCTGTGTGCGGCCGCAGCGGGCGTGGGTTACCTGGGCGTGTACCGGCAGGCCCAAGCCGTGCATCAGGCTCAACAGCAGATCGCCGAGCAGGGACCCCGCATCGTCGAACAGATGCTGAGTTACGGGGTCGATTCGGTGGACCAGGACTTCGGCGAGGCCCAGGCCCTGGTGACCGACAACTACCGTCCGCAACTGGTCGCGCAGCAGGATGCGGTGCGCAAGGCCGGTCCGACCACCAACGAATACTGGGCGGTCAGCAGCGCGGTGCTCTCCGCCTCCAAGACCGAGGCGTCGATGCTGCTGGCGATGCAGGGGCAGCGCGGCATCAATCCGCAGGACCTCAAGTTCATCACCGCGACGGTGCGCGTGGATTTCCGCAAATCCGGTGACCAGTGGCGCGTCGACAACCTGACGGTGCTGAAGAAGCCTCAGTCGGGCGGGGAAGGGCAATGAGTCCGCGGCGCAAGGTCGACCCACAAGAGCGTGATTACTTCGCGGTCGAGCCGAAGAAGCCGATTCGATGGGGATTGCCGATCATCGCGGTGCTGTCAGCCCTGCTGGTCGTGGCGGCCATCGCGGGCAGCACATTGATGGTCGTCCAACACGAATCTGACCGCCAGCTCAAGAACAAGAGTGATCAGGCGCTGTGGTACGTGCACGAGTTCATGACCGCGTACACGACCCTGGATCCCTTCCACGCCAACGACTATGCCGATCGCATCCAGTCGCAGGCCACGGGTGAATTCGCCAAGATGTTCAAGGAAAAGCAGAACGAGATCGTCATCCGGGTGGCCCGTGCCGAGCCGACCGAGGGCACCGTGCTCGAGGCCGGTGTCCAGCGCTGGAATGACAACGGCAGCGCCGACGTATTGGTCGCCACCAAGATCAGCAGCCGCTCCTCGGACGGAAAGTCGACAATCGAGAGCGGAAACCGTTGGGTGGCAACGACGATTCGGGAAGGACAGCAGTGGAAGATCAGCCAGCTGATTCAGGTGATCTGACCACCGGGACGCCGGACGAGTCGGAGGCCGCGCAGGCCAAGGCCGAAAAGCCGCGTCGCCGCAGGCGTTTCCCCTGGAAGCGCGGTGGTGAGGTGGCGGCCGAAGCTGAGGCCGAGCAAGAGACTGAAGCCGATGCCGCCGATGCCGCCGATGCCGTCGAGGAGCCGCCCCAGCCGCGGGTCCCGGTAGGCAAAGGACGTCGTGCCGCAGCCGTGGAGGCCGAACCTGAGCCCGAACCCGAGCCGGAGGCGGAGGCCGAAACTGAGCCCGCGGCGGAAGCCGAGCCGGAGGCGGCGGCGGAGCCCGTACCTGGAACCGAGCCCGAGCCGGAGGCAGAGGGCGCCCCCGAACCGGACGCTGAGCCCGAACCGGAGGCCGTGCTCGTCCCGTACCGCCCGGCCGGGAAGCGCCTGACGTACGCAGCCGTGGGCGCTGCGGCGTTGTTCGTTGCAGCAGGTGCGTTCGCCGGTGCGATGGTCCAGCCGTATCTGGCGGACCGGGCGTTGGTGGACACGAAACTTGAAGTGGCGCAGACGTCTGCGGACGCGATCACTGCGTTGTGGACTTACACCCCGGAGAACATGGATGCACTGCCGGACCGAGCGGCCAGGTATCTGTCGGGGGATTTCGCCAACGAGTACCGCAAGTACATCGATGCCATCGTCGCCACCAACAAGCAGGCGCAGATCAGCAACAACACCCAGGTGATGGGAACCGCGGTGGAGAGCATCAGTCCTGACGAGGCGACCGCGATCGTCTACACGAACTCGGTGTCGACCAGCCCGGCGACCAAGAACATTCCGTCGCTGCGGTATCTGTCCTACCGACTGACGCTGGAACGCCAGGGCGGTGACTGGCGGATCACGCAGATGCCGGCATTGACCAAAATGGATCTCTCGCCGCAGCTTTAGCCGCAGGAGCAGCCCATGGGTATCGCATCGCCGATTTCCGATCGGCTGACGGTCACCGCGCTGCTGTTACTGACCTTTGCGACCGGAATGGTCGACGCAGTCAGCGTATTGGTGCTGGGGCATGTATTCGTTGCGAACATGACCGGCAATGTGATCTTCCTGGGATTCTGGTTTGTGCCGCATTCCGGTGTCGATCTGACTGCGGCCATCGTCGCATTCGTCAGCTTCGTGGCCGGTACCGTGCTGGGTGGGCGCTTCGCCCGTCACCTCGACTACAACGCGCGCAACTGGCTTACAATCAGCCTTGTCGTCGAAGTTGTTATGCTGCTGGCTCTTTCGATTCTGGCCGGCGCCGGGGTCCTGGACTATCAGGACAACACCAAGCTGATTCTGATATCGGGTCTCGCCGTCACGTTCGGCATCCAGAACGCGACCGCCCGCCAATTCGGCATCCAAGAGTTGAGCACCACAGTGCTGACTCAGACCATTGTCGGCATCGGATTCGACAGCCGGCTCGCCGGCGGCAACGGGCACCGCGAGAAGCTCCGCTACGGGGTGGTGGCAACGATGTTGGGCGGGGCCATCTTCGGCGCCACACTGACACGCTTCACCGTTGCACCGGTGATCGCCCTGGCTGCCCTCGCCGTGGCGGTCAGCGCGCTGATTTTCAGGTTCGGGCCTGAGCCGACGCTCGGCGAGTAGCGGGTCACTGAGTTTGCCGAGAACCTCGAAACTGCGATTGGTGCGTATACCGGCGGTTGCTAGTAGGTAAAATTTGCAGCGACGAGGGTGTCACGGGAGGGGGAGCGATGCCAAAGCGAAGTGAGCCGTTGAAAGCCGATCCAACCGAGTTGCGTCTGGTGGCGGGCCGAATCGAAGGGCACGCGACTGATTTCCAGGATGCCCACCAGACTGCGCATTGGCGGGCCAGCGAGGCACGTTTGGGGTCTGGCTTGGCCGGTGCGGCGTTGCCGGCGATGCTTGCGGAGTGGGAGGCCGACGGCGCTCGGTTCGGCAAGCATTTCGACGGACACGCTGAGGGTCACCGCGGTGCGGCGACCCAGTATGTGGATACCGACACTGACAATGCCGAGGGAATCGGCGACGTCAGCTCTAATCTGTGAAATGACGGCATGTCGCTGTCGTTGAAGGAACTGAAGGACTGGCACGGCGAGATCGCCGACCTGGCAACAGCTACGCGCGAGGCCGTCGGCAACCATGCCAAGGCAGCCGAGTTCTACCGCTCGCTGAACAGAGCTTCAACGTGGGAGGGCGAGGGCGGAGACGCGGCCAAGGCCGCGATGGAAGCGACCGCCCAGAATCACGACGCAACAGCGGAGAATCTGCGCAAGGCGGCGGGCGGGATGGAGGACGCGGCGCACGACGCCGAAGACGTTTCCAAGACGGTCAAGGGCATCCTCGACTATGCCGCCGAACCGCCTTCGGTCGAGATCAACGAGTCCACCAATCAGGTGGTCCCCCCGGACACGAGTCATCTGACTGATGAGGCCGCCGAAAAAGTCGCGTCGAAGGTCGCGTCCTTGGAGTCGGATATCGCAGCCGTACTGGCGGATGCCGATCTGGTGGACGCTGACCTGGCTCGCGAAATTGCGACGGCGACGGGCACCACGCCGCCCGGCGTAGCCGACGGCACGACAAGGCCAGACGATCCATCTGCTACCGCTCAGCAGTACGACCAGTCTGGGCAGCGTGCAAAGGACCAGGCTCTCGTCGATAAAGCCAAGGCCGAAGGTAGAAATTCCTATCTGCCCAGCATGGAGGGGCAGTCGGGTCATATGAGCCGCGAGGAGGTCGATGCGGCGGCCCGTTTGCGCGACTACAAGACCATCGCCGACCCAACCAGTCACATTGCTATCCACGGTGGTGACAAAGCACGCCGCTTGGCCGGCGATCGACTCGACGACTATCGCATGGCACACTTCACCGGCCCGCTCCCGAAGGACACCGCTGTCGGCGGTGACGTCCGCACCCGTGCGCAGGCCAGGCTCGACATGCAACACGCGCTCGAGAACGGCCAAGTCGCCGCACATCCAGGCTTCATGACACCCGACGACGCAACGCGGTTCATGGACCGATTGGAGGTTGAGGGGCGTGCGCGCGTACTCAGTGAGTTCACGAACGACCTCGAACAATTCGGAGTGTCCGCGGACGGGGCCAACGCTGCCGTTGAGGAGATCAAGGCGGGGAAGTCCCCGGACCAGGTCATTAAAGAAGCAACGGGAGGCCTTGCGACTCAAGCCAGCAATTTGGGCGAGGGCGCCAAGGCCCACGGTCGCGCTATGCCGGGGGGCGAACACTGGGGCAAAGCTCCAGTGTGGTCACACGCCGACGCTGAAGCACTTAAGGGCTTCGGCTCCAAACTTGGAAATTTTGGCACGCTCATCGACGGCGTGATCACGTTCAATGATGTGATGCATGGCGCGCCCGCCGGACAAGAGGCCGCGGAATTCGGCGGTCGGACCGCCGGAACGATGCTCGGCGGATGGGCGGCCGGCGCGGCCTGGGGAACGTTCGTCGGTCCCGAAGGCACACTCATCGTCGGGTTCCTTGGCGCCGTTGGTGGCGGAATTGGAGGAGAAGAGTTTGTGGACTGGATGATGGGCAAATAAGGGTATGTCGAACTTGTTCTTCGCAATTCTCGTCGCAGCCGTCGCCGTTGCGATGATCCAGCAATTTTTTGATCACAGTCGTAGCTCTCAGCGCCGCATCTACTGGAGCTGCGCCTGCGTAGGGGCCATTGCCGCGTTTTTCGCGTTCTACCCAGACTGGGAAAAAGGATTCGGGATGGCCCTGTTCTTTTTAGGAGCAATGGCAGCAGCCGCGTACGGGTACACCCCGTACATCAAGATACGCGGCAAGATATTCGCGCTAAACTCCGTCGATAGCCAGCCGGACCCTGAGGACAAACCTGCGGAAAACGGCGTAGATAGCGAGGATCACGTCGTAAGTGATGCAGCGCCCGACTCCTATAGCGGGCTCCTTACAGCGCGCAAACTGTGGTGGGTGGTTGCCATACTCATGCTCATTGCTGCAGTTAACGTGCGCATATTCATCGAGAGTGGAGGTGCAGACTGGGTGCCCGGAGTTATCGGAGCCGCATTCCTTCTCTTCTTCTCGATAGTCCTGGGACTCGGAGACGCCAGTTGGGGTTATGGCATCGCGCGTGGGCAGTATCTGCAGTTTGTAATCGTTTCAATCATTACTGCCAGCACATTTACGATCATTTATCTGATCGCATATTGGATTGCAAAACGCAAACCGGTGCGCAGTAAACACTCCATGGAATATCGCGCGCATCCGCGACATCAGGACACCGCAGATTAGATGAGTGAGCAGGAGTCTTCGGCGCCACACACCGACGCCAAGCCCACCTGAGTGTTCAGAACGGTGGTGGGAGGTTTTGTTCGGCGATGAGGGTGTCGTTGAGTTTGCGTTCGGCGGTGATGCGTTGGGCGGTGTCGTGGGCGCGGGTGTGGCGGCGTTTGGGCATCATGGCGGTGCGGTCGCCGGCGGTGGGGGGGATGGTGTTGGGCAGGATCAGGGTGCCGGTCGGCTTTACCAGGGCGGGGATGAGCAGGGTGCTGCCGGGGTAGGTGGTGTATTCGTGGCCGGTGGGTGCGCGCCAGATCACGGTGCCGTCGGGTAGTTGGCGGTCACTCCATCCGTCGGGTCCGATCCAGAATGTTTTCAACAAGTGGTGGCAACTATTGGCCAAAGAACACTTCAGTTTCGGGCCCGCCAAGTGCGCCCGAGTGTCTCTATTGCAATCACCTGTCGCCGCGGGCCGCTTGCACCCGGGCGTCGATGACACCCATGACCCGCTGGGCCTCGGTCTCGTCGACCCCGTAGTAGTCGCCGGAGTAGAGCGCCTCGGTGGCCAGATTGCGGCCCGGGGGCTCCGGATCCATCCACTCCCCGTCGCCGATATAGAGCTGGCCGGGTGAGGCGGTGAACACCTCGATGCTGGGCTTGCTGTCGCCCACATCGACGCGGATCAGTTTGTTATCGCCGTCGGCGTAGTAGTAATACATCCGATTACCTCCAGTCGTTCCAGGTTTGCGATCTGGCCACCGCCGACAGCGCCATCCGCCGGTTGGGGTGGTCGGCGATGGGGATGAGCCGGTAGGTGTGTCCGGCCCGGCCGACGAACCGCACCCCGACCATCCCGATCGGCACGGTGTCGTCCCAGTCGCCGACCCCATCGACCGACAACGATTCACCGGCGTCGAGCTGGCGTTCGATATACCCATAGCACCGTTCACGCAGTCAATGAAGTGAGTTCATCGCTTCCCCTTTCGGGGTTGTGGGGCTTTGCGAGGACCGCCGCGGGTGTCGTCACCGCTGGTCTTGCCTGCAGCTTTATCATATCGTGGGTGACCGACTGGCCGACTGCCGGACCCGCCGGGATGGTCTAGTCATCTAAGTCTTCCTGGCGGGGCCGGACGCGGAGAACCGCAGTCTATGATCCGTGCGTGTCTGCAGACTGGTACGCCAACGTTGTATCGACACTGGCTCTATTAGCAGGCGGCGGTTCCCTACTCTGGCAGGTCAAGAGCAATTGGTGGGATCGACCGAACATCGTTTTTGAGGACGACCGTGTGGCGATTGAACGCCGCCTTGACGGCGGCGAAACGATTGACCTCGGTTGGACCGCCCAGGTGACTGTTTCGAACACGGGCAACGCCGAGACGACACTCCTCGCGGTGGAGTGGGAATTTGACTCCGCACCAGACGATCAACCCGGCGTTTCCGTCGCGGGAAACATTCTAGACAAAGCAATTACGACGAACGTCGAAGAAACCGCGCCCGGGATCTTCAAGATGACACTGGGCCCCGACGACGGTAGCGAGTTCCAGCCAATTGTGTTGGGTCGTAACCATAGCCACCGATACGAGTATCACGTAGGGACGCACGCTCTCAGCGTCCGATTGGCCGAGACCACACGAGCGCGGCCGGTCGCACGGATCGTCGACCGCAAACGTCAGTTCGGGGCCAAACGCCATGGCGTCATGGCGATCTACGGCGAATGGTCCCTCTCACCCCGCACGGATCGACAACGAGGTACCCCACTGCCGCCGGGCATTCGGGAGGACAAGTGGTAATTAGTTACAACCCGTTCTCGGCCAGCCACCGGCTGCCTTCATCGTCGTAGAAGCTCACCGCCCCGTCGGCGGTCACGGTGGCCCGGCGCCACCAGCGCACGGCTTCACCGGGGCGCGCCCAGAGAGGCAGCTCGCCTACTTGGACATCTATGGGCGGCGCAGTTTGCGCATCGCTGCCACCAGGGCGCAGGCCGCCAGGACATAGATCACCGCCGCGCTCACGACGAGCACCGTCGACCCGGTCTGGATCCCGGCCACCAGTAGTCCCGACGCTATCCCCACAGCCACCGCGATGATCAGTACCGCCGCCGCCCGCGGACTCAACCCTGTCAGCATGGCGGCACCCTACCGCGCGTTCGGTGCGTTCCAGCAGGAACGCGTAGAGCCCGGCGTGGACAGTTGTCGGCGGGGCGTCGCGGGCCATCAGGCCGGGCCCCGGCGACGCCGTAGTGGGTCACGATCCCAGCGGGCCCGGGCCGCGCGCTGGTGCTGCTCGCTCTTGGCCTGCCCCGGTCCCGGGTTGACCCGGGCCAGCAGATCGGTCACATGCTTTTCGCAGAGCCGGATCTCGGCGGCGATCTTGACCGCGACCGAGGCACGGGTGTCGGCGGCCAGCTCGGCCGCCCACAACGCGCGCAGCTGCTCGGCACGATCGGCTGCCGCGGCGGCGTGCTCGATGGTGCGGGCCTCACGTTCGTCGTATTCCAGCGGCCGCCCGGCCTCGGCGGCGGCGTGCTGGATGGCGCGGGCCATGTCGGCGCGGAGTTGGTCACCTGGGGTCATGGTTTCCTCCTTACGGCGGGCCGGGTTTAGTGGCCGGTCAGGGGCGGCCATTATCCGCTCGGCAAATTGGAACAGAAATTCCTATTTGCCAAGACAGGATGTCGCCACGGTTGCTGGAGGTTCTGGGTGTACTGCGCGGACCGGCAGCCGCTATGCACTGCGGTCCGGCTCGGCGGCCTGGCGGGGGTCTCCCCCCAGGGTCGCCCGTCGCCCCGCGTTCGACTTCGGGGCGACGGGCGTAAGTGGGCGACGGCGCTACCGCCAGGTTGGCCCGGATGGTTGGTGTGGGGTTTCCAATCTCCAGAACTCACCGCCGCCCACCGCCTTTAGGATCCGGCGGCCGCGATGGTGAACGTGCCGACCCGCTCGGGCCTCACCACGGCGTGACCGAACCGCCACGTCGCCCGGAGTAGCACCGAATCAGAGGCGAACACAGCGTGTTCCGATGTGGCCACCTTGACCTGACCCACCGCGGACACGACGGCGTTGCGGTCGATGACTACGCCGGTGTAGTCGGGCACGGCCGGGTTGACCAGCACGGGCAGCGACAGCAGCAGCTGTGCGGCGTCGGATGTTCCTGCGCCGAGCAAGCTTTGGTTGTAGGCGTTGGCCACCTTGAGCTTGCGTAGTTCGCCCCAGCCCAGCGGGTCGACCAGGATCGCCGAGGGCACCGACAGGTGGTCTTGCAGCTGCGCGACGAGGTCGACCAGAGCGTCGAGTGATCCGCTGATCTGGTCGCCTGCCACGATGCCGGGCACGTTGACCAGACCGGCGACCGGCGCCACCGCGGGCGCACTGGGTGCGACCTCAGCGACGAAAGCCAGGTCGGCCCGGCGGGTGATCGCGCGTGACACCGACTGGGACAGTTGGGTGGCGGTGTTGGTTTGGTTGAACTGTTCGTTGGACAGCCGAACCAGTTGGGTGACCTTGGCGGTGTGGAGGAGCACCTCGGCCAGCGTCGGTTCGCCTTCGGGAATCTCGGATCCTTCGGCGGTGAACTGGGCCTCGTCGTCATCGACGTAGGCCACCCGCACGGCGGGGGCGTCGCCGTCCACTTGGCCGCTGACCGTTGAGCATTGGAGAATCAGGGCGTCGGGGACGGCGTCGGCGGGTGCGAAGGTGGTGATATCGGGCGCCCATGCTTTGGCGCTGTTGACGGTGGTAGCAGTGAAAGCCATGGCGGGACAGCCGTTCTGCGGCAAGGAGGTAGCCGCTGCAAAATTTCAGGATGGAATTTCGCGGCAAGTGCTCCGCTTAACTGCCGTGCCCCGCAACGCGTCGCCCAGGGTGCGCGCGCTAAGCCGTGGGGTGGGCGTCGCACGCGTTACCCCCGGATGTTACTCCGATGTCGGCGGGGCGAAAGCCTCGGCGAACTTCTTGGTTGGCCGGTCGAACTGAATCGAGGTGGCCCCGCTGAGTAGCGGCCCGCGGTAGGGCGCCGCCGGGGCGGCCCAATGCGGATGTCCTTGCAGCACCTCGTTGATCGCACCATCGACCCGGGCCGGGTCGACGTGCCCGTCGTCGTCGAGCAGGTCGGCCACGGTGGCCCCGTCCCGCAACAGGTCGGCCGGGTCGGCCAGCTTCCCGGCGGCCAGCCGGTGGATCTCGTCGGCCTGCATCGCTTCGACCAGGCCGTGCAGCCGGTCGTTCTCAGCCTCTGCGGCACGTAAACGCTGGCGGTACTTCTGATCCCGGGCATCGAGGTCCGGGGCGGCGTCGCTGGTGTCGTCCTGGGTCGGTGTGGCCTCCTGGGCGATGATTTCGGCTGCGGTGGCGTAGTCGTCCTCGGACAGGTCGCTCAGGTCGTCAGCGGCCGCTGAGCCGTCGAGTCCATCGGGGTCGGCGTCGAGTTGGGTTGTCGTGTCGTCAGTCATCGTCTCGTTCCTCTCGCAGGCGCCTCAACTGTTCCTTGGAATAGATCGCTGGGGCGACGTAGTCGGCGCCCGCATCGGTTCGGGTGGCTTCGACGCCGTCGATGTCGTTGTAGGTCACCGGGATGGCGAAACCGTTGGGGATCTCGTCGGGCTGGTCAGTCATGTATCTCGTTTCCTTCCTGTGCTGCGGGTGAATGCGGCGAACCACGGGCAGGTCCCGTCGTGGAGGACCACGCCCCGGTAGATCCCGGGCAGCACCTCGACCACAGACACATCGGCGCAGCAGTCGGGGCAGGCGGCCAGGCGTTCCAAGTCGGCCAGCCGTCGGCGGCTGTCACGGGTGGTGCGACGCTGGCGGCGGTTCATCGCTGCCGCCGGGCGCAGTCGTAGTGGGTGTCGATCCCGAACACGGGGTTGATCCCTCGCCCACAGACGCGGCAAGCGATCTCGTCTTGGTTGTCGCCGGTGGCAAGGGTGGGCCGTACCTCTCCATTCACCCTCTTGCTCTCTTCGCTGGTAGACGCGCTCCCTTGGTTTTTCGGATGGGGGGCAAGGGAGTAAGGATGCAAGGGAGCAACAGACGGGGACGGGGTGCTCCCTTGGTGGTGGGGTAACCGCCAGAACCACCGATCGACCACCCCGTCGCGCTCGGATTCGACGCGAAGTTTCCGCTTGGCCCGCTTCAGCTTGTCGCTGCTGTGACCGGCCTCCTCGCCCGCGGTGTACAGCTCGGTCGCCCACCGTGGACCCGCGGCCAGTTCGGCGGCCAGCCACGCCAGCACATCGCCGGGATCGCCGCTGATTTCGCGGTCGGTGGCGTAGGCGTCAGCGAGGTGTTCCCGCGCGGTCTGGTCGGACTCGCCGAGGTAGGACACCAGCGGCACGGTGCCGTCGTGGTCCTCGGTGGGCTCGAAATGCTGCACTGAGGTGATGGTGAACGTCGACGCTGGAATCGGTTTGGCGGTGTTCATCTTCTCGGGGCCTACCACGAGGTGACCCTCGTCGTCCTGTTGAGCGAACAGCGTCATGCGCGCTTTCTTGCGTAGCTCTCCGGTGGCCCCGTAGCGATCGCGTGCGTTGGGCGTGGCCACCCGGTTGGTGTGGCAGAGCAGCAACACCGCGCAGTCGGTGCTGCTGGCCAACTCCTTGAATGGATGTAGGGCCTGCCGGGCCTGCTGCGGGTCGCGCACGGACATGCCCGCGGGCACGGTGTCTAACCATGCGTCCACGACGATCAGCACCGGCGACGGGTCGGCTTCGGCGATCAGGAACAGGTCACGCGGGAAGACCGGCGACCCGGTGCCGTCCTGCTCGGTGCAGACAACCTGAATCATCGCGAGGTCGGCCCCGGCGACGATCAGGCGGGGCAACACGGTGGTAGACCAGTCATCCTCGGTAACGGCCACAATGACCGGCGACGGGTCACGTGCTGGAATCCCAAACCCGGGCAGGGCTTTACCGGTGGTCACCGCGGCGGCAACCCACACCCACAGCAGACTCTTGCCGATACCCTCGTCGCCGATCAGCAGCGTGACCGCGGACTGGGGTAACCGGTCCTTGGCCAGCCACCGTGCCTGCGTAGCGGGCATGAGATCCGTTGCAGCCCAGAGTTTCGGCATTCCCGAGGCTGTGGTCGTGCCGTCAGTGCCGCCGGTGGATTCGGCCGACGCGTTCCCGTCAGGGAGCTCTAACCGCTGCTGGTCGTCACACAGCTTGATCCAGCATCGGGTGAGGTCGTCGCCGCCGCACTCGGTGAGCTTGGCGGCCAGATCGGGGCGACTGTTCACGACGTTGCTTGCCTCGTTGAACGTGAGACCCGCACTGCGACAGGATGAGAGAACACGGTAGATATCGCTGGAACGGTCGCCGGTGACCCGGCCCAGTTCGGCCTGCACCGCCGGATGCGCGGAGAGATCAAGGTCAACCGGGGCAACTGTGGGTTTCCGGCTGGCCTGAGGGGAACTGGCTAGTGCATTACCCAGTTTCACGCCCAGCTGACGGGCTAGGTCCCCGGGCGTCCTCGGGACCCTTTCCGACGGGTGCACCAACCAGCGCACCGGCCCCGCACCCAGCTTGTGATTGACCGTTTCAGGTGCGCGCAGCACGTCGTTGTCGCTGATCTTGGCGTCGACCGCACCCAAGTAGCCGCCCAGGGCCCGGCACAGCACCTCGTGCTGTGCCGCGGTGACCGGCTCGGCCAGGGCGACGTAGCCGTGCCCGTGACCACGTGAACCGGATCCGACGGCGAAACCACCGAGGGCGCGCACCTTTTCGATATCGATCAAGTCGTCCACATCGGCGTGCACCAGCGTGTGGGTGACGGCCTCACCCTTGGCCCGACGGTCACCGCGCATCACGTAAGGGCACACGTACACGTCGGCGTCGGGCGCCGTGGTGAGCATGTCCGTCACGGCCCGGTCGGCCTCGCCCGGCCACGCGTAGCGGCGTTCCTCCCAGCGCTCGTGGATGTACTTACCGGCCTCGGATACGTGCGGGCCGAGGCCGACGCCGACGTGCAGCGTGCCCTCGGCGGCGCCGAGGCAGACGCTCAGGTAGTCGCGCATGGCCTCCCTCGCGCTAGGAAAGCCAGTATCGGCTTGCCTGGTGGCGGTCGTGGTGGTGGCCCGGTCTTGTGCCGGGCCACCGTCGTTCATGCGCCACCGCCGGTATCCGGCCGCCGCTGCCGCACGGGTCGCAACAACTCGGCAAGCCGAGTACGTTGCTCTTCGGTTAGCGGTGGTGCTTCGGTGAGAATTGTCGTGAGGTAGGCAGCAGTTTCGGGGTCAGTGGTGATCTGGTGTGCGATGGTTCGCGCAGCGTCGGCGCGGGGTGACATGGTGTCCTCCGGGCAGCAGAAGTCCGCCCGGCTTGTCGGCGGGGCCTGCCCGTGGAATTCAGAGCGTCCACGAAACCGCTCAATCCGGCATGCTACCTAGGCAGTCGGGAAACGTCGAGAACGTCGGCAGTAGTGGCGTTCATCCACGCGCGCAGGTGGTCCTCAGTCAGGGGCCTGTCGAGGCCACACCGCGGACAGCGCCACCGCCACGTTCCGTTGGCGGCACGGTGACTATCCGCTGGCATCACAACCTGACGGGTCGGGCCGCCTGGATCGAGGGGCGCTCGCCGTGTGCGCTCCTCCCGGATCGTTCCGTCATCGGCAAGCGTCACAGCGGGCCATTCGATGCGGCCATGTTCGCCCCGCCCCGTGCATACGACACTGAATTGCTTATCACTCATGCCAATTCGTATTCAGCCGCTGCCGGTCGAATACTCGCCCACCTTTTCCGACCGGCATCACGGTCGGTGCCATCAGGACATCGACGACGGCGCGGAATCGATCCGGTGACAACTTCTTGACCGCAGCGGCGGCCTCGGGGGTACCCAGCGCGATCCCGTCGAACACCCGTAGCCGTTCCTGGTCCTGCTGTCGACGTTCAAGTTTCGTGATCTTCTCGGCAAAAATGTCGGTGCTGATTTTCACCTGGCGAGCGGTTAACAGTCCCTCGGCGCGTTCAACCGCGAGCTTATCCAGCTCGCTGTAGAGGGTCTCCAACTCCAGGCGGATCCCCTCGGCCTCAGCCTCGTCGTGAACCTCGGCTTTCAGCAGATCGATCGCGTCGGGCATCGCTAACCGACCGCCGACGATGTCATTGAGCAGCGGCTCGACATGCTCAGCGCGGACGGATACGCCACGGCATGACTTGCAGGCGTAGGTAATCGAGTGCGCGACTTGTCCACTAGTGCACCGCTTTTCACCCGTCTTGGGCCGTCCCGGCTTGCCGCCGGTCGGCTGCATCACCCACTGACCCGACAGATAGCCACCACACCCCGGCTTACCGCACCGCAGCACCCCGGTCAGCCTGTGCCGTCGCACGCTCTTACGGCCGGGCGCCCGGCCTGGTGCGTTGAGTTTGTCCTGGGCGGCCCGCCACATGGCCTCGTCCACCAGGCCGGGCCAAGTGCCCTTGCCGATGATCTCAGTGCCTTTGGTCTTGGTGTCGGTGTACGCGCGCAGCCCGGCATTGCGCGGCTTGCGCAGAAACAGGCTCACCGTCGTGGCCGACCACGGGGTACGTATCAACTGCTGCGCAGCGTCTTTGACCGTATTACCTTGGGAGTCTTTGGGTCTCATCCACCGCTGGCCGTACGCACCCGCCTCATTGAACAGTCGGGCTATGTCATTCAGCGACGACCCGGCTAGCAATGCCGCGTACGCCTGTTTCACCAGCGGGGCGATCTCGAGGTCGGGCTCGGGCCCATTGGCACCGGCCACGTAGCCGAACGCCCGTTTCCACTGCGGCCGTCCCTGTTCGGCTTTCTGCCGGGCCGCGGCGCGCTGGCGGGCGGCTTTGCGCTCGGTCTCACTCTTGCCGACCGCCCCCTTGATCCGGGCATACAACCGGCCGTTGTCGGTGGACAGGTCACAGTCCCCGGTCACCGTGGCCAGGGCCAGCCGGTGCGCGTCGGCCAGCTCGATGAAGTCCTCCAGCTCACGCGGCTGGCGGTGCAGGCGGTCCAGATCCCACACCACCACCGCGCCGATCTTGCCCTCGGCGATGTCGGCCAGCATCTGCTGATACTTCGGTCGGGCCTTGCCGTTGGTCGCCGACCGGTCGTTGTCCACGTATTCGACCGGCGTCCAGTTCCGCTGCTCACACAGGGCGAGGCAGTCCTTGCGCTGTCGAGCGACGGCCAGGGTGTCGCCGTAGCGGTCCATCGATTGCCGCAGGTAAACGGCTGCTTTGGTGGTGCTCATAATTAGAGTGTATTTCGCACAACCGGCGCTGTAAACGGCACAGGCACTTCATGTTTGACGCGTGGGTGCAACCGTGGGGATAGGGCACGGTGTGGTCGAGGTCGCAGTGATAGGCCGGGGTGTCACAGCCGGGGAAGCGGCAGGTCATATCGCGGCATCGGACGAAGTCGGCCAGTGCGCGGGAGGGCACGTACCCGGGTTCTGGGGGCCGGTTACCGGGGTGGTGCAGGGTGCGCACGAGTGCTTGGGGAAGTAGTTCGGCGAGTTGGTGGTCGGTGAGCACGCCGCCGCCGACGATCACCGCCGGCGGCACCGTGCACGTGGTGCCCGTGCCCGTGGCATGGCTGTGGTCCATGGCACTGGTGTGGTCCACCGTGGCGGTGTTGTGCGCAGGGTCCGTCTCATCGGCAGGGCCGGTCGAGTCCACCGTGCCGGCTTCCTCATCGGGAGGGTCCGGTTCGTCCGCGATGGCGGTCTCGTCGACAGGGGTGGCCTGATCCGGTGTGGCGGTCTCATCGGCAGGGTCTGGCTTGTCGGCTGGGGTGGCGTCGACTGGTGTGGTGGCGGCGTTGATGGTGGCGGGGTCGGCCACGATGTGCACGATCAGGTTTTTCGTGGTGG
>NZ_JAMQTH010000022.1:0-105447 GCF_032883035.1 Mycobacterium appelbergii
ACGGCGAGCAGCTCAGTACGGGTCAGTGATTCGACCTCGCAGGCGGCGAACGCGTCGAACGCCGCCCGCAACCCGGCAATCGCTGTGACCGCATCACCCTCCATTCATCGAACATATATTCGACCACCGACAAGTGCGATTCACACCTAGATGTGATGTCTTAACGTCGGGACCGTGGTGGTGACAGTTCCGCCTCGGGAACTGTCACCGATGTCCTGATACAGAACTGTCACCGATGTCTAGATACATAACAGGACTGACCGCGACACGCCGCTATCGCTATCGAACAATTGTTCGATAGACTGGTAAGGTGGGTTGGCACAATGGACCACCGAGCTGGACCGAAATGGAGCGGGTGCTCAATGGCAGAGCGCGCCGTTCCGGAGGGCTGGCTGAGCCGCATGGCGACGGTGGGGACGGCCCGGCCTGGTCGCGTAAGCGCGGTGCCTACCAGCCGCCGGCGCCACAGCCGTCAACGTCCGCATCGGTCCGGTACGCCGAACTGCACGCACATTCGGCCTACAGCTTCCTCGACGGGGCCAGCACGCCGGAGGAGCTTGTCGAGGAGGCGGCCCGGCTGGGCCTGCGGGCTATCGCACTGACCGATCATGACGGGCTCTACGGGGTGGTGCGTTTCGCCGAGGCCGCCAGGGAGCTCGACGTAGCCACGGTGTTCGGTGCAGAACTGTCGCTGGGCAACATCCCGCGCACCGAGGATCCCGATCCGCCGGGCCCCCACCTGCTGGTGCTGGCCCGTGGACCCGAAGGGTATCGACGGCTCTCCAGGGAGCTGGCCAAGGCGCACCTCGCCGGTGGGGAGAAGGGCAAACCCCGATACGATTTCGACGCGCTCAGCGAAGCCGCCGGTGGGCATTGGCACGTCCTCACCGGATGCCGCAAAGGCCATGTCCGCCAGGCGTTGTCGCGAGGTGGCCCGGAGGCGGCCGCCACCGCGCTGGCCAGCCTGGTGGATCGGTTCGGTGCCGACCGGGTCAGCATCGAGCTCACCCACCACGGCCATCCGTGTGACGACGAGCAGAACGCCGCACTGGCCGCACTCGCGCCGCGCTTCGGGGTCAGCGTCGTGGCCACCACCGCTGCCCACTTCGCCGCACCGTCCCGTGGCAGGCTGGCCATGGCGATGGCGGCCATCCGGGCCCGTAATTCGATGGACAGTGCGGCCGGCTGGCTGGCCCCGCGCGGCGGTGCGCATCTGCGCTCGGGGGAGGAGATGGCCCGGCTGTTCGGTCCTGAGATCGTCACGGCGGCAGCCGATATCGGTGAACAGTGTGCATTCGGACTGGCACTCATTGCGCCACAACTGCCACCGTTCGACGTGCCGCCGGGGCACACCGAGGACAGTTGGCTGCGCCATCTCGTCATGGCGGGGGCGGCTGAGCGATACGGCCCGCCGGCAACCGCAGCCAAGGCCTACGCGCAGCTCGAGCATGAGCTGAGAATCATCGAACAGCTGACATTTCCGGGCTACTTCCTGGTGGTGCACGACATCACCCGGTTCTGCCGCGACAACCACATCCTGTGCCAGGGCAGGGGATCGGCGGCCAACTCGGCGGTCTGTTATGCACTGGGGATCACCAACGTCGACCCGATCAGCAACGAGCTGCTGTTCGAGCGGTTCCTGTCCCCGGTCCGCGACGGCCCGCCGGACATCGACATCGACATCGAATCGGACCTGCGCGAGAACGTCATTCAGTACGTCTACGAGCGGTACGGCCGCGACTATGCGGCCCAGGTCGCCAACGTCATCACCTATCGTGGCCGCAGCGCGGTGCGCGATATGGCGCGTGCCCTGGGATTCTCCCAGGGGCAGCAGGACGCCTGGAGCAAACAGATCAGCCGGTGGAACGGCCT
Source organism: Mycobacterium appelbergii (assembly GCF_032883035.1). Lineage (NCBI taxonomy): Bacteria > Bacillati > Actinomycetota > Actinomycetes > Mycobacteriales > Mycobacteriaceae > Mycobacterium > Mycobacterium appelbergii. Next base: position 1,873 of record NZ_JAMQTH010000022.1, read on the forward strand.
TGCCGACTCCCCGGACGTTCAAGACATCCCGGAGTCGGTGATCGAGCTGGCCACCCAGATCACCAATCTGCCTCGCCACATGGGAATCCACTCCGGGGGCATGGTGATCTGCGACCGGCCCATCGCCGACGTGTGCCCGGTGGAGTGGGCGCGCATGGAGAACCGAAGCGTGCTGCAGTGGGATAAAGATGACTGTGCGGCGATCGGTTTGGTGAAGTTCGATCTGCTCGGCCTCGGAATGCTCTCCGCGCTGCACTACGCCATCGACCTGCTCGCCGAACACAAGGGCATCACCGTCGACCTGGCCAAGCTGGACCTGTCCGAGCCCGCCGTCTACGAGATGCTGCAGAAAGCCGACTCGGTCGGGGTGTTCCAGGTGGAATCCCGCGCGCAGATGGCCACCCTGCCACGGCTGAAACCTCGCGAATTCTACGACCTCGTGGTCGAGGTGGCGTTGATCCGTCCCGGCCCCATCCAGGGTGGTTCGGTGCACCCGTACATCAAGCGGCGCAACGAATTAGAGCCGGTCACCTACGACCATCCGTCGATGGAACCGGCGCTGAAGAAGACGTTGGGAATACCGTTGTTCCAGGAGCAACTCATGCAACTCGCGGTCGACTGTGCGGGTTTCACCGCGGCCGAGGCCGACCAATTGAGGCGGGCGATGGGCTCCAAGCGTTCCACCGAGAAGATGCGACGGCTGCGCGGCAGGTTCTACGACGGTATGCGGGACAAACACGGCATCACCGGCGAGGTGGCCGAGCGGATCTACGAGAAGCTGGAGGCCTTCGCCAATTTCGGTTTCCCGGAAAGCCATTCGCTGAGTTTTGCGTCGCTGGTGTTCTACTCGTCGTGGTTCAAGCTGCACCACCCGGCGGTGTTCTGCGCGGCGCTTCTGCGGGCCCAGCCGATGGGTTTCTACTCGCCGCAGTCGCTGGTCGCCGATGCGCGGCGGCACGGGGTCACGGTGCACGGCCCGGACGTCAACGCCAGCCTGGCCTACGCCACCTGCGAGAACCAAGGTCTGGAGGTGCGGTTGGGTCTCGGCGCGGTCCGCCACATCGGGGACGACCTGGCGCAGCGCGTCGTCGACGAGCGAGATGCCAACGGGCCGTTCGCAACCCTGCTGGATCTCACCGGACGGGTGCAATTAAGCGTCCCGCAGACCGAGGCACTGGCCACCGCGGGGGCGCTGGGTTGCTTCGACATCACCCGCCGTGAGGCGTTGTGGGCGGCCGGTGCGGCAGCCACCCAACGGCCCGACCGGTTACCGGGGGTCGGGTCGTCATCCCATATCCCGTCGTTGCCGGGAATGAGTGAGCTGGAGTTGGCCGCCGCCGACGTGTGGGCCACCGGTGTTTCACCGGACAGCTATCCCACCCAGTTCCTGCGTGAGGATCTCGCCGCGCTGGGCGTGGTGCCTGCGGAAAAGTTGCTCGAGATTCCCGATGGCACCCGAATCCTGGTGGCCGGCGCGGTGACTCACCGGCAGCGGCCTGCGACCGCGCAGGGTGTCACCTTCATCAACCTCGAAGATGAAACCGGCATGGTCAACGTGCTGTGCGCCCCGGGGGTGTGGTCGCGTCACCGCAAGTTGGCGCAGAGCGCGTCAGCACTGATCATCCGGGGCATCGTGCAGAACGCCACCGGCGCGGTGACCGTCATCGCCGACCGGATGAGGCCCATCAACCTGCGGGTGACATCCCGGTCCCGCGACTTCCGGTAACGACGCGCAGCGCGCTACTGGCACCATTGCGCCCATGGCAGATCTCATCACCACCCCGCTGACCGCCGCGCTGTTGCTCGGTGCACTCGATGTGGAGCACACCGAGCACGGGCTCATGCCCTACCGGCTGCCCGCGCGTGCTCGCGCACAGGCCGACCAACAGTTGCTGATGGCAGCGGGTCAGCCCTCGGGGGTGCGGCTGGCGTTCCGAACCCGGGCCACCGTCATCGAATTGGACGCCCATCGCACGACCATGGCCTTCCGCGGGGTCCCGCCACGCCCGGACGGGCGCTATGACCTGTTCATCGACGGCCGGGCCACCGGCCAGGCGGTGTCCACCGGCGGTACCACCGTGATCGTCGACAGTGCGACGGGAGAAGCCGAGATTCAGCCCGGGCCGCCGGCGACCGTCCGTTTCGCTGAACTGCCCGCCGGGGAGAAAGACGTCGAGATCTGGCTGCCCCACTACGAGCGGGTCGAGTTGTTGTCCCTGCGGACCGACGCCGGTGTCGAGCCGGCCGGCGCCGCGTCGCGGCCGCTGTGGCTGCACCACGGCAGCTCGATCAGTCAAGGCTCCAACGCTGCGAGTCCCGGGACCACCTGGGCGGCCCTGGCCGCCGCACACGGGGGCGTCGACCTGATCAATCTCGGCTTCAGCGGAAGCGCCATGCTCGACCCGTTCGTCGCCCGCACGATGCGCGACCTTCCGGCCGACCTGATCAGCGTGAAGATCGGGATCAACCTCGTCAACGGCGACGTCATGCGGCTGCGCGCGTTCACCCCGGCCGTGCACGGCTTCCTGGACACGATCCGCGACGGGCACCCGGCAACACCACTGCTGGTCGTCTCGCCGATCCTGTGCCCGATCCACGAGGACACCCCGGGCCCGGGCGCCCTGGACCTCACCGACGGGACCATGCGGTTCCGTGCCACCGGAGATCCCACCGACGTCCGCGCGGGCAAGCTGACGCTTCAGGTGATCCGGTCCGAGCTCACCCGCATCATCGAGCAACGGGCGACCTACGACCCCAACCTGTTTCTGCTCGACGGCCGGGAGCTTTACGGCGAGGCGGACGCCGCCGAACTGCCCCTGCCCGACCGCCTGCACCCGGACGCCGCCACCCACCGCCTGATCGCTGAACGATTCACCGCGGCGGCGTTCGGCGCCGGCGGCCCGTTCGCGCGGACACCGTAGGCAGGTCGGGGCGGGACGTCGATCCGGTGGCGAGGACAACGCCGACGTTGGCGATGACGATCAGGGCGATGGCGATCCAGTCGAGAGCGGCCAGTGCTTCGCTGAGCACGACGGCGCCGATGGCGGCGGCGAACATGGGATTGACGCTCATGAAGATCCCGAAGAAATGCGTGGGCACCCGGCGCAGCGCGAGTACATCGGCGATGAAGGGGATCACAGACGCCAGCACCCCCGCGGCGAGGCCGCAGCCCAGCGCGAAAAGGGTTGGTGGGTGGGCGATCAGGGCGACAACCCCGATCGGTATGTAGACCACCGCCGATATCGCGCCTGCCGTGGCGGATCCCTCGATCCCGGCGAATCGTTTTCCCACGATGCTGTTGAGCAGGATGTAGCCGGCCCAGCAGGTCGCGGCGAGCAGGCCGAGGCCGACACCGACGTAATCGGTGGACGGCTGCGGGCGGGTGAGCACGAGGACGCCGACCGCCGCAAGGATCGCGCAGGTGAGGGTGAGGCGGCGGCGCGTGCCCGTCGGCGTGGCGAGGAGGGCGCCGGTGAGCGCGATGGTCAGTGGGCCGAGGAACTCCAGCGTCACCGCCAGGCCGAGGCCGATGCGGTCGATCGCCGTGTACAGCGCGAGGTTGATGGCTGCGAACACCCCGGCCAACCCGATCACCGGAACCCATTGCCGCCGCGTGAAAGTGCGCAGCCGTGGCCGGCCGACAGTCAGCAGGATCACGCCGGCCACCCATTGACGGATCGCGACCACACCGACAGGTCCGATCACCGGAAACGCAAGCGCACCGACGGCCGCACCCGACTGGTTCGACAGGGCGCTGCCCACCATGAGTGCCACGCCGGCGGCACGATCTCCGCGATGATCCGCGGGCGCGGCGGTGATCGCGGATCGGTCCTGGATGTCGTTGTCCACCTGGCCAGCGTGCAGGCACGTTGTGGATTCGCAAAATGCATTTTATGTCCGATCGATACGCTTGACGCATGGATCTCGAGTTGCGGCACCTGCGCTGTCTTGTGGCGATCAGCGATCACGGCGGCTTCACCGGTGCCGCCGCGGCGCTCGGGGTGTCCCAGCCCGCGGTATCGCGCGGGTTGGCGGCGCTCGAGCGGGAACTCGGGGTGCGCTTACTGCGACGCACCAGTCGCGAGGTCGTGCCGACCGCAGCAGGGGAGCGGGTCCTCGCCAGGGCCCGCCGCCTACTCGCCGAAGCTGACGATCTCGTGCGCGACGCCCGGGGTGGAATCGGCAGGCTGCGCATCGGCCACGCCTGGGCGGCGATGGGAGCACACACCGTGGAGTTCCAACGCAGATGGGCCGCGGGACACCCAGACATCGACCTGCATCTGGTTCGTACCAACTCACCGACGGGCGGCCTGGCCGAAGGCGCCTGCGATGTCGCCGTCGTGCGGACCTCCCGGGACACTCCCGGCATCGGCGACGCGCGTTTCGACGACGTGATTGTGGGGCTGGAGTCCCGCTACGCCGCGGTGGCCGCGGATGATCCGCTCGGGCGGCGCCGCCAGTTGCGGCTGGCCGATCTCGTCGACCGTGTCGTCGCAGTCGATCCTCGCACCGGCACGACCACACCCGAGCTGTGGCCACTCGGCAGCAGGCCGGAGGTCGAGGAGATCCACGACGTGGACGACTGGCTGGCGGTGGTCGCGGCGGGTCGGTGCGTCGGGGTCACGGCGCAGAGCACTCTGACGCAGTACCGCAGACAGGGCGTGGTCTTCCGTCGCCTACAGGACGCGCCCCCGGTGCCGGTCCGGCTCGTCTGGTGGCGTGACGATGTGCACCCGGCCACCACCGATGTCGTCGGACTGCTCTCCGAGTTGTACCACCGGGCGGCCCCGTCGCGCTGAAATCATTGCGGATGACGGTGATTCGGTGCTCCCGTTGATCAACCGTTGTTGTTCGACAGCCCGGTGCGCAGTAGCGCCCAGGCCAGCCTGCGGGCTTCCGAGGCTCGTTCGTGCATGAGCCGTTGCACGGCAGGGATGGGGTTGGGTTGCGGTGTGCGTCCCTCGACCACCTCGGCGTGTACGTCCTCGGCGACCCGGATCCCCATCAGCACAGCCTCATTGATCTGATCCAGCGCCTGGTGCAGCCGGTCGTCCTCACTGAGCAGGTGGGCATTGTCGAGTTCCACCCCGACGTCGTTGACGACCTGGCTGATCTGTTCGAAGATCGCGTTCATGGCTTGTTCGCGCACGTCGCGGTCGTCGTTGCCGAGAACCCTTGCGCCTTCGCTCCACAACGTCGCCAGCATCCGGGTCTGCGCTCCCACGGCGCGGGACACCTCGATCATCGCCTGCTTCTGCATGTGTTCGTGAAGGTGGGCGCGCTCCACGCGGGCCAGTTGCCGTTGTGCCTCCAGTTCGGCGCGATGCAGACGCTGCCGGGATTCCATCTCGGCGCGGTGCCACTTCTGCGTGAGCGCAAGTTCAAGTGCCGCACGCTCGTCCGCGGCCGCCAGTTCCCGTTGCAACCGCTCGGCCGCGTCGGCGACATCCTGCCTGGCCTGACGTTGGATGTTGAGGGTCTGCCACATCGTCACCATGACGACGGCGAAGACGACGGCACCGAAGAACCACTCCGACTTGCTTCCGAGTTCGCCCGGACTGAACAGGATGAACCAGGCGATGGCCACGCCTGCCACACCGGCGCAGACCAGCCACCCGATCCCGTTCCTGCCTTCGATCGGGTTGCTGCGCGACTCCTGCGGTTCCGGCGCTACCAGTGGTATCGGTTCCGTGGGTTCACTCACCTCGCTGCGTGCTGACGATTCGATGGCTCTGGTCGATTGAGTTAGTCCGGTCATCCTGACCTCCCGTGACCCGAGCCGGCTGCGCGTTCAGACTAGGTGTACACGAATTTGGTACACCACCGGCGGGTGCCATTTCCACCGGACCCCGTTGACGCAAACACCGCCCCGCATACTCCAATTCGCCGAATTCTTCAATAACCCCTAGGCAGTGACGGGGCGCGCCCAAACCGTTACTCTCCTCGAGTGCTCAGTTCGAGCGGCGCGAATCGAAGTCGTTCCGTGTCGTCGGCTGCTCACGGCCATTGCATTTCATCGCGGGAGAATTGAGGGCCCATGGGACAGAACGCGTCATTGGATGGCGATTCGTCGATCATCGTCAGTCTCTCCGAGGCTGCGATGCACATGTACTCCGCCGCCATCGATGCGTTGCCGTTCCAAGAGGACAAGAAATTCCACAAACGCGCCGACGTCGTGCTGTCGGGCATGCGCAAGCTGCGCGCCGCACTGACCGAGGCCGCAGGCAGCTCACGGCCGTCACCCGATGTGATCGTGGCGCTCAGCGGCGTTCGTCGTCGCTACGACTCCCTCATGGCGCATGCGGCGTCGGCACCGGGGTCGAGTCTGGGACAGCAGCTGTACGTCACGCGCATCCATGCCAAGCTGTCCGCCCAGGAAGTGGCCAACGGAGCCGGATTGCGCGCAGGACTGCTCGACGAGCTTGAGGCCGGCGCCACGCCCACTGATGACGAAGCCAAGAAGATCACGGAAGCGATCGCTGCCCTCGGTGGTCTGCCCGACGCCGATCATGAGGTGCAGCCCGCAGCTCAGCCCGGCTACGAGCAGTCGCTGGAGGCGCAGGTCAACGGCTGGGACGACATGGTCCTCGCCGAGAACGCCAACTGAGCAACGCCGCAGCACACCGTAATTCGGTGCGGCTCAGCCCTCGGTCGGGGTGGTCCAGACCTTCTCGAGGCTGATGCGCAGCCGGGTGTTGTAGGCCGCCATCGCTTCGGTGAGGCCGAACTGTTCGGCGTCGGCGGCATACTTGCCCCAGTACGCCGGGTCCGTGCGGGGATCGGCCCCTTCGGCCTCCACGCGGGCGTGCCCGCCGATCACGATGACCCCGCCGCCGTTGCCGTCGGAATCCAGGTTGAGACTCACTTGCGGATGCGCCGTCACGTGACGCACCTTCGCCGCCTCGGGCATCGTGTAAACGACGACGTCGGTGCCGTCGAAGTAGAACCACACGAGCCTGGGCACCGGCTGTCCTGATTTCGTGACGGTGGTCAGCCAGCCATAGTGGTCAGCGCTCAAGCGTTGGGTGACTTCGGTTGTCAGCTCTGCAGTCATGACGCGAATGTAGTCTCGCGAGATGACCGCCGATTCGAACCTGAACCTGTCCGTCGATGAACTTCTGACCACCACCCGGTCTGTGCGCAAACGGCTCGACTTCGAAAAGCCCGTGCCGCGCGAGGTGCTCATGGAATGCCTCGACCTGGCGCTACAAGCCCCCACCGGTTCGAATGCCCAAGGCTGGCAATGGGTTTTCGTCGAGGACCCCGCAAAGAAGAAGGCGCTGGCCGACATCTACCGGACCAACGCCAACCCGTATCTCGATCTGCCCAAGCCCGAGCGCGGCGACCTCCGTGACGAGCAGATCGATGGCGTGACGAACTCGGCCAAGTACCTCAACGAGAACTTCGAGAAGGCCCCGGTGTTGTTGGTGCCGTGCCTGGAGGGCCGTCCCGACGGGGCGCCCGCGGGGATGAGTGCGTCGTTCTGGGGGTCGCTGCTGCCCGCGGTGTGGAGTTTCATGCTGGCGCTGCGGTCCCGCGGCCTGGGGTCGGCGTGGACGACGCTGCATCTGCTCGGCGACGGCGAGAAGCAGGCCGCCGAGGTGCTGGGCATCCCCTTCGACCAATACGCGCAGGCCGGGTTGTTCCCGATTGCCTACACCGTGGGCACCGACTTCAAGAAGGCCAGGCGACTGCCCGCCGAACAATTCACCCACTGGGACACCTGGTGAAGCAGGGACAGAAGTTAAGCCGGTCTTGAAGCGACTCTGAGAATCCGGTCGGCCGCCGGGGCCTCCGGGACTGAGCTACAGCGGCTACACCGCCCCGGAGAACCCGTGTTGGCGCCACGCTTCGTAGGCGGCGACGGCCGCCGCGTTCGACAGATTCAGTGACCGCCTGCCGTCGAGCATCGGGATCCGCACCTGCATGGTGATGTGCGGATCGGCCAGTGTCTCGGCGTCCAACCCGGTGGGTTCCGGGCCGAACATCAGCACATCACCGGGTTGGTAGGCGACATCGGCAAACGACGTGGATGCATGCGCAGTGAAGGCGTAGACGCGCGCAGGCATGACAGCCGCCCACGCACCCGTCAGATCGGTATGCACGGTCACCGACGCAAGATCGTGGTAATCCAGGCCGGCGCGGCGCAGCTTCGGTTCGGACAGATCGAAGCCCAGCGGCTCCACCAGATGCAATTCAGCACCGGTCGCAGCAACCATGCGGATCGCATTCCCGGTGTTGGGGGCAATCCGCGGTGAGTAGAACATCAGCCGAAACATTCGACGATGATCGTACGACCGTCGCCGGCGAGTTCACCCGGCCCAAATGCGCAGCACAATCAGCGATCGGTCGATTGTTTGCTCGATTACCACACAACTGGGCAACGGCTCGGTCACGAACTCTGTCTGTTCAGTAAGAATTGTGGAAACGACCGCGCGCGGCTGTCATACTCGTGCAATTGCCAGGCGTATGACGCCCGCCCGAGCATGGGCGAAATCAGCAGGAAGCCTTATGAATCACGCCTCAGGACTGAATTGCGGACACGCGGCCCGTAGCACGGCCGGGCGCCGATGACCGCCTTCACGCAGTTGAAACAGGCCGACGGCGCCCTGGTCGAATTCGCGCCGGCCCAGGACACGCCGCCGCCCAAACGGCCGTCCAGCTTCTCGCCCGCGAATTGGCCGGTCCGGTGGAAAGTGCTCGCGATCGTTCTGGTGCCGTTGATACTGGCCGCCACGTTCGGCGGACTACGTATCTACGCCAGCGCCACCGAGGCCGCCGAACTCCGGTTGGCTGCCGACCGCGCCGAATTGATCCCCGCGATCAACGACTACATGGGCGCCCTCGACAAGGTGATGATGGCCGCCACCGGAGGCGGCGACGTCCGGTCCGCGATAACGGAATTCGACACGCGCAAATCGGAACTGCAGCAACGGAAGGATTCCACCGACGTCGTCGACGATGCCGGTCAGGCCGTGACCAGCCTGCTCGACAAGGGGCAGGGACTGGTCGACAAAGTGAAGGCCAATGCGGTCGACCTGCGCGGCGGCGTCCTGGAATACGCACAGCTGCTGCTGACCGCCGAGACCGCTGTCACCGGATCGGTGCAGACCGACGACCATGCCGTTCAGCTGCAGGCCGAGGCGCTGGCGAGGGCCATCGGCGCACGCGGACAGATGATGATGCAGGGCCTGATGGTCAACCGGGGCGGTGACCTGCCCGAACCGGAACTGCGTACCTCGATGATCACGCTGGCGGGCACCGAGCCGTCGACCATCACGGCCATGGCGAAGGTTCTCGGCGGTGCCTCCGACGAGGCTGCGACGCTGCGCGCCGAGATGGTCAAACGCATGGCCATGATGTCCAACCCGACGGTCCCGCTCGTCGGTAACCCGGATTTGCTGGCATCCATGCAGGCCACAGGAAAGATCGCCGATCAGATCATCGCGGACACCACATCGGCCATCCCTGCTGCCGTGGAGCAGGCGGCTGCCGATGCCCGTGGCGACGCCATCCGGGATGCGGTGCTGGTAGCGATCGCGATCATCACTGCGTTGGTCATCGTGTTGCTGGTGGCCCGTTCGTTGGTGCTGCCGTTGCGCACGCTGCGTGACGGCGCCCTCAAGGTGGCGCACGAGGATCTGGCCCGCGAGATCGAGCGAGTGCGCGGCGGCGGGGAACCCGGCATGGTCACCCCGCTGCCGGTGACCACCACCGAGGAAGTCGGACAGGTGGCGCACGCGGTCGACGAATTGCACCAGCAGGCCGTCTTCCTGGCCGGCGAGCAGGCCCAGCTGCAGTTGCAGGTGTCCGACATGTTCGAGACGCTGTCGCGGCGCAGCCGCTCGCTGGTCGACCAGCAGCTGTCCCTCATCGACCGGCTGGAACGCAACGAGGACGATCCGGAGCGGTTGGACAGCCTGTTCCGCCTGGACCATCTGGCCGCCCGGATGCGCAGAAACGGCGCCAACCTGTTGGTGCTGTCGGGGTCGAAGGTCACCCGCGAACACCGCGAGCCGGTGGCCGTGGCCACGATCATCAACGCCGCGGCATCCGAGGTCGAGGACTACACCCGCATCGTCACCGCGACTGTCGTCGACACCGAGATCGTCGGCTCCGCGGCGGGCGATCTCATCCACCTGCTGGCGGAGTTGCTCGACAATGCGCTGCGGTATTCGCCGCCCGTCTCCCAGGTGCGGGTGTCTGCGGTGGACGCAGGAAACGGTGGGCTGGTGATCGAGGTCAGCGACGTCGGTCTGGGTATGACCGAATCCGACCTGCGCGTCGCCAACATCCGACTGCAGTCCGGCGGTGAGGTGAATCCGTACACCGCGCGGCACATGGGTCTGTTCGTGGTGGGGCGCCTGGCCACCCAACACGGCCTCGTGGTCCGGCTGCGCGACACCGCCGACGATGAGGGCTCGGGCACGACCGCGGGGGTGTACATCCCGGCCGAACTGCTGGCGCGCGACGGTGCCGTCCCAAGTGCTGATCTGCCCTACGGCACGCCCGACGACGCGTCGGCCGCCGTCCTGGGCGCGTCGCCGCTGGAGGCTCAACAGGCATCGGCCGACGGCGTCGGGACCGAGTATCAGTTCAACGGCCACGCGGACGTACCCGTCGGCCTGTTGCCCCAGCGCAATCCGGGCGCGAGCGGTATCTCCGAACTACCGGGAACACTGCGGCCCGACGGGCCGGCCGGCGAGGAGCCGACGCCTGTCGAGCCGGCAGCCGAGTGGCCCCAGCAGTGGCCGGCCGACGCCGCCGAGCAGGATCGGCCCAGTCAGGCTCCGACCAACACGTCATCGTTCTTCGCGTCGCGGGCCCAGGCCGGCGTCAACGGGACCAACGGAATCAACGGGGTGCACCTGCCCGCCGACGAACCCGAACCCGCCGCGGGGGAGCTGCAGCCCGTCGAGCAGCAGCCCGTCAACGTGGCCCCGGCAGAGTCGGCGACCGCATCGGACGGCGACGCGATCTACCAGTCGATGATCTCGGAATTCTCGATCGACCCGACCACTCACGCGCGCAGCGAGGACCTGGACTGGAAAACGGTGTGGGAGAAGGGCTGGTCGGTGGCCGCGGCCGCGCAAGACGCGCCCGTCGAGCAACGCACCGAGGAAGGCCTGCCGATGCGTACGCCGGGGGCCCGGTTGGTGCCGGGTGGCGTCGCTGCGGTCACGGGTGTCCCTGACGGTGTGAACGGGCGTCACCGCAACGGTGGAGCGCACCGGAACGACGACAGATCCGAGACGGTAGCATCGACAGACGAACCTGACAGCGACATATTTGCGGTGTTCCAGCCGCGCGATCCCGAGGCTGTCCGTGCGAGCATCAGCAACCACTTCGGCGGAGTGCATGCAGGCCGCTCGCACGCCCGAGAGACCAGAGGAACCGATAGCGAATGACCCGACCGACGCAGCGCGATTCCCTGGACTGGTTGGTGTCCAAGTTCGCCCGCGAAGTGTCCGGCGTGTCCCACGCGGTGCTGGTGTCGGCGGACGGTCTGCTGATGGCGGCCAGCGAGAACATGCCGATCGAACGCGCCGACCAGCTCGCGGCGGTGACCTCAGGGCTCGCCAGCCTCGCTACCGGCGCCGCGCAGCTGTTCGACGGCGGCTATGTGATGCAATCCGTGGTCGAGATGGAGAACGGCTACCTGCTGTTGATGCGGGTCGGTGACGGCTCGAACCTCGCGACGCTGACCAGCCCCTCGTGCGATATCGGGCAGGTCGGTTACGAGATGGCGATTCTGGTGGAACGTGTCGGCGCCGTGGTGCAGTCGTCGCGTCGTGCACCACAACCTTCGTGAGGGGTCAGTGGACGAACCCGAACCCGTCGATCGACCGAGCTTGGTGCGGCCGTACACGCTGACGGCCGGCCGTACCGACACCGGGATCCACTTGCCACTGGAGGCGCCGGTGGAAACTCTCGACACGCCGCGTGAACCACACTGGCCTGGGCGCGATGTGCGCGGCCAGATCGTAGAGTTGTGCGCGGACAGCCCATCTGTGGCCGAAATCGCCGCACATTTATCGCTACCGCTCGGCGTGGCGCGCGTGCTGATCGGGGACTTGGTGACGCAGGGTTATCTACGGGTGCACACCACCCTCGACGATTCGGCGACCTTCGATGAACGCCGCGAACTGATAGGAAGGACCCTGCGTGGCCTACGAGCACTTTGAAAGGCGCTCGGCCCCTGCCGATGGCCGGCCACGGCGGCGGGCGGCTGCCTCGACGAAGATCGTCATCTCCGGTGGATTCGGCGCCGGCAAGACGACGTTTGTGGGTTCGGTGTCGGAGATCATGCCGTTGCGCACAGAAGCGTTGGTCACCAACGTGTCCGAAGGCGTCGACGCACTCGACGGAACCCCGGACAAGCGCACCACCACCGTCGCGATGGACTTCGGCCGGATCACTCTCGACGAGGATCTGGTGCTGTATCTGTTCGGCACACCCGGCCAGCGTCGGTTCTGGTTCATGTGGGACGACCTGGTGCGCGGCGCCATCGGCGCGATCGTGCTGGTGGATGTGCGCCGGTTGCAGGACAGCTTCGCCGCAGTGGACTTCTTCGAGGCCCGCAAACTTCCCTTCCTGGTTGCGGTCAACGAGTTCGACGGCGCCCCAAAACATCCCGCTGTCGCGGTGCGCAAAGCGCTGGCCTTGGCCGACCACATTCCGGTGATCACCGTCGACGCGCGGGACAGGAACTCGGCGAAATCCGCACTGATCGCGATCACCGAGTATTCGCTGAACAGCCTCACGGCCCTGCCCGGCTGAGGCGTGGACAGCGGCGAGACGGTCTGGGTGGACCGCGAATTCAATGGCCATGACTTTCGCGAAGAGGATCTGAGCCGGCTCCGCACCGAGCGGGTGGTCTTCACCGAGTGCGATTTCAGCGGCGTCGACCTGTCGGAGTCCGAGCACGCCGGATCGGCGTTCCGCAACTGTAAATTCCGTCGGACCACGCTGTGGCACAGCACGTTCACCAACTGCAGCCTGCTGGGTTCGGTGTTCACCGAATGCCGGCTGCGGCCCATCAAGCTGGTGGAGTCCGACCTGACGCTGGCCGTGCTCGGCGGGTGCGATCTGCGTTCGGTCGACCTGTCCGACTGCCGGCTGCGGGAAGCCAGCCTGGTCGGTACGGATCTGCGCAAAGCGGTGTTACAGCGTGCCGATCTGACCGGTGCACGGGTGCAGGATGCCCGGCTGGAGGAGGCTGATCTGCGCGGCGCCCGCGTCGACGCCACCTTCTGGACCACCGCGAAGGTTCGCGGCGCGAAGATCGACATCGAGCAGGCCCTGGCCTATTCCGCCGCCCACGGCCTGGTGGTCGGGGGCTGACTTTCCTGCCGAGCAGGCAGTCCGGTACCGCTGCGCAGGCATTTTCGGGTACCGGCGTGTCTGCTCGCGGAAAACTCAGCGGCCCTTGAGCCGGATCTTCCAGCGCACGAAGCCGATATAAAAGATCGACAGCCCGGCCAGCATGGCCATATTGAACAGCCACGCACCGGAAGTGTGCTTCCAGAGCGCATCGTCGGGCATGATCGGCGGTTTCACCATGTCGGTCAGGCCCACGGTCGACGATGTGGCCGCAAATCCCCACCGCGCCGGGGTGATCCAGGACAGCTGATCCAGCCCGGCTCGACCCGTCACCGGGATCAGGCCGCCGGAGAACACCAGCTGGCTCATGACCGCGACCACCAACAGCGGCATGATCTGCTCGCCGGTCTTGGCCAGGGCGGACAGTGCCAGGCCGACCGCTGCGGAGCAGACGGTACAGGCGGCCATGCCGACGAACAGCTCAAACGATGCGCTGCCGAGCACGTTGGCACCATGGGTGGGTGCGCCGACTCCGATGATCGTGATGCCGGTGACGATGCCGGCCTGGATCACCGCGAAGATGCTGTACACACAGATCTTGGCCAGCAGGTACGCGGTCGTGGACAAGCCAACGGCCTGCTCGCGCAGGAAGATCGGGCGTTCGCCGATCAGGTCGCGGACCGTCAGCGCGGTGCCCATGAAAATGGCACCGACGTTGAGCAGCACCAGCACCTGCCCGGGCTGGTTGGGCGCCTCGCCGGCGGGATTCGGTTGTCCGAGGCCGGTGTCGCCGGGCACCGACAGCGACAGCGCGCCCATGATGAACGGCAACAGCGCCAGGAAGATGAAATACCCGCGGTCGGAGACAATCAGCCGCATCTGGCGCCGGGCGATCGTGGAGAACTGGCGCAGCAGGCTGGTGTGGGTCGGCTCGCCGATGTCTGCGGGTTTCTCCGCGGGCGGTTTCGGCGGCGGCGGACCGTGCAGCGCGAGGTAGCGCTGTTTGGCGCCGTCCGGGTCACTGGCGACGGAGCTGAAGATGTCGGCCCAGTTGGTGGTGCCCAGCTCCCGGCCGATGTCGTCGGGCGGTCCGCAGAACGACGTCTTGCCGCCCGGCGCCAGCAGCAGCACCTGATCGCACACATCGAGGTAGGTCAGCGAGTGCGTCACCACCAGCACCACGCGGCCGGCGTCGGCGAGTTGGCGCAGCATCGTCATGACCTGGCGGTCCAGCGCCGGGTCCAGACCCGAGGTCGGCTCGTCGAGGATCAGCAGTGAGGGACCGGTCAGCAATTCCAGGGCCACTGAGGCGCGTTTGCGCTGGCCGCCCGACAGCTTGTCGACGCGGGTGTCCAGATGCTTGGTCATCTCGAGTTCCTCGAGCACCTGCATGACGACCTGTTCGCGGTCGGCCTTGTTGGTGTCGGGTGGCAGCCGCAGTTCGGCGGCGTACATGAGCGCCTGCCGGACGGTGAGCTGACCATGCACCACATCGTCCTGCGGCACCATGCCGATACGGGAGCGCAGCGAGGCGTACTCGTGGTGGACGTCGTGACCTTCGAAGGTGATCGTGCCGCTGGTCGGGTGGGTCAGGCCGGCGACCTGGCGGGCGAAGGTGGACTTACCGGCGCCCGACGGACCGATCACGGCCGTCAGGGTGCCCGGCCGCGCCTCCAGCGAGATGTTGTCCAGCAGCGTCTTGTTGCCCTCGATGGTCCAGGTCAAACTGCTGACCTCCAGGCCACCGGTTCGGGTGTCGGCCTCGGTCTCGGTGCGGCGCACCAGCGTGCCACCGGCGAACACCAGGTCGACGTTGCCGATGGTGACCACGTCACCGTCGTGCAGCACCGCGGAGTCGATCTTGGCACCGTTGACGAACGTGCCGTTGATGCTGCGCTCGTCGCGGATCGCGGTACCGCCGGGCATCGGCATCAACGTGGCGTGGTGCCGTGACGCCAGCACATCGGGGATCACGATGTCGTTGTCGGTGGCCCGACCGATCTTCACCGCCCCGGCAGGCGCCTCCGGCGTGCGGCCGGGACGCAGGATCTTGAGCATGCTGGTCGCGAGGTTGCCGACCGGCTCGCTGGCCCGCGGCGGCGCGGCCGCGGGGCTCATCGCGGTTGGAGCCTGCGCAGGCGGCGGCGGGGCCGGTGTCCGGACCGGCTGCGATTGATATGACTGCGGCCCGCTCGGGTAACCCGACTGCGGCCCGCTGGGATAGGGGCCGCTCGGATAGCCGGTATTGGGGCCCGACGGGTAGCCGGGTTGGGGTCCGGACGGATAGCGGGGCTGCGGGCCCGACGAATAGCCCGTTCGCTGCGCGCCGGGTGGCTGGGTGTACGGCTGCTGCCAACCGCCGCCGGTCGGTGCCTGGGTGGGCCACGAGGCACTGGGCCGGCCGCCGATGGGCACCGCCGTCGTCGGTGTGCGACCCACATTGCCGTCGTGGTGGCCGACTTCGAAGGTCACCTGCGGGCCGTCCGGGTTGCCGATGTTGACGACCTGACCGTCCCGGACGTCGACCGTGGGAACTCTGCGCCCGTTGACGAACATGCCGTTGAGGCTGCCGTTGTCGATGGCCATCCATCGGCCCTGGTCGAAGCGCAGCACCAGGTGCGCACGCGAGATCAACGGGTGGGCGATCCGCACATCAGCGCGCAGATCGCGACCGATGACAACATCGTTGCCCGGTGCGAAGGTACGGGTTGACCCGTCATAGCGAACGGTCAGCGCGGGCGGGGCTGGTCGGCTCATCGCCGTCAACTCTATCGGTAGTTGTCGGCAGGGTTGCCGTGCTGCGCAGGTGGCGCGTCGTGTGACGATGACCCGCATGGGCCCGGACACGAATGAATCTCCGATCGAAGAGGTTGCCGAACGGATGCGTGCCGTGTGGCGGCCGGTGGCCTTGGTGCTGTCCGGGGTCGCGGTGGTGTTGCTGGTGTGGGCGGCCGCGCTGGGACTGTGGGCCCGCCTGGTCGCGGCGCGCCCGGTTGCCGATGGGGCGTGGTACCTGGACCGTTTGCACCGCTGGGGCGATCGGTTGCCGGACGGGATGGCCATCGCCGTCGGCGTCGTCGCGGTTTTGCTGATCGCCGCGATGGCGTTCAGCTACTGGCGCGGCCGCACCGGGCGGCTCCAACCCGGCCTGCCCGCCGGGGTGGCCGCGTTGACGGCATTGCTGTTCTTCGCCTATTTCAGTCAGGGCATCCCGGCGTTCTACCGCCTGATGATGCAGAGCTTCCCGGTCACCGCCTCGGTGCCTGCCGGTGTCGCGGCGTGGGGTTTGAGCTTTGCCGGTGCGGCCGCGACCTTGCTTGGCGCAGCGGCCTTTCCGCAGTTGACGCGTGGCGGCATGCGACTCGTCGGGGTGGGTGCGGCGATCGCCGTCGTGGCCGCCACCGTGGTGACCGTGGGAGCGCTGCGGGCCGGGGACGACGGCCGGTACGTGGATGCGACGACCGCCGCCGCGACCGAGGCTCCGCCCACGCCCACCGCCGTCGGGCAGCGCGCCTTCACCGTGTCGGTGCCCGACGGTATTGCCGGGGACCCGCCGCGACCGCAGGTGGCCGTCGTCGCGGCAGGACCCGGTTTCGTTGTGTTCAAAGACAACCGGGTGACGGCGTACGGCGTCGACGGCAAGGAGCGTTGGCACTATGCCCGCACCGGGCCCGGCGAGGTCGCGGTCAACGCGATGCGGGTATTCGACCACGGTGCGACGGTCGTGCTTTCGGTGAACGACGCGCTGATCGGTGTCGACGCCACGACCGGCGAACAACTGTGGTCGAGCGCCGACAGTCGCATGGTGTACGCACTTTCCCAGGAACCTGGCTACAACCTCGTCGTGCCGTACCTGGTGTACCGCGACGCCCAGTCGTGGGTGCGTTACGACACCCGTAGCGGTACCCCGATGTGGACGGTGCCCGCCCCCTACGTGCAGTGCGACATCCCGCCGCGCGCTGTCGACACGCGGTCCTGGCTGGTCACCGTCTTCCGGTGCGAATCCGACGGCGGCGTCGACATCCGGGTCACCGCACACGACCCGGCCAACGGCGAAACCCGGTGGGACACCGTGGTCAGTCATGGCGGGCCCGGACTCGACGCGGTTGCCACCCCGGCCAACGCGAGGGGAGTCTTCATGCAGTTCGGCGGGGATCAATCCCCGCACGGGGTCAGCTACGTCAATGTCGTCGACAAGTCGGTGACGGCGCTTCCGCCGCGGGGTGACGCTCAGCCCTCGATCGGTCCGGGCGACGACTTCGCATTCTCGGGCTGGGACGATGCCCGGCAGCTCGTGCTGTTCGGGCCCGACGGTAAGGAACGCTGCACGGTCACCGGGGATGTTCTGGGGGTCCAGACACAGGTGCCCGGCCAGGGCAATGGCCTGGCCTACGTCCCGTTCGAGGGCAGCTTCGTCGTGGCCGACCGCGACCGTCTCGGTGCCGCGGGCTCGCTACGCACATTCGACAGTGCGACGTGCGCCCAGACCGCGGCGGTACCGGCTGCCGCGGTGGTGGGTTTGGTCCCTGTTCCCGGTGCCGTTCTGGTACTGCGTCGCGACGACCGGACCCTGCAGATCGACGGGTACACCGCCGGGTAGTCAGGTCGAGTCGGCAAGGGCGGGAACGGCTTCGGAGGGATACCTGTCTGCGGCGTCCCAGACGTCCCAGGTCTGCACGCCCCAGAACACGCCGAACTGCACGATGAGGGCGACCTCGACGGTGATCACGCCGTAGCGCATGTGCGCGCACAGGAACACGACGGCCAGCACCACCGTCGTCAGCATGAGTGCGGCGATGGTCGCGTAGAACCGGGCGCGCTGCTGGCGCACTGCGGCCCGGGCGTAGCAGGCGTGGTAGACCGCGACCAGGGTGATGCCCAGGAACATCGCCACCGCAGCGAAGACATGCGCGCGGGCCATGAACCAGTCCCACAGCAGCAGTGGGGCACCGATGATCGCGATCACGAAAAGCGCCGTGGGTAGCCATTTCTCGGTGCGCAGCAGGGCCGTGGCGATGCGCTTCCACGGCGTGGCGGCCTCGGCGCAGGCCGGGGCTGAGGCGGTGGGCGCCGACTGGGCGGGACGCCACCGGTCCAGGGCGAGGTAGAGGCCCGCACCACCGGCGGCTGCGACGAACAGTGCGGTGATGTTGTTGGCCACGCCGCCGAACGGATCGGACACGGTGGGCAGCCAGGGCTGGCACAGGCCGTCATTGCCCGTGGGGATCAGCGCGACGACGAACGCCATGAACCCGGAGAAGTTCAACAGCGCGTCTTCGCCGAGGCGACTGCCCTTGTAGGCGATCAGACAGATGCCCACCGCACACAGCGCGGCCAGGAACACCGCGTGGGTGCGGGTGTAGAAGAACGCGCTGATCGAGCCCTGCAGGCAACTCTGCCCCCAGGTCAAGGCCAGCGAGACCAGCAGGAACACCACCAGCGCAACCAGACCGACCCGCACGTAGCGGTAGGTCACCATGGTGTCGCTGACGGGCATGGCGTTCAGTTCACAAGCGAGTCAGGCGCCCCGGTCACCACGCAGTGGGTGTGGCTGTAAATCGTCGGCATGCACCGGTTGCAGTGCGTACACAAGGAACGTGTGGCGCTGTCGGCCTTGATGCGATTGATCAGGTCCGGCTCGGCCAGCAGGGCTCGGCCCATCGCCACGAAGTCGAAGCCTTCGGCCATCGCCAGATCCATGGTGTCGCGGTTGGTGATGCCGCCGAGCAGGATCAGCGGCATCTTGAGCTCGGCGCGGAACAGTTTGGCGTCGCGCAGCAGGTATGCCTCGCGGTAGGGGTACTCGCGCAGGAAGTTCTTGCCCATCATCCGCACGCCCCAGCTCATCGGCGGTTTGAACGCACCGGCGAACTCCTTGACCGGGGCGTCGCCGCGGAACAGGTACATCGGGTTGACCAGTGAGCTGCCCGCGGTCAGCTCGATGGCGTCCAGGCAGCCGTCCTCCTCGAGCCACTTGGCGGTCTGCAGGGACTCCTCGGTGGAGATGCCGCCGCGCACCCCGTCGGACATGTTGAGCTTGGCGGTGACCGCGATCTGGCCTGCGCCGTATTCGTCGACCGCCTGGCGCACCGCCCGGACCACCCCGCGGGCCACCTTCGCCCGGTTCTCCAGGGAGCCGCCGAACTCGTCGGCGCGGCGGTTGATCAGCGGGCTGAGGAACGAGCTGGCCAGATAGTTGTGGCCGAGGTGCACCTCGACGGCGTCGAATCCGGCGTCGATGGCCAACCGCGCGGCGTTGGCGTGTGCTGCCATAACGTCGCGGATGTCATCGATGGTGGCTTTCTTGGCGAACCGCATCGAAAGCGGGTTGAAGAACCGAACCGGTGCCAGTGCCTTGGCCTTGTTGGTCCTGGCGTTGGCGACAGGTCCGGCATGCCCGATCTGTGCGCTGATCGCCGCGCCTTCGGCGTGGATCGCGTCGGTGAGCTGGAGCAGGCCGGGTACGGCCTCCGGACGCATCCAGATCTGCCAGCCGTCGGTGCGTCCGCCGGGTGCCACCGCGCAGTACGCGACCGTGGTCATCCCGACGCCGCCCGCCGCGGGCAGCCGGTGATAGTTGATCAAATCGTCGGTGACCAGCGCGTCCGGTGTGGACGCCTCGAAAGTCGCGGCCTTGATGATGCGGTTCCGCAGGGTCACCGGGCCGAGCTTGGCCTCACTGAATACATCAGTGAACACACTGGGCTGGGTGTTCATGACTCTAGAGCCTGCCACGTAGATGGAATGATGTGTGCCGTGGGAGCGATCATTCTGGACGGTAAGGCCACGCGCGATGAGATTTTCGTCGACTTGAAGGAACGCGTGGCAGCGTTGACAGCCGCAGGCCGCACGCCCGGGTTGGGCACGGTGCTCGTCGGTGACGACCCTGGATCCCAGGCATATGTGCGCGGTAAACACGCGGACTGCGCGAAGGTGGGCATCAACTCGATCCGTCGCGATCTGCCTGCCGACATCAGCCAGGCCGAGCTCGACGCGACCATCGACGAGCTCAACGCCAACCCGGACTGCACCGGCTATATCGTGCAGCTGCCGCTGCCCAAGCACTTGGATGAGAACGCCGCACTGGAACGCATCGACCCCGCCAAGGACGCCGACGGCCTGCATCCGACCAACCTGGGCCGGCTGGTGCTCGGCAAGGCCGCCCCGCTTCCCTGCACGCCGCGGGGGATCGTGCACCTGCTGCGCCGGTTCGAGGTACCGATCGCCGGGGCGCACGTAGTGGTGATCGGGCGTGGCGTCACCGTCGGCCGCCCGATGGGTCTGCTGCTGACCCGCCGCTCGGAAAATGCGACAGTGACCCTGTGCCACACCGGGACCCGTGACCTGCCCGCCCTGACCCGCCAAGCCGACATCATCATCGCCGCGGTTGGTGTGCCGCACATGGTGACCGCCGACATGGTCAAACCCGGCGCCGCCGTTGTCGACGTGGGGGTGAGCCGGGTCGAGGGCAAGCTGACCGGCGATGTGGCGCCCGAGGTGTGGGATGTGGCCGGGCACGTCTCACCCAACCCGGGCGGCGTCGGTCCACTGACCCGGGCGTTCCTGCTCACCAACGTCGTCGAGCTCGAAGAGTCGACACTGGCGTGACGCTAAAAGAGTTCGCCCGCAAGGTATTCGCAGGACAATGGCCCATCCTGGCGGTTGGGCTGATCTTCATCGCGGCGTTCGCGCTCGTGGTGGCCGGATACTGGCGCCGGGGCGCACTCGTCATCGGGATCGGTGTCGGGGTCGCCGCGGCGCTGCGGTTGGCGTTGGCCGACGACCGGGCCGGCCTGCTGGTGGTGCGGTCCCGGGGCCTGGACTTCGTCACCACCGCGACGGTCAGCGCGGCAGTGCTCTACATCGCCTGGACCATCGACCCGTTGGGTACCAGCTAGCACGGCCGTTCAGCAAATCGCCGCGAACAGTGCCGCCCACTGTTCGTCGGTCAGGTCCCTGGGGAGCGCCATCGGGTGAATCCCGTCGCGGCGTAACCAGCCCCGGGTGACCTGCTTGTCCAGGATCTGCACCATACCGCGGCCCCGTCCGGTGAAGACCCGATGGACCATTGCCTGGTATCGCGTCCGGTCCGCGTAGTCGATGAGCGGCTCGGCGCGCCGGGTGATGGTGAGTAGTCCACCGTCGACGCTTGGCCGGGGCCGGAATGCCGCGGCGGAAACCTTTCGTGCCAAACCGAACTCGAACCATGGCCACCATTGGGCTGTCATCATCGTGGCCCCGCCCACCGCTGCGCGACGGCGCGCCACCTCCCATTGCACCAACAACACCGCGTCCGTCCAGCCGGGGCCGTGTAGTAGTCGACGCAGGATGGCCGTCGTGAGATGGAACGGCAGATTACCGACCACGACGTGCGGTGTGCGCGGTAGCCGGTAGCGCATGAAGTCGGCGATGACGACGTTGGTTACCGGGGCGGTGCGGCGCGCGAGGCGTTGCGCACGGCGGCGGTCTATCTCGATGACGGTCAACGGTCGCCCCAACCCCTGTAGAGGCAGCGTCAGCGCGCCGTCACCAGCGCCAACCTCCAAGATCGGTCCGGTTGTGCGCGACGCGATTTCGATGATGTCGGCGACCACGCGACGGTCGCACAGGAAATTCTGGCCGAGCTCATGTCGGCCGTGCTGTGGTGGAAACACGAATACTCCGCGATCGCAGGGATGAACCAGCTGCGGCGGATGTGCGTCGAGGTGGAGCCGATCCGCCGCTAGGTGATGCGCAAGCGGATGTATGTTGCTGACATGGCAGTCACGGTAGGGAGGTGGCCGTCGGGAATCAACCGATTTTCACAGCGCCTCCACCGCTACCTCACAGGATATTGCACACTAGGCAATCTTGCCTGATGTGCAATATTTAGCTACTGTGGCCGATGTGGGTCTACGGGAACGCAAGAAACTCGACACTCGAAGGGCGCTCAGTGACGCCGCGCTGAAGCTCGCGTTCGACAACGGTCTGGAGAACGTGACCCGCGAGACGATCGCCGACCTGGCGGGAGTTTCGCTGCGTACCTTCAACAACTACTTCACCGGCAAGTACGAGGCGCTGGCCTATCGCCAGGTCGAGCGAATGCAACACAGCATCGAGATGCTGCGTGCGCGTCCCGCCGACGAGCCGTTGTGGACCGCGATCATCGAATCCGTGATCGAACCGTTGGACAAGGACTTCGCGGAGGTATACGGCGCCGAGAACGTGTTGCCGACGCGCCAGCAGCTCAGCGAGGTCCGAAAGCTGCTGATGGTTCCCGAGATCCGCGATGCGACCTTCCGGAGTATGTCCGACGAATGGGTGAGGGTGATTGCCGAACGCACCGGCACCGACCCCGAGCGCGATATGTACCCCCGGCTGGTGGTAGCCGTCGTGCGCGCGGTCGGCGACGTCGCCATGGACGAGTACGCGGCATCCGATCCACCTGTGCCATTCACTTCACTACTGCGAAAAGGCTTCGCCGCCATCACCGCGGGGCTGCCCGAACCCGGAAGGAACCCATGAACGAGAACAGAGCAGATGTCGTCATCGCCGGCGCCGGACCCAACGGTCTGCTGCTGGCGGGGGAGCTGGCGCTGGCAGGCGTCCGTCCGGTCGTGCTGGAGCGACTGCCGAGTCCCGATATCGAGCTGAAGGCCAACGGCATTGTGGGACAAGCAAATCGAGTGCTCGATTTGCGTGGTCTCTACCAGCGGCTCAGTGGTTCGGACCAGCCGCCGCAACCGATGGACGCCTACATCTTCGCCGGTATGCAGGTGCCGTTCGTCGATGTGGGCGACAATCCGATGTACGGCATGCTGATCCAACAACCACGCGTGGTGCGCGACCTGGTGGCCTGGCTGTCGGGCCTGGGCGTGGAGATCCGCTGGGCGCACGAACTGACCGACATCGAACCCGGAGCAGACGGCGTCGCATTGACGGTGGCATCACCCGAGGGCCGCCACGGTCTGCACGCCACCTATCTCGTCGGCGCCGACGGTGGACGCAGTCAGGTCAGAAAGAGCATCGGCGTCGAATTCCCCGGGTTGACCACCGACATGGTCGCCCGCGTCGCACACGTCAGTCTTCCCGAGGAGCTGCGCACCAGCGACGGCGGTCTCGATATCCCTGGATATGGCCGTATCCCATTTGGACATAACAGATTCGATCGCGGGGTACTCATCTACGCCGGGTTCGAGCCGGGGCGTCCCATGGTCGGGACCATCGAGTACGGCAGCCTGTTGCCCGACGATGCACCTCCGCTGACCATCGCCGAACTACGGGAAAGTGCCGGTCGGGTGCTCGGCGTCGACCTGCCGATCGAGCCGCCGACAGGACCCGGCCCGCATGCGTCGCGACGCATCAACGGCCAGAACACCCGGCAGGCCGAGCAGTACCGGGTGGGGGATGTTTTTCTGGTCGGCGATGCCGCCCATGTGCACTCGGCGATGGGTGGCCCCGGCCTGAACCTGGGGATGCAGGACGCGGTGAACCTCGGCTGGAAGCTGGCGGCGGCGGTACAGGGCTGGGCGCCACCCGGTCTGCTCGACAGCTATCACACCGAACGGTACCCCGCCGGCCAGCGGGTGATGATGCACTCGATGGCGCAGGCCGCGCTGATGGCCGCCGGTCCCGAAGTCACCGCACTCCGAACACTTTTCGGTGAGTTGCTGTCGACGCCGGACGGAGCATCGCACATCGCGAATCTGCTCGCCGGCTCCGATGTGCGCTACGACGTCGGCGATGCCCACCCGCTCTCCGGTTTGCTCATTCCCGATCTGGTTCTCGAAGACGGTCGCCGGATCGCCGAACTGATGCACACCGGTCGACCCCTGTTACTCGACCTGTCCGGCGGAACCTACGCCGACGCCGCACAGGGTTGGCGGGACCGGGTCGATATCGCGGTGGGGGTTGTCCCGGACCGGCCAATGGCGGCCATGTTGATCCGGCCCGACGGCTATGTCGCCTGGGCCGCAGACAGCCCAGGATGCGTCGGGCTGCGCGCCGCGTTGGAGCGGTGGTTCGGCAGGGAAGGCACGGAAGGCACGGCGAGTGTGCGGATGGGACAGGCGAATCGTGATATCGCGTGACCCGAACCCACGGCTCGGCCCGCTGAGACGTTAAGAGAGGGTGGCCCGGATACACACCGTGACGTAGGGCAGGGCAAGGCCGTTGGAGTTGGCCAGTGCCGGGTGGGTGGCCAACAGCTCGCGGACCTGCCCCAGGGTGCGGGTGCGCACCTGCTCGGGCGAGGTGATGCAATAGCTGCGCGACGCCACCAGGTCGATGAGCGCCTGCGGGGTGAGGTAGCTCGTCCACTCCACCTGGTGGCGTTCGGTGTCGGCGAACGGCGCGGGCACGCTCACCTGGTGGTTGAACGGGTCGTTCTCGTGGCCGATGATCTGGCCCAGATCCTTCACCCAGCCCAGTCGTTCGTCGCGGGTGTTCCACACCAGACCCAACCGGCCGCCCGGTCGCAACACCCGGGTCAGTTCGCGCACCGCCCGTTCCGGATCGAACCAATGCCAGGCCTGGGCCACCAGCACGGTATCGACGCTGTTGTCCGGCAAGGGAATTTCCTCGGCCGTGCCGAGCAGTGCGGGAGTGTCCGGCAGAGAATTCGACAGCCGCTCCAGCATCTCCGGGATCGGGTCGACGGCCACCACGTCGAGTCCTCGTTCGACCAGCCGCGTGGTCAGTTTTCCGGTGCCCGCTCCGAGGTCGAGCACATCGCGCGCTCCGGCAGGCAGTAGCCAGTCGATGGCCTCGGGCGGATACGACGGGCGGCCCCGTTCGTAGGCAGCGGCCTCCGAGCCGAACGACAGGGAACGTGGCTGCTGCGATGTACTCACCGTGCTGCCAGCTCCAGTGTCCGGCGGACCAGCTTGCCGACCACCTCGGTCTCCACCAGGAAGCCGTCGTGGCCGTAGATCGAATCGACCACCTCGAGGCCGGTGCAACCGGGCAGCAGCTCGGCGAGCTCTTCCTGCAAACGGATCGGGTACAGCCGGTCCGAGGTGATGCCACCGACGATCACCGGTACCGGGCAGCTCTGCAACGCGGCACGCACGCCGCCACGGCCACGGCCGATGTCGTGACTGGACAGTGAGTCCGACAGCGTCACATAGGTACCCGCATCGAACCGGGCGGCCAGCTTGCCGCCCTGATACTCCAGGTAACTCTGCACCGCGTAACGGCCGCCGGTACTGGGATCCTCGCCGTCCTGGGCATCGTTGCCGAACCGGGTGTCCAGCTCCTCCTCACCGCGATAGGTGAGGTGGGCGACGCGTCGCGCGACCTCGATCCCGGCATTCGGGGCGCGACCGGTGTCGTAGTAGTCACCGCCCTGCCAGTCCGGATCGGCCTTGATCGCCGCGACCTGGGTGCACTGGGTGCCGATCTGATCGGCGGTGGCGCGCGCGCCGACTGCGAGTACCAGGGCTGCGCGCACCTCGTCGGGATGACCGACGATCCATTCCAGCGCTCGGGCTCCGCCCATCGACCCGCCCGCTACCGCCGCGACCTCGGTGATGCCCAACGCGGCAAGCGCGGCGCGATCGGCCTCCACCTGGTCACGGATGGTGATCTCAGGAAAGCGTGAGCCCCAAGGTTTTCCGTCCGGACCGGGGGAGCTGGGGCCGGTGGATCCACGGCAGCCGCCGAGGACATTGGTCGAGATCGCGCACCAGCGGTCGGTGTCGATCGGGGCGCCCGGCCCGGCCACGCCGTCCCACCAGCCCGGCGTCGGATGTCCGTCGCCGGCGGGCCCGGTGATATGGGAGTCGCCGGTGAGGGCATGCAGCACCATCACCACGTTGTCGCGGCTGGGCGACAGCTCGCCCCACCGCTGTACGGCGATGGACACGTCGGGCAGGACGGTGCCGTTCTCCAGCGTCAGCGGACCGATGTCCACCACAGCGATCTCGCCTTCGGCCGGCAAGGGTTGGGTGTGCACGGGCGGCTCTTCGGTGATCGTCACTCTGCTTGTCTCACACCGTTGCGGGGGATTGTGACACGCCGCTGAACGGACGCGCGGCGGCGAAACCCTGTTCCAGATCGGCCAGGATGTCGTCGATGCCCTCGATGCCGACGGCCAACCGCACCAGCCCGGGGGTGACCCCGCTGGCGAGTTGCTCTTCCGCGGTGAGCTGCTGGTGTGTCGTCGAGGCGGGATGGATCACCAGGGACCGCACGTCGCCGATGTTGGCGACGTGGCTGTGCAATGTCAGCGCGTCGACAAAGGCCTTGCCTGCTTCGACGCCGCCGGCCAACTCGAATGCCAGCACCGCACCGGTGCCCTTGGGGGCGAGTTTGCGGCCGCGCTCGTACCACGGCGAGCTGGGTAGGCCCGCGTAGTTCACTGACGTCACGTCCGCGTGCCCGGCCAGGTACTCGGCCACCTTCTGCGCGTTGGACACGTGACGTTCAACACGCAGCGACAGCGTTTCTAATCCCTGCGCGATCAGGAACGCGTTGAACGGGGAGGCGGCCGAACCGAGGTCGCGCAGCACCTGCACGCGGGCCTTCAGCGCGTATGCCGGTGCGCCGAGCTCGGCGAACACCACCCCGTGGTAGCTGGGGTCCGGGCTGGTGAACCCGGGGAACTTGCCGTTGGTCCAATCGAAGGTGCCGCCGTCGACGATCACTCCGGCGATCGCCGAACCGTGCCCACCGAGGTACTTCGTCGCCGAGTGCACGACGATGTCGGCGCCGTGGGTGATCGGCTGGATCAGGTAGGGCGTGGCGATCGTGTTGTCGACGATCAGCGGGACGTCATTTTCGTGAGCGACCGCCGCCACCGATGGAATGTCGAGGACATCGATCTGGGGGTTGGAGATGGTCTCGGCGAAGAACGCCTTGGTGTTGGGCTTCGTCGCGGCCCGCCAGGAGTCCGGGTCGTCCGGATCGTCGACGAAACTGACTTCGATGCCCAGCTTCGGCAGCGAGTAATGGAACAGGTTGTAGGTGCCGCCGTACAGCCGCGGCGACGATACGACGTGATCTCCCGCACCTGCGATGTTCAGGATCGCGACGGTGGAGGCTGCCTGCCCGGAGGACAGGAACAGCGCGGCGACCCCGCCTTCGAGGGCGGCGATGCGTTGCTCGACGACGTCGGTCGTCGGGTTCATGATGCGGGTGTAGATGTTGCCGGGAACTTCCAGGCCGAACAGCGCGGCGGCGTGGGCGGTGTTGTCGAACGTGTACGACGTGGTCTGGTAGATCGGCAGTGCCCGGGCATTGGTGGCGCTGTCGGGTGTCTGGCCTGCGTGAACCTGCTTGGTTTCGAACGACCAGTTTTCTGGGGTGCTCATGGTGGGTTGTCTCCTCCGCAGGAAGGGGATGAAAAGGGTTACCGGATGGCGGCGTCAGGCCTGCACTCGGACAACGGCGGACGGACGCGAACGTTTCACGGACAACGACACATGGTGGGCCTCCATCAGGTTTCCCTGTCTCTCTGGGGCCCGTGCACTCGGACCCGCGCTTGCCTTGCAGCCAGTTACAGCTACTCAACCTGGTCAATCACCCGGGGCACCCCACCGCGGTTGGAGGGTTGCCGGCCAGCGAGCCGGGGCTTGACGCTGGCACTCATGACCGACATGCAGCTTATCTCAACGCGTCGCGCCGGTGCCAGTCGGTTGTTCCTGGAGGTTTGCGGCGCCGACTGAAACGCGTTCCACCTCAGGGGTGCGCATCGGCGGCAACCGGCGGGGCGCAACCGAAAGTTACTGGTCAGTAATGAAAGCTGCCCCTTCGTGGCGGTTCGCGCCCTTGTAGTCTGGCCGCGAAATAGCAGCGAGTGATTACGAGTGATCTAGGGGGCCTTTCCGGGCCTCATCTGACCGAAACTGACGCCGGGAGAATGTTCATGGGTGCCCAGCAGCCGACCATCATCTACACGCTGACCGACGAGGCGCCGCTCCTTGCGACGTATGCGTTTCTACCGGTCGTTCGCACTTTCGCCGACGCGGCGGGCATCGACGTCAAAACCAGTGACATCTCGGTCGCCGCGCGCATCCTCGCCGAGTTCGGCGATCGCCTGACCGAAGAGCAGCGCGTGCCGGACAACCTGGGCGAGCTGGGCGAGCTGACGCAGCTGCCGGACACCAACATCATCAAGCTGCCGAACATCAGCGCCTCGGTGCCGCAGCTCCTGGCCGCCATCAAGGAACTCAAGGCCAAGGGCTACGACCTGCCGGACTATCCCGGCGAGCCCAAGACGGACGAAGAAAAGAAGATCAAGGAGCGGTACGGCAAGTGCCTCGGCAGCGCGGTGAACCCGGTTCTGCGCGAAGGTAACTCGGACCGCCGCGCGCCCAAGGCGGTCAAGGAGTACGCGCGCAAACATCCGCACAGCATGAGCCAGTGGTCCCAGGCTTCGCGCACCCACGTGGCGACCATGAAAGAGGGCGACTTCTATCACGGCGAGAAGTCGATGACGCTGGACAAGGCACGCAAGGTGCGGATGGAACTGATCCCCGCGAACGGCGATCTTGGCAAAACCGTAGTGCTCAAGCCCGAGGTGCAGCTGGACGAAGGCGACGTCATCGACAGCATGTTCATGAGCAAAAAGGCCCTGTGCGACTTCTACGAAGAGCAGATCGAGGACGCCTACAAGACCGGCGTGATGTTCTCGCTGCACGTCAAGGCCACGATGATGAAGGTCAGTCACCCCATCGTGTTCGGCCACGCGGTGAAGATCTTCTACAAGGACGCCTTCGCCAAGCACCAGAAGCTGTTCGACGAACTCGGCGTCGACGTCGACAACGGGTTGTCGGATCTCTACAGCAAGATCGAATCGCTGCCCGCCTCGCAGCGTGAGGAGATCATCGAAGACCTGCACCGCTGCCACGAGCACCGCCCCGAACTGGCCATGGTCGACTCCGCCAAGGGCATTTCGAACTTCCACTCGCCCAGCGACGTCATCGTGGACGCCTCGATGCCCGCGATGATCCGTCTCGGCGGCAAGATGTACGGCGCGGACGGGCGGACCAAGGACACCAAGGCGGTCAACCCCGAATCGACCTTCTCCCGGATCTACCAGGAGATGATCAACTTCTGTAAGACGAACGGCCAGTTCGATCCCACCACGATGGGCACGGTCCCCAACGTCGGTCTGATGGCGCAGAAGGCCGAGGAGTATGGCAGCCACGACAAGACTTTCGAGATCCCCACCGACGGCGTCGCCAACATCGTCGACAACGACTCCGGCGAGGTGCTGCTGACGCAGAACGTCGAAGAAGGCGACATCTGGCGCATGCCGATCGTCAAGGATGCGCCGATTCGCGACTGGGTGAAACTGGCGGTGACGCGCGCCCGGCTGTCCGGCATGCCGGTGGTGTTCTGGCTGGACCAGGAGCGCCCGCACGAGGCCGAGCTGCGCAAGAAGGTACGCACCTACCTCAAGGACCACGACACCGAGGGCCTCGACATCGAGATCATGTCGCAGGTACGCGCCATGCGGCACACCATCGAGCGCGCCAGCCGCGGGCAGGACACCATCGCCGCCACCGGCAACATCCTGCGCGACTACCTCACCG
This sequence comes from Mycobacterium appelbergii, assembly GCF_032883035.1. Lineage (NCBI taxonomy): Bacteria > Bacillati > Actinomycetota > Actinomycetes > Mycobacteriales > Mycobacteriaceae > Mycobacterium > Mycobacterium appelbergii. Next base: position 31,713 of record NZ_JAMQTH010000022.1, read on the forward strand.
ACCTGTTCCCGATCCTGGAGCTGGGTACCAGCGCCAAGATGCTCTCGATCGTGCCGCTGATGGCGGGCGGTGGTCTGTACGAGACCGGCGCAGGCGGTTCGGCGCCCAAGCATGTCCATCAGCTGGTGGAGGAGAACCACCTGAGGTGGGATTCGCTCGGCGAGTACCTCGCGCTTGGCGCCAGCCTGGAGGATCTGGGCAGCAAGTTCGGCAACGAGAAGGCGAACGTCCTGGCCAAGACCCTCGAAGCCGCGACCGGAAAGCTGTTGGACGAGAACAAGAGCCCGTCGCGCAAAACCGGTGAGCTCGACAACCGGGGCAGCCAGTTCTACCTCGCGCTCTACTGGGCGCAGGCGCTCGCCGAGCAGACCGAGAACAAGGAACTGGCCGAGCATTTCGCGCCACTGGCCAAGTCGCTGGCCGAGAATGAGGACGCCATCGTCTCCGAACTCAACCAGGCGCAGGGCGGGCCCGCCGACATCGGCGGCTACTACTACCCGGACCGCGACAAGACCACCGCGGTGATGCGGCCGAGCAAGACGTTCAACGACACGCTCGGTTCTGTGTAGGCCCGGGTCGGACGCGGGGAGTCGCACAATGGCCAAGATCAAGGTCGACGGCACGGTCGCCGAACTCGATGGTGACGAGATGACTCGCATCATCTGGAAGATGATCAAGGATCAGTTGATCCTGCCGTACCTCGACATCGACCTGGACTACTACGACCTCGGCATCGAGCATCGCGACGAGACCGGCGACCAGGTCACGATCGACGCGGCCGAGGCCATCAAGCGTCACGGTGTCGGTGTCAAGTGCGCGACCATCACGCCCGATGAGGCCCGCGTCAAAGAGTTCGACCTCAAGGAGATGTGGCTCTCACCCAACGGAACGATCCGAAACATCTTGGGTGGGACCATTTTCCGGGCGCCGATCGTGATCAAGAACGTGCCGCGTCTGGTCCCGGGCTGGACCAAGCCGATCATCATCGGCCGGCACGCGTTCGGGGACCAGTACCGGGCGTTCAACGCCAAGGTCGAGCAGGGCGGCACGTTCACCGTGACGTTCACTCCGGATGACGGCAGCGAGCCGATCGTGCACGACGTCGTCAAGATCCCCGAAGACGGCGGCGTGATCATGGGGATGTACAACTTCCGCAAGTCCATCCAGGACTTCGCGCGGGCGTCGTTTTCCTATGGGCTGCAGCAGGACTACCCGGTCTACCTGTCGACGAAGAACACCATCCTCAAGGGCTACGACGGGATGTTCAAGGACGAATTCCAGCGGATCTTCGATGAGGAGTACAAAGCGGAGTTCGACAAGCGCGGACTGACCTACGAGCACCGGTTGATCGACGACATGGTGGCCGCCTGCCTGAAGTGGGAGGGCGGGTACGTCTGGGCCTGCAAGAACTATGACGGGGACGTTCAATCCGACACCGTCGCACAGGGTTACGGCTCGTTGGGGTTGATGACCTCGGTGCTGATGACCCCTGACGGGAAGACCGTCGAGGCCGAGGCGGCGCACGGCACGGTCACCCGGCACTACCGCCAGCATCAGCAGGGCAAGCCGACCTCGACCAACCCGATCGCATCCATCTTCGCCTGGACCCGCGGTCTGGAGCACCGCGCCAAGTTGGACAAGACACCCGAGGTGGCGCGCTTCGCCGAGACGCTGGAAGAGGTCGTCATCTCGACCGTCGAAGGCGGGCAGATGACCAAGGATCTGGCCCTGCTCATCGGACCGGAGCAGGCCTGGCAGACCAGTGAAGAGTTCCTCGCCGCGATCGCGGGGCACCTCAAGACGGCACTCGAGGCCTAACCGGTCGCGCGCTCCGGGCCGACATGACGGTCGACGAATTCGACGATCAGTTCGGTGATCCGGCTCGGCGCCTCGAACATCGGCACGTGGCCCACCCCGTCGAGCCGGGTGACCTCTGACCCCGGCGGCAGGTTGTCGGTGAAGTGTCGGGTGAACCGCGGTGCGGGCAGCACACGATCCTTCTCGCAGATCACCAGGTGTGTCGGGGTGCGCGATTGCGCCAGCTCGGTGAGCCCGGGTGTGGTCAAAGCCTTGTACATCAGCTCGAAATACGCGGGGCAGTGCGAGACGTCCTCGATGAGATCGTGGCGGTCACTCTCGTTGAGCGCATCGGGCGTCGCGCTGACGGCCAGGTAGGAGATCTGCCGGGAGAGCGGCAGCCGCTGGATGCGCTGCCCCAGCGCGGTGGTGGCCAGGATCACCGGCAGCCCGGCCATGAATTTGGCGATGATCTCGAATTTCGCCGGGGTGAAGCGGTCCCAGCCGCCCGCGGGTGCGATACCGGTCAGGGTGCGGGCCCGGCCGCGGCGTTCCAGCTCGAAGGACACCCAGCCACCCAGGGAGTTGCCGACGATGTGCGCGGTCGTCCAGCCCAGCTCGTCGAGGCGGCGCTCGACATCATCGGCAAGTGTCGCGACGTCGAGGAACAGTCGTCCCCGCGTGCCGCCGTTGTGGCCCGGCATGGTCGGCGCGAACACCTCGTAGCGGCCGGTCTGGGCAAGCTGGGGCGCCACGTACTTCCATACGCTCTGCGACAGCAGGAACGGGTGTAGCAGCAGGATCGGTTCCCGCGGTGGATTGTCGGCACCGCCGACGAAACCCAGGTGGATCGGTGCACGTTCGGCCATGCCGGACGACATTAAGGTGATACCGCCGGTACCGCAAGGGGCGCGGTCGGGTTGTCGGCGCCGGTCGGTAGCCTTGGCGGACGTGAGCGCGCGAACATCGATGACGGTCAGCACCATCAACGTCAATGGCATCCGCGCCGCGGTCAAGCAGCGGTCCACCGACAATCTGGGGCTGTTGCCCTGGTTGAAGGAGACCACCGCCGATGTGGTCTGTCTGCAGGAGACCCGGGCCGACGACGATCAGCTCGCCGACGCGTTGGCCCCCGCGCTCGCCGACGGCTGGAACCTGGCGTCGGCCGATCCGCACCTCAAGGGCCGCAACGGTGTTGCGGTGCTGTCGCGACACCCGATCGCTGCGACCCGGTTGATCGCCTCGGACGAATTCGCGGCGCACGGCCGCTATCTCGAGGTCGACACCGGGGGCCTGACGGTGGCCAGCGTGTACGTCCCGACCGGTGAGGCCGAGACCGACCGCCAGCTGGAGAAGGAGCGGTTCATGGCGGCCGTCGCGACGCGGATGGCCGAGTTGCGCGACGGCGATGCGGTGTTGTGTGGCGACTGGAACATCGCGCACACCGAGAACGACATCAAGAACTGGAAAGGCAACCTCAAGAAGGCTGGTTTCCTGCCCAGCGAGCGGCAGTGGCTCACCGAGTTGTTGGCCACCGGCTGGGTGGACGTGGTGCGGGCGTTGCATCCCGATGTGGCGGGCCCGTACAGCTGGTGGTCCTGGCGCGGCAAGGCATTCGACAACGACGCCGGCTGGCGCATCGACTATCACCTGGCGAGCCCTGCGCTCGCGGCGCGGGTGGTGTCCGCGCACGTGGACCGTGCCGAGTTGTACGCCCTACGTTGGTCCGACCACTCTCCGGTGACTGTTCAGTTCGGCTGACGCCAGCCCGGTGTGCGGCCGAGGTGCAACAGGATCCGCTCGAAATCCGTTGCGCCGGTAGCTTTGACCGCCGGAGCGAACGGCGCGCCTGCAGCGGTTCGGATCTCGCCGTCCGGCACCATCAGTACGAGCGGCAGTACAGCCTCGACGACGTCGGCGGGCAATTCGTATGGCGTGCCCAGGGTCGCGGCGACATCCCAACCGTGCACCACGTAGTCCACGAAGTGGAAGCCCATCGCCAGCGAGCCGGGAAATGTCGCCCCCGGTCCGAACTCGGGTAGCGCGAAGGTGGCCTCGTCGACGCCATCGGCGGCGAACGCGTCGAGCACCTCGTGGGCGGCCGCGGCATAGGCCGCGACCGGATCGGTTGCCACCGCGTCGACGACGGTCCCGGGACGCCAGATCTCTTCGTCGGCGCCGTTTCCTCGGGCCGCCGCGGCGAATCCGCGGTGCTGGACGGTCATGTGGGCGAGCAGGTCTGTGAGCGTCCAGCCCGCGCACGGCGTGGGCAGATTCAGATCCGTCGTCGTCACGGTGTTGACCACGTCGATGGAACGCAGGACTGCGGTGCGGTGCGGGGGGCGGATATCCGCGGAAATAGTAGTCATGCGCGTATCGTAAGCGCATGCATACGATAAAGCAACGCCTACCATGATCGGGTGCCGCGACGTCCTGACCTGGCGGCCATGCTCGCTCCGTTGGTGCGAGAGTTGGCCGCCGCCGAAATGCCCGTGCTGGAAGCGCACGGCGTGACGATGTGGGGCTATGTCGTGCTGAATGCGCTTGACCGCTCCTCGATCCGCACCCAGGCCGCGCTTGCCGAGGCGATCGGGGCGGACAAGACACGCATCATTCCCACGCTCGACGAACTGCAGCGCGACGGCCTCATCGAGCGTCAACCGGATCCGGACGACCGCCGGGTGCGCCTGCTGGCGATCACGCCGGCCGGCCGTGAGCTCAAGGACGCGGTGCAGGCCGAAATCCAGCGGGGGGAGGAGCGCTGGCTCGGTGAATTGAGTGCCGAGGATCGAAAAGTGTTCCTGCGGGTGCTGCGACAATTGACCCGCGGGGAGCACGGATGACGTCAATGGGAAAATCGACTCATCATGAGTAGCGGAAGCAAACGCGTCGTGTTCTCCGGCGCCCAACCCACCTCTGACTCCCTGCACCTCGGCAACGCGCTGGGAGCGGTGACGCACTGGGCGCAGCTGCAGGATGGCTACGACGCGTTCTTCTGTGTCGTCGACCTGCACGCCATCACCGTTGCTCAGGACCCGGAGACGCTGCGGCGGCGCACGCTGGTGACCGCGGCGCAGTACCTCGCGCTTGGTATCGATCCGTCCCGCAGCACGGTTTTCGTCCAGAGTCACGTGCCCGAGCACAGCCAACTCGCTTGGGTGCTGGGATGTTTCACCGGGTTCGGGCAGGCTTCGCGGATGACGCAGTTCAAGGACAAGTCGCAGAAGCAGGGTGCCGATGCGACCACGGTCGGCCTGTTCACCTATCCGGTGCTCATGGCCGCCGACGTGCTGCTCTACGACACCGATCTGGTGCCCGTCGGAGAGGATCAGCGCCAGCATCTGGAGCTGGCCCGCGATGTGGCCCAGCGGGTCAACTCCCGATTCCCGGACACCTTCGTGGTGCCCGAGCCGATGATCCCCAAGTCGACCGCGAAGATCTATGACCTGCAGGACCCGACGGCGAAGATGAGCAAATCGGCGGCCACCGATACCGGGCTGATCAGCCTGCTCGATGATCCGAAGGCCACCGCGAAGAAGATCCGCTCCGCGGTGACCGACAGCGAACGGGAGATCCGGTTCGACCCGGAAGCCAAACCTGGCGTGTCCAACCTGCTGACCATCCAGTCCGCGGTCACCGGCGCCGATGTCGACAAGCTCGTCGAGGGCTACGCCGGGCGCGGCTACGGCGATCTGAAGAAGGACACCGCCGATGCGGTAGTGGAATTCGTCACTCCGATCAAGACCCGGGTGGATGAACTGCTCGCCGACACCACCGAACTGCAGGCCGTGCTGGCCGCCGGAGCGGACCGTGCCAGGCAGGTGTCGGGCAGTACGCTCGCGCGGGTTTACGACAGGATAGGGTTTCTTCAGCAAACGTCGTAGACGCCCGGGGAGGGGTGTTGGTGAACGAGCAGGAGAAGCCGGGGATTCTGGATCGGCTGCGGGCACGGTATCCGTGGTTCGACCATGTCATGCGTGCCCAGCAACGCTATAACGACTGCAAGGGCAATTTTTACGCCGCGGGGATCACCTATTTCACGATCTTTGCGCTGTTCCCGCTGTTGATGGTGGGCTTCGCGGCCGGTGGCTTCGTCCTGGCCAGCCGACCCGAGCTGCTCGACGAGATCGAGGAACAGATCCGCAATGCGGTGTCCGGCGACCTCGGCCAGCAGCTGATCACGTTGATGGACTCGGCCATCGCCTCGCGCGGCACCGTGGGTGTCATCGGTCTGGCCACCGCGGCCTGGGCGGGGCTGGGCTGGATGGCGAACCTGCGTGAGGCGCTGAGCCAGATGTGGGAGCAGCGTCAGGAGGTATCGGGTTTCGTCCGGTCCAAGCTGTCGGATCTGGTGGCGCTCGTGTCCGCCTTCCTGGCGATGGTGATCACCATCGCACTCACCGCGCTGGGCGACCCGTCGTTGATGCGTCGGGTCTTGGGATGGATCGGGTTCGGCGACGTCTCCGGGATCGGTATCGGGCTGCGGGTGATCTCGTTGCTGGTGTCGGTGTGCATCTCATGGTTGCTGTTCACCTGGATCATCTCGCGGCTGCCGCGTGAGGCGGTCAGCTTCCGCAGTTCACTGCAGGCAGGATTGCTGGCGGCCATCGGATTTGAGATTTTCAAGCAGGTGGCGTCGATCTATCTGCAGTCGGTCCTCAACGGCCCGGCCGGTGCGACGTTCGGTCCCGTACTGGGCCTGATGGTGTTCGCCTACGTGACCGCGCGACTGATCCTGTTCGCCACGGCGTGGGCGGCCACGACGAAGGAGAGTTTGGCCATCGCGCCGGTCGCGGCGCCCGAACCCGCCCAGATCATCACCCGGGTGCAGGTGCGTGAGGGCATCGGTGCGCCCGGGGTGTTGGCCGCCGCGGCCGCGGGTGCAATTGGCGCTCTTGGGCTGGCACGGTTCAGACGACGCTGATCTGGCGCTATGCCGGCGCGTGGAGTACCACGCAGCAGCGGTCTGGCCCCGGATCGAGTTCGGCGGCGGGACCATGTGGCTGCAACGCTTCGGTCAGGCCGCCGAGCAGTGCATGGTTCATCTGACACACCAATTCGGTTTGGGTCTTTGCCAATTGGTGGAACGGGCAGTTCGCCAGTACCACCCGGCCGTCTTGGTGCCGTGGCTCGTAGCCGTGCTCGGCGATCACCTCGGTGGCCAGCGCCAAGGCCGCCACAGGGGTGGTCGGCGGCTCCCGGCCGTCGATGGCTGACTCACCCCAGGCGCGGCCACGGGCATGGGCGTGGCGGTGGAGCGTGTCGATGACCGGGGCGCCGGTGGCCGCCGCCGCGGCGATGGCATCGGCCATCAACTGGCCGGCCAGCTGATATTCGCGGTCGGGCAGGGACACCGCGATGTCGCGGTCGGTCCGCCGGTACAGCTTCGACGGGCGTCCGGCGCCCGGGCCCGAGCGTCCGTGCAACCGCGCGTAGTCGGCGATCAGCAACCCTTCGGCTTCCAGTTTGTCCAGGTGAAACTTCGCCTGATGCACCGGGATCTCGACGGCCTCGGCTGCCTGCTCTCGGCTGGCAGCGGTGGGCTGGGTGGACACGAATTCATACAGCCGGCGGCGGATCGGGTCGGCCAGCGCCCCGATTCCGGCTGCATCACGGTCGGCTATCGGCATGGCCACCCTTTCTATCGGAAGGATCTATTGACGTTAGAAATTCTGAAGCCTAACGTACAAACTACTATCCGTTACAGATTGGAGCCTGCCATGGCTACCACCGCGAACCGCTCCCAGCTCCTCAAGGACCCGACGCACCAGGCATTCCTGCTGTTGCGCACGGTGTTCACCGTCGCGCCGATCCTGTTCGGCCTGGACAAGTTCACCAATCTGATGACCGACTGGCAGGGCTATCTCGCACCGTGGATCGACCGGCTGCTGCCCGGTGACGCCGCGACGGCAATGCACCTGGTCGGAGTGATCGAGATTGTCGCCGGCATCCTTGTCGCCGTCGCGCCCCGGATCGGTGCGTACGTCGTCGCGGCCTGGCTGGCCGGCATCATCATCAATCTGATCACCCTGCCCGGCTTCTACGACGTGGCGCTGCGCGATTTCGGCCTGCTGGTCGGGGCGCTGGCGCTCGGTCGTCTCGCCGAAGGAGAGCACGCCGTGCGCACATCCGGCCCGAGAACGTGATCCCTCAGTGACCGATGGCTTTGAGTCCGACGATGCAGCCGACTATGCCGAGCATCAGCAGGATCTTGATCACCGACGCGGACTCAGCGCCGGTGATCATGGCGTAGCAGATGGTCAGCGTCGCGCCGATCCCCACCCACACCGCGTAGCTGGTGCCCGGGGGCAGAGTGCGCATCGCGATGGCCAGGCCGCCCATCGAAATCACCAGGGCGACACCGAATACCAGCGATGGTGCCAGTCGGGTGAAGCCGTCGGTCTTGCTGAGCGCCGTCGCCCACACCGCTTCGAACGCGCCTGACACGACGAGAATGATCCAAGCCATGGTGCACCTCCAAGGCCCGTCTTGTCGCTGTCCGGGTACGGTGCCGCCTCGTCCGGTGCCAGATGCTGGCAATTCCACGGTAGCAAACCGGGTAGCGTCGCAGGCTGTGAGCTTGGCAACCACATGGTCAACGGCCATCGGCATCGACGCGCCGATCGTGAACGCGCCGATGGGCGGGGCAGCAGGAGGCACGCTGGCGGCCGCGGTGTCGGCCGCAGGCGGGCTGGGCATGATCGGGATGGGCAGCTCGGCCACCCCGGAGCTGCTCCGACACGAACTCGACGCGATGGGAAACGTCGACCGCCCGTTCGGTATTGGCCTCGTGCACTGGGTGATGGCCGATCAGCCGGAGCTGCTCGACGTGGCGCTCGCGGCCGGGCCCGCATTGCTGAGTGTCAGCTTCGGCGAGGACTGGACCTGGGTGCATCGGGCGCACGACGTCGGGGTGACCGTGACGACGCAGGTGGCCACGGTCGAAGCGGCCCGGCGCGCCGTCGACGCCGGGGTCGACGTCCTGGTGGCGCGCGGCGCCGAGGGAGGTGGGCACGGCGAACCCGTGATCGGCACGCTGCCACTGCTGGCCGAGGTGCTTGATCAGGTCGAGGTGCCGGTACTGGCGGCGGGTGGCATCTCGTCGGCACGCGGTGTGGCTGCGGTGTTGGCGGCCGGTGCGGCAGGAGCCTGGGTGGGCACGTTGTTCGCCACCTGTGCCGAGGCGTTGACGCCGGCGCCCGCCCGGGATGCCCTGGTGGCAGGCACCGAGACCGAATTAACTCGAGAATTCGACATCGCAGCCGGATATCGTTGGCCGGCAACCATTCCCGAACGGGTGCTGCGCGGAACGCCCGTCAACGCCGGGCAGGGCATCGGATCGGTGACCCAGGTGCGCTCGGCCGCAGACACCCTGGCGCAACTCTGCGCAGGAGCCGAGGCGCTCCTGCGGCGGTGGTAGCAGGTGAGCTGGCGAACCGCTCTGCTGGGCGCCGCAGCAGCTATCGGGTGGGCGCCGGTCGCCGCCGCCATTGTCGGTGCGGTGTACCGGTTTCCTGTCCCGTTCGGCGGCTACGCACGAGGGCTGGATGCCGCGCCCACCGCGGCGCTCGGGTCGGTGTTCTATCTGGTGCTCGGCGGGGCGGTGGTCCTTGGCGGGCTGGGCGCCGCGGCCGGTGCGCTGCTGTCGAAACTGACGCCGACCCGGGTGACCGGGCTGACGGTGGCCGCGGCATGGGCGATCGCAATGCTCGGTGCCCTGTCACTCGCGCTACTCGAGTACGTCATCGGTCCGTGGTGAGGCTTCGTCCACAGTCAGTGTGCGGATCGCCATCCCCGGCGAGCAGACGCTGCGGTACCCGAAAACCGTGCTCTGCGGGGACCTAACTGTCTTCTCGCGGGGGATTACGCGGGAAACGAGTCAGCGCACGGGACGACGGTTCAGTGACCGGGCGACCATCATGAGCAGCAACACGACGATCGCGCCGACGACCGCCACCCCGACCCGCACCGGGAGCGTGTCGGCGGAAGGCAGGACCGCCGCGGCCTGGGCCGCCGAGGGCTGTTCGGGTTCGGGGGCCGCCAGCGATGGATCGGGGTCGACCAGCGTGCCGACCTTGGTGCCCGGGGGCGTCGCAAACCCGTAGTCCAGCAGATGTGCGGCCTGTTCCCACGGCGCGATCGGCACCCGGGTGCCCCGCATCAACACGGCGACCAGTCGTCGCCCGTCACGATTGGCCGCGCCGACGAATGTCTGCCCGGCGTCGTCGGTGTACCCGGTTTTACCGCCGAGCGCGCCGGGGTAGTTGTAGAGCAACTGGTTGTCGTTCTCCACCGGGTAGGGCGGATTGCCGTCGCGGCCGGGGAAGTCGTAGGTCTCGGTGTGCACGATGTCGGCGAAAACCGGGTTCTGCCAGGCGTACCGGTAGAACAGCCCGATGTCGTAGGCCGACGTGCTCATGCCAGGGCCGTCCAGGCCGGACGGGGTTGCGGCACGGGTGTCGCGGCCACCGAGCTTGCCTGCCAACACATTGAGCTTCTGCAACGCGGTGTCCATGCCGCCGAGTTGGACGGCCAGCGCATGTGCGGCGTCGTTGCCGGAGTGCATCAGCAGGCCGTGCAGCAGATCGTTGATCGTGTACTGGCCGCCGGGGCCGACACCGACGCGGGTGCCTTCGGAGTTCGCATCTTCCTGGGTGCCCGCGACACGCTTGTTGAGGTTGAGCTCGTTGAGGGCCGCCGTCGCAACGAGGACCTTGATGATGCTGGCCGGGCGGTGGCGGCCGTGCGGGTCCCTGGCGGCGATGACGTCTCCGGTGTCCAGGTCGGCAACCAGCCAGGCCTCGGCGGAGACGTCGTTGGGTAGCGGCGGCGTGTTGGGCGCGGTGATGATGCCGCAACCCGAAAGTGCCTCACCGCCGACGGACTTGGCCGGTACCGGCAACGGGCCCGGCGTGGGGTCACCGGGCTTGGGGACCTCCGACGCGTCGACGGCAGGCGGGGTGGTCACCTTGTAGGGGCAGGTGTTGGCCGCGGGCGGCATATCGGGTTCGGCGCGGGCCGCAGGGCCTGCGACCATCGCGGGCGCAGCGAACACGGCCAGCGCGGCCAGTAGAGACAGGCCGCGCTTCGAGGTTCTCCGTAAGGTCGCCATCGGGTTTGCAGAGTAGGCGATCTGCCGCCCGGCTCACGGGAGCCACGCTGTGACTAGTGTGACTAAAGTTGAAACTGAGCCCTGCCGACGACGCCGAGGCCCTGAAACTGCGCGATGATGGCAACTGACATGACGTTGATATCGGTGGGACACGGATCGCTGCGTCGGGAGGCGCTGGCAGAGCTCCTTGGTGGCGTGGATGTCAAAGCGCTGGTGGATATCCGACGGTTCCCCCACAGTAGGCACAATCCCGATGTCGAAACAGACGCGCTGCGCCGTTGGCTGCCGGAAGCCGGTATCACCTACCGCGTGGAGCCCCGCCTGGGTGGGCGACGACGCCTACCGGCCGGCTCACCTCGGGAAGACCCGTGGTGGCGTGTCGAGCAGTTCGCTGCGTATGCCGCCTACAGCCGCACCGAAGAGTTCTCCGACGGCCTCACCGAACTGCTGGAGGGCGTCGCCCGCGTGCGGACGGCGATGATGTGCAGCGAGAGCGTGTGGTGGCGGTGTCACCGTCGTCTCGTGGCCGATGTGGCGGTGCTGCGCTTCGGTGTGAGCGTGCAGCACCTGATGCACGACGGGCGCCTCGTCGAACACACTCCCGCCGATGGCGCCCACCTACGGGCGGACGGGCTGGTGGTGTGGACGTAGAGGCGCTCACACCGCCACGTAGGCCACCGCCGGTGACCCGATGCAACCCATCCACAGTCGGCCCTCGGACTCGACCAGGCCGGTGACCATACCGAAGTCGGGGTGGTGGGTGCGCAGGCCGGATACGGGTTCGCCACTGTCGGCGTCGAACGCGACGGCCCACACCTCTGGTTTGATCTGCGGTGCCAATCGGTCGGGCAACTGCCACAGGATCTTTCGCAGCACCGGGGCCCGAGGTGCCAGCCACTCCGCGGCGGCGTTGACGGGGGACACCAACGCGCACCAGATGCGGCCGTCGGCGCCGGTGGACAGGTTGTCGGGGTGTCCGGGCAGATTCTGGACCAGTGGCGTCACTGTCCCTGCCTGTGGTCCTTCGAGCCAGTACTTCGACAGTCGCCGGGACAAGGTCTCGGCGAACACCAACGCTGATCCGTCGGTGGTGACGGTAACGCCGTTGGTGAAATAGATGCCCTCGAGCAGCGTGGTGACCGTGCCGTCGGGATCGCGACGGAACAGGCTGCCGCGCCCGCGGGCCTCCAGCACCGCACCTTTGAAGTACTCATAGGTGAACGCGCTGGTGGATTCTGTGAAATAGATTGTGCCATCGGATGTTTCGGTGACATTCGAGCAGAATTGCAGGTGTCTGCCTGCGACCTTCTCGACCAGTGCTTCGAGCGCACCGTTGCGGGGGTCCATGGCCAGCAGGCCACGCGGGCTGTCGCAGATCAACAGCCGCCCGTCGCCCGAGACCGCCAGGCCCAGTGGGCGACCGCCGGTATCGGCCACCACGGTGGGTACACCGTCGGGGGAGATGCGCAGGATTCGGCCGTCGTCCACACCGGTCCAGATGTTGCGATCGGCGTCGACCACCACATCCTCGGGCGCATGGCCGGGGATCGGCACGACCGTCAGCTCCGCTGCGGGATAGTCCGGCAGCGGAGTTATGGGCGGCGGGGTCCAGCGGACGGGATCGATCGGTGGTTTGCGTGACACCCAGCCAAGTCTTCCGCCGAAACGGCATTCCGGCAGCGGGTTACTCGAACTTCCTCTGCTGGAATGCCGTTTCGGCGAAGGGTGAAAGAGAGAAGGGCTACATCATCTCGCTGGCTCGACCCAGGACATCGTGCAGGATTTCGTAGATGGCGTCGAACTCCGCCTGCCCGCTGATCAGCGGTGGGGCGAGCTGCACTACTGGGTCGCCGCGGTCGTCGGCCCGGCAGTACAGACCGGCCTCCCACAGGGCCGGCGTCAAGAACCCGCGCAGAAGGCGTTCTGACTCCTCGTCGTTGAACGTCTCCTTGGTGGTCTTGTCCTTGACCAGCTCGATGCCGTAGAAGAAGCCCTCGCCGCGCACGTCGCCGACGATCGGCAGATCGTAGAGCTTCTCCAGCGTGGACCGGAATGCCGGGGCCATCTCCTTGACGTGGTTGTTGATGCCCTCACGCTCGAAGATGTCCAGGTTGGCCAGCGCGACGGCGGCCGACACCGGATGTCCGCCAAAGGTGTAGCCGTGGCCGAACACCGTCTGCCCGTCGCTGAACGGCTCGAACAACCGGTCGTGCGCGACCATCGCACCCAGCGGGGAGTAGCCCGACGTCAAACCCTTTGCGCTGGTGATGATGTCGGGCACATACCCGAGGTCGTCACACGCGAACATCGAACCGATCCGGCCGTAGGCGCAGATGACCTCGTCGGACACCAGCAGCACGTCGTACTCGTCGCAGATCTCGCGGACGCGTTCGAAGTATCCGGGCGGCGGCGGGAAGCAGCCACCGGCGTTCTGCACCGGCTCCAGGAACACCGCGGCCACGGTGTCGGGACCCTCGAACTCGATGGCCTCGGCGATGCGATCGGCGCAGTAGCGGCCGAAAGCCTTCTCGTCGTGGGCATATTCGGCGGGAGCCCGGTAGAAGTTGGTGTTCGGTGCGCGGAAGCCACCGGGGGTCAACGGCTCGAACGGCGCCTTGAACGCCGGGATGCCGGTGATCGCCAGCGCGCCCTGCGGCGTGCCGTGATAGGCGATTGCACGCGAAACGACCTTGTGCTTACCGGGTTTGCCGGTCAGCTTGAAGTACTGCTTGGCCAGTTTCCAGGCGCTCTCGACGGCCTCGCCGCCGCCGGTGGTGAAGAACACCCGGTTCAGGTCACCGGGCGCGTAGTTGGCGACACGTTCGGCCAGCTCGATCGCCGGCGGGGTGGCGTAGGACCACAGCGGGAAGAAGGCCAGTTTCTCGGCTTGCTTCGCCGCGGCCTCCGCCAGCTCTTTACGGCCGTGGCCGACCTGGACGACGAAAAGTCCGGACAGGCCGTCGATGTAGCTCTTGCCTGCGTCGTCGAAGATCCGTACGCCCTCACCCCGGGTGATGATCGGCGGGGTGATGCCTTCGCCGTGGCGGGCGAAATGTCCCCACAGGTGGCGGTCGGCCTTGGCGGCGAGATCTGTAGACGTGGTTTCAGCGATATCTGCGATTGTCATCGTGTTCCCCAATTGTATTGCTGCTTAACTAGTTTCAAGTAAACGAGGGTTTCGGTGGATATCACTCCCGGTAATGCCCGAATCTCGGTGTTGAGCAGCTCGAGCAGGCTGTCGTCGTCTTCGCAGACCACCTCGACGATGGCGTCGAATGAACCCGCGGTGAGCACGACGTAGTCCACTGATTCGATGTTGGCCAGTTTCTCGGCCAACTTGGTGGTATCGCCGGTGCAGCGGATGCCGATCATCGCCTGGCGGGCGAACCCGAGCTGTAACGGGTCCGTCACCGCGACGATCTGCATGACACCGGCATCGACCATCCGCTGTACGCGTTGGCGTACCGCCGCTTCTGAGAGTCCGACGGCCTTACCGATGCCCGCGTACGAGCGTCGGCCGTCGGCCTGCAGCTTCTCGATGATCGCCTTCGACAGTTCGTCCAACTGAAACGGGGCGGCGGCACGAGAATGGTTCACGCGCAGTGGCACAGGCGCCAAGTCGTGACCATCTGGGTTGGTCATGCCACCGATTGTGCACGGAATCCGTTGTTTGAGGCAACTATATCGATGAATTCACGCGTATGGGGACGCTGTGGCTGCGGTATCCCGTAGCTGAGAGCTTGGCGCATCGGTTAGCGTTGAGGCATGAGTGTTGCGGTGAACTTGGCTAGTAGTTGGATCAACGGGGCCTCGGTGGCGACGGGCGGCGGGACGCACGTGATCACCGATCCGGCGACGGGTAAGACCGTTGCCGAATACGCCCTGGCCACCCCTGCTGACGTGGACACTGCCGTGGCCGCGGCGCGAGCCGCATTGCCTGCATGGTCAGGAGCAACCCCCGCGGAGCGCTCCGAGGTGCTGGCCAAGCTCGCCAAGCTGGCCGGCGACCACTCGGATGACCTGGCCGCCGAGGAGGTCAGCCAGACCGGTAAGCCGATGCGGTTGGCCACGCAGTTCGATGTGCCGGGCAGCGTCGACAACATCGATTACTTTGCCGGCGCCGCCCGCCATCTCGAGGGCAAGGCCACCGCCGAGTACTCCGGTGACCACACGTCGAGCATCCGGCGCGAAGCGGTCGGGGTGGTCGCGACCATCGCCCCGTGGAACTATCCGCTGCAGATGGCGGTGTGGAAGGTGATCCCGGCGCTGGCCGCGGGCTGTTCGGTGGTGATCAAACCTGCCGAGATCACCCCGCTGACCACGCTGACGCTGGCGCGCCTGGCCAGTGAGGCCGGACTGCCCGACGGGGTGTTCAACGTCGTCACCGGCGCCGGGTCGGACGTGGGGACCGCGCTGGCCGGGCACCGCGACGTCGACGTCGTGACCTTCACCGGCTCCACCGCGGTCGGCCGCAAGGTCATGGCTGCGGCCGCCGTCCACGGTCACCGCACGCAGTTGGAACTGGGCGGCAAGGCCCCGTTCGTGGTGTTCGACGACGCCGACCTGGACGCCGCGATCCACGGCGCGGTCGCGGGCTCACTGATCAACACGGGCCAGGACTGCACCGCGGCCACCCGCGCCATCGTGGCGCGCGATCTCTATGACGACTTCGTCGCCGGGGTGGCCGAGTTGATGGGCAAGGTCGCGATCGGCGATCCGCACGACCCCGATACCGACCTGGGTCCACTCATTTCTGCGGCACACCGCGACAAGGTGGCCGCGATGGTGGCGCGCGCCCCGGGGCAGGGCGGTCGCATCGTCACCGGCGGGGTGGCGCCCGACGGGCCCGGATCGTTCTACCGTCCGACGCTGATCGCCGATGTCGACGAGGCCTCCGAGGTCTACCGCGACGAGGTTTTCGGTCCGGTGCTCACCGTGCGTTCGTTCACCGACGACGACGACGCGTTGCGTCAGGCCAACGACACCGTGTACGGGCTGGCGGCCTCGGCGTGGACCCGCGACGTGTACCGGGCGCAGCGGGCCTCCCGCGAGATCAACGCCGGTTGTGTGTGGATCAACGACCACATCCCGATCATCAGCGAGATGCCGCACGGCGGGGTCGGTGCTTCGGGCTTCGGCAAGGACATGAGCGACTACTCCTTCGAGGAGTACCTCACCATCAAGCACGTCATGAGCGACATCACCGGAGTGGCCGAAAAGGACTGGCACCGCACGGTGTTCACCAAGCGGTGAGCCCGGTCGGCGCTGAGGTGCCGACGGGACCGTGGGTCCCGCCGGCACTCAGCGTCGGATCGGAGCGTCGGATCAGACGATCCTGATCATCTTCTTGTTGACGAATTCGTCCATGCCGAAGCGGCCGAGTTCGCGGCCGTAGCCCGACCGTTTCACCCCACCGAAGGGCAGCTCGGCACCCTCGGCGCCGACGGCGTTGACGAACACCATTCCGGCGTCGATCTTGTCGGCAACCCGGCGGGCCTGGTCGATGTCGGTGGTG
The DNA here is from genome assembly GCF_032883035.1 of Mycobacterium appelbergii. Classification (NCBI taxonomy): domain Bacteria; kingdom Bacillati; phylum Actinomycetota; class Actinomycetes; order Mycobacteriales; family Mycobacteriaceae; genus Mycobacterium; species Mycobacterium appelbergii. Next base: position 48,137 of record NZ_JAMQTH010000022.1, read on the forward strand.
AAGACGTAGGAGCCCAGGCCGAACGGGGTGTCGTTGGCCAGTTCGACGGCTTCGTCTTCGTCGGCGACCTTGTAGACCGACGCCACCGGGCCGAACAGTTCTTCACGGAAGTCGGCGGACACACCGGTCAGCACTCCGGGAGGGAAGAATGCGCCGTTGCGCTGGCCGTTGGAGCTCAACTCTGCGCCGCTGTCGACAGCGCGTTTGACCTGGTCGTCCAGGCGGGAAGCAGCGGCAGTCGACGACAGTGGGGCCAGCCCGTCAGCCTTGGCCAGCACCTTGGCGGTGAACTTCTCGACGAACTCGTCGTAGATGTCCGCGACCACGATGATGCGCTTCGCCGCGTTGCAGGCCTGGCCGGTGTTCTCGAAGCGGCCGTCGACCGCTGCGTCGACCGTGGCGTCCAGGTCGGCCGTGCTCAGCACGATGAACGGGTCGGAGCCGCCGAGTTCGAGGACGACCTTCTTCAGGTTCCGCCCGGCGATCTCGGCCACCGCCGCGCCCGCCCGCTCCGAGCCGGTCAGTGAAACCCCCTGGATGCGTGGGTCGGGGATGATGTCGGCGATCTGCTCGTTGGTGGCGTAGACGTTGACGTAGGCGCCTTCGGGGAATCCTGCGTCAGTGAAGATCTGCTGCAGCGCGGCGGCCGATTCGGGGCACTGGGGTGCGTGCTTGAGCACAATGGTGTTGCCCAGCACCAGGTTCGGGCCGGCGAACCGTGCCACCTGGTAGTACGGGTAGTTCCACGGCATGATGCCGAGCAGTACGCCGACCGGTCCGCGTTTGACGACTGCCGACCCTTCGCCGTCGAGCAGTTCGATCGGTTCGTCGGCGAGGAACTTCTCGGCATTGTCGGCGTAGAACTCATAGATCGCGGCGCTGAACTCGACCTCGCCGATCGACTGGTCCAGCGGCTTGCCCATCTCGCGCTGGATGATCGCCGCCAGTTCGTCCTTCCGTTCGGTGTGCAGCTGCGCCACCCGGCGGATCAGCGCTGCGCGCTCGGCGACGGTCGAGGACCTCGACCATTGGCGGAACGCGGTGGCCGCCGCGTCCACGGCCTCCTTGACCTGCTCGTCGGTGGCGGTCGGATATTCCTTGACCAGCTCGCCTGTCGACGGGTCGACCACTGCGTACAGGGACGTGCTCATGTGTTCTCTTCTCCTCGGTCGGGCCAACGATGCTCGGTGCTCATCGCTCGTTGTCTCGTGGCGCGACGCGGCAACGCGTCCCCACGAATCCTCCACGAAATCAGTCATGTCTCGCAATCTTCACGACGATATTCGTTGCGATAAGCCCTGAGCTCGATCGATCACAACCGCGCAACGTGCGCGCGCTGTGATCTGAGTTACATCGTATGCGAGACGCGACGGATCGGTTGCGGTGCCTGTCGGGCGGGGCATAGGGTCCATCGCTAGCACCAGTACAGGAGAACCAGGATGTCCCCCGACGGTCGCACGACCAGCGGCCTCGCCAACGACTTCGTGAACGGCAGCGTGTCGTTCTGGTATCGCGCGGCGGGCTGGCCGGAATCAAGACCGGCACTGCCGGGTCCACTGGACGCAGATGTCTGCATCGTCGGGGCAGGCCTGACGGGCCTGTGGGCCGCCTACTACCTCAAGCGTGAGCAGCCTGATCTCCGAATCGTCATGCTGGAAAAGGAATTCGCCGGGTTCGGGGCGTCCGGCCGCAACGGCGGCTGGCTCTCGGCCGAACTTGCCGGATCGCGCGACGCCTATGCCTCGACCCACGGTCATGACGGCGTCGTCGAGCTCATGCGCGCCATGCGGGGTGCCGTCGACGAGGTCATCGGCGTCGCGAACGCCGAAGGGATCGACGCCGACATCGTCAAGGACGGTGTGCTGCACGTGGCGCGTAACCAGGCGCAGATGGGTCGGCTCCGGGAATCGCTGGAGTACGAGCGGAGTTGGGGCGCCACCGAAGAGGACTTCGTGGTGCTCACCGGCGATGAATCAAACGCCCGGATCCGGGTCGAGCGCGTGGTGGGCGCTCTGTTCACTCCGCACTGCGCGCGGGTGCAACCCGCCAAGCTGGTTCAAGGACTGGCCCGCGTCGTCGAGGGCATGGGCGTGGCGATCTACGAGCAGACCGAGGTGACCGACATCAAGACCGGCCGCGCACTCACGGCCCGCGGCGATGTGCGGGCGCCCGTCGTCCTGCGTTGCCTTGAGGGTTTCACCGCAACCATGCCGGGACAGCACCGGGCGTGGCTGCCGATGAACTCGTCCATGGTGGTCACCGAGCCGCTGCCGGATGCTGTGCTGGGGCAGGTCGGTTGGCAGGGGGCCGAGCTCCTCGGCGACTACGCACACGGCTACATGTACGCCCAGCGGACCGCCGACAATCGCATCGCGTTGGGCGGACGGGGGATTCCCTACCGTTACGGTTCGGCACTCGATCATCGCGGAGCCACCCAGCAGTGGACCATCGATGCCCTCGGGGCACTGGTCCGTGACATGTTCCCCGCGACCCGTGACGTACCGATCGAGCACGCGTGGTGTGGTGTCCTCGGCGTGCCGCGTGACTGGACGGCCACCGTAGACTTCGACCCGGCCAGCGGCCTCGGCACCGCGGGCGGCTACGTCGGCAGCGGCCTGACCACCACCAACCTGGCCGGGCACACGCTGGCCGACCTCGTGCTCAAGCGCGACACCGCGCTCACCCGCTTGCCCTGGGTGGGGCGACGGGTCCGCAAGTGGGAACCGGAACCGCTGCGGTGGCTCGGGGTCCAGGCGATGTATGCGCTCTACCGGACCGCCGACCGTCGCGAGTCCACCCGGGGTCTGACGAACACGAGCGGGCTGGCCCGGGTGGCCAACAAGATCACCGGACGCTGAGCCGACCGACACTTCAGGCCGATTGTCGCAGGCGTTGATTCGCCTGTGCCACCACAGTATTGAACAGCCGCTGTTGATGGTCCGCGGTATCCGCGTCGTCCTCAGGATGCCACTGGACGGCCAACATGGGGCAATCGGTGTGTTCGACCGCCTCGATGCAGTCGTCGTCGGCGCGTCCGACGACCCGCAAGCCCCGCCCCAACCGCTCGATCGCCTGGTGATGGTAGGACGACACCGTGAAGGCAGCGCCGCCCATCGCGGCAGCGACCGCACAGTCATCGTCGAGCCTGACCCGGTGCACGACATCACGGTGGGCGGTGGCGTCGTCGGTGAGGTGCTGGACCAGGGTGCCACCGAGCGCGACGTTGACCACCTGCATACCGCGACAGATCGCCAGGAACGGAACACCTTGGGCCAACAGCGTCCTGGTGAACTCCAGATCGTAGGCGTCCTGCAGCGGGTCGGTGTCCGTGGTGCGCGGATGACGAGTCGCGGCGCCGTAGCTGGCCGGGTCCACATCGGCGCCACCGGGTATGACCGCACCGTGCGCGTAGCGCAGTCGGCTGATGACGTTGTCGCCCGGCGGAAGCAGGTACGGCTCACCGCCGGCGCGGAAGACGGCCTCGAGCACGCAGTCCGCGGTGACGACGCCGGATCGTCGCAATCCCGCGATCCGCGGTGACCGAATCGCGGGAATGGCGATGAACGGACGCATTATCGGCGGGCCCCGGCGGCATCGAGCGGGAACTCCAGGTCCGGCATCCACTGCGTCCATATCCGCTGCAGGGTGCCGTCGCCGACCACCTCGTCCAGTGCGGCATCGAGACCTTGCCGGAGCGCGTTGTTGCCCTTGGCCACTCCGACGCCCCAGCGGTTGCGCGTGGCGATGGTGAAGCCCACCGTCAGGTCCGGCTCGCGTCCCAGCGGCAGGATGGCAACATCGTCATCGATGATCGCGTCGACGTCACCGCGGCGCAGCGCGGCAACCATATCGCCCAGCACGTCGGCGGTGCCGGGGAACGGAACCGGGATGGCACCCGGGAACGTCTGCGCCAGCGCAAGGTTCGTGCTTCCGGCAATCGCACCGACACGCAGCCCGGCCATCTCGCTCGGTTGGCTCACCGAGGTTCCGGATCGGACCAGGACGGACTCGTCGAAGACGGCGTAGGGGCGGGTGAAGTCGACCAGCGCGGCCCGTGCTTCGGTGATGCCCTGCCCACACCACACCGCATCACCGCGCCCGTCGTTGACAGCGGGGATCATGTCGTCCCATGTGGTGATCACCCACTGGACTTCTCGGCCCATGCGTGCGGCCACGGCCGCCGCGGCGGCGGGTTCGTAACCGGAACGGGTGCCGTCAGCGGCAGCCTTGTCGAACAACGGTGGGGCGGACAGGTCGACGCAGACGAGTTTGAGCGGAGTGGTGTTCACAGGTACTCCAGGTACATCTCGCGGTCGAAATCGGTGACGGCGCCGCACGCGCGGGCCCACTCGTCGAATTTCACCGCGGTGTACTGGTCGACGAGCTCAGCCGGCAGACAGCCCCGGATGACGGGGTCGTCGTTGAGCGTGGTGACGGCCTCACCGAGGGTCAGCGGCAGCCTGGCATGCAGACCCTTGCCGTCGTAGCTGCTGCCGACCTGCGGGTCACCCGGGTCGATGGCGTTGTCGATACCGTCCTTGATGGCAGCGAGCAGCGCGGTGTGCGACAGGTAGGGATTCACGCTGGCATCGGGAATCTTGTACTCCAGCCTGCCGACCGCCGACAGCCGCACGGTGCAGGTCTTGTTGTCCATGCCCCAGTTCGCGGTGGTGGGAGCGAACTGGCCGTCGTCCCAGAACCGCTTGTAGGAGTTGACCGTCGAGGCCATGATGGCCGTGGAGCCCGCGGCGTGCGCGAGGATCCCGCCGAGTGCGTGCAATCCCGTCTTGCTCAGGTGCAGGTCGCGGCGACCGGGTTCGGCCATCACGTTCTCGGCCCCGTCCCACAGGCTCAGGTTGTGGTGGCAGCCGTTGCCCATCGAGCCCTGGGCGGGCTTGGGCATGAAGCTGGCCTTCACGCCGGTTTCGCGGGCGACCTGGTGACAGATCTGGCGATAGGTGATGAGCCGGTCGGCGGTCGTGGTGCAGTCGTCGTAGAGCCAGTTCAGCTCGAGTTGGCCGGGGTCTTCATAGTCGCCCTCGATCATGTCCAGGCCCAGTGCTCGGGCGTAGGAGATCACCAACTTGTAGATCGGGCGCATCACTTCGAGGTTGGCGGTCTGGTAGGCGGTGCTACCGCCGGGCCGTACGGTCACTTCCATTCCCGGCCCATACCAGGTCATCTCGGGCTCGCAGCCGGTCTTGAGCACCAGCCCGGTCTCTTCGGTGAACGCCGCGTGGGCCCGGTGCAGTGCCGCGCGGGTGTCCAAAGCCAGGTAGTTGCCCCCGATATCGGCGATGTGGTCGGGCTCGTAGGCGGTGCAGTAGAACCGGGCGACGGAGGTGTCCCACGGCATGACCGCGAAGGTGTCCAGATCGGGGATGGCGGTCAGCTCCGCGGCCTGTACGCCGCCACCGAGCAGTTGGCCGGTGCGGTCGGTGTGCAGGTCGGTCATGGCGGTCCGGTGGAACTGCACGCCCTTTTCGAGATTGCGGGTGAGGTGCTGGGCGGGAACAACTTTGGATACCGTGCGGCCGGTGAGGGTGGGGACCTGATAGTAGATGAATTCGACGCCGCGATCGGCGATGGTGGCGGCGATGCCGTCGGCTCGCGGGTCGGATGTGTTGGTGTGCCGGTGGCGGTCCAACGGTGTGGTGGTCATCAGAACTCCTCGGGTGGGTGATGGGGTGAGTGTTGCTATTCGCCGTCGAGGAAGATGGCCTGCGCCGGGCACACGTCGACGGCCTCTTCGATCTCGTCGCGCAACGCGTTGTCGGGATGCTCGTCGTAGTCGAGTTTTCCGTCGTCATTCATCCGGAACACCCCGGGGGCGGCGATCGTGCACTGTCCGTGGTCCTGACAGGTGCGATAGTCGACGTGAACTTTCATTTCGGACTCCTTACTTCTGATCGGTCTGCGCTGCGGTCGAAGGCGATCGGCAGGTGGATGGGACCGGTGTTTCCGCTCAACGGCAACCAGCGCGGTGTGCCGTCGATCCGTGGGTTGTGCAGCCGCTGCGCCAGCAGCGGCAGGGCTTCGCTCATGTCGCTGCGGGCTACGAAGTGCCCGAGGCAGTGGTGCATGCCGCCGCCGAAACCGAAGTGCGGGACACGTTCTGTGGTCAGGTCGAAGGGCTTGCCTTGGATGACGCGAGGATCGGTGCCTGCCGATTCCGACAGCAGATGGATGGTGGTGCCCGCTTCGATGTGTAGGCCCTGGTACTCGAAGTCCTCCAGTGCCTCCCGGGTCACCCACGTGACGGTGGGGTTGACGCGCATCACCTCTTCGACCGCGGCCTTGCCCAATTCCGGTTGGTGAGCCAGCAGTTCCCACTGATCCGGATACCGCATGAAGGTCTGCATGGCCAGCCCGAGCTGGTTTCTGGTGGTGTCCATGCCACCGAAGATCAGCAGCACCAAGGAGATTCGAAGTTCATCGCGACTGAGGTGCTCACCATCGCGCTCCGCGAGCACCAACTTGCTGACGAAGTCGTCGCGGGGGTGGGCGCTGCGGTCGGCGATGAGTTCGTCGGCGTACCCGTACAACCCGTCGAGCGCGCTCTCGACGCGATCGAGGTCCCGGCGCAGCGTCACCCCGAGGGCCAGACCCACATCGTTGGACCAGCCGGCGATCGTCTTCCATTCCGACTCGTCGATACCGAGCATGATCGCGATGACCCGTGCGGCATAAGGCTCGGCGAACTGGGTGGCGAAGTCGCACCGGCCTGCCTCGTAGAAGTCGTCGATCAGCTCATTGGCCAACTTCTGGAACCGGGGGACCAGACCGCCGATCAGTTTGGGCGAGAACGCCGGATTAAGCAGCCGGCGCAGTCGATGGTGGTCTTCGCCCTCGATGTTGAGCAGCGAGTTGGTCCACCAGTGCGCGAAAGTTCCTGTGGTGACACCATTGTGCGCCGGCCACGCCCAGCTCCCTTGCCGCAGACGGCGATCCTTCATCAGCTTGCCGACCTCGGCGTAGCGCAGGATCGCCAGCCCGTAGCTTGTCCGGGCATACCAGCTCGCCTCCCTGGCGGCGCGGACCTCGTCGGACTGCACCGAGAACTCGGGGTCGGCGAGGTTGAGGAAGGGGGCCTCGGTGAGTTGATCAGTGAGCATTGACTTCTCCGGCGACGGTTGCGGTGGTGGACAGGTCCGGTACCACGTCGATGTGGTCGGTAGGTATCGCGTCGGCATGCGGGGCGGCACCGTTGAGGTGTGAACGGGCCAGCACCATGTAGAGCGCGCCGAGACCCAGCACGAGCGCCGACATCAGCAGGACGATGTAGTTGTCGTACCAGGGGGCATCAGGGGTGCGGGGCCAGCAGATGTTGATGATTGCCGCGACGCCGTAGACGAGCGCGCCGATGTTGACGGCGAGGCCCCACCGACCGAGTTGGTACTTGCCGCTGGGGATCCAGCCTTTGAGGCGGGCGCGCAGTGCGGCCAGCACGACCATCTGGAAGGCGATGTAGATGCCGACCGAGCCGAAGCTGATGAGTTTGGTGAGCGCATCGGCCGACACGATGGACCCGACGATGAGGGCAGCGGGGATGATGACGGCTGCCAGCAGGGCATACGGCGGAACCGCTCGCTTGGAGTCGAACCGGGCCCACAGTTTGGATCCGACGATCATGTCGTCACGGCCATAGGAGTAGATCAGGCGGCTGGCCGCGGCCTGCAGGCTCAATGCGCAGGAGAGGAACGAGATCAGCACGATGCAGAGCACGATCTTGGAGCCGACGGTGCCGAACGCGGTGGCCAGAATCGTCGAGATCGGGTCGGGTTCTTCGCCGCTGATGACCGCACCGAAGTCAACCACCGACAGCACCAGGCTCAGGCACACGAATGTCGCTGCGGCGCCACCGATGTAAATGGTCCGGCGCATCGACTTGGGAATCTGGACGCCCGGGTTGCGGACCTCTTCGGCGACGTCGCCGCACGCTTCGAAGCCGTAGTACTGGTAGACGCCGATGAGGCTTGCCGCCAGGAAGGCGTACAGGTAGCTGTGGTTGCCTTCTGCGCCGAACCCGTGGAAGAACACCTCAAGACCGTGGTGGCGTTGGGTGAGCAACAGCCAGGCGCCGACGACGAGCGCGCCGATCAACTCCGCGGCGAATCCGAAGATCGCAACGTAGCTCAGGGTCTTGGTGCCGGTCAGGTTGATGACCGTGGCCAGCAGCAGGATCACCAGTGCACATCCGACGGTTGAGTACACCGACGGCGTGAAGCCGAACACGCTCGCCACAAAAGGCCCGGCGCCGTAGGCGACACCCGCGATGGTGGCGAGCAATGCGAACATGTACACCCAGCCCGTCATCCAGGCCCATTTGCGACCCCAGAGCCGGCGCGCCCACGGGTATACCCCGCCGGCGACCGGGAACTGTGCGACGACCTCGCTGAACACCAGGGCCACCAGCATCTGCCCGACGCCCGCGATCACCAGGCTCCAGATCATCGGCGGACCGGCCGAGGCCAGCGCGAAGGCGAACAACGTGTAGATGCCGACGACGGGCGAGAGATAGGTGAAACCCAGGGAGAAGTTGGCCCACAGGCTCATCTCACGTTTGAACTCGGATTGAAAACCCAACGCCGCCAGTTGGGCGTCGTCGTCATGAGGCACTGCATCGGTGGGCATGCGGTTGTCTTTCCTCGGGGCGGTTGGCCATATCTGTTGCCGAGGCCCCGGTGTGAGGTCGATCCGTCCAACCCATCGATGTGGGCCTCGTCACAACGTAGAAAACATAAGCCTTCATAGTTCATAGTTCAAGTCTCAATTGTTACGATCGGTCGCGCGGTCACCAGCAAGGAGATGGCGTGGCAGTCGAACAACTGGGCGGGCTCACCGCCCTGGGGGCAGTGCTCTCCCCGCTGGACGGTGCCGGCCCACGCACCGACGCCGTGGTGGCGCGGATATCCGCGGCGATCGCCATGGGGGTGATGTCCGACGGCGAGCAGCTGCCCAGCGAGATCGAGTTGGCCACCCAACTCGGTGTCTCCACCATGACGCTGCGCGAGGCCCTGGCGGTCCTTCGTCAGCAGGGCCTGGTCGAGACGAAGCGCGGTCGCGGCGGTGGCAGCTTCGTGCGCGCGTCCGCCGATGCCGTCAACAGCCGATCCCTGGCGCGGTTGCACGACCTGACCATGCAGGACCTACGCGACCTCGGCGACGAACATTTCGCCATTGCGGGTGCGTCGGCAGTGCTCGCCGCACGCCGCGGGGTGGCCGGTGACGTCGCCCGCCTGAAATCGTTGGCACAGCGGCTCGTTGACGCCGAGGACCCGGTGCGCGGTCGCCGTGCCGACAGCCGCTTTCAGATCGAGGTCGCGGTGTGCGCACAGTCGGCGCGGCTGACCCGTGCCGAAGTCAATCTGCAAGCCGAGATTTCCGCGCTGAAATGGCTACCGCAGATGGCAACTGACGCCAAGGTAGAGGGCGAACAGCATTTGGCCCTCGTGGCGGCCATCGCCGCGGAGGACGAGGCGGCCGCCCGTGGACTGGCCGAAGCGCACAGCGCCGCGACAGTGCGACGGGTGATCGAGCTACGTATGGAGTTGACGCAGTGAACGACCGCGACGAAGTACGGGACGACGGGGCGATGGACCGGGTGCAGAGTGCGGTGACTGCGTTGGTGGAGCAGGTATTCGGCTCGCTGAACCGAATTGCCTCCGCCACGACCGCCCTGTGGGACGGCCTGCAGGACACCGGGGTCACTCCGCGCTCGACCGATCTCGCACCGTTACGCGACGTGATCGTCGGAGAACTGCACCAGCAGCGACCGATGTTCAACGGTGCCGGCGTGGTGGTCGCCGACAGCGTGCTCGCCGACCGGCCGCGTTACCTGGAGTGGTGGTGTCCGGACCTCGAGCACGGCGGGCCGGCCCAACGATTGCGCCTGGACCTGAATCCGCAGAGCGAATACTTCTACGACTACTACTCGATGGGGTGGTTCACCACCGTCCGCGATCAGAATGCCCGCTACGTGTACGGTCCCTACCTCGACTACACCGGCGTCGACCTCTACGTGTGCACCTTCAGCGTGCCGCTGCGATCACGGCGGGGAGAATTCCTGGGCATCGCCGGATCCGATGTACCGGTGACGACGATCGATGCCGCGCTGATGCCGGAATTACGCACGGCACGAAGGCAATTGGCATTGGTCAATGCCGAAGGACGGGTCATCCTGGCCAACCATGCCGACCATGTCCCCGGGTCGCGGTTGCGGGACAGCGGCTCGTCGGGCTCACGCCGGATTCCCGGCTCGCCGTGGACCTTGGTCGACCTGCAGCTTGCAACGCGATGAATCGAATGGAGGACGCCGAAACGATGCCGACCGAACTGGCGCCGATCACCGTCGACGAGGTGCTGCCGCCCACCTCAGGCGGTGACGGTCCCGACATCTGTGTCGTCGTGCCGTTGAACTCGCCCGACACCACGGCAGAAACCCGCGAACTCGTCGTCCGGTTCACCCGCACAGCGTTGGTCACCTTGATCGATATGGGGGCGAACCCGCAGGTTCTCGACATTTCTGCGCCGGACGCACCAGCACCGAGGCCCGGCGTCGCCGGTGTGCTGCTGCTCGGCGGTGGCGACGTCGACCCCACGCTCTATGGGCACCACGGCGAGGTGCCCAACCTCTACGGCGTCGACCGCGGGTGCGATGACCGGACGGTGGCGGTGATCAACGACGCCGTCAGCGCCGCCATCCCGATTCTCGGCATCTGTAGGGGATCCCAACTGATCAACGTCGCCTACGGCGGAACACTCATCCCCGATCTGGGCCCGGACACGCCTCACCACGGGCACGGCGACGACCCGCTGTTCGTCGACGACACCGTCGTCGTCGAGGAGGGCAGCCGCCTGGCCCGGATCCTCGGCGTCACCCGGTTGACGGTGCGTAACGGGCACCATCAGGCCGTGCACGCCGTCGCACCCGAATTGCGGGCGGCGGCACATGGTCTGGACGGGGTCGTCGAAGGTGTCGAGCACCGGGATCCGGCGAAATGGGTGCTCGGCGTGCAGTGGCATCCTGAAGACACCGATGGTCCCGCCGAAGCGCGGGTGGCCCTGTTCGGCGCATTGCTCGCTCAGGCGGCGCAGCGTTCAGGCATCTGCACCCCGACCTAGACTTGCTCCATGACCGCGAGTGCCCGCGTCACCGAGTTCGAGGAGCTGCGGCCGCACATGCTGGCGGTGGCCTACCGACTCACCGGAACCTACGCCGACGCCGAGGACATCGTGCAGGATGCCTGGATCCGGTGGGATGCCAACCGCGACCGGATCGAGGATCTGCGGGCCTGGTTGACCACCGTGGTGAGCCGGCTCGGCCTGGACCGGCTGCGCTCGGCCGCGCATCGTCGCGAGGCCTACCTGGGGGAGTGGCTGCCCGAGCCGGTGGTGACGGGATTCGAGGCCGATGATCCGCTGGCTGCAGTGGTCGCCGGGGAGGACGCGCGCTTTGCCGCCATGGTGGTGCTGGAACGGTTGACCCCGGATCAGCGGGTGGCCTTTGTCCTGCACGACGGTTTCGCGGTGCCGTTCCCCGAGATCGCCGGCGTTCTCGGTGTCAGCGCCGCGTCCGCCCGGCAGTTGGCGTCACGGGCCCGGCGCGCTGTGGCCGACGCACCGAGGCCGGTGGAAGGTGACACGCACAACGAGGTCGCCGGCGCCCTGATGGCGGCGCTCGCGTCAGGCGACATGGAAGCTGTTGTCCGGCTGCTTCATCCGGACGTCACGTTCACCGGCGATTCCAACCGCCGGGCCCCGACCGCGCCGCGTGTCATCTCCGGTCCGGAGAAGGTGGCCCGCTTCCTGTTCAGTCTGTCCAGGCGCTACGGGCCCAATTGGCTGGCCGGTAATCAGCTCGCGCTGGTCAACGGTGAGCTGGGTGCCTATACAGCCGGCGCACCGGCGGCAGAGGGCTATCCCGAGTTGATGCCCCGCGTCACCGCGATGACGGTTCGGGACGGAAAAGTCTGTGCGGTATGGGATATCGCCAATCCGGACAAGTTCACCGGTTCCCCGTTACGCGAAAGCGGGGTGGGCGACCTGGAGATCACGCCCAGGGAACCCGGCACGCATCGCCCGAGCTGAAGCCCTGCTCGGTGATGCCCAACGCCGAATACATCCGGGCGCGCATGTTCTCCACGCCGATCTGATAGGTCAGCTCGATGACACCGGCATCGCCGAAGCGCCGCTGCAGGTCGGCCACCTGCTCGTCGGTCACGGTGTGTGGATCGGTCGTCATCGCATTGGCGTAGCCGATCGCGGCGCGCTCGTCGTCGTTGAACAGCGGCGACGTGGCGTACTCGTCGATGAGTTTCAGCCGGTCGACGTCGAGGTTGTCCAGGCGCATCAGCATCGAGCCGAAGTCCACACACCAGGAGCAGCCGACGGTGCGGGCGGTCCAGAACACCGCCAGCTCGCGGACGCTGGCCGGCAGCTTCTTCGATCCGGACTGCAACAGGCCCTCGTGCACGGCGTTGGCGACGAGGAGCCGGGGATGATGCGCGGCGACCGTGAACGGTTCGGGCACCTCACCGAAACGGCGCTTGGCGTACCGGTACATCATTCGGGTCATCAAGCCGGCCCGCTTTGGGGTGACAGGGGCGATTCGGGTCTTGGTTGTTTCCGTCATACCCGTTAGACGAGGCAGCCCCGCGATGTGTGACAGGCCGAGCGTGAAGACGATCGCGCACATCGCGGCTGGATGCGCCATCGAGTTCACGTTCGCGGCTCGTGGAACCGGTTCAGCGTTGTCGGCGTCCTATTCATGTGACACGTGACTGGCCTTTTCTGGGCTCTGAGGCCCTCGCGGCGGGGGTCGTCACTCGGCATCAGTTGAGTACGAGGTACGAGATGATCCACCGAGACGTGTACGTTCCGCGCGGCGAAACGCTCACCGCCATCGACCGGGCGGTCGGGGCATGGCTGTGGTCAGGACGGCGCGGAATTGCTGCGGGCCTCTCAGCGGCCGCATTGCACGGTTCGCGGTGGATCGATCACCGCCTGCCCGCCGAACTGAATCAGCCCAGCAGGCACAAAGCCGCCGGCGTGCTGCTGCACAGCGATCGACTGACATGTGACGAGGCCTGCTCAATCCATGGCATCCGAGCCACGACACCGGCCAGGACGGCATTCGATCTCGGACGTCGTAAGGGCCTGACCACCGCAGTCATCCGTGTGGATTCGCTGTTGCAGGCCTGCGATCTGAAACTTGCAGAGGTACAACGGCTTATCGACGCTCATCGAGGGGTACGGGGACTGGTGCAGTTGAGGCACGTGCTGGCCCTTGCCGACGACGGTGCCGAATCGCCGCAGGAAACCCGGACTCGGCTGTTGCTGACGTCGGCCGGTATGCGTCCCAGTCACACTCAGATCAAGGTGTTCGATCACGGTCAACAGGTCGGTCGGATCGACATGGGGTGGCCGGAGTGGAAAGTGGGCGTGCAGTACGACGGCGTGCAGCACTGGACGGATGCCAAGCAACGCACGAAGGACATCGACCAGCACGTCGAATACCAAGACCTCGGCTGGCGGATGGTCCGCGTGGGCGCCGATCTGCTGCGATACCGGCAGGGCACGGTGATTGCCCGCACCCGGGATGCTCTTCGCGCCGCGGGAGCCCCGTACTGACCCCAACGTGAAGAAGATCGCGAGATTTTCGAGAAATCTCGCGATCTTCTTCACCTTGGGCGCACCGGGCGCAGAGAGAACCTAGCGCGCGAACATCAACGCCCGCTTGACCTCTTGGATCGCCTGGGTCACCTGGATGCCACGCGGGCAGGACTCGGTGCAGTTGAACGTGGTCCGGCAGCGCCACACACCGTCGACCTCGTTGAGGATGTCCAACCTCTCGGCGGCTGCCTCATCGCGTGAGTCGAAGATGAACCGGTGCGCGTTGACGATCGCCGCTGGCCCGAAGTACGACCCTTCACTCCAGTACACCGGGCACGACGTGGTGCAGCAGGCACACAGGATGCACTTGGTGGTGTCGTCGTAACGGGCCCGGTCGGTCGCGCTCTGGATGCGCTCCTTGGTGGGCGGGTTGCCGCTGGTGATCAGGAACGGCTTGACCGCGCGGTAGGCGTCGAAGAACGGCTCCATGTCCACCACCAGGTCCTTCTCCACGGGCAGCCCGCGGATCGGCTCGATGGTGATGGTCAGCTGCTTGCCCGCCTTCTTGGGCAGCATGTCGCGCATCAGCACCTTGCACGCGAGCCGGTTCACCCCGTTGATGCGCATGGCGTCGCTGCCGCACACGCCGTGCGCGCAGGACCGGCGGAACGTCAGCGTGCCGTCCAGGTAGCTCTTGACGTAGATCAGCAGGTTGAGCAGCCGGTCGGTCGGCAGACACGGAACCCGGAAGCTCTGCCAGCCGGCCGCGTCGGGATCTTCCGGATTGAACCGGGAGATCTTCAGCGTGACCATGACGGCACCGTCGGGTAGTGGCGGCAGTGGCGGGTCGCCGGCCTCTGGCTTGTCTATGACTGGTGCACTCACTGGGCACTCTCCTCTTCACGCAAGCGGCTCATCGTCAGTACTTCCGCTCCATCGGCTCGTACCGGGTCTGAACCACGGGCTTGTAGTCCAGCCGGATGTCGCTGAGTAGTTCACTGCCCTGCTTGTAGGCCATGGTGTGGCGCAAGTAGTTGGTGTCGTCGCGGTTGGGGTAGTCCTCACGCGCATGCCCGCCGCGGGACTCCTTGCGGTTCAGTGCGCCGACGACGGTGACCTCGGCCAACTCGAGCAGGAAGCCCAGCTCGATCGCTTCGAGCAGGTCGCTGTTGAAGCGCTTGCCCTTGTCGTGGACGGTGATTCGGGAGTAGCGCTCCTTGAGGGCGTGGATGTCGGTCAGCGCCTGCTTGAGGGTTTCCTCGGTACGGAACACCGCGGCGTTGTTGTCCATCGACTGCTGCAGAGACGTACGGATGTCGGCGACGCGTTCGTTGCCGTGCTCGGAGAGGATGTCTCCGACCCAGCCCACCACCATCTCGGCCGGGTTCTCCGGCAGGTCGACGTGGTTGTGGTTCTGGGCGTACTCGGCGGCGGCGATGCCGGCGCGGCGACCGAACACGTTGATGTCCAGCAGCGAGTTGGTGCCAAGCCGGTTGGCGCCGTGCACCGATACACATGCGCACTCGCCTGCGGCGTACAGCCCCGGGATGACGTTGGAGTTGTCCCGCAGCACCTGACCGTGCACGGTGGTGGGGATACCGCCCATGACGTAGTGGCAGGTGGGGTAGACCGGCACCAGTTCTGTCACCGGGTCGACGCCGAGGTAGGTGCGGGCGAACTCGGTGATGTCGGGCAGCTTGGCCTCGAGCACGTCGGCGCCGAGATGACGCACGTCGATGTACACGTAGTCCTTGTTGGGACCGGCGCCGCGGCCTTCGAGCACCTCCAGCACCATCGACCGGGCGACGATGTCACGCGGGGCCAGGTCGACGATGGTCGGCGCGTAACGCTCCATGAAGCGTTCGCCTTCGCCGTTGAGCAACCGGCCGCCCTCGCCGCGCACGGCCTCGGAGATCAGGATGCCCAGACCGGCCAGACCGGTCGGGTGGAACTGGTGGAACTCCATGTCTTCCAAGGGAAGTCCCTTGCGGAAGATGATGCCCAGACCGTCACCGGTCAGGGTGTGCGCATTCGAGGTGGTCTTGTACATCCGGCCCGACCCGCCGGTGGCGAACACGACCGCCTTGGCGTGGAAGATATGAATATCTCCAGTTGCGAGCTCGTACGCGATGACGCCGGTGGCCACCGGGCCGCCAGGGGTCTCGGTCAGCGAGATGTCCAGTGCGTAGAACTCGTTGAAGAACTCGACGTCGTGCTTGACGCAGTTTTGGTACAGCGTCTGCAGGATCATGTGGCCGGTGCGGTCGGCGGCGTAACAGGCCCGGCGCACCGGAGCCTTGCCGTGATCGCGGGTGTGGCCACCGAACCGACGCTGGTCGATGCGGCCTTCGGGGGTGCGGTTGAACGGCATCCCCATTTTTTCCAGGTCGAGCACCGCGTCGATGGCTTCTTTGGCCATGATCTCGACCGCGTCCTGGTCGGCGAGGTAGTCGCCACCCTTGACGGTGTCGAAGGTGTGCCACTCCCAGTTGTCTTCTTCGACGTTGGCCAGCGCGGCGCACATGCCGCCCTGTGCCGCGCCGGTGTGGCTGCGGGTCGGGTACAGCTTGGTCAGCACCGCGGTCCTGGCCCGCGGGCCCGCCTCGACTGCCGCGCGCATCCCGGCGCCGCCGGCACCGACGATGACGACGTCATAGCGATGTTCGTGAATCATTTACTCAACCTCCGATGTTCGCGTCGAAGGTGACAAGGACGTAGGTGCCCAACACCAGCGTGAATCCTGTCGCCAGCAACAACAGCGAATTCAGATAGAACTTGGTGACGTTCTTGCGGGCATAGTCGCCGATGATGGTGCGCATGCCGTTGGCGCCGTGCAGATTCGCCAGCCACAGCAGCGCCATGTCCCAGATCTGCCAGAACGGTGACTCCCACCGTTGCGCGACGTAATTGAAGTCGATCCGGTACACGCCGTCCTGCCACATCAACATGATGAAGAGGTGCCCGAGCGCCAGAAAGACCAGCGCCACACCGGAGAACCGCATGAACAGCCAGGCGTACTTCTCGAAGTACGGAATGCCGCGCGGGCGTCGCGGGGCGCGCGGATGGTCCAGCGAGGCCGGCCGGTCGTGCTCGCGTTCGAGCACGGGTGCCTGACGTCCCAGGCGGGATTCGGGGTTCGTCGGCGCGCTCACAGGAAACGCTCCGCCATGTGCATGCCGATCACACCCAGCGACCCGATGAAGATGACCGCGAAGACGCCGGCGACGACGGCAAGCATGTGCCGCTGGTAGCGCGGACCCTGCTGCCAGAAGTCGATGAGGATGACCCGGATGCCGTTGAGTGCGTGGAAAAGCACCGCCACGACCAGGCCGATCTCCATCAATCCGACGATGGGTGTCTTGTACGTGTCGATGACTTCGTTGTAAGCCTGGGGGCTCACCCGCACCAATGCGGTATCAAGGACATGGACGAACAGGAAAAAGAAGATCGTGGCACCGGTTATGCGGTGGAGTACCCAGGACCACATGCCTGGATCACCGCGATAAAGGGTGCGCCTGTTCGGCTTCCCGGCTCGTGGAGCCGGTAGCTCCGTCTGCGTACTCATAGGGCCCTCCAACGCCATCGGTGGACACTCGGGACCGGTCTGTCGATTAGCCCCAAACCTCGGGGCGACTCTAAACCCATTTGTATTGCTTAACGAATTACGGTGGAGCCGTTAATCCCCCTAACCAGGTCAAAGTTAGGCTTACCTATCTTGCGGGGCGGGCGGAGAGTCGAGGTTTACGGAATGGATTCAGAACCGGTGAGGCGTTAGAGACATGAGTGCCGATATTGATTGGAATGCATTGCGGCGCAAGGCGATTGAAGTATCAATTGATGCTTACGCGCCGTATTCCGGATTTGCGGTTGGCGCGGCTGCGTTGGTCGACAATGACCGGATCGTAGCCGGATGCAATGTGGAGAATGTCTCATATGGCCTAGGTCTCTGTGCCGAGTGCGCTGTGGTCTGTGCCCTCCACTCCGGCGGTGGCGGACGGCTGATTGCACTGACGTGTGTGGGTCCCGACGGCGCCTTGCTGATGCCCTGTGGGCGGTGCAGACAGCTGTTGCTCGAGCACGGTGGGCCCACGATGTTGATCGACCATCCGGTGGGCCCCCGAACCCTGCGCGAGCTGCTGCCCGACGCCTTCGGTCCCGAGGATCTGAATCGGCGGTAACGGCAAGTCGTGCAACGGTTGCGACGGTAGTTCTATCGACGGAATGCCGGCAGCAGCGCCAGGGCAGCGCCAGCCACCGCGACCCCGGCCGCGATCGTGAAGGCAAGGGAGAACCCGTTGTTCGTCGGGAACGGGGCTCCGGCAAGCGTGTTACTGGCGAGTACGGCGGCCGCGAGCTGTGCGCCGACGGCCCCGCCGACCGTTCGCGCCACGGTGTTGATGCCATTGGCGCTGCCGCTCTGTGCAGGCGGGCACGCGGTGTTCACCATCCGGGGGAGCGCCGCCATGGCGAACCCCCAACCGATGCTGGCGATCGCGTAGTTCAGCACCACCTGCCAGGCGGTGGCATGTGCGAGCGCCAGCAGGATAGTCCCGGCTCCGGCGAAGGCCAGCCCTGCCACCAACGGGGCGCGCACGCCGATACGCCGTTCGAGCCACGGTGTCGACCAGCTCGCAGGCACGGTCAACAGCGTGCCCGGCAACAGCACGAGGGCGGCGCCGGTGACCGACAGCCCGAAGCCGTAGCCCGGGAGCACTGCCAGCTTGGGTACGAGCACGTAGACGGCAAACTGGTTGACGCCCAGGATGAGTGCGCCCAGGTGCGCGACGGCCAGGGGGCGCTTGGTGAGCAGCCCCAGATCCACCACCGGGTGTGTGACGCGACGCTCGACCGCGATGAGAACGATGAGGCAGGCCAACGCGCAGGCGAGCAGGCCGAACAGCCGTGGCGACGACCATCCCCAGGACGGGCCCTGCGTGATGGCCAGCAGAATCAACACCAGCCCGGCCGTCATGACCGCCGTGCCCGGTAGGTCGAGTCGGCCCGGATGGCGTTCGGTGCTCTCCGGTATCCAGCGGACGGTCATTGCCAGGGCAGCGATGACCACCACCGCCCCGATCGCGAAGAGCCACCGCCAGGAGCCGTGGTCGACCACCAGGCCACCGATCAGCAGGCCCAGCCCCGCCGTTCCGGTCACGAGTCCGGAGGCCAACGCGAGCCCGGCATGCACACGATCGGCCGGTAGCGCTTCCCTGATGATCGCGAAGGACAGCGGCAGCAGGGTGAGGCTGACACCCTGCACGGCGCGGCAGGCGATGAGGGTGCCGATATTCGACGCCGCGGCGGCGCCCACCGTGCCGATCAGGAAGACGACGAGCATCCACAGGATCACCCGGCGCTTTCCGTAGCGGTCGCCCAGCCGCCCGGCAACGGGGGTGATCACCGCGCTCGCGAGCAGCATCGCCGTCAGCACGGCCCACGATGCGGCGGCGGTGCTGGTGTCGAGGTCGCGCTGGAGGACGCCGATCGTCGGGACCAGCATGGTCTGCATCAGGCCGTAGGAGACGACGATGGCGGACACGGCCGACAACACCCGCTTCGGCTGCTGACGGGCGTCCGCCGATGGGGCATGCTGACTGGCGATGGCGTCCATTGAGCTCCTCTGCGGCGTAGCCGGATACCCCGGAGACAGCCTAATGCGAACGATGTTCGCGGTGGGGTCTCCGTGCTGACATGAGTAGCGAACCGCAACGGCCTGCACTGAGCGCGGCGTCCATCACCGCCGCGGCCCGCCAGATCGCCGACCGGGAGGGCCTGGCCGAGTTGACGCTGCGCCGGATCGCCCGCGAGCTGGGCACCGGACCGGCATCGCTGTACCGGCACATCGCTGACCGCCAACAGTTGCTCGCGCTACTCGTCGACGACCTGGCCGGTGGCTATCCACTGGTCGACGCTCCTGGCCCGCCGATCGAGCAGTTGACGGCGCAGTGGTTGGCGATGCACGACTACCTCGCCTCGCACCCGTGGGCCGCCCGCATCATCGCCGACGGCGAGCACACGGTGTCCTCCGCGCAGCCGGTCGTCGATCGCTGCATGCTGTTGTTGCAAGCCGTCGGACTCGACGAGGCATCGGCGCACCGGACCTATCGCGCCCTGTGGCGACTCCTGATCGGCCATCTGCTCAGCAGGCACCCGTTCGGGCATCTGCAGGGCGCACCGCCCGAGCATGACGATTTCGACTGGGCGCTGCGGGCATTGCTCGCCGGCGTTGTCACGAACACCGAGAAGTGAGGATCCGCACCATCGACGCACCGACCATCATCCGGACAAAGCGCGACGGCGGCACGCTCTCCGAGCAGGCCATCGACTGGGTTATCGACGCCTACACCCATGGGGGCGTCGCCGAGGAGCAGATGTCAGCCCTGTTGATGGCGATCTTCCTGCGCGGGATGACCGCCGGTGAGACCGCCCGGTGGACAGCCGCCATGGTCGCCTCGGGGGAGCGGTTCGACTTCACCGATCTTCATCGTGACGGCCGACCACTGGCCCTCGTCGACAAGCACTCCACCGGTGGCGTCGGTGACAAGATCACCATCCCGCTGCTCCCGGTGGTGATGGCCTGCGGCGCAGCCGTACCGCAGGCGTCCGGGCGGGGTCTGGGACATACCGGCGGCACCCTCGACAAGTTGGAGTCCATCCCGGGCTTCACCGCCGAGCTGTCCAAAAACCAGATCCGCCAACAACTTTGCGATATCGGCGCGGCCATTTTCGCCGCCGGTGAACTGGCTCCAGCAGATCGCAAAACCTACGCACTACGCGACATCACCTCGACGGTCGACTCGATGCCGCTGATCGCGAGCTCGGTGATGAGCAAGAAACTCGCAGAAGGTGCCCGGGCGCTGGTGCTCGACGTCAAAGTCGGCCGCGGCGCGTTTCTCAAAACCGAGCCCGAGGCACGCGAGCTGGCCCGCACCATGGTTGACCTGGGCAAGGCGAACGGGATTCCGACGCGCGCGCTGCTCACCGCCATGGATCGGCCGCTGGGCCGGACCGTCGGCAACGCGGTGGAGGTCGTCGAGTCGATCGAGGTGCTCGCCGGCGGTGGGCCCGATGACGTCGTCGCGCTGACGCTGGCGCTGGCCACCGAGATGCTCGATGCCGCCGGCATCGACGACGTCGACCCCGCGGAAACCCTGCGCGACGGATCGGCGATGGACCGGTTCCGCCAGTTGGTTGCCGCCCAAGGCGGCGACCTGTCCCAGCCACTGCCCGTCGGCGCCAGCTCCGAGACCGTCACCGCCCCCCGCGGTGGGATCATGGGCGACATCGATGCCATGGGGGTGGCGATGGCCGCGTGGCGGCTCGGCGCAGGCCGGGCTCAGCCCGGGGAACCCGTGCAGTCAGGTGCAGGTGTGCGGATCCATCGCAGTCCCGGGGAACCGGTGACGGCAGGGGAGGCACTGTTCACCCTCTACACCGACACCCCCGACCGGATCACCGACGCCATGGCGGAGTTGGACGGTGCCTGGCGCATCGGTGATGACGCACCCGCCGACAGTCCGCTTATCATCGACCGTGTCGGGTGAGTGAACAGGGATGATGGTGGCATGAGTACGCCGTTGACCCTGGAGAAGATCCGACACGCACCCAAGGCCCTGCTGCACGACCACCTCGACGGCGGGCTGCGGCCGGCCACGGTGCTCGATCTGGCCGGCGAGTTCGGCTACGACGAGTTGCCGGCCACCGAGGTCGAGGAGCTCGCCACGTTCTTCCGCACCGCGGCGCACAGCGGATCGTTGGTCCGTTACCTCGAACCGTTCGCGCACACCGTGGCGGTGATGCAGACACCGGAGGCGCTGCACCGCGTCGCCCGCGAATGCGTCGAGGATCTGGCGTCCGACAACGTGGTGTACGCCGAGGTCCGCTTCGCGCCGGAGCTGCACATCGACGGTGGGCTGTCGCTCGATGAGGTGGTCGATGCGGCGCTGGCCGGGTTCGCCGACGGCGAGAAGTCGGCCGCCGCCGAAGGGCGGACGATCACGGTGCGCTGCCTGGTCACCGCGATGCGCCACGCCGCGCGGAGCAGGGAGATCGCCGAGTTGGCGATCCGGTTCCGGGACAAGGGCGTCGTGGGCTTCGACATCGCAGGCGCCGAGGCCGGTTATCCGCCGTCACGCCACCTCGATGCCTTCGAGTACATGCGAAGCAACAACGCGCGCTTCACCATTCACGCCGGTGAGGCATTCGGGCTGCCGTCCATCCACGAGGCGATCGCGTTCTGCGGCGCCGACCGGTTGGGCCACGGCGTCCGCATCGTCGACGACATCACCGAGTTCGACGACGGCTCGCAGAAATTGGGCCGGCTCGCATCGATCCTGCGGGACAAGCGAATTCCGCTCGAGATGTGCCCCAGCAGCAACGTGCAGACCGGGGCTGCGCCCAGCATCGCCGAGCATCCGTTCGACCGGCTGGCGCGCCTAAGGTTCCGGGTCACCGTCAACACCGACAACCGCCTGATGAGCGACACCACGATGAGCCAGGAAATGCACCGGCTGGTCGAGGCGTTCGGTTACGGCTGGACCGATCTGGAGCGGTTCACGATCAACGCGATGAAGTCGGCGTTCATCCCGTTCGACGAGCGCCTGGCGATCATCGACGAGGTGATCAAGCCGCGGTATGCGGTCCTGGTCGGCTGACCGGTAGGACCTATTCGGGCCGCAGCCGCGATTCCACGAAACGTTCGAGGGTGTCCCACTGTTCGACGGCCTCGGCATAGGGCGCCGAGGGCGCGCGCACGGCATCGGGGTCGAGCACGTGGCCGATGAACCGACCCAGCGGCTTGGCGGTGTCCAGGGTCTCGTCGACGGTCTTGTCCTCGGCGTAGTCGCTGACGTCCCGGAGCAGTTCGACCGCCAGCTCAAGCTGGTCACGATCGATGGCCTCGGGTCCGTCGGCGATGTCGTCGGAGATGCCGCTGAGCACGTAGACGTTCTCATCGGCCACCTCGACGCGCAGCGAGCCATCGGTGGCCGCGGTCCGGATGTCCTCATAGGTGGCCAGGTCCGACAGGTCGTGATCGTGCTCGTCGGCCAGGTAACGGGCCAACGCGCGCTCGGAGCCGAACACGCTGATGCGGCCGTTGCGGCCAAGGAACACCGGCTCGTCGTCCAGATAGCAGCGCAGCGTGTAGACGGTTTCCGAACCGGTCATGATCCTGACCGGATCGATACCGACCTTGAGCCAGAAGTCCTCGTCACCGCCCAGCACGGCGTTGTCGCCGACCGCGGCACGGGTCTCCACTTCCGCCTCGGCGTCGGTGTCGTCAATGGCGGTGTCGTCGACGGCCTCGGTTTCGTCTTCCTCCGGGGCGGGCTCTTCCAGTTCGGCCTCGGCCTTCTTGACCGCCGCGGCGTCGATGCCCTCGGGGACGGTGACGACCTCGTCGAGCGCATCGACCACGCCGTCCCACCCGCGGTTGATCACGGCCTCGATCTCACCCCAGCGCTTACGTCCGCTGCGGCCGCTGAAGGAATCGATCCCCCCGCCCAGCGTGCTCAGTACCGGATTGCCGTTGAAGAACTTGCTGATCGGCGTCAGTTCGCACACCGAGCCCAGCGACGACACGATCGCCAGCATGCGCTGCAACGACTCCACCGATTCCTCGGTGGGTTTCTCGGCCGCCAACTCGGGCACGCCGATGACGTCGTACCGGTGGTCCTCGGCCGGGTCGAGCTTGTGTGCCGATGCGGTGGTCAACTTCTCCCACGCCGGGTGATCGGCCAGGTCGTTGTCGGTGTCGGTACGCACGAACGCCACCAGATCGGCGACCGACTCGAAGGCGAACAAGTCCTCGTCCTTGCCGAGGAACGCCTCCCACTCGTCGCCGGCGTCACGCCAGCGCGGAGCCCACAATGTGTAGAGGTCGCCCTTGGTCAACCCGAGCCGGACCGGCACGATGTCAGCAGCCATGCGGCACAGCCTAACGGCGCACCCTTGGTGCTCAGTCAGGTTGCCTCCTGTTCGTCCCCGAACTCGCAGGCAAGCCCGTTCAGCAGCTGCCGTCGACGGCCGAGGTAACCGGGGTCATCACGCCGTCCCGCCAGGTCGTCACAGGCTTGCTCCAACGCGGCGAGCCTGCCCCTGGCCCGGGCCATCGTCTCCTCGAACATCAGGGCCAGTGCCTCAGGCGGTGGGCCGGAAGAATCCATGGAAGCCCTGCCCGGCGTTGGTGGTACGGATCGCGGACAGTTGCACGGGATCACCCGCCTCGATCATGACGTTGCCGCTGACGATCATGGCCACGTGACCGTCCCAGACCGCGAGGTCACCGGGCCGCAGCGCGTCCGCCGCGACGGCGGCGCCGACATCCTGTTCCTGCGCGAGACGCGGAATGTTCAGGCCCGCTTCGTGATATGCCCACTGGGTCAGCCCGCTACAGTCCAAACCGACGCCCGGTGTGGTGCCACCCCAGTGGTAGGGCACACCCAACTGGGTCAGGGCATGCCGGACCGCGCTGGCTGCCACCGCGTTCGGAGCCAGCGCGGTGCCGCCGTCGGGCAGCCGCACCGCGACGCCTTCGCCGAACATGCCGGGGTCACCCAATGCCGCCGCTTCAGGCGGCGCGGACGAAGCGAGGTCATCGGTGCCCCAGCCGCCGGGTGCGCCCGTCGGCGAACCCGAGCCCAGACCCGAACCAGAGGCCGAGCCCCAACCCGCACCTGACCCGGGTCCCGCGACCGGTCCGAAGCCCGGGGGCGGGGTCATCGGGGCGGGGGAGACGCCGGAGGTGACGACGGCGGCCTGACGGTCCAATTCCGAGCGCAGTTCATCGACGACGGCGAGCGCCTCGCGTAACGAGCGCTGGGCTTCACCCAGTAACTCTTCGGCCACCCCCGGCTCATCGAGATGAGGCTCCAGGGCGGCGGCCCTGGACTCGAAACGGTCGACGATGGCCTGCAACCGGGTGCCGGCGCGTCCTACGGCGGCCCCCGCGTGGTCTGCGCCTGCACTCAGTACCGCTGCCCGGTCAGCCAAGGCATCGGCGGCGGCCGCGGTCGCCGATGTGAACTGCCCGGCCGCGGCGGCCGCCGTGCCCGACCAGTCACCGCCGGCCTGATTCCATGACCGCCGCGCCGCGGCGGCGATGTCGGCGAGCCCTGCACGCACCTCGGCAAGCGTGGTTGCCGCGGCCTGTGCGGGCCAGCCAGGACCCACCAGGGCCCGAACCTCGTGCAACGGTGCGGCCAAGGCGCTGACCAGCGTGCTCGGCACCGCTAGACCTGCGGCAGCAGTCCGGCGGCCCGGTACACGGCCGCGTCGTAGCCGGCGGCGGTGAAACCTGCGGCGCTGCCGCCCGCCCGGGCGTCCACCTCGAGCGCACCAACCGCGTCCGACTGCTCGGCGACCGCGTCGGTCAACGCGGCCACGAAAACCGCACCCACGGGTCCCAGCGCCGTCGCCGGAAGCGGCACAGATCGCAGTGTCACCGCCACCGCCGCGAGTTCGGCGGCGTGCGCGGTGTAGTCGCGGCCGAGGGTGCGGATGGCAGCGGTGTCGGCGAGCAGCGGATCGGCAGGCATGTGGTTATGACGTCCGCCGGCGGCGTTCGGTTCCACCGAATTGTGATTACGCCAACGATGGAGCGGCGCCGACGACCGAGAGCAGTTGCAGGTTCTCGTGGCTGGCGCTGCCCGGGATCGCGGTGTACACGAGCAGAGAGTGGGACTGCATCGGATCGTGGAGGATTTGGCAGTTCAGTTCCAGCCGCCCGACGACTGGATGGTTGTATCGCTTGACCTCGTTCGGCGTGATCCCGACTTCGTGCGCTTTCCACAGCGTGCGGAACTCCTCGCTCTGCTGGGTGAGGAGCTCGGCGAGGTGTGCTGCCTTTGATCGGGGCCCGCGCAGCGTCAGGACTGTCCGAAGTCCCGAGACATACATCCGGGAGTAGAACTCGTGGTCCTCGGGCGGATAGAGCTCGCGCGCCGCCGTGTCGGTGAACCACCGGTAGCCGATGCTCCGCGCGGGGCCGGTGTATCGGCTCAGGTCTCCGACGAGGGCCACCCCGAGCGGTGTCTGCAGCAGCGTCTCGCCTAGTTCGGTCACAATCTCGGCCGGGGTGTCGGTCAGCCGGTCGAAAATCCGCAGCATCCCCGGGCTGATGTGGTCACTGGCCGAGCCGCGGGTCGGTGGCTGGTGTCCGGCGAGACGGAAGAGGTGGTCCCGCTCGTCGAGTGAGAGGTGCAGGCCCTGTGCGATCGAGGCGATCATCTGCTCGGAGGGTTGCGGGCCGCGCTGCCGTTCGAGGCGCGAGTAGTAGTCGGTCGACATGTGGCACAGCGCAGCGACTTCCTCCCGACGCAGGCCGTTGGTGCGGCGGCGTCGCCCGCGAGGGAGTCCGACGTCCTCTGGCTGCAGGGCCTCACGACGGCGGCGGAGGAAGTCGGCCAGTTCGGCGCGATCGATCACCCGGCCAGCCTGTCATGTCTGGGCCTCGCCCAGCCACGGATCGTCAGGCCGTGGATAACCACCTCGATGCCGAGCAGGCTTGTGTCGGCAAGCAGCTCGGCTGCAGATGACGAGAATCCAGAGGAGTGGCTGATGCCACGCAGGCAGTTCGAAATCACGGTCCCCAGGCTCTCGGGGAAGCGCGCGGTGATCACCGGAGCGAGTGACGGGATGGGGCTCGGCATCGCCATGACGTTGGCCGGTGCCGGGGCCGAAGTGATCATGCCGGTCCGGAACCGGCGCAAGGGGGAGACGGCTGTCGCGCGGATCCGCGAGCAGCATCCGGCGGCGGCGCTCACGCTCCACGACTTGGATCTGTCGTCGATGACGTCGGTGGCGGCGCTGGGCGAGAGATTGCGCGCTGCGGGAGCCCCGATTCACTTCCTGATCAACAACGCGGGGGTGATGACTCCACCGGAACGACAGGCGACCACCGACGGATTCGAGCTGCAGTTCGGCACGAACCATCTCGGCCATTTCGCGCTCACCGCTCACCTGTTGCCGCTCCTTAAAAAGGGCCGGGCGCGGGTGACGTCACAGGCGAGCGTCGCCGCCCGCAGCGGCACGATCAACTGGGACGACCTGAACTGGGAGCGCGGATATGACGGCATGCGCGCCTACCGGCAGTCCAAGATCGCATGCGGCCTGTTCGGGCTCGAGCTCAGCCGCCGAAGCGAGGCCGGTGCATGGGGCATCACGAGCAACATCTCCCATCCCGGTGTCGCACCGACGAGCCTGCTCGCGGCTCGCCCGGAGGTGGGACGCACGAAGGACACCCGTGAGGTCCGGATGATCCGCTGGCTCTCTGCGCGAGGCCTGATCGTGGGGACCGTGGAGACCGCGAAGCTTCCGGCATTGATCGCCGCGACCTCGCCCGAGGCCGAGAACGGCGGTTTCTACGGGCCGCAGTGGCCGGGCAACCTCGGAGGCCCTCCCGCTGCGCAGAAGCTGTGGAAGCCTCTGCGCAGCGTTCGGGACGCCTCGCGGCTGTGGTCGGTCTCCGAGGAGCTCACGGGAGCCGCCTTCCGCTGACGTCGTCGTCCTTTCAGATTGCGTGGCCGCCGCCGTCGGCGTGCAGCGTGGAGCCGGTGATGAAGCTGGACCGGGGCGAGGAGAGGAACAGCACCGCATGGGCGATCTCGGCCGGGTCGGCGGTACGCCCGAGCGGCAACGCGCGACCGAGTTCCTCGTTCGTATCGCCCCACTCCGCGTACACACCTTCGGTTCGGGTGGGCCCGGGTGCGACGCTGTTCACCCGCACCCCGCCCGCGCCGAATTCGGCAGCCCAAGTGCGGGTGAGAGATTCGACCGCGGCTTTGGAAGCGCTGTAGGTCGACGCTCCGGGAACGCCCTTTGAGGCGACCATGGAGGTGACGTTGACGATGCTGCCCCGGCCCCGCTCGAGCATTCCCGGAACCAGTTGCGCCACCAGGAAATAAGTGCCGCGCACATTGGTGTCGAACGTCCGCTGGAAGGACTCGGGGTCCTGCTCGACGGTGAGTGCACCGGGAAAGCTGGCGGCGTTGTTGACCACGATGTCGACCGCGCCGGACTGCTGGGCAAGCGATTTCACCGATTCCGGATCGGACAGATCCGCCCGTATGAACCGTGCGTTGGCGCCGATGCCGGCAGCTGCCTGCTCGCCGCGGTCCTGGTCTCTGCCCGAGATGATCACCGTTGCGCCCTCCTGGGCCAGCAGTGTCGCGCAGGCCAGTCCGATGCCGGCGGTCCCGCCCGTGACCAGCGCGGTATTTCCTGTCAGTTCCATTGAATAGTCCTTACTTTGGTTATGCAACTTGTTGTTCGTCCGGTTTGCGCCGCACGCCGCGCGCATCGGCGACTTCGGCCAGGGACATCCGCAGCCGGTCCCGGCCGCGGGATATCCGCGACATCACGGTGCCCATGGGGATGCCCATGAGTGTGGCGGTCTCGGCGTAGGTGAACCCTTGAACGTCGGCGTAGTAGAGGGCCAGTCGGAACCCTTCCGGCAACCGGTCCAGGGCTGCTCTGATGTCTTTGTCGGGAAGTGATTCCAGCGCTTCCTCCTCGGCAGAGCGGTGCCCGGTCGAGGAATGCCGTGCACTGCCGGCCAGATCACCGTCGGTGATCTCTTCCACCGGGAATTCATCGGGGCGTCGGCGCTTCTTGCGGTAGTCGCTGATCCACCGGTTGTGCATGATCCGGAACAGCCACGCCCTCAGGTTGGTGCCGGGCGTGAACCGCCGGAACCCCATGTAGGCGTGCATCAAGGTGTCCTGCACGAGGTCGTCGGCATCGGCTTCATTTCGGGTCAGGCGCTTGGCCGTTCGGTGCAGGGCGTCGCGGAACTGTAGTGCGTCGCGTTCGAAACGTGCGGTCAGTTCTTCGTCGGACTCGTCGGTCGGATCCGGTGCGAGGGCCGCGGTCATGGTGTGAATCCTCAATCCTGTTGTTGGCGATCAGACTGCGGCGAGGTTCGGGCACCGGATGAGCCCGGTACCGTCGACGACTACGACGTTGGTCATGATCAGACCTCCAAGTTGGCGCGGTGGGAGCTTCTTGTACTCCTGAGCCTTGTCGCCTGCGGTCCGTAGCGGACCCTTGGAAACCCGTAGTCACCCGTGGGGGCGGCCGTAGTTCAGCCGGCCCACGACATGCTGCGTAGCTGCCTGCGCGACGTGATGCCGAGCTTCACGAACACCTTCCTCAGATGCCACTCGACGGTGTGCGTGCTGATGAACAACTGCGCGCCGATCTCCTGATTTGTCAGTCCTTCGGCGGCCAGCCGTGCGATCTGCGCTTCCTGGGCGGTGAGGTCGTCACCGGAGCGCAGGGGTCGCTTGCGGGCCTTCTCTCCGGTCGCCAGCAGTTCCCGACGGGCGCGTTCGGCAAAGGCCTGCGCACCCATCCGGGTAAACATGTCGTGGGCCGCGCTCAGCTGTACGCGCGCGTCGACGCGTCGGTTCACACGCCGCAGCCACTCGCCGTAGCGCAGCCGCGCGCGTGCGAGATGGACGACGATGCGGGTGCGCCCGAAACGCTCGATCGCTTCGAGGTACAGACTCTCGGCGGCCTGATCGTCAGCCAACAGCGCGCCGGCACCGGCCAGTGCGCCCAGCGCCCAGTCCGTCCCACTGGGGAACGTGCGTTCTTCGAGCTGCCGCAGCCCCTGTTTGGCGGCGTCGTGTTCCTCGCACCGCGATGCCGCTTCGATCAACTCCAGGAGGGACCACCCGTAGAGGCCGAGGTCTTCGTAATCGCATGCCCGGCCGGCGGCGGCGAATGCCTCGTCATAGCGGCCCAGCCCGTTGTAGAGCACCGCTGCGGCGTAGCCGGTCAGGCCGAGTACCCGCCCCTCCTGTCTGGCGGTCCCGTCGACGGTGGCCGCATCGATCAGTTCGGTCGCCTCGGTCGCGACCCCGCGCCAGGCGGCCAGGGTCAGCGAGTGGTACTTCACCGACGCGTAGCCGGTCGAGGCGGTGATCGAATCGGCCTCCTCGATGAGCGCGGCGGCGGCCGTGAACTCTCCGGCCTGTACGTGCGCCCCCGCGCGGCACACCAGTGCCTGCGGTAGCACCGCGAGGGCTCCGGACTCTCGGGCGAGATGTACCGCTCGGGTTGTCAACTGATGCCACATCCCGTCGTCCCAGCATTCGTAGGCGGCGGTTTCCAGCAGGACCGGGAACGCCAGCCAGATGTCGCGACCGGTCGAAGTACTCGAATGATGGTGTTGGGCTAGGTCTTCCAGAGCGGAATAGATCAGTGTACGGCCGCCGCCCGGACCATCGGTGATGCGAGTGGCGATACCGTCGAGGAGCAGATCGGTCGTGGAGTTCGGAGTGGAAGCGCGCACGGCTGCGCGTGCTGATTTGGCGGCTGCAGGTAGGAGATGGGGGTCGCCGAGCCGTCCGGCGTACATCGTGGCGGCAAGCGCCTGCAGATAACTCTCGCGGGCCGACTCATCCTCGATCACCTCGAGTTGGTGTGCGACGGAGATCAATTCGGCCGCTGCCTCCGTGAGGGGCGGTGCCCACTCGTCGCCGCACCGGCTGCGGACAAAATCCATCTGGGCGCGCAACCGAGCCACCCGCGCGCTTTGGGATCGGGTCAACGGACCGAGCTCGGCCGCGGCGAGCAGATCGTAGGCTGCGATCGGTTCTGCGGCATCCCATTTCGCTTGTGCTGCCGCGAGCGCACGGGCACCGCGTTGCGCTGCGTCCGACGTCAGTGCGGTGGCTCGCTCCAGGAAAGCCGCGGCCGCGACCATGCCGCCACGTCGTTGTGCCCGGCCGGCGGATGCCTCCAACGCGGTGGCCACAGCGTCGTCGGGGCCCGTCGCGGCGTTGGCCGCGTGCCAGGCCTGCCGGTCGGGATCGAGCTCAGACGGGGTTGCCCGGGCCAGCGCCCGGTGGACGGCACGGCGCTCACCCAGATCGGCGGTGCGGTAGACGGCCGACCGCAGCAATGGATGACAGAACCGCACCCGGGAGCCCATCTCGAGTAACCCTGCGGCCTCCGCCGGTGCCAGCGCGTCGGCCGGGATGCCGAGAAGGTCGGCCACCCGTAGCAGCAGCGCCGGATCTCCGATCGGTTCGGCCGCCGCGGCCAGTACCAACCGCTGGGTGGCTGCGGGCAGTGCCTCGACCCGGCGTACGAAGCTCAGTTCGATCCGGCTGGTGAGCGGCCGGCTGCGCGGGTTGGGGAAGCCGCCGGCAAGCTCGGCGGTGGTGTGGCTGCCGGGCAGCTCCTGCAGCGCCAGCGGGTTGCCGCGGGATTCGGCGACGATGCGATCCCGGACCCGACCATCGAGCCGGCCCGGGATGATCGAGTCAAGGAACTCGCGGGCGTCGCTGTCCGGGAGGCCGTTGACCGGCAACTCCGGTAGCCCCGACAGGGCGTGGTGCACGCCGTCACGCACCGCGAACAGCAGCGCGACGGGTTCGGCCATCAGCCTGCGTCCGACGAAGGTCAGTGTCTGCATCGAGACGTGATCCACCCACTGGGCATCGTCGACCACACACACCACGGGCTGGTCTTCGGCCGCAGCCGAGATCAGGCTCAGCACCGCCAATCCCACCAGGAAGCGGTCGGGTGCGGGACCGGAACCGCGGCCGAAGGCCACCTCGAGCGCGTCGCGCTGCGGTGTCGGTAGTTCGTCCAGATAGTCCGCCAGCGGAGCGCACAGTTGTTGCAGGCCGGCGTAGGCCAGCTCCATGTCGGACTCGACACCACCGACCCGCAGTGCGCGGAATCGCACCGTGTGCTCCAGCAAGTTGTCGAGCAGCGCCGTCTTGCCGACCCCCGCTTCGCCGCGCAACACCAGTGTCCGGCTCATCCCGGAGCGGACATCGGTGACCAGTTGTTCGAGTGCCGCGCATTCACGGCTGCGACCGCGCAGACGCGGCTGCGACCGGCTGTGGTTCGACGACGGCCCGGCCAGCTGCGGTTCTTTCTTCATCAGTGACCCATTTCACGTCGGCGGCCCGGCCCAGGGCCGCTGTCTTCCTGCTCATTCAGATAGACAACGGAGCCGGTCGATCTGTGACAGTGGTCTTCATCACCACGAACGTGGGTGTGCTTGACTGTGCCCATGGCTGAACCGGATCCGGCCTCGCCCGATCTTGCGGATGCCGTAGACGTGTTCACCGCTGTCCGCTCACGACTTTTCGGTGTCGCCTACCGGATGCTGGGCAGTGTCGCCGAAGCCGAGGATGTCGTCCAGGACGTGTGGTTGCGGTGGCAGGAGTCCGACCGGGACACCGTGCGCGACCCCGTGGCCTTCCTCGTCACCGCCACCACCCGCGCCTGCCTCAACGTGCTGCAGTCGGCCAGGGCCCGTCGGGAAACCTATGCCGGGCCGTGGCTGCCTGAGCCGGTCGACACCAGTGCTGATCCCGCACTGGGCGCCGAGCGCGACGAAGCGCTGCATGTCGCGACCTTGATGCTGATGGAGAAGCTCGCGCCGCCGGAGCGCGCCGCGTACATCCTGCGGGAGGCGTTCGACTATCCCTACGGGCTCATCGCCGAGACGATCCAGGTCTCCGACGTCAACGCACGTCAACTCGTCAGCCGTGCCCGCAGACATCTGAATGTTCGACGCGCCGCCCCGGCCAGTAGCGCCGAGCAGAAGCGTCTGTTGGCCGCGTTCATCGAAGCCGCGCAGACCGGCGACATGGCTTCGCTGGAAGAGTTACTGGCCGCGGATGTGGTCAGTTACACCGACGGAAACGGTATGCGTAATGCGGCGCCCCACCCCGTCGCCGGGAGCAGAAATGTGGCGCGGTTCGTCCGTGCGTTCCGCCACCGGTTCTGGCCGGACTCGGTGGTGTCCTGGATTACCGCGAACGGTCAGCCCGGCGCGCTGGTTTCCCGTGGCGGCACAGTGGTTGCGTTCCTCACCGTGGCGGCCTCGTCCGGGGGTATCGATGAGGTGTTATGGGTGCTCACTCCGGAGAAGCTGACACATATCGCGTCACTCCACCAGCTTGCCGACTGACGAGACCTGCCGCATGTGCCTCGAAATCCGTTCGGGGATGGCAGGAATCGTTTCCCTCGTCAGGCGGCCGGGCCCCGACCAGACGAGATTGACCTGTAGTGACTCATCGACGTGCGGGTAGTCCGACCGGTTGTGGCAGCCGCGGGTCTCCCGGCGTTCCAGTGCGGCTTCGATCGTTGCCCGTGCAGCGAGGATCCCGGATTTGAGGTCGAACGCGTGGGCCAGATCGTAGAACCCGGCGATGTCGGGGTGAACGGCCAGATCCGACACCTGATTGTCGATGTCCGTCAGCACATTCAACCCGGTGCGTAAACCGGCCTCGTCGCGCACCACGCCGGCATGCTCGGTCATGGTGTTGCGGACCGCACGCTGCAGATAGCGCACGGTCTGTGATCCATCGGTGGCCAGCAAGGCGTCGATCTCATCGCGTGCATTCGATATTACTGCGGGGCAACGCTGTTGGGCGGTCAGTCGCGTCGAATAGGCGGCTGCGGCCCGGCCGACGATCCGGCCGTACACGAGCAGTTCGATCAGCGAGTTCCCGCCCAGCCGGTTCGCGCCGTGTAACCCGCTGGCGGCCTCCCCGATCGCGTACAGGCCCTCTACATCGGTGCTGTGGTCTTCCGCGCGAACCCACACGCCACCCATCGAGTAATGCGCGGTGGGCGCAATCTCGATCGGGGTGGTGGTGATGTCGAGAAGCTGCAATTCCATCAGCGTCTGATAGACCCGCGGCAGCCGCTGCATGATCTGTGTCCGTGTCAGGTGGGAGACATCGAGCCACACCCCGCCCCGTGGCGTGCCGCGACCCTCACGGATTTCGGTGAATGCGGCGAGAGCGACCCGGTCGCGGGTGGACAGTTCCATCCGCGCCGGGTCATAGCGTTCCATGAAGCGTTCCCCGAGAGTGTTCCGCAGGATGCCGCCCTCGCCCCGCGCTGCTTCTGAAACCAGTGTTCCTGCAGCATCTTCCGGTTCGATCAAGCCGGATGGATGGAACTGAACGAGCTCCGGGTCGCGGATCCGGCCGCCCGCCTCGACCGCCAACCGGAACGAGTCCCCGGTGTTCTCGTCACGGCGCGACGAGGTGTGGCGCCAGATCCGGGTGTGTCCGCCCGCGGCGAGTATGACGGCG
Organism: Mycobacterium appelbergii; assembly: GCF_032883035.1. Taxonomy (NCBI): domain Bacteria; kingdom Bacillati; phylum Actinomycetota; class Actinomycetes; order Mycobacteriales; family Mycobacteriaceae; genus Mycobacterium; species Mycobacterium appelbergii. The sequence goes on from NZ_JAMQTH010000022.1 coordinate 81,826, forward strand.
TCGGCGTGGATGGTGAGGTGGGTCCCGTCCTCCAGATCGAAGCCGTATGCGCCGAAGATGACATTCTCCCGCACGAGCAGGCGCGTGATGTAGACCGAGTCGAGAATCGGGACAGCCAGCTGCGCGGCCCGTTCGACGAGCGTTCGCTGCAATTCGAGCCCGGTGTAATCCCCGGCGAACGCGGTCCGGCGGTAGGTGTGCGCGCCGAAGAACCGTTGGGAGATACGGCCGTCCCGTTCCCTGGCGAAGGCCATACCCCAGCGTTCCAGATCGGCGATGGCCTGGGCGGCGCCTTCGGTCACGGTCTGCACGGTCACGGGGTCGGCGAGCAGATAGCTTTCGGTGAGGGTGTCGGCGGCGTGTTGCTCCCAACTGTCCTCGGGATCCATCGTGGCCAGCGCCGCGTTGATGCCGCCCGCGGCCAGCGTGGTGTGCGCATCGGACTTCGGTCGCTTGCCGACCACCAACACATCGATGCCGCGCTCGGCGAGTTCGATTGACGCGCGCAGTCCGGAACCGCCCGTCCCGATGACGAGAACCGAGGTCGAGATCTGCTGTGCGGGACGATTCATTGCTGCTCCTGGTTTGGCCGGTACCTCCGCCTCTGGGGTAAACGCCGCGAACCTCGTCGATACATCCGGATGAATTCGGCCGCGCCCATCCGTTGGCCCAAGTAGGGGCGTGCTGCGTGGGCTGTGCTGCCCGGTGCTAACGAAAGGGTCATCATGCGAGTTGTCGTTGTCGGTGGTACCGGGCTGGTGGGGTCGCAGCTGGTGTGTGGGCTGACGGAATTCGGGCATGAGGCGGTCGCCGCTGCACCGCAGACCGGTGTCAACACCATCACCGGAGAAGGGCTGCCGGAGGTCCTCGAAGGCACCGATGTGGTGGTGGACGTGTCGAACTCGCCGTCGTTCGCCGATGCGGCGGTGATGGAGTTCTTCACGACGGCGACCACCAATGTGCTCGCCGCAGCGGCCGCTGCCGGCGTCGGACACCACGTCGCGCTGTCGGTTGTGGGCACCGACCGGTTGGCCCGGCAGAGCGGGTACTTCAAAGCGAAACTCGTGCAGGAGAATCTGATCCGGGAATCCCCGGTTCCGTTCTCCATCGTGCGGGCCACGCAGTTCTTCGAGTTCGTGACGAGCATCGCGGCCTCGGCCACCGAGGGGGACACGGTACGGCTCTCGCCGGCTCTCATCCAGCCGATGGCGTCGGCCGATGTGGCCGAGGCGGTCGCGATCGCTGCCGTAGGGGCGCCGTCGGCAGGCATCACCGAGGTCGCCGGGCCCGACCGGTACGGGCTCGACGAGCTCATCCGCGACGCGTTGCAGTTCCGAGGTGATCCCCGCACGGTGGTGGCCGATTCCGCGGCGCGGTATTGGGGCGCCGAACTGTCTGAGCGCATGTTGCTCCCGGGCGACGGCGCGGTCCTGTTCGAAACCCGGTTCGCGGACTGGGTTCGGGAGACTCCGGCCGCCGTAAGGTAGCCCCACTGAGCCCATTCGGTGGGCGGCCGCTACGCCCCGCGGCGGTGACCGTTTAAGGTCGGCGCATGGATGTACGCGTCGTCGACCACCCATTGGCCGCTGCGCGGCTCACCACGCTGCGCGACGAGCGCACCAACAATGCCGGCTTCCGGGCCGCGCTGCGTGATCTGACGATGATGCTGATCTATGAGGCGACCCGGGACGCCGCGTGTGAGCAGATCTCGGTGCGTACCCCGGTGACCGAGACCACCGGGATGCGGCTGGCCAACCCACCGCTGCTGGTGCCGGTGCTGCGCGCCGGGCTGGGCATGGTGGACCAGGCGCATGCGCTCATCCCCGAGGCACAGGTGGGCTTCGTCGGGATGGCCCGTGACGAAGAGACCCATCAGCCGGTGCCGTATCTGGCGTCCCTGCCCGACGACCTCAGCACCCAGTCGGTGTTTGTTCTCGATCCGATGCTGGCCACCGGCGGGTCGATGGCGCACACCATGGGCCTGCTGCGGGCCCGCAACGCCGTCGACATCACCGCGGTGTGTGTGGTGTGCGCCCCTCAGGGGATCGCCGCGTTGGAGGAGGTCGCCCCCGATATGCGGTTGATCACCGCGACCATCGACGACGGGCTTAACGAAATCGCCTACATAGTTCCGGGTCTGGGTGATGCGGGGGACCGTCAGTTCGGACCCCGCTGGGGCGATCGGGCGCCGTGACGGGCGACCGTTAGCGGGTCCGCGCCCTTACCAGAGCTTCACGGCGTCAACGAGTTCCGTGGCCACCGCATGGGCTCGGGCCTTCGCGGCATCGAGCTCATCGGTGGGTGGGCAGCGAACCTCGATGTAGGACTTGAGTTTCGGCTCGGTGCCTGAGGGTCGGACCACCACCCGGACGCTGGTGCCACAGTGATCACCGGTGAAGACGAGCGCGTCGGTGGATTGCTGTCCGCGTCGCTCCGCCAGGTCATCGACGGTGACATGGAATTCGGCCAGTTGAGTCGGAGGGGCCGAGCGCAGGCGGGTCATCGCGGCGGCGGCGTCATCGACCGCGCGGGACGCGGCGCGTGTCACGTGCACCCCGTGAGTGCGGGCCAGGTCGTCGAGGGCGTCGAGGACCGTGCGACCCTGATCGCGCAGGGCGCACACCAGGTCGCACGCCAGGATCGCCGCGCTGATCCCGTCCTTGTCGCGCACCGCCGACGGGTCGACGCAGTGCCCGATGGCTTCCTCGTAGGCGTACACGAGGGTGCTGCCGGGCGACCACGCACGGGCCAGCCATTTGAACCCGGTCAGCGTCTCGGCATGCTGCGCGCCGTGCGCGGCGGCGATGGCGGCCAGCATGCGCGAGGACACCACGGTGCTCGCCACCATCGCGGCCTCACTGACCGGACCCGGTTCCAGTTGCGACAAGATGTAATCGCCGAGCAGCCAACCGGTCTCGTCACCGGAGAGCATGCGCCAGCCGTCGGGGGTCGGAACGCTCACCGCGCACCGGTCGGCATCGGGGTCCAGCGCGATGGCGACGTCGGCCGCGACGTCGGCGGCCAGGGTCAGCAGTGCGTCGACGGCACCCGGTTCCTCGGGATTGGGAAAGGGCACGGTCGGAAAATCGGCGTCGGGGGCGAACTGGCTCTCGACCACGTACACGTCGTCGAAGCCGGCCAGGGCCAGTGCGTCGAGGGCGTACTCGCCGCCGACCCCGTGCAGCGGCGTCAGGGCCACCCGCACAGAACCGGTGGTGCGGCGCACCTTGGTGGTCCGGTCGAGATAGTGCCTGATCTGCCCAAGGCCGCCGGTCTGCACTGGTGCGCGCGGGATTTCATCGGCATGCGGGGCCCGGTTGACGGCCGCCTCGATCTCGACGTCGGTGGGAGAGATGATCTGCATGCCGCCCTCGGTGAACACTTTGTACCCGTTGTCCGAGGGCGGATTGTGTGAGGCGGTGATCTGAATACCGGCAACGGCAGGCATATGCCGCACGGTGAACGCGACCGCAGGGGTCGGTACGGCCGCCAGCATCAGCAGAACGTGGAATCCCTCGGCGGCAAGTACTTCTGCGGCGGCCAACGCAAACTCGTCGGAGCGGTGCCTGGCGTCGCGGCCGACCACGACCTGCGAACCGCCCAAACCGCTGTCTTTGAGCACTTGCGCGACTGCCCACGTGGTGCGCAGCACCACCGCCAGGTTCATCCCGTCGGGGCCGCCGCGTAGCGGTCCGCGTAACCCCGCGGTGCCGAAGGTCAGCGGATGGCTGAAACGGCGGTCCAGTTCTTCGGGGCTGCAGGCGGCCAGTTCGGCGGCGGTCTGTGGGTCGGGATCGTGGGCTATCCAGTCCCGCGCCGCCGTTGCGATCGACGTCATGAGGTAAGTGTGCCCGCACCGGCCTCGGAGTAAGCGAGCTTGCGGAGCACGGGCGCAACCAGCATCAGTAGATCGAACTCGAGATCGGTCAGGTTGTCGCGCATGGTGGCGTGCAGCCAGGCGTCGCGTTCGGCCCGGTCGGCCTGCAGTAGCGTGGCGCCGGCCTCGGTGATGTCGATGAGTTGGCGGCGACGGTCGTTCTCGTCCGGACGCCGGGTGATCAGCTTGCACCTGAGCAGTTCGTTGATGCTGTCGGTGAGGGACTGCACCCGAACCTGCAGCCGCACGCCCAGTTCGGCCGGGGTGGTGGTGCCGGCTCGGCTGATCTCGCCGAGCAACTGCAACTGGCTCAGCGTCAAGCCGTTGTCCGGGCGGTGTCGCCGCATCTGGCGGGTCACCGCCATCATCGACTCCCGCAGTTCAGTGGCCGAGGTCGCGATCATTACCAAGTTATACCTTGGTAATTATCCGATGTCATCCACATAACAGTGCGCAGATGTGCGCAAGTGGCAAGTGTGCGCTTACAATATTTGCTGACTGGAGGTGGGATGCGGCAGACGCTGAAGTGGGCGCTACTGACGGCGGTGACGATCGCTGTGAGTTTCGGGCTCACCCTCATCGAGGTGCCGTCTGCCGCCCTGTTCGCTGCGCTGGCAGTGGGCATCGTGCTGGCCCTCGCCTCGTTGGCGCCCGAGCGGGTGCCCCGGCGTGCGGGAGTCGTCGCCCAAGGTGTCCTCGGCGTGTATATCGGCACGATGGTGCACCACGACGCCGTCGAGGCGCTGCATTCGGACTGGCTGATCGTGTTGGCCGTCGCCGTGGCGACACTCGTGCTCAGCATTCTGGCCGGAGGGTTGCTCGGCCTGCACCGCGACGTAACCCCGTTGACGGGGTCGCTGGCACTCGTGGCAGGCGGCGCCTCCGGTTTGGTGGCCATCGCCCGTGAACTCGGCGGTGACGATCGTGTCGTCTCCGTGGTGCAGTACCTGCGCGTCGCGCTGGTCACCGGGACCATCCCGCTCGTGGTGACCCTGGTGTTCCACGCCGACCGGTCGCATCCCGCCACTGAAGTGAGCCAAACGGCGCCGGCCCCTTGGTATCTCAGCCTGGGAATGCTCGTGGTGCTGGTCACCGTGGGCGCCGTCGGCGGCCGGCTGATCCGGTTGCCCGGCGCGGGGTTGCTGGGGCCGCTGGCGCTGACCATCGTGCTGCAACTGACGGGCCTGTCGTTCGGGCTGACCGTGCCGATGGTGCTGGTGCAGGTGGGCTACATGGTGATCGGCTGGCAGGCGGGGGTGTCTTTCACGCGGGAATCGCTGCGCGCGATCGGCCGCATCCTGCCGTTGGCGTTGGTGTTGATCGTGGTACTCGGAGTGGCGACCGCGGGTCTTGGTGTGGTGCTGGCCAACGTGACCGGCATGACGCAACTGGAGGGTTACCTCGCCACCAGCCCCGGCGGCGTGTACGCGGTGCTGGCGACTGCGGCCGAAACGGGCTCGAACGTCACGTTCATCATCGCCGCGCAGGTCTTGCGGGTGTTGTTGATGTTGTTCGCGGCGCCGTTGATGGCGAAGGTGATGGTCAGGCTGACAAGCCGTCAATCTGCCGCCGGCGTGCCGGATGCCTTGTCGGAGTTCAGCACCCGGCGGTAGATGACGGGCTGGGCGGCCACACCGTTGGCTTTGAAGTTGGCAAGTACGAACGAACGGAAACTGGGACGGAACAACAGCCCGGGCAGGAACGTGCGCAGCCGTGGCCAGCTGGCGTGATTGACGACGCTGTAGTCCATGCGTTCGCCGTCCATCGGGCGGAGCAGCGTCGAGTTCGGCAGTGCGGTGCGGTTCTGGAACCAGCCGGCCGTGTATTCCCAGACGGCGTAGACAGTCTCGGCGTCGTCGCAGTGAAAGTAGTTGAACAGAAACCAGTGATCGGGGCCGTGATCGACATCGGCGATGCGGGCGGCGTTGCCCGCAGCCACCTGATAACCATGGCGCGCCGTGCGTTCCAATCCATCAGCCATGGCACGGAACGCGTTGTCGGCACGGACCTCTTCGATGGAGCCGGTGCCCCTGGTGCGGATGAGCACGACCACGTCGTACCTGGCCGGTCGCACCCCGGCATGGTGGAGGAGTTCGGCCCCTTCGCCCGGTGGACGCAACGCTCCGCGGAATACGACAGTTTCGATCACGTCCTCGCGCGCGGCCAGCTCGTCGCACCACGCCGAAACCTGGTTGAGCAGGTGCCGGCGAGCCTGCGAGGGCAACGCCAATGGGCCTGCCCACCGACCGATTTCGCCTGCCAGCACCAGAAATCCGTCGGCAGTCGGCTCGGTGAGCCGGACCTTGGTTGCAAGACTGTCGTTGACGATTCACGTTCGCTCCTTTCTGTTGCCCATGGATGAGGATTCAGCGGCGGTCCAGGCCGGACAGCCGCCAGGCCAGGTTGCGGCGGACGGCGGGAATCTTCCCGGCCAGGCGCATGACGGCGTTGCGGATCGGACGACGGCGCGCTGAGGCGGTGGCCAGTGCGGTGAGTCGGCCGGCCAGGGCGACGACGCTCTCGGCGGTCTGATGACGTGCGGTGGCGTATTCGTCGAGCAGCTGTTCAGGTTCTCCCGACAGCACCCGTGACAGGCTTTCCCCGGCGGTGATCCCGTCCTCGATGCCCAGGTTCATGCCCTGCCCACCGGCCGGGGAGTGCACATGCGCGGCATCGCCGGCGAGCAGCACGCGGTGTGCTCGGAAAGAATCCGCGATGCGGTGGTGGACGCGGAACCGTGAACCCCACACCACTTCCTCGACCACTGCCGGCTGCCTGGCCGGACCACGCCCGTCCAGCAGTCGTTGTACGAATGCGACGTCTGGATGCTGTGGTGCGTGATCGACCGTGGCGACGATTCGGTACAGGCCGTCAGGCAGTGGGGCGAGCACCACCAGGCCGGCCGGTGAGAAGTACAGGATCACCTCGTCGGCGGGCACCCCGCCGGACACGCGGACGTCGGCCAGCACGAACGACTCCTCGTAGGTTCCGCCGCTGAACGCGATGTCCGCCTGATCGCGCACCGTGCTGTGCATGCCGTCGGCGCCGACCAGATACCGAGCGCGGATCCGTTGGCCATCCGCGAACGTCGCGTCGACCCCCTCGTCGTCCTGGACGATCTCGGTGACGGTCGCGGGCCGGCTGACCTTCCCGCCCAGGCTCTCCAACCTGCTCAGCAGGAACGATTCGGTGTCGGCCTGCGAGATCATCAGCGTGTACGGGTAGCGGGTGGGCAGGTCGCCGAACGGCACCGCGATCAGCAGGTCGTCGCGATCGCGGATGGCGAAGGATGGCGTGTGCACGCCGCGCGCCACAAGATCGGCGGTCACCCCGTAGGGCTCGAGGATCTCCAGCGTGTGCGAGTGCACGACGGCGGCGCGGGAGGTGTTGGTGCCCTCGGCTTGGCTGTCGACGACTGTCACGTCGTGGCCGCGTTGCTTCAACACGATCGCGGTGGCGAGCCCGACCGGCCCCGCGCCGACTACCAGGACATCTGTGGCGGTGGTGTGCATCTCGACTCCTTTGTCAACAACTGTTGACTTCAACCGTAGGACGGTTCCGTGGCGATGTCAACGGATGTTGGCCTACAATCGTTGACATGAGGCGTGTGGCGACCGAGACCAAAGCGGCGATCCTGGCCGCAGCCCGCGAGCGGTTCGCCGCCGACGGGTATGAAAGAGCCACGATCAGGGCCATTGCGGCCGATGCCGACATCGACCCGGCGATGGTCATGCGCTACTACGGCAACAAGGAGCGGTTGTTCGCCGCCGCGGCCGAGTTCGACCTCGACCTGCCCGACCTGAGCCAGGTGCCCCGGCAACAGGTGGGCGCGACGCTCGCCGCGCACTTCGTCGAACGGTGGGAGCGGGACGAGGCGCTGCTGATCCTGTTGCGCGCCGGGGTTACCAACGAGGCTGTGGCCGAACGAATGCGGACAATCTTCGCCGCTCAGCTGGCGCCGGCGATCGCGAAGGCGGTTGCGAATGCGCACGACGCGCCGCAGCGCGCCAGCCTGGTCGCCTCACAGGTACTGGGCATGGCGCTGTGCCGGTACGTGCTCGCCTTCGGGCCGCTGGCGGCGATGTCACGCCAGGAGGTGGTCCACTGGATCGGGCCGACGCTGCAGCGCTACCTTGCCGGTTGACCGCCTCAGAACTGGTGGACCGCCTCAGAGCCGCGCGATGACCGACGCGAGCAACGACCCCATCCGCGTCGCGGACTGACGGCCCGCCTCGAGCACCTCGGCATGGCTCAACGGTTCGCCGGTCATCCCGGCGGCCAGGTTCGTCACCAGTGAGATCGCCAGCACCTCGGCTCCCGCGGCCCTGGCCGCGATCGTCTCGTGCACCGTCGACATCCCGACCAGATCGGCGCCCAGCGTGCGCAGCATCCGGATCTCGGCCGGGGTTTCGTAATGCGGGCCGGGCAGGCCTGCGTAGACACCGTCGGCCAGGTCCGGGTCGATCTCACGGGCGATGGCCCGCAACCGTGGTGCATACGCGTCGACCAGATCGACGAACTGCGCGCCGACCAACGGTGAGCGTGCGGTCAGGTTGAGATGGTCACTGATCAGGACCGGCTGGCCCACCTGATACTCGGCTCGCAGACCGCCTGCGGCGTTGGTCAACACCACCGTGTGCACCCCGGTGGCCGCGGCCGTACGTACTGGATGGACGACGTGCTGCAGGTCATGGCCCTCGTAAGCATGGATGCGGCCCACCAGCACCAGCACCCGGCTGGCACCGATCCGCACCGACAACACCTGCCCGCCGTGACCGGCCGCGCTGGGTGGGGTGAACCCCGGCAGCTCAGCCATCGGCACCACCGCCACCGGCTCACCGAGCTCGGCCACCGCCGGGGCCCAGCCCGAGCCGAGCACCACCGCGACATCATGGTGTTCGACGCCGGTGCGCGCGGCGATTGCGGTTGCGGAGTCCTCGGCTTCGGTCACAATTCGGGAGCCTAACCGGCAGTGAGATACTGCCAGCATGCCCACCGCCACCGCGTCGCTGCGCGTCGAAGACGTCGTCAATCGGCGTCGGGGCGACCTCATCGAGCTTTCCCACTCGATCCATGCCGAACCGGAGCTGGCCTTCGCCGAGCACCGCAGCTGCGCCAAGACCCAGGCGTTGGTGGCTGAGTACGGGTTCGAGATGACCGCGGCCCCCGGCGGGCTGGACACGGCTTTCCGGGCGTCTTACGGCAGCGGCCCGCTCGTCGTCGGGATCTGCGCCGAATACGACGCCCTGCCGGACATCGGGCACGCCTGCGGGCACAACATCATTGCGGCGTCGGCCGTCGGCACCGCACTGGCGCTCGCCGACGTGGCTGACGCGCTCGGTCTGACAGTGGTCCTCGTCGGCACCCCCGCCGAGGAACTGGGCGGCGGAAAAGTGTTGCTGCTCAAGGCCGGAACGTTCGACGACATCGCCGCCACGGTGATGCTGCATCCTGGCCCGGTGGACATCGCCGCGGCGCGTTCGCTGGCGCTGTCGGAGGTGACCGTGAGTTACACGGGCCGCGAATCGCACGCCGCGGTGGCGCCCTATCTCGGCGTGAACGCCGCCGACGCGGTCACGGTCGCGCAGGTGGCCATCGGCCTGCTGCGCCAGCAGCTGCTGCCCGGGCAGATGATGCACGGCATCGTCACCCACGGGGGCCAGGCCACCAACGTGATACCGGGCCGGGCCGAGATGCGTTACACCATGCGAGCCACCGACATGTCCGCGCTGCACACGCTGGAGGGCCGGATGTCCGGCTGTTTCGAGGCAGGTGCGCTCGCAACCGGGTGCACACACCATGTGGGTGAAACTGCGCCGGCCTACGCTGAACTCCTGCCCGATCCCTGGCTGTCGGAAACAGTCCGTGCGGAAATGGTCCGCCTCGGGCGTGAGCCGTTACCGGAAAGTGTGGAAGCCAGCGTGCCACTGGGCAGTACCGATATGGGCAACGTCACCCAGGTGATGCCGGGGATCCATCCGGTGATCGGCATCGAGTCCGGCGGTGCGGCGATCCATCAGCCGGAGTTCGCCGTCGCGGCTGCCGGACCGAGTGCTGACACTGCCGTGGTGGAAGGAGCGATCATGTTGGCCCGCACGGTAGTTCGGCTGGCCGAGACACCCGCTGAGCGAGACCGGGTGCTGGACAGCCTGGGGAGGCGAACATCATGAATCTGGCAGAGGTCGCGGACCGCTGGCTCAACGCGAACTACGACGAAATGGTGGCCTGGCGCAGGCACATTCACGCGCACCCCGAGCTGGGGCGCCAGGAGTTCGCCACCACCGAATTCGTCGCCAAACATCTCGCCGATGCCGGCCTCAATCCGAAGGTGCTACCCGGAGGAACCGGACTGACATGCGATTTCGGTCCTGAGGACGGCCCGCGGGTCGCGTTGCGTGCCGACATGGATGCCCTGCCGATGGCCGACCGGACGGGTGCGCCGTACGCCTCGACGGTGCCCAATGTGGCCCACGCCTGCGGTCACGACGCCCACACCGCGGTGCTGCTGGCCACCGCGCTGGCGTTGACTTCGGCGCCGGAGTTGCCGGTGGGTGTGCGGCTGATCTTCCAGGCCGCCGAGGAGCTGATGCCCGGCGGTGCCATCGACGCCATCTCGGCGGGGGTGCTGACCGGGGTATCGCGGATCTACGCCTTGCACTGCGATCCCAGGCTCGCGGTGGGTCGGGTGGCGACCAAGCCCGGGCCGATCACCTCGGCCGCGGATTCCATTGAGATCACGCTGCATTCGCCGGGCGGGCACACGTCCCGGCCGCACTTGACCGGCGACCTGGTCTACGGGCTGGGCACGCTGATCACCGGTCTGCCCGGAGTGCTTTCCCGCCGTATCGATCCGCGTCACGACACGGTGATGGTGTGGGGTGCGGTCAACGCCGGCGTCGCCGCCAATGCCATCCCGCAGATCGGCACCCTGGCCGGGACCATCCGGACCGCCAGCCGGGATACCTGGCTGACGTTGGAATCGATTGTGCAGGAAACCGTTACGGCGTTATTGGCTCCGCTGAACATCGAGCACAGTGTGAATTACCGGCGCGGCGTGCCGCCGGTGGTCAACGAGGCGTGTTCGACACGCATTCTCACCCACGCGATCGAGGCCGTCGGCCCGGATGTGCTCGCCGACACCCATCAGTCGGGTGGGGGCGAGGATTTCTCCTGGTACCTGGAGAAGGTGCCCGGCGCGATGGGCCGGCTCGGGGTGTGGAGCGGTCAAGGGCCCCAACTGGATCTGCACCAACCCACCTTCGACCTCGACGAGCGGGCCCTGGGCATCGGAGTCCGCACGATGGTCAATATCATCGCTGCCTCGTCCTGACCCCTCTGCACGCTCTCAGAGGCAGGGGGACCAGCTATGGTCCGACGTTGCTCGCCGGGCGGGTGCGCAGATCGTGCACATACTCCGGCGGCGCCCCGGCGATCTCGGCGGCATCGGCCATCACCCCGATGTACCGGGCCGACGGCAGGCCGCCTTCCCACGCATCCACCACATACAGCCAGGCCAGCGCCGGATCGGTGTCGGTATCGGATGACAGCCGGTCCACCCGGCACCGGATCTTCTTGTGGAACCCGAGCTCGGAGCCCTCCCAGCGGTCCAGGGAGAGCTCATCGGCCGGCGTCATGTCGTAGAGCACCACAAATACCTTCGACAGCGGGTCCTCGACGACGGTGGCCAGCGCGCCTTCCCAGCCGATGTCCTCACCGCCGAAGGTCAGCCGCCACCCATGGAGCCACCCCGTTCCCGCCATCGGCGAATGGGGTGCCCGCTGGAGCATTTGCTCCGGATGCATGTTGGATCCATACGCGGCGTAAAGCGGCACGGTAAGACAGCTTAGTGCGCAATGTTCGTTAGGTTGGTGCGGTGGTAACCCGCATTGTGATCCTCGGCGGCGGCCCCGCCGGTTATGAGGCGGCATTGGTCGCCGCCGCCCGTGGCCCCAAGGTTGCGCAGGTCACCGTCGTCGACTCTGACGGCATCGGTGGCGCCTGCGTGCTGTGGGACTGTGTGCCGTCGAAGACGTTCATCGCCTCGACCGGCGTGCGCACCGAACTGCGGCGCGCCCCCAACCTGGGCTATTCGCTCGATCTCGAGCAGGCCAAGATCTTGCTGCCCCAGATAAACGAGCGGGTCAAGACGCTGGCGGCAGCCCAGTCCAGCGACATCGGCGAAAAGCTGCGCAGCGAGGGCATCGACGTGATCGCCGGCCGCGGCGAACTGATCGACGATGTGCCCGGCATGGCCCAGCACCGCATCAAGGTCACCGGTTCCGATGGGCGGGTCAGCCAGCTGACCGCCGATGTGGTGCTGGTCGCGACCGGGGCCAGCCCGCGGGTACTGCCCAACGCCGCGCCCGACGGTGAGCGCATCCTCAACTGGCGTCAGCTCTACGATCTCGAAACCCTGCCGGACCATCTCATCGTGGTGGGTTCCGGTGTGACCGGAGCAGAGTTCGTCAACGCCTATACCGAGCTCGGTGTGACGGTGACCGTGGTGGCCAGCCGCGACCAGATCCTGCCGCACGAGGACTCCGATGCCGCGGCCGTCCTTGAGCAGGTGTTCGCCGAGCGTGGTGTCACCTTGATCAAGAACGCCAGGGCCGAGTCCGTGACCCGGACTGACTCCGGCGTGCGCGTGACGATGACGGACGGACGCACCGTCGAGGGCAGCCATGCCCTGATGACCGTCGGCTCGGTGCCCAACACCACGGGCCTGGGCCTGGAGCGGGTCGGCGTCGAGCTCGGCGCAGGCAACTACCTGACCGTGGACCGGGTCTCGCGCACCACGGTGCCCGGGATTTACGCCGCGGGGGACTGCACGGGTCTGCTGCCGCTGGCGTCGGTGGCGGCCATGCAGGGCCGGATCGCGATGTACCACGCGCTGGGGGAGGCGGTGGCGCCGATCCGGTTGCGGACCGTGGCCGCCGCGGTGTTCACCCGACCCGAGATCGCGGCGGTCGGGGTGCCGCAAGCCAAGATCGACGACGGCTCGGTGCCCGCGCGCACCCTCACCTTGCCGCTGAGCACCAATGCCCGCGCCAAGATGTCCAGCCTGAGCCACGGCTTCGTCAAGATCTTCTGCCGCCCGGCCACCGGTGTGGTCATCGGCGGCGTGGTGGTCGCCCCGATCGCCTCCGAACTGATCCTGCCGATCGCGCTGGCCGTGCAGAACGGCATCCCGGTCACCGACCTGGCCCAGACGTTCTCGGTGTACCCGTCACTGTCGGGCTCGATCACCGAGGCGGCGCGTCAATTGATGGCACACGACGATTTGGACTGAGTCCACGTAGCCTGAGGTACGTGACCGACCCGATCTCAGCACCTGGCGACGGGGAGACGCTCCTCGGGCCCGACCAACGGGCCCAGGCCTGGGCGCAACTCGGCAATGAGCAGTTCGACGTCGTGGTCATCGGCGGCGGTGTGGTCGGGGCCGGTGCGGCTCTCGACGCGGCGACGCGAGGCCTCAAAGTCGCCCTGGTCGAAGCCCGTGACTTCGCCTCCGGCACCTCCAGCCGCTCCTCGAAGATGTTCCACGGTGGCCTGCGCTACCTCGAGCAGTTGGAGTTCGGGCTGGTTCGGGAGGCCCTGCACGAACGTGAACTGTCGTTGACGACGCTGGCGCCACACCTGGTCAAACCGCTGCCGTTCCTGTTCCCGCTCACCAACCGCGTGTGGGAGCGTCCCTACATCGCGGCGGGCATTTTTCTCTACGACCAGCTGGGCGGTTCCAAATCCGTTCCCGCGCAGAGGCATCTGACCAGGGCCGGAGCGTTGCGGTTGGCGCCCGGGCTCAAGCGCAGCTCGCTGATCGGTGGTATCCGCTACTACGACACCGTGGTCGACGATGCCCGTCACACGATGACCGTGGCCCGCACCGCCGCCCATTACGGCGCCGTGGTGCGTACCTCGACACAGGTCGTCTCGCTGCTGCGCGAAGGCGACCGGGTGGTGGGGGTGGAAGCCCGTGATTCGGAGGACGGCGCCACCACCGAGGTACGCGGGCATGTGGTGGTGAACGCCACCGGCGTGTGGACCGACGAGATCCAGGCACTGTCCAAAGAGCGGGGCCGGTTCCGGGTGCGGGCCTCCAAGGGCGTGCACGTGGTGGTGCCGCGCGACCGGATCGTCAGCGAGGTCGCGATCATTCTGCGTACCGAAAAGTCGGTGCTGTTCGTGATCCCCTGGGGCACGCACTGGATCATCGGCACCACCGACACCGACTGGAATCTCGACCTCGCGCATCCCGCCGCCACGAAGGCCGATATCGACTACATCCTCGGCCACGTCAACACCGTGCTCGCGACGCCGCTGACCCACGACGACATCGACGGCGTCTACGCCGGGCTGCGTCCCTTGCTGGCCGGCGAGAGCGAGGAGACCTCGAAGCTGTCGCGTGAGCACGCGGTCGCGGTGCCGTCGCCGGGCCTGGTGGCGATCGCGGGTGGCAAGTACACCACCTACCGGGTGATGGGAGCCGACGCGATCGATGCCGCCGCCGGATACATCCCGGCGCGCGTGGCGCCGTCCATCACCGAGAAGGTGCCGCTGATGGGTGCGGACGGCTATTTCGCGCTGATCAACCAGACCGAACATGTCGGCTCCCATTACGGGTTGCATCCCTACCGGGTGCGCCACCTGTTGGACCGGTACGGTTCGCTGATCGGTGAGGTGCTCAAGATGGCCAGCGATGAGCGCGCGGTCCGGCCCGACCTTCTCGAGCCGATCACCGAGGCGCCGGTATATCTGAAGGTCGAGGCCTGGTATGCCGCGGCGGCCGAGGGAGCGCTGCATCTCGAAGACATTCTGGCCCGACGGATGCGCATCTCGATCGAGTACCCGCACCGGGGGGTCGACTGTGCGCGTGAGGTCGCCGAAGTCGTTGCGCCGGTGTTGGGTTGGAGTGCGGCCGACATCGACCGTGAGGTGGCCACATATGTTGCCCGGGTCGACGCGGAGGTGCGTTCCCAACAGCAGCCTGACGACGAATCGGCCGACGCACTGCGCCAGGCCGCACCCGAGGCTCGCGCGGAGATTCTCGAGCCCGTGCCACTCAATTGAGACGACGGCCCGTGCCGCCGTTACCGGTGCGCGATGGCCTGGGTCCGGCGCGGCTCCGGTTGGACGGTTCGGCGGGCAGGAGCGCAGCGACCGGGGGTGAGTTGGTGAATGTCCGCGATGAGTTGCAATCCCGCTTCGGCATCGGGGCGAAGGTGCTTGCCGGGGAAGTGCTGTGCCCCGACGGCACGGTGGTGACTGCGACGACGACGCTGCCTGCCGGCTCCCACGTGTACTTCTACCGGGACCTGGCCGCCGAGACTCCGGTGCCGTTCGACATCCCGGTCCCGTACCGCGATGACGACATCGTCGTGGTCGACAAACCGCACTTCCTGGCCACCATGCCGCGGGGCGGCCACGTCGCGCAGACCGCGCTGGTGCGGTTGCGTCGCGAACTGGATCTGCCGGAACTGAGCCCCGCACACCGGCTGGACAGGCTGACCGCAGGCGTGTTGCTGTTCACCGCGCGGCGTGCGGTGCGCGGGCGGTATCAGATGCTGTTCGCTCACGGCGCGGTGCGCAAGACCTATCTCGCCCGGTCGGCGGGGGAGTCCAGGGTGGCGCTACCGGCCACCGTGTGCAGCCGCATCGTCAAACGGCGCGGACAGCTACAGGCGGTCGAGGAACCCGGCGAACCCAACGCCGAGACTTACGTCGAGACGCTGGGAGACGGCGGGTACCGCTTGTCTCCACACACCGGCCGCACCCATCAACTGCGCGTGCACATGGCGTCCATCGGGTTGCCGATCCTCGGGGATTCTCTGTACCCCGAGGTGATCGATGTCGCTCCCGACGATTTTTCGCAACCGCTCCACCTGCTGGCGCACCGGCTGCAGTTCGACGATCCGCTCAGCGGTGAGCATCGCGAGTTCGTCAGCCGCCGCACGCTCTGAACTGTCAGCGGGGGTTCTGCTCGTCCGCCGGGCGGCTTCCTGCGGCGATCACCGCGCGATTTCGTTCCGCCACCGTCGGAAGATCCATTTTGACCAGCCGCCGGTCGTAGCTCAGATAACCGTTGACCTCGTTCTCCACATCGGTGGTCTGGGTGTAGATCGCGCCTGACAGCCCGGTCTCCCGTACCACCTTCTCCAGATCCAGGCTGACCTCGACGTACCGCTGGGTCAGCCGCGCCCGGCTGTCGGTCATCTCGTATGCCTCGGGGCGACCCGGCCATCGGTTCTCTGCGAGCGTGAGCCCGATGCCGCCGTACTCACCGAGCACGGTCACCCGGTTGTCACGTACCTCCGGGCGGCCCGGCCCGACGTAGGTGTGGTCGTCGTAGATGTCCCCGGCGCGGGAGTCGGGACGGGATTTGCAGCAGTTCACGCCACTGTTGGCGTCGACCATCCGGGTGGGGTCCTGCGCCTTCACGGCGTTGGCGATCCGGGCCGCGTCGTACTCGCCCCAGCCCTCGTTGAACGGCACCCAGCCGATGATCGAGGTGACGCTTCGCAGCTGATCCACCATTTCCGACAGCTCACGCTCGAAGTGTGCCTTCGCCGCGGGAACCGGGTCCGGCGCGGGGCCCGTCGGTATCTCGAGCGATACGTCCAGCGACGGCATGTCCTGCCACACCATCAGCCCCAGCTTGTCCGCCCAGTAGTACCACCGCGCCGGTTCCACCTTGGCGTGCTTGCGGACAAAGTTCATTCCCAGTGCCTTGGTCTGTTCGAGATCAGACCTCAGCGCATCGTCGGTGGGCGCGGTGTAGATCCCGTCAGGCCAGTACCCCTGGTCCAGGGGACCGTGCAGGAAGGTGATCTTGCCGTTCAGCGCGATCCGCGGCCGGTCTTTCGCGTCCCTGACCGTGCCGATCGTGCGCAACCCGCCGTAGCTGCTCACCTCGTCGACGACCTGCCCGGTCGCGCCCACCAGGCGGACCGTGAAGTCATAGAGGTATGGGTCTTCCGGGGTCCACAGGCGTGGCTGCGGCACGGTGACCCGCAGCGGCCGGCCCGGCTTGGCCGACGTGCGTACGACTTCGGCGCCCTCTGGCGTGGAGACGATCAGCTCCGCGTGCTCATTCTTAGTTCCAGTGACCCTCGGCGTGACGCGGAAACCGGTGAGATCGGGTGTGATGTCGAGCTTTTCGATGTGCGCGGTGGGCACCGGCTCAATCCACACCGTTTGCCAGATACCCGATGCGCCCGTGTAGAACAGCCCCTGAGGATTGTTGCGCTGTTTGCCCACCGGGAACGGGTTGGCCTCATTGCGATCCTCGACGCGCACGATCACTTCCTGGGTGCTCGACCGGCGCAGTGCAGCGGTGATGTCCGCGCTGAATGAGATGTACCCGCCTTCGTGGTAGGCGACTTTCTGGTTGTTCACCCAGACCGTGGCGATCTGGTCGACTGCGCCGAAGTGCAGCAGTACGCGCTGTCCACGCCAGGTGCTGGGTACCTTGAAAACCTTGCGATACCACATCTGATCATCGTGGCGCTGGATGCCGGACAGTGCCGACTCCGTGGGATAGGGGACCAGGATCCGCTCGCGGTAATCCTTCTTCGCGGGCGGGGCCGCCGAGGTGGCCTGGCCGGAGCGCCCGGTGTAATCCCACCCGCCGTTGAGGCTGAGCCAACGCTTTCGGGTCAACTGCGGGCGCGGGTACTCGGGCAACGCATTCCTGGCGTCCACCAGATGAGTCCACGGGGTGGACAGTGGCGGATTCTTGCGCTGCCAGATGTCTGCGGCGTTGGCTCGCGCGTTCACTGTCATGACGCTAACGAATAGGACAAGTCCCGCCACCGTGAGCCTTCGAAACCAGGTGAACCGCGTTCCCGACAACCGGTTGTGGCCACGGCGGGCGATGTTCACCACTCCCCGCGTGGAGTCGGGCATGGTTGACGCAATTTACGCACAGCAAACGTATCGCGGGGTGAGAAATGATCGTTACATGCGGCCTGAAGTGCCACGATCGGAGACGATCGGCCAGGCGAGGAGGTTACCAATTGCAATATATTGCAGGAGTATAGGGGAAGTGCAACCGTCAAGCGGCCGGGGGTGCGAAGAAAGTCAGCAACGCGCGGTCTCGTCGTCCCTGCCGATTGCTGGTTTGCGGCTGGCAAACTCTGTGGTGGCTTGTTCGCTCGCGGAAAATGGTATCGATGGGAGCGGTTGTGGCCGTTCTAGCCGGGCCATTTCGTTCTGCCGTCGCCTCGATCCAGCAGCACCTGCAGTTCAGACGACCACACGCGGTACCGGTACCGGTTCGCCAGCCGACGCGTCGCCGCAATCGCGAGCACGCCCACCAGCGCGGCGCCCAACCACGTGGCAACTGCCGCACCGTTTCCGTAAGCGGCGGCCGACGAGGCGGAAATGGGCGGTGGGACACGGCGCCCTTGGTCGTCGATCCAGATCTGGACGTGGTCACCGGATTTGACCGGGCCGGGAGGTCGGACCGCACCGGTGTGCACCGAGCCTGCGGCTGTCCATTGCACGTTGACGATGCTCGGGGAGGGGGCTTCCAGCGTGGTTTCGCTGTCTGCGGTAGCGGTCGCCTGGACCGGGATTCGGGTCTTCGCCTGAGCCTCGGCGGTACGGAGAGCTTCCGCGTGCAGGTCGTCGCCGACCCCGGCCGCGAAAGGGATGATCAGGACGGCGGCGATCATCATGAGAACGACGGTGAGTGCCTCCACGCGATCGGCGCGACGCACGAGTGGATTTCTGCCGAGTGCTCGTAGCACCCACCAGCGGCGCGGGCTGAAACCAAACACTTGTATCAATCCTCTTTGCTACATGTTTCGCCCATGTATCCATGCTGGCACCGGAGCCACCATTCATGCCAGCTTGGAGCGGGGGCCGGAGGCGAATATCACATCGACGCCGCTGACGCGATGTGGGGAACAGTCGAGCTGGAACATGTTCTACTGGCGGCGTGGATCGTCGCACGTTCGACCGCCTTTTCGACCTCACTGACCGCACCGTGATCGTCACCGGAGGGACCCGCGGCATCGGCCTGGCTCTCGCCGAGGGCTTCGTGCTCGCAGGCGCTCGCGTGGCGGTTGCCAGCCGCAAGCCCGAAGCCTGTGAATCGGCCGCCCGGCATCTGCGCGGACTGGGCGGCCAGGCGATCGGGGTGCCGACGCACAGCGGCGACGTCGACGCCCTCGGCGCGCTCGTGGAGCGGACCGTGTCGGAGTTCGGCGGCGTCGATGTGGTGGTCAACAACGCGGCCAATGCGTTGGCCCAGCCGTTCGGCGAGATGACGCCCGAGGCGTGGGCCAAGTCCTACGAGGTGAATCTGCGCGGGCCGGTGTTCCTCGTGCAGCACGCGTTGCCCCATCTCAAAGAAAGTCCCCACGCCGCGGTGCTGAACATGGTGTCGGTGGGCGCGTTCAATTTCGCGCCCGCGCTGTCCATCTACGCGTCGGGCAAAGCGGCGTTGATGTCGGTGACCCGCTCGATGGCGGCCGAGTTCAGTCCGTTCGGTATCCGGGTCAACGCGCTGGCGCCCGGCCCGGTCGACACCGACATGATGCGCAACAACCCGCAGGAGGCTATCGACCACATGGTGAGCGGAACGTTGATGAAGCGACTGGCCACGCCCGACGAGATGGTCGGCGCGGCGTTGTTGTTGTGCTCGGGTGCAGGTAGCTACATCACCGGTCAGGTGATCATCGCCGACGGCGGCGGAACACCTCGGTGAACTCCGGCGCAGCGCTCATGGGCGATCTTGATCCGCGCTGTGCCACCCGTCGACGCCGACCGCGATCATTCGCAATTGTTTGACCGCCGTGCGGTGGATGGCCTCGATGGACTGGGCATCCCCGGCATCCTCCAGCGCCTCGGCTATCGAGATCATCGCATTGACGAACAGGCTCGCCAGGATGTTGAGGTCCTCGCTGCTCCACTCCTTGAGACCGGGGAAGCGGGCCAGGTCGATCGCCAATTCCGAGGTGAGTAACCGGATTTCGGTGCGAATCGCATAGCGCAGCACCAATACTCCGCTCGACCGCTCCCGTGCGATGAACCGCCAGTGCTCGTGGCGCTCGTTGAAGCTGCCGATCAGGATCTCGGCGGAAGATTCGATCACGTGGTGCGGATCGAGCTTGCCGGCCCGCGCACCGCGCAGCATGTCGCGCAGCGAGCGGAACGACTCATCGATGAGCACCAGTCCGAGGGCGTCCATGGAATCGAAGTGACGGTAGAAGGCTGCGGGCACGATTCCCGCCTCGCGGGTGACCTCCCGCAGGCTCAACGCGCTGAAGCTGCGATCCTCCAGCAGTTTGAGCGCGGCGGCCACGATGGCCCGCCGGGTGGCCTCCTTGCGTTCCTCCCTGGACAGGGTTTCACGCGAACGCGACGAATCGGTGCGTCGTGTTCTTGAAGTCGGCGTACGTTTGTTCACTGATGTGAAGCCTAACACAGCCTGCAGTTATACCGTTGACAGACCGAGTGGAGTGCGCGCACTGTGTACACATGTTCACTCAAACTTTGGGTAAGCGGGTACTCGCAGGACGGCGGATCAACGCGCTGGCGAACCTGCTCACCGGGCCGCACGGGGTGGATCGCTACACCGAGCTGGTCGAACCAACGTGGACGCAGGGCGATGCCCGCGCCAAGGTGATCGCCGTGCGACGGCAGACGCCTCGCAGCGTCACACTGACACTGGAACCGAACGAGGCCTTTGTCGGCTTCCGGGCCGGTCAGCACATCAACCTCTCCGTGGAGATCAACGGCCGGCGCCGGACCCGGTGCTACTCACCGGCCAGCGCCGAGGGGTCCCGCTACATCGAGCTGACGATCGGCCGTCACGACGGCGGCCTGGTCTCGTCCTACCTGTGCGACCACGCCCACCCGGGCATGGTGCTCGGGCTGGATTCGGTGGGCGGCGATTTCGTGCTGCCGGGCCGACGGCCACGACGCATCCTGTTCGTCTCCGGTGGTAGCGGCATCACCCCGGTGATGTCCATGCTGCGTACGTTGCGGGCGGAGGGCTTCACGGGCCAGGTGGCCTTTGTCCACTACGCGCGCAGCGTCGAGGAAGCGTGTTATCGCGACGAGCTCGACGCCATGCGCGGCGTGCGGGTGCTACACGGCTACACGCGCGACGCCGACGGCTCGGACCTCGACGGTCATTTCGGGCCGGCGCACCTGGACGTTGCCATGTCCGATCCCGAGGCTGTGTTCGCGTGTGGGCCGCCGGCACTGGTCGACGCCATCGGAGAACATTGCCGCAACGTGAGTTCGGAAAGCTTCGTCCCGCCCACCTTTGCCGTGGCCACCGAATCAACTGGCGGCACGGTCACGTTCAGCGGCAGTGGCATCGACGTGACCGATGACGGTCGGCCGCTACTGGCGCAGGCCGAAGCCGCCGGACTCGTCCCCGAGAGCGGATGCCGGATGGGCATCTGCCACAGCTGCACCCGGTTCAAGAGCCGCGGTGTGGTGCGCAACCTGATCACCGGAGCGGTGTCGACCGCCGACTGCGAAGACATCCAAATCTGCGTCACCGCCCCCGTCGGTGACGTCGCCATCGATCTCTGACTACTGGTCTGACAACTGGAAGGACTGCCATGTCCCAGGAACACATCGCATTGACCCCCGAGCAGGCCGACGCCTTCGGCCGTGAACTCGACGCCATCCGTGAGCGCGTGATCGCCGATCTCGGCGAACGCGACGCCACCTACATCCGCAAGATCATCAAAACCCAGCGCACACTGGAGGTCGGCGGCCGCGCCCTGCTCTTCGGGGGGATCTTCCCGCCGTTCTGGCTGGCGGGTACCGCGATGCTGGGGATCTCGAAGATCCTCGACAACATGGAGATCGGTCACAACATCATGCACGGTCAGTACGACTGGATGGGTGATCCGGCCATCTCCAGCAAGGCATTTGAGTGGGACAGCGCCTGCCCTTCCGACCAGTGGCGGCACTCCCACAACTACATGCACCACACCTATACCAACATCGTCGATATGGACCGTGACATCGGCTACGGCATCCTGCGGATGAGCGAAGACCAGAAGTGGTCGCCCTACTACCTCGGCAATCCTGTCTACGCGTTCCTGCTCATGGTGTTCTTCCAGTACGGTGTGGCGCTGCATGAGATGGAGACCGAGCGAATCCGGTCCGGCGAGATCAGCATCGCCGACAAACGTGAGGTGCTGCAGGGTATTTGGCGCAAAGTGAAGCGTCAGACCATCAAGGACTATGTGGCCTTCCCGCTCTTGGCCGGGCCGTTCGCGCCGTTCGTGTTCACCGGAAACATGACTGCCAACCTGGCACGCAACGTGTGGTCCTACATGATCATCTTCTGCGGTCACTTCCCCGAAGGGACACAGGAGTTCTCCATCGAGGAGACCGAGAACGAGTCCCGCGGCATGTGGTACTACCGGCAGCTGCTCGGATCGGCGAACCTGGATGGCGGCAAGCTCTTTCACATTCTGAGCGGCAACCTGTCCTTCCAGATCGAGCACCATCTCTTCCCGGACATCCCCGCGCATCGGCATGCCGAGATCTCGGTCGAGGTCCGGGAGATCTGCGAGCGCTTCGGTCTGCCCTACAACACCGGCCCGCTGTACAAGCAGTTCGGCACCGTGGTGCGCAAGATCGTCAAGTTGGCGTTCCCGTGGGGCGGTGGCGGCAAGGACTCCGAGGAGGCCAAGAAGGCCAAGCCGGCGGATCGGGCGCCGCAGGCTGAACCGGCACCCGAGCTCCAGCCCGAACGTGAGTTGGCTTCCGTCAACTGACTTTCGGACTGTGGTGCAGCCGCACACCTAGCGTGGGCTACCTCGTGCCAGCTCGGCCAAGTGGGCCTCGTTGAGTGTGCGTTCGGCTTTGATCTGTCGTGCTTGTTGTTCGGCGCGGGTGTGTTTGCGGCGGGGCATCATGGCGCCGCGGTTGGTGTGTTGGGGTGTGGCTGGTGGGGGTGGGGGTAGTGCTGCGGTGGTGGTGTCCCAGTGGGGGAAGAACAGCCGGCTGGCCGGTGTGGTGGTGTAGGTCCTGCCGGTGGGGGTGGTCCAGATGATGGTGCCGTCGGGCAGTTGTTGATCGGTCCAGCCGGCCCAGAACGTTTTGATCAGGTGATGAGTTCGGCACAGCGGCTTGTTGTTTGACGGGTGAGTCACCCCGGCCGGGTAGGGGGTGGTGTGGTCGATGTCGCAATACTCGGCGGGCCGGTCACAGCCGGGGAACATGCACCGCATGTCGCGCATCCGCACAAACGCCGCCAGCGCGGTGGAGGGCCGGTACCGCGGTTCGGGCTGGGCACACGGTGCGCTCAGTGCCCGCACGGTGGCCCCGCCGGCGATCAACCCGGCCAGCAGCGGCGTGGGGATCACCCCACCGTCGACGATGACCGCGGTCGCCGGTGCCGGTGCGGGCCGAGCAACCCGCTCAGCCTGCTCGGCCGGCTCGGCCGGTTGGGGGTCTTGTTGCGGGATGGGGTTGGTGTCGTTGTCCCCGGCCAGGTAGGGGTCGGGTTCGGCGTCCAGCGCGGCGGGTTCGGCCAGGATGTAGACCACGGTGTTGGCCGCGCGCGGATCGGCGGTGGCCGCCGGACAGTCGGGGTCACCGCACTGGCAGCTCAACTGATCCCCATCCACCGCGATCACCCCGAGCGCATCCGAACGACGCTGCCCCACGGTGCGGGGATCGTCGGCACACACCCCGCTGATCACATAGGCCAGGCGTTTTTCCAGCGCGGCCGAATCGGTGGCCAACAACCGCCCGTACAGCGAGGT
>NZ_JAMQTH010000023.1:0-91325 GCF_032883035.1 Mycobacterium appelbergii
GCGCACCCCCGCCGAAGAACTCGACCGACTACTCTCAGACCCGTCCACATTCGTTGCAGCCACCGCTTGAATCCAAGCGCTCATCTTGTCCCTGCGTGCAATTTCGGCGTCCACCGTGGCCCCGAGTGCCATGCTCGTCGAGCGTGTCCGCGGCCGGCGGGCGAACATGCCGCCACCTCAGCGACAAAGTCGCTAATAGGCGGGCAAGCAAAAATCTGGTACCAGCGATTCCAATGTTGCCAATGATCACCATGTGATTTCTCGACTGGTGCCGTAGTCACCCATGTGGCACCAGTGGCGATATCAGCGACAAAGTCGCTAATAGGCAGGCGGCACGACACCCAATTCCAGGCTGGTACCGATGTGCCGCATGTGACCAACGGCGGGCACACCCGTCCGGCAAAAAATATGTATGTGCTATGCATATATAGTGCCTGAATCTCGTTACAACGACCTGGACGAGCTGCTGGTGCGTATTCACACCGTTCGTCAACGCGCCGGCTGGCGGCGGCGGCTGATCGATTCTTCCGGTGCTGTGCCGACACTGTCGACGCTGCGGGTGCTGCGTGCGGTCGAGCAGCGCGAGAGAACCGGACAGGGCGCCTCGATCGGCGAGGTGGCCGAGTACATGGCCGTCGAACATTCCACTGCCAGCCGCACTGTGGCGAGCGTGGTCACCGCCGGCCTGCTGACCAAGACCATTGCCGCCGAGGATCAGCGACGTTGTGTGCTGGTGCTCACCGAGAAGGGCCGCAGCGCCCTGGGCGAGGTCACCGAGCGTCGTCGCGAGATGGTCGCCGAGACGGTGACCGACTGGCCCGACGGCGACGTCGACACCCTGGTGAAGCTGTTGGGCCACCTGGTGGCCGACTTCGAGCGCGGGGTGGCCACATGAGTACTCAAGTCACCGCCCCGACGCATCCGCGCGGCGCCCTTCGCCTCATGTTCGACCCGGTGTTCGGGGCGCTGTTCTGGGGCAAGATGTTCTCGGTCGTCGCGGTGTGGACGCACGGCATCGTCGCGGCCATCGTCATCTTCAGCGCCACCGGTTCGGCGGTGATGGTGGGGCTCGTCGGCGTCGCGCAGTTCCTCCCCCAGCTCATCCTCAGCCCGACCAGCGGCAAATGGGCCGACACCGGCAACCCGGCCCGCCAGATTCTGCTGGGCCGGCTGATGTGTATCGCCGGATCCGGCTCGACGGCGGTCTGGCTGGCGATCAAGCCCGACCTGGAAGGCAACGCCGCCGCGGTACCGGTGTTGGTGGGGTCGATGCTCGTCGGTTTCGGATTCGTCATCGGCGGTCCGGCGATGCAGTCGATCGTGCCCAGCCTGATCCGCGACGGCGAACTGGCCACCGCAATGGCACTCAACAGCATCCCGATGACCATCGGACGTATCCTCGGGCCGGCCATCGGCGCCTACCTGGCCGCGCACCTCGGTGCGTCCACCGGTTTCGCGATCAGCGCGGGGCTGCATCTCGTGTTCGCTGTTTTCCTTGTGCTGGTGCGCTTTCCGACCCGGCCCAAACTGAGCCCGCACAGCGACTACCGGGTGCGGGCCGCGCTTCGGTATGTGTGGCGTGACCGCCCGCTGTTCCTCGCTCTGGTGGCGGTGGCCATGGTCGGGTTCGCCTCCGACCCGTCGATCACCCTCACGCCGTCATTGGCCGAACAGCTCGGCGGCGGCGCGCGGCTGGTCGGGGCCTTGTCGACGGCGTTCGGGGTCGGCGCGGCCGTCGGGATGGTCACGCTCGCGGTCCTGCGCGGCCGAATGCGTGCGGCGCTGGTGTCCTCGATCGGGTTGTGGCTGCTGGCCGCCGGATGCGCACTGCTCGCGCTCGGCACCGTTACCGCGTTGGCGCTGATCGGCTTTGCGATTGCCGGGCTGGGTTTCGGGTGGGCGATGACGGGTCTGAGCACCGTGGTCCAGGAGCGTGCCCCCGAGGAGTTGCGGGGCCGCATCATGGCGCTGTGGCTCGTCGGGTTCCTCGGATCGCGCCCGTTCGCCGCCGCGTTGCTCGGCGGCGCGGCCGACTTGTTCAGCGTCCGGCTCGCGTTCGTCATCGCCGCCGTCATGACGCTGGTGGTCGCCTGCACCTGCCGGCCGGCCGCACTCACAGGGCCAACCGCCGCGGCGCCCTGACCGGGTCTCCTAAGGTTGTGTCTCGATGGCACTTCACCTGCACCGGGCCGAGCGCACGGATCTGCTCGCCGACGGGCTGGGTGCCCTGCTGTCCGATCCGCTGCCTGATCCGTTCGCCCAGGAGTTGGTGCTGGTCCCGGCCAAGGGCGTGGAACGGTGGCTGAGCCAACGGCTGTCGAACCGGCTGGGGGTGTGTGCCGGGGTCGAGTTCCGCAATCCGCGCTCGCTGATCGCCGAGCTGACCGGGACCGACGATGAGGATCCGTGGGCGCCCGACGCGATGGTGTGGCCGCTGCTGGCGGTGATCGACGAGAATCTCGACGAACCGTGGTGCCGCACGCTGGCCACCCACCTCGGGCAGTTCGAAGCAGGCGAGGAGCGCGAACTGCGCCAGGGCCGGCGCTATGCAGTGGCCCGCCGGCTGGCCGGGTTGTTCGCCTCCTACGCACGACAACGCCCGCAACTGCTCATCGACTGGCGGGACATCCCCGACGATCTGTCGTGGCAGCCGCCGCTGTGGCGCGCCCTGGTGGAGCGCATCGACGCCGACCCCCCACACATCCGCCACGCCAACGTGCTTGCCCGGCTGGGTGACTCGCCCAGCGAGTTACCCCAGCGATTGTCGCTGTTCGGACACACCCGGCTGCCCGTCACCGAGATCGAACTGCTCGGGGCGCTGGCCACCCATCACGATCTGCACCTGTGGCTCCCTCATCCCAGCGACGACCTGTGGCGCTCGCTGTCCCCTCTGCAGGGCCCGATCCCACGCCGCGAGGACACCAGCCACCGCGACGTCAGCCATCCCCTACTGGCCACGCTCGGCCGGGATCTGCGAGAGCTGCAACGCGTCCTCCCGCAGCCTGATACCGACGAATACCTCACCGATGCAGAGCATCCCGACACGCTGCTGGGCTGGCTGCAATCCGATATCGCCGCCAACGACATACGTCCCCTTGGCCGTCTGCACCGGGACACCGACCGGTCGGTGCAGGTGCACAGCTGCCACGGTCCGGCCAGGCAGATCGATGTGCTGCGGGAGGTGCTGCTGGGCCTGCTCGCCGACGATCCGACGCTGGAACCCCGCGACATCCTCGTGATGTGCCCGGACATCGAGACCTACGCCCCGTTGATCACGGCCGGTTTCGGGCTCGGTGACGTGGCGTCGCACCCACACGGAACACACATCGGCCTCGGCCCGCATCCGGCGCACAAGCTGCGGGTGCGCTTGGCCGATCGCGCACTGGTGCAGACCAATCCGCTGCTCGCGGTGGCCGCACAATTGCTCGCGCTGGCCGGTGGGCGGGCCACCGCCAGCGAGGTGCTCAGCCTCGCCGAGTCCGCGCCGGTGCGGGCGCGCTTCGGGTTCACCGACGACGATCTCGAAGCGGTCACCGCATGGGTGCGCGAGGCGAACATCCGCTGGGGTTTCGATCCGGAACACCGCGAGCCCTATGGCGTCGGGTTCCTGCACAACACCTGGCGCTTCGGCATCGACCGGGTGCTGGCCGGGGTCGCGATGTCCGACGATTCGCACGCCTGGCTGGAAACCACGCTGCCCCTCGACGACGTCAGCAGTAACCGTGTGGAGCTGGCCGGCCGGTTCGCCGACTTCGTGGAAAAGCTGCACCAGGCGGTCCGCCGGCTCAGCGGCACCCGACCCCTCACCGAATGGCTGGCCGCGCTCTCGGCGGGCATCGACTCGTTGGGGCTCGCCGAGGAGGACTGGCCGAGCGCCCAGGTGCAACGCGAGTTCGCGGATATCCTGCGCACCGCGCAACCGGATACGGCGTTGCGGCTACAGGACATTCGGGCCCTGCTGGACCGGCATCTGGCCGGGCGCCCGACACGGGCCAACTTCCGGACCGGAACCTTGACGGTGTGCACGATGGTGCCGATGCGGTCGGTGCCGCACCGGGTGGTGTGCCTGGTCGGGTTGGACGACGGGGTGTTCCCCCGGTTGGGGGCCGTCGACGGTGACGATGCACTGGCCCGCGACCCGGTGACCGGTGAACGCGATATCCGCTCCGAGGACCGCCAGTTGCTGCTCGACGCGATCGGCGCGGCCACCCAGGCGCTGGTCATCACCTACACCGGCGCAAATGAATACTCCGGCCAGGCCCGCCCGCCTGCGGTGCCGGTGGCCGAACTGCTCGACACGCTGAACCTCACCGCCGAAGGGCCGGTCGACGTGGTCACCCATCACCCGTTGCAGCCCTTCGACATTCGCAATGTGATGCCGGGGGCGATACTGCCCGGTCAACCGTTCACCTTCGATACCACCGCGCTCACCGCCGCCAGGGCGAGCACCGGACAACGCGCCGAGCGGCCACCGTTCTTCTCCGAACCACTGCCCATGCCGCCCCCCGACGACGTCGCGCTGGAGGACCTGCTCGGATTCTTCAGAGATCCGGTCAAGGGATTCTTCCGGGCACTGGAATACACGCTGCCGTGGGATGTCGAGGGGGTGTCCGACGAGATGCCCGTCGACATCGATGCGCTGGAGGAATGGACCGTCGGGGACCGCATGCTGGGCGACATCCTGCGCGGCATGACACCGGCCGACGCGCAGCAGGCGGAATGGCGTCGCGGCACCCTGCCGCCCGGACAGTTGGGGTGGCGCCGGGCGATTCAGTTGCGGGATCGGTGCGCGACGTTGGCCGCCGAGGCACTGCACCACCGCGGGGGCGACGGCGAGGCCTATGACGTCGACCTTGATCTGGGCTCGGGGCGCCGGCTCACCGGCACCGTCTCACCGGTCTTCACGGAACGGTTGGTGTCGGTGACCTACTCCAAACTGGACGGCAAGCACCTGCTGCAGAGCTGGATTCCCTTGCTGGCCTTGGCCACCGCGCACCCGGGCCGAGACTGGGCAGCGGTGTGTATCGGCCGCCCGAAGCGGGGTGAGACACCGCGGGTGGATGGGTTGGGCAGCCCCGACAATCCCGCTGAGCTGTTGGCCGATCTGGTGGCGATCTACGACGCCGGACGCCGTGAGCCACTGCCGCTGCCGCTGAAGACGTCGTTCGCGTGGGCCGCGGCGCGCCACGCCGGCGACGATCCTGAGCGTGCCGCCGGATTCCGCTGGCGTTCCGGCAACTACCCGGGTGAAGACCAGCAGCCTGCACAGGTGCGGGCGTGGGGCCGCAGCGCACCGTTGCGCAGCCTTACCGGCCTTGGCGAATATTCCGAGCGGTTGTGGCTGCCGTTGCTTCGCGCCGAAAGGTCGTCGTAGTGAAGGTATTCGACCTGTTCGGTCCACTGCCCGCCCGCAACACCACCACGGTGCTGGAGGCCAGCGCGGGCACCGGCAAGACGTTCGCATTGGCCGGGTTGGTGACGCGACTGGTCGCCGAGGGTGCGGCGACGCTGGATCAGATGCTGCTCATCACGTTCGGCCGGGCAGCCAGCCAGGAGCTACGGGAGCGGGTCCGCTCCCAGATCGTCGAGGCGCTCGCGACCTTCGATGATCCGTCGCGCGCCCACACCGATCTGCTGCAGTACCTGATCGCCGACGATCAGGAGGCCCGCCGACGGAGGCTGCGGGACGCGCTGGCCGGATTCGACGCCGCGACGATCGCGACCACGCATCAGTTCTGCCAGATCGTGCTGAAATCCCTCGGGGTGTCCGGCGACAGCGATTCCGGTGTGACACTGGTGGACAGCCTTGACGAGCTGGTGTGCGAGATCGTCGACGATCTGTATCTCGCCCACTTCGGCAGGCAACGCGAGGATCCGGAGCTGGGCTACCGCGAGGCGTTACGGCTGGCCCGGGTGGTGGTGAACAATCCGGGTACCGAGCTGCGACCGCGCGATCCTGATCCCGATTCGCCGACAGCGGTCCGGCTGACATTCGCGCGGGATGTGCTCGCCGAGTTGGAGATCCGCAAACGGCGCCGCGGAATCCTGGGTTACGACGATCTGCTCACCCGCCTGGCCGCCGCTTTGGCTCCCGGTCCTCCTCACGTGCGGGGGAAATCTGAGAACTCCACAGCCCGGCTGCGGATGCATCAGCGGTGGCCGATCGTGATGGTCGATGAGTTCCAGGACACCGACCCGGTGCAGTGGCAGGTGATCGAGCGGGCATTCTCCGGCAGCTCGACGCTGATCCTGATCGGTGATCCCAAGCAGGCGATCTACGCGTTCCGCGGCGGGGATATCGACACCTACCTGCGGGCCGCGGCGACCGCGGGCGACAAGCAGACACTGGGCACCAACTGGCGCAGTGATTCAGCACTCGTCGACCGGCTGCAGGCGGTGTTGCAGGGTGCCCAACTCGGCGGACCCGACATCGTCGTCCACGATGTGCAGGCGCACCACCAGGGCCACCGGCTGGCCGGCGCCCCGCACAACGACCCGTTCCGCCTGCGGGTGGTGTCGCGGAAACGCTCTGGGACCCAGACGATTCCCATCGCCGATCTGCGGACCCACATCGGCAAGGACCTGGCCGCCGACATCGGTGCGCTGCTCGCAAGCGGCGCCAGGTTCAACGGCGAGCGGGTGCAGGCCCGCGACATCGCGGTCATCACCGAAACCCACAAGGACGCCAGGGCCTGTCACAGCGCGCTGCTCGATGCCGGAATCCCCGCGGTGTACACCGGGGATTCGGACGTGTTCGGTTCGGATGCGGCCGAGGACTGGTTGTATCTGCTGGAGGCGTTCGACCAGCCGCACCGTCCCGGGCTGGTGCGGGCCGCGGCCGCCACGGTGTTCTTCGGTGAGACCGCTGAATCCCTTGCCACGGGCGGTGATGCGCTGACCGACCGCGTCGCCGAGACGCTGCGCACCTGGGCCGGACATGCGCGCGAACGCGGCGTGGCGGCGGTCTTCGAAGCCGCACAGTTGGCCGGTATGGGCAAGCGGGTGTTGTCCTGGCAGGGCGGTGAGCGGCTGATGACCGACCTCGCGCATATGACCCAGCTGCTGCAGGACACCGCGCACCGGGAAGGTTTCGGGTTGCCCGCGCTGCGGGACTGGTTGCGTACGCAACGCTCGGAAGGCGGCGGCGAATCCGAACGCAACCGCCGCCTCGACAGCGACGCCGCCGCGGTGCAGATCATGACGGTGTGGGTGAGCAAGGGCCTGCAGTTCCCGATCGTCTACCTGCCGTTCGCGTTCAATCGTTATGTGCCCGAACCGGATGTGGTGTTGTTCCACGATGAGGGGGTGCGCTGCCTGCACATCGGTGACGTCGACCCGGCGGTGGCACGCGCGGGCCGTGCGGAGGCGGCCGCCGATGACAGCCGGTTGACGTATGTGGCGATGACCCGCGCCTGCTCTCAGGTGGTGGCGTGGTGGGCACCGTCGCGCGATGAACCCAACGGTGGGCTGTCGCGACTGCTGCGGGGCCGCAGGCCCGGTGAAGCGGCGGTGCCGGACAAGTGTGTTCCTGCCAAACTCAGTGACGCCGACGCGCTGGATCGGTTGCGGGCGTGGGAGGCTGCCGGCGGGCCGGTGATCGAGGAGTCGGTGATCGGCGACTTCACGCCCGTGCCGGCGACCCCGCCCGACGGTGAGTTGCAGGTCCGCCATTTCCACCGCCCCATCGATACCGCTTGGCGGCGCACGTCGTATTCGGGCCTGTTGCGCGCGGCCGAGAATTCCGGGGTGTCCAGCGAGCCGGAGGTGGTCGAGCTCGACGACGAGGTCGACGACATTCCCGTCGTCGCCGCCCCATCCGGTGCCGACGTGCCCTCGCCCATGGCGCAGCTGCCCACCGGGGCCGCGTTCGGGTCGCTGGTGCACGCGGTGCTGGAGACGGCCGATCCGTTCGCGGTCGACCTGACGGCGGAGTTGGAGTCCCAGGTACTGGCACATTCCGCGCGTTGGCCGGTCGAGGTCGGTGCGGCCGATCTGGCCACCGCACTGGTGCCCCTGCATGACACTCCCCTTGGCCCGTTGGCGCCGGGGATCACCCTGCGCCAGATCGGGCTGCCGGACCGGCTGCGCGAGTTGGATTTCGAATTCCCGATGGCCGGCGGTGATCTGCACGGTGGGCGGTTCGCGCGGCTCGCGGCTCTCGGGACGCTGCTGCGTGAACAATTGCCCGCCGACGATCCGCTGGCCTCGTACGCCGAGCGGTTGTCGGCCGGTGCACTGGGGAACCAGCCGCTGCGGGGTTACCTGTCCGGTTCGGTGGACGCAGTGCTGCGGGTCGGTTCGCGGTTCATCGTGGTGGACTACAAGACCAACTGGCTGGGTACGGGCGAGCGCGAGCTGACGGCGGCCGACTACGGCCCGCAGCGGATGGCCGAGGCCATGCTGCACTCCGACTATCCGCTGCAGGCCTTGCTGTACAGCGTTGTGCTGCACCGGTTCCTGAGCTGGCGGTTGCCCGGTTACGATCCAGAGACACATCTGGGCGGGGTGATGTACCTGTTCGTCCGGGGCATGTGCGGGGCGGCGACCCCCGTCGTCGATGGCCATCCGGCCGGAGTGTTCAGCTGGCGGCCACCCGCGACGCTGGTGCTCGCGCTGTCGGCACTGCTGGATGAGGGGACGCCGTGACACTGCTGGAGGCGTTCGACGAGATTCTGGAACCCGCCGATGTGCATGTCGCACAACGGTTGACGGCACTGGCCGACGAACCCGACGAGACGGTCGCGCTGGCCGTCGCGGTGGCGGTCCGGGCGCTGCGTGGTGGTTCGGTGTGTGTGGACCTGCGTTCCGTGGCCGAACAGGTGGACCTTCCGGAGCTGCCCTGGCCGGCCGCATCGGACTGGCTGGCGGCAGTGAATGCCAGCCCGCTGTCGAGCACTCCACCGGTACTGCGGCTGTTTGGTGACCTGCTGTACCTGGACCGGTACTGGCTGGAGGAACAGCAGGTGTGCGACGACGTGCTGGCCCTGGCCGCGGCGCGCCCGGGTGGCGCGGCCCCCGATGTGTCGCGGCTGTTCGGGTCGGATTTCGAGGAGCAGCGTGAGGCCGCGAAAGTGGCGCTGTCGCAGGGGCTGACGGTGCTGACCGGCGGGCCGGGCACCGGTAAGACGACAACGGTGGCCCGGCTGCTGGCCCTGCTGGCCGAGCAGGCCGCGCTGGAAGGCGCACCGCGGCCACGCATCGCACTGGCGGCGCCGACCGGTAAGGCCGCGGCCCGGTTACAGGAGGCCGTGCAACTGGAGGTCGACCGGCTCGACGCCGTCGACCGCGCCCGGCTGACGGGCCTGCAGGCCACCACGCTGCACCGGCTGCTGGGCTCCCGGCCCGATACCTCCTCACGATTCCGGCACCACCGTGGAAATCGGTTGCCGCACGACGTGATCGTGGTCGACGAAACGTCGATGGTGTCATTGACCATGATGGCCAGGCTGCTGGAGGCGGTGCGTCCGCAGACCCGGCTGATTCTGGTCGGCGATCCCGATCAGCTGGCCTCGGTGGAGGCCGGCGCGGTGCTGGCCGATCTGGTCGAGGGCCTCGGCGACCGCGGGGTGGCCGCCTTGCGCACCGCTCACCGGTTCGGCGAGTCCATCGGTGCGTTGGCCGCCGCGATCCGCTCCGGGGACGCGTCGGCGGCGGTTGAGGTGCTGGCGGCCGGAGGTGAGCACATCGAGTGGGTACGCACCGACGCCCCCGACCGGCTGCGCGAGATTCTGGTGCCGCATGCGCTTCGGTTGCGCCAAGCCGCGGCGCTCGGTGATGCGTCGACAGCGTTGGCGACCCTCGACGAACATCGGCTGCTGTGCGCACACCGCCGTGGGCCCTTCGGTGTCGCGCAGTGGAACCGGCAGGTGCAGCGGTGGCTGACCGAGGAGACCGGCGAGCCGCTGTGGGCGTCGTGGTATGCCGGGCGGCCGATCTTGGTGACGGCCAACGATTATGGGCTCAAGCTCTACAACGGAGACACCGGCGTCACCGTCGCCACCCCGGACGGGCTACGGGCGGTCATCGGCGGTGTCGGCTCGTTCGCGACCGGCAGGCTCAGCGAGGTGGAGACCATGCACGCCATGACGATCCACAAATCGCAGGGCAGCCAGGCCACCGAGGTGACGGTGCTGTTGCCGCCCGAAGACTCCCGACTGCTCACCCGCGAGCTGTTTTATACCGCGGTGACCCGCGCGAAGACGCGGGTACGCGTCGTCGGCACAGAATCAGAGGTTCGTGCGGCGATCCAACGGCAAGCGGTACGCGCGACAGGACTACGGACGCGCCTTCAACTGTGAGGCCTCATTCGGTGCCGCTCGCGCATTGCGGCCCGCAACCCGCTGCCGACGCCGCGCATCCTTGAAATTCCAGGTGTAGGAACCTGGTTCGCGTGCCTCGTCGGCGAGGTGCCCGGTCAGACCGGTATACGACCGCTGCTTGATCCACGCTGCAAGGCGGCCAGAGATGATGAACCTGCCTGCGGTGTCGTCCTTGGTCGCGAGTTGCACGGTGGCGGCCCGCGGACCCAATCCGATGCACATGCCGAAGAATCCCACATCGAGATCAGCGGGCTGCTCGTGGGCAATGCGGGCCAGCACCGTGTCGGCAGCCCGTGCGCCCAGTGGCATCGCGGCTTGACAGCTCATTCGTAAGGGGAGATTCGACGGCGCTGCCGCGTCGCCTGCGGCGACGATCCGGTCGTCGTCCACGCTTGTCAGCGTCTCGTCGGTGATCAGCCGCCCGGCCGCATCGGTGCTCAGCGCACTGCGCATCGCCAGATCGGGTACGGCGAATCCGGCGGTCCAGATGGTCACTGCGCTGGCCAGCATTCGGCCGTCCGCGAGGTGCACCGAATCGCGCTGCACGGCTGTCACCTGTGCGCCGTGCCCGTCGAGCACGGCCACCCCGAGTTTGTCCAGCCGCCTCGCCACCGCCCGGCGGCCTCGCGGGTGCAGATAGGGGGCGAGCGTGGCGCCGCACACCAGGACCACCTTGCGGCCCTGTTCGGCGAGCTCGGCGGAGATCTCGATGCCGGTCGGCCCACCGCCGACGACAGTGACCTCCACCGTTGCCGGCGCGGTCCGCAGGACCCCGGCCAGTCGTTGCGCGTGCTCCAGAGTGCCAATGGGGTAGGTGAATTCGGGGCCTCCGGGAATGCGGGTGTCGGCGCTGCCGCTGCCGACTGCGTAGATCAGATAGTCGTAGCCGACCGTGCGCCCGCCGGCCAACGTCACCCGCCGATCGGCCGAGTCGATCCGGGTGACGGTGTCGACCAGCAGTCGGACGCCCGCGCCCAGGACCTGCCCGTAGCCGGTGACCGCGTCGTCGGAGCCGCTCACCACCTGGTGCAGGCGGATCCGTTCGACGAAGCTCGGGCGCGGGTTGATCAGGGTCACTGCGACGTCATCACGTTGCGTCAGCCGATTCGCTGCCATGACGCCGGCGTACCCGCCGCCGATCACGACCACATCGATGCGCCCAGCCATGGTGTGTCTCCTCTCGTCGGGTTTCACGCGGCCGGTGCCGTGGCTACCGGCTTTTGCAGAAAAATTGCCGTGCATACACTTTCGCCGAACAATCAATCCAGGTGTGCGGCGAGAAGGAAGGCCGGTACTGACTTGCGCCCATGCGGTTCACACCTGAGATCAGCTGTCGGGAACAGCTTTTCGATACCATCGGGAATGACGGCATGGATGCGGGCGGGTTTGATGTCGTCGACAACCCAGTACCTGGACACGACTTCCCGCAGCTCGTCTTCGGTGACGGGATTGATGGGATTTTCAGGCAGGCCTGCCTTGTCGAACACCAGCACGAAGTACGACGCTCCCGGCGCGGCCGCGCGCACAATGGATTGCTGGTACCCCTCGCGAGCCTCAACGGGAATCGAGTGAAACAGCGTGCTGTCCACAATCGTGCCGAATCGGCCGTCGTAGCCGGTGAAGTCGCTGATGTCGGCGATCTCGAAGGTGGCATTGGTAATCCCGCGTCGCTCGGCTTCGGCCCTGGCCAGCGCGATGGCGGTGGGTGACGAGTCCAGCCCCACAGTGGTCAATCCCCGTTCGGCCAGGTGCAAGGAGATCGCACCCTCGCCGCAGCCGACGTCGAGTACGTCGCCGTGGAACTTTCCCTGCTCGACGAGCGCGGCAAGCTCTGGTTGCGGCTCGCCCAGGCTCCACGGCGCTTTCACCCCAGCAGCAATGGGGCCGGCGCCCATCTCTGGTAACTCACCCCGGTAGACAGATTCCCACATTTCGTCGGACGGTTGATCCATGACGTTGCGTCTCCTTCGTTTCGGTGTCTGAACACGTGACACCGATGGAGCCGCACCCG
Organism: Mycobacterium appelbergii; assembly: GCF_032883035.1. Taxonomy (NCBI): domain Bacteria; kingdom Bacillati; phylum Actinomycetota; class Actinomycetes; order Mycobacteriales; family Mycobacteriaceae; genus Mycobacterium; species Mycobacterium appelbergii. The sequence continues at coordinate 12,331 of NZ_JAMQTH010000023.1, forward strand.
TGACAGCGTGTGAGGTAGCTCACAATGCAGAGTGGGGCAGCTTCATGGCCGGTTGGGCCATCGCATTCATCGCAATGCGAGCGGTATCTCGGATTCGACGTGGGTCAGCTTCTGCGGGTTGCGGACGTAGTAGAGGCCGGCGATGCGGGTGTCCTCAACCCGCATCGCAATGACCCCGTCAAGTTGGCCGTCGAGATGTAGCGCCAGTGCGGGGCTGCCGTTGATCACGCTCTGCTCGACGGTAAGCGAGACGTCGTTGCGGGTGAGTCCCCCGACGATGAAACGGGCCACCTTCTCGGCGCCGATGACCGGACGCGGGGTGGCCTGCTTGATGCCACCGCCGTCGCTGATCACGACAACGTCGGGGGCGAGAACGTCGAGCAACCCTTGCAGGTTTCGGCTCTCGAGTGCCGCCTGGAACGCCTCGAGAACCGTCTGCGCCTGCCGTGCGGTGACCACCCTGCGCGGTCGGCGGGCGGCGACGTGGCGGCGGGCACGGTGGGCGATCTGATGCACAGCGGCAGGGGTCTTGTCGACGGCTGCCGCGATCTCGTCGTACCCGATTCCGAACGCTTCCCGCAGCACGAACACGGCCCGCTCGGTCGGCGTCAATGTCTCCAACACGACCATCAGCGCCATCGACACACTTTCGGAGAGTTCCACATCGGCAGCCACATCCGGTGCGGTGAGCAGTGGCGCGGGGAGCCACGAGCCCACGTATTCCTCTCTGCTTCGCTTCATCGAACGCAGCCTGTTGAGGGATTGCCGGGTCGTGATCCGCACCAGATAAGCGCGGTGCTCGGTCACTTGCGCCATATCGACCTTTACCCACCGCAGCCAGGTTTCCTGCATGACGTCTTCGGCGTCGGCCGCCGAACCCAGCATCTCGTAGGCGACAGTGAACAGCAGATTGCGGTGCGCGACGAACACCTCTGTCGCCTCGACGGTAGCGGGTGAATCGTTATCGGGGCCCGCTGCCTGCCGCTGCCCGCCGGGTTGACCTGTTGCGTCCAACGAATCCTCTCCTTTGCCATGACCGGTCGGGGCCGCATACCCGTCGTTGTCGGTGTTCGCGCATAAGACACCGCGCGAACGTCGGTTCTGACAACCTGTGATGTAGCCCATACCCCATGTCCGGCCTCAGAGCAAGAAGACTCCGCAGCCGCTACCGCGACAGTTGGACCGACAACCGTGAAATATATTGCCGAACAGCCGATTACCATGATTTGATCAGCGAGACATCACGCTCCCGTCGCTGCCATTCCCCGGTGAGCCGTCGGAGTCGTTCCGGGGCTGCGATGCCGCGCACGTTTGCGATCTTGTCGCCGCGCATCTCCAGGAGCGCCACGCCCACGACCCGGTCTCCGTGCGTGGCCAGCATGGCCGGGCAGCCGTTGACCACAGCGGCATGGATCAAGAGCGGACCGCCTGCCAGTTTCCGCTTCGCCGCAGACGGTTTGAAGCCGGCCTGCACAATGGCGGCGATCCGGTCGGGCAGTGCGTACCGAATCAGCTTCACGGCTCGCCCGCCCGCGCCGTCAGAGACGGCGGTGGCGTCGGCGGTCAGCAGCGCCACCAATCGTTCGGTCCGGCCCGAGGAGGCGGCATCGACGAACGCCTCGACGATCCGACGCGCCGATCCGTGGTCGAATTCAAAGCCGTTGCCAGCGACGCCGATTCGGCGTCGCGCTCGATGGGAGTGTTGCTGACTTCCCGACTCGGTGATGTCGAGAATACCGGCTATCTCGGCGTGACTGTACGAAAAGGCTTCGCGCAGCACGTATACGGCCCGTTCGATAGGCGACAGACGCTCCATCAGCGTCAGCACCGCCAGGGTCACCGATTCGCGCTGCTCGACGGTATCGGCCGGGCCCAGCATCGGGTCGCCGGCGAGGAGCGGTTCGGGCATCCAGGCGCCGGACGCGCGTTCGTGCCGCACCCGCGCCGAACGGAGCCGGTCGAGCGCCAAGTTCGTAACAATCTTGGTCAGCCATGCCTCGGGCACTTCGATGTACTCCCGATCGGCGGCCTGCCAACGCAGGAACGCATCCTGCACCGTGTCCTCGGCATCGGCGGCCGAGCCGAGCAGACGATAGGCGAGCGAGGACAACCGATTCCGGCTGGCCTCGAAACGCGCCACGGTCGCGGCGTCCATGGGCGCGACTCTATGCGACGTCCACGTCGCGTGAGCGCGCTTGGGTGCTGGCCAAGTGGTACTTGTGACTCGGCATTCCGTACGTCGGGTGACTAACAGCCCAGACAGCGGTCTTGAGGATTGCCGACTTGACGTGCGCGGCCGTCCGGCCACGTAGGGCCCCCGATCTCGAACGCCCGTTTCCGTCGACGAGCTGGAACAGACCGTCGTTGCGTCCGAGACTGATGTGGTTGCCGATATATGTCATCGCGGTCGTCGTGATCTTGCGCCCGGTCCGGTCTCCGATGATCGCGGCCGTCGCCTGCTTGCTGGTGGGGCCCGCTGATGCGCAGGACATCGGCAACGGTTGACCGTTGTCGCCGATGGCAAATGCGCTGTCACCCGCAGCGTAGACATCTGGGTGCGACACCGACCGCATCTGACGGTCGACTGTTATCTGGCCGTTGGTTTCCACCGTGAGGCCGCTCGCGGCGGCAATCGGGTGGACCGCGAAACCGGCGGCCCATACCGTCGCGTTGGATACGAATGCGGTGCCGTCGGCGGCGATTGCCGCTGTCTGTTCGACGCGCTCGATAGCGGTGTGCTCGTGAACGGCGATACCAAACCGGTCAAAGGCGCGCAGCAGGTGACTCCGGGCCGTCGGGCCCAGCCAGCCACCCAGCTCGCCGCGAGTGGCGAGGCTGACGCGAAGTCCTGGACGGGATTCGGCGATCTCTGTGGCGGTCTCGATCGCAGTCAGGTTACCGCCGACCACCAGCACTTTGGCGTCCCGGCCCAGCTCGTCGAGCCGTGCACGCAGACGCAGCGCCGAGGGCCGTGCCGCCACGTGGAAAGCGTGCTCGGCGACACCAGAAGCGCAGTCGTCGGCGATAGTGCTACCGAGCGCATAGAGAAGGGTGTCGTATTCGAGCCTGTCCGTGCCCTCGCCGTCCGCAACTGTCACAATTCGGCGTTCGGCATCGACATTGGTTACCCGTGCCAGTCTCAGCCGGACACCGGTGCCCGCGAACACCTCCGCCAGCGGTCGTCGGCGGAGTTCCTGCCCGGCGGCGAGCTGGTGCAGGCGCAGCCGCTCAACAAAGTCGGATTCGGCGTTGACGATGGTGATCTCGAAGTTGTCGGAGTGCAGTCGGCGGGCCAGATATCCGGCGGAGAACGCCCCAGCGTATCCGGCCCCGAGGACGACGATGCGATGTTGCATGGTTCCGCTCCTGTCTCGTTCAGTTACATCCTGAACGGGACAGACCGCGGATTCCTGACAGCACTGGACAGTGACGTGGATCACGGTTCCGGCAGCGGACATCGCACCGGCCAGGCTTCGGGCCAAGGACCGGGATCGCGATAGACGACGAACCCGTTCCTCGTTACGACACCGGCGCCCAGCTAATTCGTCAGCGGATCAAGGCTCAGACGGCTCGACCGGCGAAGAACGCTCCGGAAATGAGGCCGATGACGATGGCCAGGGTGGGCAGGCCCATCACTACAGCCACGACAACGCCGGCAATCGCACCAATACCGAGCATCAGCAGGAGAACGCCAACAACTGCACCAATCATTGACTGCCCTTTCTATGGCTGGGATCACAATGTACCTCGGTAGTGTGCTGAATCACAGCAAGATCGTGCGTCGACTTGGTTAACACTCTCCGCGCGAAATGTATAGCTGGGCTTGGTAAATCCATTCGGAGGCAGCGTTTCACCGTCGCCAGGCCGACCCAGGATGGAAGTATGCGGAACGTGGCTGTCGACAAGGCTCAATACATCGCATATCCCGCACCTGGCGCCCATCCGCACCGCCGCGACGATGAGGCGCTGCCGCCGCACGTGATCGTGCTGTTCGGCGCAACGGGCGATCTGGCGAAGCGCAAGCTGATCCCGGGGCTGGCGTATCTGGAGAATTCGACGTTCAGCCCCGATATCCGGGTGGTGGCTACCTCGTTGGAGGATTTCACCGACGAACAGTTCCTCGCCCACGCCAAGCAGGCGATCGACCAGTTCGCCACCCGCCAACCGACCGATGAGCAGTGGGCGCGCTTCTCCGGCAAGGTGCACTATGTGCCGCAGGCGGCCGGCCCCGAGGCGTTGGCCGCGGCGGTCGCCGCCGCCGAAGCCGAACTGGGCACCGACGTGCGTCGGCTCCACTACCTGTCGGTACCGCCCAAGGCCGCCCAGGCCGTCATCACCATGCTCAAGGACGCCGGCCTCGTGGCGCGTTCCAAGGTCGTGATGGAAAAGCCGTTCGGCACCGACCTGGCCAGCGCCGTGGAACTGAATCAGTTCGTGCACAAGACTTTCAGAGAGTCGCAGATCTTCCGGATCGACCACTTCCTCGGCAAGGAGGCGGCGCAGAACATCCTGGCGTTCCGGTTCGCCAACGGTCTGTTCGAGCCGATCTGGAACCGCAACTTCATCGACCACATCCAGATCGACATTCCCGAAACCCTCGGACTGGATCAGCGGGCTGACTTCTACGAGAGCACCGGCGCCTACAAGGACATGGTGGTCACTCACCTGTTCCAGGTGATGGCGTTCGTGGTGATGGAGCCGCCGACCGCACTGGAGCCGCGGGCCATCAGCGAGGAGAAGAACAAGGTCTTCCGGTCGATGCTGCCGATCAACCCGGCGAATGTGGTCCGCGGGCAGTACCAGGGCTACCGCCAGGAGAAGGGGGTGGCGCCGGATTCGGAGACCGAGACGTTCATCGCGCTGACGGTCGGCATCGACAACTGGCGCTGGGCCGGGGTGCCGATCTATCTGCGCACCGGTAAGCGGATGGCCGAGGGGCAGCGCATCATCTCGATCGCGTTCAAGGAGGCGCCGCGCACGATGTTCCCGCCGGCCTCCGGCGTCGGCGAGCAGGGGCCGGACCACCTGACCTTCGATCTGGCCGACGAGTCCAAGGTGTCGCTGTCGTTCTACGGCAAACGTCCCGGGCCGGGGATGCGGCTGGAGAAGCTGTCGATGCAGTTCTCCACGCAGGAGACCGCCGAGATCGCCGACGTGATGGAGGCCTACGAACGGCTGATCCTCGACGCCATGCGCGGGGACCACACGCTGTTCACCACGGCCGAGGGCATCGAATCACTGTGGGAGCGCTCCGCACATCTGCTGGAGGATCCGCCGATGGTGAAGATGTATCCGCAGGGCACGTGGGGGCCCAATGCGATTCACCAGCTGATCGCACCGAATGCGTGGCGGTTACCGTTCGAGCGGACGTGGCGGGAGTAGGTGCCCATTTGATGTGACCGCTTCGATCACTGCGCCACGCCAGTAACGCCATGGCGGTTATTCGCCCGAATTCTCGCCATGGCGTTACTCACGCGACGTCGTGAGGACCCAGCGCTCAGTGGAAGCGGTTGAGCAGCGGGATCTTTTCGATGATCCGGTCCCGCAGGCGCGGCGGCTGCGGTGCGATCACCGGCGGGACGTATGCGGGTGGTGGTGGCGGCGCGTAGACCGGTTCCGGCGCGGGCGGCTCATATGCCGGCTGCGGCGCGACGGGTACCGCCGCGGGCGGCTCCGGGTCCGGCTCGGCGACGGGTGCCACCTCGGGAGCCGGAGCCACCTCGGGCGCGGGTGGCGGCGCCGCGGGCCGCGGCGCAGGGGCGGCCTCGGCGGTCGGTGGCGGCGCGGCAGGCCGTTCCGAGTGCTCCACGATGTTGGTGTTGCGCACGGGCTCCTGGGACTGCGGCGTCAGCCGCAGTCCCAGGGCCAGCGACACCGAGACGACGAAAACCACGACAGCGGCGGCCAGCACCGAGGACAGCACCCGGACTTGCGAGACCCGTGGTTTCGCGGCCGGCTCCTCCGAGGCATCGAGCGCGCGTGCCGATGCGAGCGCCGCCCCGCGGGCCAGCGCGACGTCGGACTCGGTGGCGGTGAAGACCGGACGGTCCATCGCGGCACGCAAGGTGGACATCAGCTCGTCGGAGTCATCGGATCCGAGGACGAAGATCGCGTCGGGGCTCGGGCGTGCGCGGCGCACCACATCGATCACCCGGTCGTTTACCGTGGCGGAGTCCGCGCGGTCAACCCGGGCCACGCTCACCCGCCCGGAATTGACCGTCGCGACCACCACGGCGTCGGGCTCCACGATGCACACCACGAGGAAGTCATAACCTGCAAGGTCCGCGATGCCGCTGGCGAGCAACTCGGTGGCCCCGGCATCGGACACACCGACCACATATGCGCCACCGCCGAGCAGCTCGAGCGCTGCGCGAACCTTGACCGCCGCGGCCTCGGCGTCCTGGGACCAGGTGAGCCCGACGGCATGCACGTCGCCACCCGTCAGCAAGGTCTCCAGCAGCGCCTCAGCATCGAACGCGTCGACGTCGGAGATATCGAGCGCACCACGGTCGACGGGCGCACCCTCACCCGTGACCCCTTCGACCAGTACCCACCGGACGACTTTCGCCGTAATCGAAAGCCCGAGCACGAGGTCCATCGATGACCTCCCGATCCATCGTTTATTGCCCTCGAGGCTACCGGGGCTCGAAGTAATGCCCCTGCTCGAGATCCTCCAGCAGACCGACACCGGTCGGCTGCCACCCGAACCGCTCGCGGGTCAGCGCACTAGATGCGGGGATGTCGGCGGAGAAGAATCCGCCGAGCCACCCGAAATGGTCGACCGCTTCCTCGACGGGGACGGCCGTGACCGGAAGGTTCAGGTGACGGCCGATGACGCCTGCGATGTCGCGGGTCGCGATGCCCTCCTCTGCGACACCGTGCAGGACCGCACCGTCGGGCGCCTCCTCGAGCGCCAGCCGGAACAGCCGTGCGGCATCGAGGCGGTGCACGGCAGGCCAGCGGTTGGTTCCGTCACCGGGATAGGCCGCGACGCCCTTCTCGCGGGCGATGTCGATCAGCCGCGGCACGAAGCCGTAGTCGCCCTGGCCGTGCACGGTCGGCGACAGCCGCACGATCGCCACGCGCACGTCGCGCCCGGTGAACGGCAGCGCGGCGTGTTCGGACACCCGCGGCATTCCGGGATGGGCGCCGTCGTTCTCGGTGAGGGCTCGACCGGGCGTGTTCCCGGCCATCCCCGAGGTGACGACGAGAGGCCGCCCGGATCCGGCGAGGTCCTCCCCGAGGGCTTCGATGGCGCGGCGGTCCAACTCTCCGGCATGGGCGAAATCGTCGAAGTCATGATGAAACGCCAGGTGGGCGACACCGTCGGACGCCTCGGCCGCGGCACGCAGGCTGTCCGGGTCGGACAGATCGCCGCGGTGGACCTGCGCGCCGGCTGCGGCGACGGCCTCGGCCGACGCGTCCGAGCGGGCCAACCCCACCACGTCGTGGCCGCCCGCGATGAGCTCGCGGATCACGGCTGATCCGACGAATCCCGACGCACCGGTGACGAAAAACTTCATGAGAACCTCCTGATGTCAGTGACTGTCATGACTTGGAACGCGATGACAGTCACTGACATTCCCTAAGATCTGAAGTCATGAGTCGCTGGGAGCCCAACGCGCGTGGCCGCCTGGAAGACGCCGCGCTGGCTCTCTACACCGAGCGCGGCTTCGACCAGACCACGGTCGCCGAGATTGCCGAGCGGGCCGGGCTCACCGAGCGCACCTACTTCCGTCATTTCGCCGACAAACGCGAGGTGCTGTTCGGCGGCCAATCTCAGCTGGTCGACCTGCTGGTGAGCGGGATAGCCGAAGCGCCGGGCACGGCGACCCCGCTCGATGCGGTCGGCCTGGGGCTGATTGCCGTCGGCGGCGTTTTCGACGGACGACGCGACCAGGCCCGACGACGCCAGGCCATCGTCGATGCCAACCCCAGCTTGCGGGAACGCGAGCTGATCAAGCTCGCCTCACTGGCAGTCGACATGACCGACGCACTGCGCCGGCGCGGGGTCTCCGAGTGGAGCGCACGGTTGGCCGCCGAGACGGGCATGGCGGTGTTCAAGGTCGCGTTCGAGCAGTGGATCGCCGCCTCGGGTCAAGGGCTGGCCGCTGTGGTCGCGACGGTGCTCGACGAATTGAAAAACTTGACCGCCGATGTCGACACCACGGTCGCGATTCCGGGCGATCAACAACCCTGACGTCGAAACCGGCGTAAAAGGCTAGGGCTTCAGCGCGCTGCCCTGGCGCCACTGCGCCCACGGCACCGACCAGTCGCCGTTGTTGGTCGCCTTCAGTGGCTCCCCGCCGGTGTTGCGGATCTCGACGATGTCACCGGGCATCGAGAAGTTGTAGAACCACTCCGCGTTCTCGCCACTGAGGTTCAGACAGCCGTGGCTGACGTTCTCCTTGCCCTGGGCCCAGATGGTCGAGTTGAGTTGATGCAGGTAGATGCCGTCGATACTGATGCGGGTGGCCCACGGGATCGTGGTCTTGTAGCCGAGCCGGGAGTTGACCGGCAGACCGTAGGTCGAGGAATCCATGATCACCGGGTTGGCCTTGTCCATCACGGTGTAGACGCCGCGTGGGGTCCAGAAGCTCATCGTGGTGCCGCTGACGGTCTCGGTGCCGCCCATGCCCATCGAGGTCGGCATGGTGCGCACCAGCTTGCCGTTCTCGTAGACCCTGACCTGCTTGTCGGTGTCGTCGGCGACCGAGACGTGCGAATCGCCGATCGTGAACGACACCTTCTCGTCCTGTGCGCCGTAGAGGTCGTCACCGAGTTTGGCGCCGTAGATGTTGGCGTCGACGGTGACCTTGGTACCCGGCGGGTAGTACTTCTCCGGCCGCCAGTGCGCGGTCTGGTCGTCGATCCAGTTCCACGAGCCGAGGACCTTCGGGGTGGTGGTCACCTTCATGCGGCGTTCAGCGTTGGCGCGATCGGTGATCGGCTCGTCGAAGCGCGCGACGACCACCATGCCGACGCCGTAGGTCGCACCGTCCTGCAACGGTGTGTACGAGGTGCCGTTGAGGTACACCCGGGCCTGGTAACCCGGGGTCACGGTGGTGAAGGTCGAGGTCTGCCGGGTCGGCATGCCGCCGGGGCCCGTGGCGGCGACGGTCAAGGTATAGGTGCGGCCGTAGCCCAGCGCCGTCGTCGGCTTCCAGGTCTTGTTGTCCGGGGTCAGGATGCCCGGGATCTCCTTGCCCGCGTCGTTGACCATCTTGACGTTCGCCACGGTTCCGGTCGTGGCGGTGACCAGTACCCGGCCCAACGGGTCGACGTCGTCGGTGTCCGGCTTGGGGGTAATGGTCAGCCTGGCCGGTTCGGTGGGTGAGGGCCGCGGCGCGCCCTGCGGCGGCGAGGCCATCGTCTGGCAATGCTCGGCGCAGTCCGGAAGAGCCGTGACCACGACACCACCCAGTACGGCCAGCACTGCGAGCGCGACCGCCAGACAGGCACGACGAACAGACGTCAACATCACTCCAATGTGGTTCGGCGAAAGCCGTATTGACCGAAAACCGAATCAAGTGCGTCAATCGTAGCCGGATGCGCAGATGAGCGGTGCAACGGCTCCGCGCTGTGGGCGAGTCGTGATGGTGTCGTTGCGTTCGCGCGCACCGGCGGGTCAGGCCCGCCGGCTCCCCTGTTCGTCGAGCAGCACGCCGCGCATGTGAAAGTGCGTCGGGTGGTAGTAGTTCTCGGAGAAGTTGATGTAGTTGCCTGCGACGTCATATGCCCAGCGGTGTTCGCGTAGGAGTGGCGTGCCCTCGGCGATGTCGAGCAGCCGAGCCTCGTGGGGGGTGGCCACCCACGCACTGACTTCGTATTCGATGCGCCGGGTGTGGTGGCCCCGGCCCCGCAGGACGGCGTCGAGGCTGTTGGCGACCAGTCGGTGCGCGTCGAAGTCGGCGAGCTGCTGGGGCAGGTGATTGCCGAGCACCGCGATGGGGGTGGAGCCGGCGAGGCGGAGCCGGTCGAGCGCAACCAGCTCGGTGCCGACCGGGAAGCCGGTATGCCGGGACAGCGCGCTGTCGGTGGTGACCGGCACCATCGAGATCACGCGGGTCTCGGGGTCACGGTGCGCGGATTTGAGATCGGAGTAGAGGCTGGGGCTGGTCAACGACGAGTAGTCGATCGACGGCAGCTGGCTTATCTGGGTCCCGACGCCGGGGACGCGTCGCAGCGTGCCCCGATCGATCAGCTGCCCGGCGGCCCGCCGCAGGGTGGTTCGGGCCACGTTGAACCCGGCGCACAGCTCGGGTTCGGGCGGCAGGAACTGGCCCGGGTGGATCGCTTTGCGCCGTAACGCGTCCTCGACCTGCTGAACGATCTGTGAGTAGAGCGGGATCCCCAAGGTGGGGATGACCGGCGTGAAGCATTGCGCGAAGTCGATGCGCTCGTCGGTCATCCTCACCTCCTCGGTGCCACGGACGCTAGCAGGATCGCACCGCAGCTCAGTGGTGCGAGCTGCGCCAGAAATCGTCCCAGTCCGATTTGGTGCGGTAGTCGCTGACCAGGTCGTCGTTGCGCAGCGGTGCCATCTGATCCAGGAAGTCCTTGACGTGTGACGGGTCGTCGGGCGCGGGAACCTGCGAGTTGGTCGAGGGCTTGCCGTCGCCGAGCTGAAGCGCAAACCCCTCCTGGGTGAGCATGTAGTGGATGAACAGCTTGGCGGCATTGGGGCTCTTGGTCTTCGCGGAGTACGCGATCGCGGAGGGGAAGGCCTGCAGCGCCCACGGTTTCATGCCGTCACACAGGGCCAGGTGGTAGCCCTTCTGCGCGACGTTGCGGAACTTGGCCATCGAGATCGGTCCGAAGCTCGGCTCCGCCTGTCCCGGGGCGCCGACGGCCTCGGAGACTTCCTCGTCGGTCTGGGTCAGCTTCGGCTGGTTCTCGGCGAAGCGTTTGACCCACTCGTGCGCGGCGTCAGGCTGATCGGTGGTCAGTTCGGTGCCGTACAACTCCTTGTACTCCGCCCGCAGCGCGGCGTCGTCGTTCAGCGCCATCGAGTTGAACCAGTACGGGTACTTCGGGTTGCTCAGCGGATCGGCCATCGCGACGCGTCCGGTGAACTCCTTGTCGGTGACCTGCCAGATGTTGTTCACCGGGCACTTGTCGTAGACCTCGTTGTTGTACGTCCAACCCATCGGGCCGTAGTGCACAATCAGCGGGTACTGGTCCTGCGGCTTGATCGTCTCCTTCATATCCCCGGGCACCCAGTTGACGAGCACACCCTGGTCGAGCAGTTCGACCGCGAACGTCGGCAGGTCTTCGTTGACGATCACATCACCGATCACATTGCCCGACTGGTTTTCCCGCAGCACCTTGTCGATGGCACCGAGTTCGACCTTGACGCCGGTGGCCTGCAGTCCGTACTTCGCCGCGAAGGCCTTGGCGGTGTCGACGACCTTTCCGGTCTGGTCGTAGACCGTGATGCCCGGTTCGGTGCGTGCCGCGGCGATCAGCTTGTCCAGGTCGAAGCCTTCGGCGGCTTCGTCCGGTTGAAAGGTTTTCTGCACCAGCGGGGCTGCCGCGTCGTCGGTGCCCGTGGGACTGGGCGGGGCGCACCCGGCGAGCGCGATCACCAGCGCAGCGCCGGTGACGACGGTGCGGCGGAACCCGGATCTGGTCATGTGCATTGGTCCTCCTAGTGTCGCGCGGTGGGTCGTATCAGGGTCAGGCAGAACGCAGTCGGGAGCCCTCGAGCATGGTCCGCTCGATCAGGGGGAAGTCGGCATCGGCGACGTGGGCGTAGTAGTCGGGCGCCAGGAAATCGCCGTGTGCCGGTTGCTCGGTGCCGTTGCGGTAGGCGTGGTAGCTGCCGCCGGCCAGTTTGAGCAGGTAGCTTCCCGCGGCGACGTCCCAGGAGTTGGTCCCGAAGTTGAACGTCGCGTCGGCCCACCCGGCCGCGACGTGGGCCAGACACAGGGCACCGCTGCTGGTGTTGCGCACCGCGGAGAAGTCCTTCACGAGCGCGCCGTAGCGGCGCAGGCTGTAGTCCTCGTCGACCGCGAGGTCTGCGGGCATCGGATAGTGCGCAAGCACGGTGGCCTGACCGGACGTGGTGAACCCGCGCGACCGGATGAGCTCACCGTCCAATCGGGCGCCGGTGCTGTCGGCGGTGAAGATGTTGTCCTGCACGGGGTCATAGATGATTCCGGCGATCACGTCGCCGTCGACGACCGCGGCGATCGACACGCACCAGAACGCGATACCGCGGGCGAAGTTCGAGGTGCCGTCGATGGGGTCGACGTACCACGTCGGGCTCTGATCGCCGTGGGCGCCGTCCTCTTCGCCGACGATCGTCGAACCCGGGAAGTCCTCGTCGATGATCTCGCGGATTCGCTGTTCGGCCGCGCGGTCGTACTTGGTGACGATGTCGTGGATGTCGGCTTTCAGGTCGATGTTCATCTCGTTGCGGAATCCGGTGCGCAGCATCGGTCCAACCTCCAACGCGGCACGTCGTGCGGTGGCCGAGCAGCGGGCAGACAGGTCGGACATGTCGGTGATCCTCTTCGCTTCAGGTGCGGGCATGGCGCCCCGGGGTGATTCGGTCCAGCAGCGCTGCGGGATCGGCGACGATGGCGTCGGGTTTCGGTCCGTACGCTGGGGGCGGCTCGGTGCGGCCGGATCGCATCAGGATGGTCTTGGCGACCCCGGCGCGGTGACCGCACGCGACATCCCGCCGGTAGGTGTCGCCGACGTACCACGTGGTCGACGGATCGCCACCCGCCTGTTCGACGGCGCGCAGCAGGATCCGGGGATCGGGCTTGCGGATACCGACTTCGTCACTGAACGCCAGGCCGGCGAAGCGTCCGTCGAACCCGTTGTCGGCCAGCACGGTTCGGTAAGCGCGTCCGGATATCGTGTTGCTCACGATGCACACGTCGATACCGGCGCGGTCACAGGCGTCGAGCAGCCCGCCGATGCCGGGCCGCGCGACCCGTGTCTCCCACGTGAGGCACAGCGCGGCGGTCAACCCGGCGCGGTCGCGGGCGATGTGCTCCAGCAGGGCCCGTCCCCAGGCCGGCCGGGCGAGCAGGGCCCACAGTTGTTCGTCGTCGAGTTCAACGCCGTCGCGGTCCGCCCCTTTCCAGGTACTGTGGCGAGCCCGTCCCTCGGCCAGTTCTGCTGCCACCCAGTCACTGTCGGGTAGATCTGCAGCGTCCGGCAGGGAGCGCCGGGCGCCGTCCAGCAACTGCCGGGCGAACACTTCGGCCCAACCGTCGGCTGGGCCGGTTTCCACGATGACGCCGCCCACATCGAGTGCGAGCAATCGTGGTGTCTCGGATTCAGCCGGCATCGATGCGGTCGCCTTCGGTGTCGAAGACATGGACGTCGCGTGAAGCGATCCGCATCCGCACCTCATCACCGGGGGTGATATCCGGGGAGATCGATGTGGTCGCGAACAGATGCCGACCGTCGCAGACGATTTCCATCGTCCAGCTGCCGCCGGTGGGCAGGACGGCGAATACGGTGCCGTCGATGCACAGGCCGGTGCCGGTGCTCTCCTGATCACTGCGTTCGATGCGCACCGACTCGGGGCGGAACCCGATCGAGCCGGGCCGGGCCGAGCCGGTGGTGTGGGCGAGCGCAAAAGCGTGGGCGGCGGCCAGATGCGGGGCCGACTCCGCCTCGTCGATCTCGATGATGTTGATCGGTGGATTACCAAGGAATTCCGCGACGAACCGGTTTCGCGGTCGGTCATAGATTTCCGTCGGCGTCCCGATCTGTTGGAGCCTGCCCTCGAACAGGACCGCGATGCGCGTCGCCAGCGTCATCGCTTCCCATTGGTCGTGGGTGACGAAGACCAGCGTCGATCCGAAGTTCTGGTGGATGCGTTTGAGCTCGGCGCGCATCTCGAGACGCAGCCGCGAGTCGAGGTTCGACAACGGCTCGTCCAGCAGCATGACGCGGGGGTTCACCGCGAGCATCCGGGCCAGCGCCACCCGTTGTTGCTGACCGCCCGAGAGCTGCGAAGGGTAGCGGTCGGCGTACCGGTCGATGCCCATCACGGTCATGACCTCTTCGGCCCGCCGCCGTCGTTCCTCGCGCCCGACCTTGCGCAGCCGCAGCCCGTATTCGGTGTTCTTCCGGATCGTCATGTGCGGCCACAGCGCGTAACTCTGGAAGACCAGACCCATCTCACGGCGTTCGGGCGGCACGAACAGTCCGCGTTCCACCGAATCCAGTACCTGCTCGTCGACCGAGATCGACCCGGCCGTGGGCTGTTCGAGGCCCGCGATCATGCGCAGCGTGGTCGTTTTCCCGCAGCCGGATGGCCCGAGCATGCACATGAAATCACCGTCGTCGACGGTCAGGTCGAGGTCATCGACGGCACTGGCGTCGCTGCCCTGGTAGCGCTTGGAGATGCGGCTGAGCTGAATTGTCGGCATCGGTCATCCACCTAGTCCCCGACCGAGGTCGGTCTTCATGGTTTTCTGTATGGCGTAGGTGCCGCCGAACGCGACGGCGGAAACGATCAGCACGACACCGTTGGCCGCCTGCGTGTAGCCGTATTCGACGAGCTTGATGGCGAAGGTGGTGAGCACGTCCATGCCCGGCACTGCCAGGATCACCACCAGGCTCAGGCTGCGAACCCCGGCGATGAACGGCATGAGCACCCCGGTTGCCAACGCGCGCTTCTGGATTGGCAGCACGATGCCGGCCATCCGGCGCCACCAGCCGGCCCCGGCGACCTGTGCGGCCTCCTCGGGGTCGGGCCCCAGCTGCATCATCGAGGAGATACCGGCCCGTGACGCGAACGGCATCTGCTCGGCCATGTAGATCAGCACGAGGATCGTCGCGGTGCCGTACAGCGCCGGTATCGGGCCACGCGGGACGGCGAACAAGGACAGGTAGGCGACCGCGAATGCGATGCCGGGCACCAGGTAGGGCAGGAAGGTCAGTTGGCGCAGAGTGGTGCCCAGCAGCCGACTCGGTGAGCGGACCACGACATAGCCGACCAGGTTGCCCAGCACCCCCGCGGCCACGGCGGCGACCCCGACAATCCAGAAGGTGTTCCACGTCGCCGACCAGACCGCGCCGCTCACCAGGACACCGTCGGTGAAGCCCGGGGTGTCCAACCCGTGGCCGAACCAGTAGTCGAAGGTGAAGTTGTCCGCGGAGAAATCGGCGGGCCGGTGCATCAGCGTGGACAGCAACAGCACTGCGATCGGCACCGCGACACTGAGCAGGAATGCGCAGCCGCACAACGCCGTTGCGGGCAGGCGCCAGCGGCCCAGCGGGCGCGTGCGGTCCATCGCGCCCTTGCCGCCGATCGTGACGAACCGCCGCGCTTCCTTGAGGAAGTGCACGTCGACCCACAGTGAGAGCAGCCCGATCACGATGATGGCCGCCGCGATCACCGCGGCCGCGCCGTTCTCCCTGGTGGTGATGTTGCGGTACAGCGAGGTCGCCAGCACGTTGTAATCCGTTGGCAGGCCGAGGATGTAGGTGACGCCGAACTCGCCGAGCACCTTGGCCAGGATCAGCGTGGTGGCCGAGATCAGGGCCGGCCGCATGAGTGGCACCACCACCGTGCGCAACACGGTGAAGTACCGCGCGCCGAGCATGCGGGCCGAGTCTTCGAGCTGCGAATCGAACCGCGTGAGGGCATTGCCGACCAGCAGGATGACGAACGGCGAGAAGTACAGCGTGAAGATGATCGTGATGGGCACGCCGCCGTAGGCGAGCCAGTCCGGCGGGGTCAACCCGATCGACTCCAGCCAACCGGGTTGGCCACCAGCGGTCCGGTTTTTGAAGATCGTGGTCCACGCCAGCGCGAACGCCCACGTCGGCAGCATGTACGGGACGATCAGCGCGGTGCTGAACCAACGGCGGCCGAGCAGGTCCGTGCGGGTGAGCAGCCACGCCAGGCCGCTGCCGAGGATCAGCGAGAGCACCACCGAGCACGCACTCACCACCAGGGTGTGCACCAGGGGCCGCCAGAACAGGTCCGCGGCAACCGGCGAGAGGAACACGCGCCACAGGTAGTAAGACGTCAGCGAGCCGGCCGGCTGCTGCACGACGAGCGCGTCCTTGGGGCTGACGGTGACGGCCTGCATGAGCATCGTGACGATCGGCACCGCGATCAGGTAGCCGAAGAGCACCAAGGTCAGCAGCCCGATCGCGGTGGTCGGACGACGCAGCGCGACCCGCAGCCGGTACCTCAACCCACGACTGCCGGGTTTCTCGTCTGACTTCTGCGGCAGGTGGGCTTCGGTGGCGCCGTCAGGGCGGGGCGGCGCCGTTGCCTGTGGGTTCACGTGGCGTCCTCTACCAAATCGACCATTTGTTAAGACATATCGTTTTAGATACCTGTCGGACAGTATTCGCGCGTCGACGATGTGTCAACGGTCACTTTTGGGTCCGCGCGTCTATGCCGTCTGGCCACATGCGTCACACCAGCATCGACTGCGGAAGGACGTGTCGTTCGGCCCGCCTGTTAGCGACTTTGTCGCTGAAAACGCCACATGGGGCGCACTGGTAGCAGCAGCCTCAGGCTCGGAATCCCAGCCGAACCATCGGCCCCGCGAGCCTCGTGGGCACCAGGATTCGAGGTGCCCGCCTGTGAGCGACTTTGTCGCTACTAGGCGGGCGGTACGAGCGCCTGGGCGAGACTGGGACCTGTGGGGCATGTGGCGCTCAGGCACGTGGGCCTGCGACGCCACCTGCTCGCCACGGGTGGGTCAGCCGTCGGTCCTCGCCGCAACGAGGAGTGCCACGTCACTGTGCAGCTGCGCCATTCCGACATCGAGAGTCGCCAGTCGCGCGTCGCGGCTCCGGGCCAGCTGAGCGAGGTAGGCGTCGGTCACCTGCCGGTGACCCACCACGCCATTCATCTGCACACCAGTGAAAGGCACACTGTCGGGCCAGAACTCGTGAAGCTCTGCAGCTTCAATGGCAGTGACCACATCACGGGCAGCGGCAGTGGTATGTCCCGACCGCAGCAGGAAGCGCACCAGACTCCCCTGGGTAATCGGACACGTGGCAAACCCGCCTTCGAACCTGTGGAGCCAGTCCGCGGCGACGTCGTGATGGACATGCTCGGCGACCACCAATGCAATCAGCACATTCGAGTCGAGCAGCGCTGTCACTCCTCATCCTCCAGCGAGCGCACATCCTCGGAGGTCACGACCGTGCCGACACTCACAACAGGCAGCCCTGTTCGAGGATCTGTAGAGATCTCGGGGCCAGCAGCGCCGGCGCCGAGACCCCGGCGCATGAGGTCGGCAACCGTTTCGCTCAGCGTGCGACGCGTATCCCTGGCGATCGCCTGCGCCTGGCGGTGCAGGTCCGCTGGGAGGTCAACAGTGGTGCGCATATTGAATTTTAGCATCGTCGCATCAGCGCATCATGATGCAACGGCTGCGATTACGGATTTGACTCGGGGGCCAATACCATTTCGGGTGAGATGACCGACAATGCCCTGGCCCCTGCCACCACTTCCTCATCTGGCCGTATCACCGCTGAAGCGGGCCGCCGCAGAACCTTCGCCGTCATCAGCCACCCTGACGCTGGTAAATCCACGCTCACGGAGGCCCTGGCGTTGCATGCGCGGGCAATCACAGAGGCGGGTGCGGTTCACGGCAAGGCGGGCCGTCGCGCCACCGTGTCGGACTGGATGGAGATGGAGAAGGCCAGGGGCATCTCGATCACGTCGACGGCCCTGCAGTTCCCCTACCGCGACTGCGTCATCAACCTGCTCGACACCCCCGGTCACGCCGACTTCTCCGAGGACACCTACCGGGTGCTGACCGCGGTGGATTCCGCGGTGATGCTGATCGACGCCGCGAAAGGCCTTGAGCCGCAGACCCTGAAGTTGTTCCAGGTGTGCAAGCACCGTGGCATCCCGATCATCACCGTGATCAACAAGTGGGACCGGCCCGGCCGGCACGCCCTGGAGTTGATCGACGAGATCCATGAGCGGATCGGGCTGCGTCCCACTCCCCTGACCTGGCCGGTCGGCATCGCCGGAGATTTCAAGGGCGTGCTGGACCGTCGCTCCGGAAACTTCATCCGGTTCACCCGCACCGCGGGCGGCGCCACCGCGGCGCCCGAAGAACACATCTCCGCCGACGACGCGCATGCCGCCGCCGGCGAGGACTGGGACACTGCCGTCGAGGAATCCGAGCTGTTGAGCGCCGATGGCTCCGACTACGACCGCGACGGTTTCCTCAGCGGCGAGTCGACCCCGCTGCTGTTCACCTCGGCCGCGCTGAACTTCGGGGTGAACCAGCTGCTCGACGTGCTCGCCGAGTTGGCGCCGCCGCCCGGTCCGGCGCTCGGCCTCGACGGGGACCACCGCACCACCGATGCACCGTTCAGTGCGTTCGTGTTCAAGGTGCAGGCCGGAATGGACTCGTCCCACCGGGATCGCATCGCCTACGCCCGCGTCTACTCCGGCACGTTCGCGCGGGGCGAAGTCCTCACCCACGCCACCACCGGCAAGCCGTTCGTCACCAAGTACGCCCAGTCGGTGTTCGGCCAGCAACGCGCCACCCTGGACACCGCCTGGCCCGGCGACGTGATCGGACTGGCCAACGCCGCCGCGCTGCGCCCCGGGGACACGCTGTATCGCGATGTGCCCGTGCAGTATCCGCCGATCCCGAGCTTCTCCCCCGAACACTTCGCGGTCGCCCGCGGCACCGACCCCAGCAAGCACAAGCAGTTCCGCCGTGGGATCGAGCAGCTCGACCAGGAAGGCGTCGTGCAGGTGCTGCGCTCGGATCGCCGCGGCGACCAGGCACCGGTGTTCGCCGCCGTCGGGCCGATGCAGTTCGAAGTGGCGGCTCACCGCATGGCCACCGAACTCAGCGCTCCCATCGCACTGGAAACCCTGCCCTACCAGGTCGCGCGGATCGTGGACCCCGAGGATGCCGAGTTCATGAACAAGCAGGTGTCCGCGGAAGTCCTCACCCGCACCGACGGCGTCATGCTCGTGCTGTTCTCCACGCCGTGGCGGCTGGAAGGCTTCCAGCGCGACAACCCCGACATCAAGCTCCGGTCACTGGTCGCCGCGGAGGGGTAGTCCCGCCCGTCGCACGGTCCGCGCAGGTCCCGTGCATTCGTGCACCCGCTGAAACCGTATCTGCCGGACAGGATTCCGACTTCGCGAGGAAGTGCGTGCATCTATGCACTTCCATGTGCAGCACTGTCCGTTGACTAACCGGTATACGCAGGTTGAGATGTTGTTCACACCGCAGCGTCGCTGTCGGGTCGATCAATCAGTCGCGAGATGGCGCGAGGAAGGATCATGCGTTGAGCTTCAGCAGCTATTTCCAGGGGCCGACAACCAGCCTTGACGATCAGATCGAGAGTTACGCGACGACGCGCGTCCCGGACAGTCAGCGCTGGCGTCGGCCGGCCATCCTGCTGGTCCTCACGGGCAACGTCACCGCGATGTTCTGGTTCGCGCTGGGCGGTCAGATGGGCTTTCTGGTGGGCTGGCCGACGGTGCTCATCCCGATCGCCTACATGGTCATCGGCGCCACCGTCGTCGGCGCGTTGGTGATGCGGATCGCCAGCCAGGAAGGCCTGTCGCTGCCGCTGTTGTCGCGCGGGCTTGGTTTCGGTGCGCGGGGTTCGGCGATCGCGTCGTTCGTCTACGCGGTGAACTACGTCTTCTATTTCATCTTCGAGGGCAGCATCGTCTCGCACGGCCTGAGTGAAATCGCCGGAATACCAATCAATTCGGCGGGCGCCAGCGTGGTGTTCGGCATCGTGGCGCTCATCGCGCTGTACTACTCCTGGCGCGGCATGCACTCGATGAACATCCTGCAGCGGTTCGGTATGCCGATCTTCCTGATCCTCTTCGTCGTCGGCATGGTCATGCTCGCCAACGGCTACGTGCTGGTCGGGCCCGGCGAATGGGCCGTTCAGGACGGTGTGTCGGCGACGGCAATGTGGCAGGCGCTGAGCCTGGCCAACGGTCAGGTGGTGTTCCAGGCGCTGATCGCCACCGATTACGGGCGATTCGTGAAGCGGTCGGTGTCCTATGCCGGCACCGCAGGGGTGATGCTCGTGGAGCTCCTGATGATCGCGGTCGTCATGGTGCTCGGCGTGTTCCTCGGCTTCACGATGATCTCGCACTTCGACGGCAGTCGGGCCGAACAGGAACTGGCCGCCACCGATCCCGGTTTGATCTTCGCGGTCGTGATGGGCGTCCTCGGCGTGATCTTCGCAATCCTGACGCAGGTGCGCATCAACGTGATGAACCTGTACTCCGGTTCACTGGCCCTGTCGAATGCCTGGGATGTGCTTTCCCCCAAACGGATCGGCCGGCAATGGTGGATGGTGCTGCTGGTCGGGCTCGGCGTGGTGCTCTACCCGATCAACGTGCTGCAGTACACCGACAAGTTCCTGGCCGTCACCGGCATCATGACCAACACCTGGATCTTCATCCTGCTCAGCGACTACTTCGTCTGCCGCAAGCTGCTCAAGCTCGCTCCGAGCAGCCAGATCGAGTTCCGCGAAGGCCGCATCAAGGATTGGAACATCTGCGGGATGGTGGCCCTGGCCTCCGGTCTGGCGGTGGGCGCGCTGGGCGTGTTCGGCGTCTACCCGCTGCACTTCGCCTCGTTCGCGGCCATGCTGTTGGGACCGATCGTGTACATCCCGCTCACGATTCTCACCCGAGGTTCACAGTATGGTTCACCGGTATCGGCCGACGAGGACGAGCTGCCCGACGACCAACGTACGGTGGCGCAAGCAGTTGAATGACGGAATAGATTCAGGTACAGGGAGATTGGTGATATGACGGACAAGGATTCGGCAGCCGGACTGCACTACCGGGAGATCTGCGAACTGGTCGAGCTGTTGGCCGGCGGAGACGTCACGTCACAGCAGCTGACGGACCTGACCCTCGACCGGATCGCCACCGTGGACCAGCGGATCGGGGCGTATGCCTTCGTGGCCGCGGATGAAGCCAGGGCCCAGGCCGTTCAGTCCGATGAACGGCGCAGAGCCGGCACCACCCGGGGTCCGCTCGACGGTATTCCGCTGGCCATCAAAGACATCTACGACAAGGCCGGGTGGCGCACCGAAGCCGGGATGGCCATCCGGGCGGGTCAGGTGGCGACCGGCACCGCGACGGTCGTGGAGAGGCTCGAGCAGGCGGGCGCGGTCATCGTCGGCAAGGTACACACCACCGAGGGCGTGTACACCGAACACACTCCCCCGTTCAAGGCGCCGCTGAACCCGTGGGATGCCAATCGTTGGGTCGGTGTCTCATCGAGCGGCAGCGGCGTCGCACCCGTCGCCGGACTGTGTTTCGGCGCTCTGGGTTCCGATACCGGTGGGTCGATCCGGATGCCGTCGGCCTCCAACGGTGCGACCGGTCTGAAGCCGACGTGGGGTCGGGTGAGCCGGGCCGGTGTCGTCGAACTGGCCGCGACGCTGGACCACGTGGGCCCGATCTGCCGTTCGGCCCGTGACGCCGGCCTGATCCTGGGCTCCATCGCCGGGGCCGATCCCCGCGACCCGACCGCGTCACTGCGCGCGGTGCCTCAGTTCGACACGCAGTCGCCCGCCTCGCTGACCGGGGTCCGCATCGGTATCGACCCGGAGTGGAGCTACCGCGACGTCAGCATCGACGTGGAAAAGGCGCATCGGGAAGCCGAGCAGGCGCTGCGCGACCTGGGCGCCGACCTCGTCCCGATCACCCTGCCGGATCCGACCGAGGCCATCACCGACTGGTTCGGGGTCTGTGCCGTGCAGACCGCACGCGCCCATCGCGGGCTCTACCCGGAGCGCAAAGACAGCTACGGGCCTGCGCTCAGTGAACTCATCGATCTCGGAATTGCCATGTCCGGCATCGAATATGACCAGCTGCTCCATCGACGCCTGATATTCAAGGGCCAGATGGAGACGGCGCTGGCACAGGTGGATTCGGTGTTGATCCCGGCGATGTCCTTCATCGCTCCGCCGGTCGAGAAGATGATCCGGATGGACGAGGAGACCACCGCAGGCGTGCACCGGTTCACGGTGCCGTTCACCCTCTCGCAGCTTCCGACCATCACCTTTCCCGGCGGCTTCACCACCACTGAGTCCGGCAACCCGTTCCCGGTCGGGCTGCAGATGGTCGGGAGTGCCTTTGAGGAGCGCCGGCTCGTCGACGTGGTCGGCGCCTTCCAGGCCGCCACGCCGTGGAACAAGCAGCACCCCGCCGTGTGAGGCTCGTCAGTCGGGCTGGGCGAGGTACGGGTTGGCCGCCACCGTTGAGCGCAGGAATTGTGCGACGGCCCGCACCCGCCCGAGCTGCTGTAATTCGCGCGGGATGACCAGCCAGTAGTTGCGCCGCACCGAGAATTCTTGCGGGAGCACCACCTTCAGGGAGGTGTCGGGTGCTCCCACATATTCCGGCAGCGGCGCGATGCCGAGCCCACTGCGGGCAGCGGTCCAGTGCCCGGTGATGTTGTTGGTCTGCACCGCGACTCGCTGTTTGTGCGGCAGGGAGTCAAGGATCCGCAGCGGCGCCACGTCGAGCAGCGCGTCGATGTACCAGATCAGCGTGTGGTTGGTCAGATCCGACAGTTCCGTGATCGGCGGAGCCGTGTCCAGGTACTCCGGTGCCGCGTAGAGCCGCAGGTCGTAGCCGGCCAGGTGGTGTACATGGACCGCGCGGGGCGGCGGCTCTTCGAGGGTCACCGCGATATCGAAGTGGCGGGCCGACAGTGATCCGCGTTCGGTTGCGGTGGCGAGCTCGACATCGAGATGGGGATGCGTCCGTCGCAACTCGACAAGTCGCGGTGCCACGACGAAGGCGCCGAATCCATCCGGGGTCACCACCCGCACGGTGCCGGTGAGCGGCCCGGCCGCAGAGGCCCGTGCGTCGTATGCCGCGATGACCGCCGATTCCACCGATTCCGCCCGTGGGAGCAGATCCGCACCGGCCTCGGTGAGATGCCACCCGCCCGGGGAACGGTCGAAAAGCCTTTCACCGAACGATTTCTCCAGCGCGACGATCCTGCGGCCCACGGTGGTGTGGTCCACTCCCAGATTGCGGGCAGCCTCGTTGAGCCGGCCCGTGCGTGCGACTTCGAGGAAGAAGCGCAGGTTGTCGGCGCTGAACATGCCCCAAACCTACACGTGCAATTGTGCACGCGCATGTGCGGCATTGGCCGTTGACGGCTGCATGAATGAACAAAGAGCATGGTGGTATGACCGTCGACATCGCACTCCCCCGTTTTGCCAAGATCGGCGCCGGCTCGATCGATGATCTCGGAACCGTTGTCGCTCAACTCAATATCCATCGGCCGCTGCTGGTCACCGACAAATACCTCACCGAGACCGGTCAGGCCGAACGGCTCGTCAAGACCCTGCAATCCGCCGGATCCGAGGTCGCGGTCTTCTCCGATACGGTGCCCGATCCGACGGTGGCCTCCCTGACCGACGGGCTGGAACTCGCCCGGACGCACAAGGCCGACGGGATCATCGGTTTCGGTGGCGGCAGCCCGATGGACACCGCCAAGGCGCTGGCGGTGCTGTCGGCCAACGGTGGCGATGTCGCGTCGTACAAGGCACCCAGCAGCTACGCAGGCCCGGCGCTGCCGATCGTGGCGGTACCGACGACGTCCGGAAGCGGCTCGGAAGCCACGCAATTCACCGTCATCACCGATGGCGACACCGACGAGAAGATGCTCTGTCCGGGATTGTCGTTCCTGCCGATCGCCATCGTGGTGGACTTCGAGCTGACCGTGTCCATGCCGGCCCGTCTCACCGCCGACACCGGGGTCGACGCGCTGACCCACGCGATCGAGGCCTATGTCAGCCGGCGGGCGAGCCCGTTCACCGATGCGCTCGCGTTGGCGGCGATGACGTCGATCTCACGACACCTGCGCCGGGCCTACGCCGACGGCACAGACCGCGAGGCGCGCGAGGCCATGATGCTGGCGTCGACCCAGGCGGGCATGGCGTTCTCGAACTCCAGCGTCGCACTGGTGCACGGCATGAGCCGCCCGATCGGCGGCCACTTCCACATCGCACACGGGCTGTCCAACGCCATGCTGCTGCCCGCGGTCACGAAGTTCTCGGTCGACTCCGCAGTCGAGCGCTACGCCGACTGCGCGCGGGCGATGGGCGTCGTTCCCGAATCCACCGGGGATCGCCAGGCGGCAACCGCTTTGGTAACGGCGCTGGAAGCGCTCTGCGCCGACGTCGAGGTCCCGACTCCGCAGGCGTACGGCATCGACAAGAGCGACTGGGAGGCCCGGCTTGACATCATGGCGACCCAGGCGCTGGCTTCCGGGTCGCCGAACAACAACCCGCGGATCCCCACCCATGCCGAGATCATCGAGCTCTATCGCGAGATTTACTGAGGCACCAACCTCTGGCTTCTGCGGCGCAGGAGGTAGTTACGCTGTTCCGATATGGCTGGGTCGAAGCTTGAAGAACGCGTCGAGCAGGCCGCGGAGGCGGCCCTGAAGGCGCAGCGATACGTCAGTGCAATCGATGTACTTCTCCGCTTGGGCTGGCTGACACCCCCACACGTGGACCGGTGGCGCCAGGGCGCCATCGATTCGCTGGAGAGCGCCATCCAGACAAACCCGAACAAGGTCACGGCGGCATTGGGTGCGTTCCAGCGTTGGGCGCAAGACCGCGGCCTCAACACCTCCGAGACCGACTACGTCAGCCAGACTCGTGACCGTCGTCCGTTGCGGTTCAGTGCCGACGGGGAAAAAGCGGTCGAACGTGCGTACCGAACGCATTGGGTGTCACCGGATCTCGATGAGCGCACAATCAAGCGGCAGAGCAAACCACCCGATCTCCTGGCGATCATGCCTGTCAAGGACTGGACGTGCACGTCATGCGACGGAACCGGCGACTTTCTGTTCATGGAGGATGCAGGACCGTTGTGCCTGGACTGCGCCGACTTCGGGCATCTGGAGTTCCTGCCTGCCGGGGACGCCGCGCTGACACGGCGGGCCAAGAAGGCCAGTGGGCTTTCCGCGGTGGTGGTGCGGTGGAGCCGGTCACGTAAACGTTATGAGCGGCAAGGGATCCTGGCTGAGCCCGACGCGATCCAGCAGGCCGAACAAGAGTGCCTGTCCGACGCCGATGTCCGCGCCCGCCGCCGAGAACGCGACCAGGTGCGGCGGGCCGACGAAGACGTGCATTTCCAGGCAAAATTCGCCGATGCGATCCTGGCGCAATTCCCACGCTGCCCTACCGATCGGGCCCAGGCGATCGCCCGCCATGCAGCGACGCGTAGCAGTGGGCGGGTCGGACGCAGCGCAGCCGGGCGTGCGCTCGATCCGGATGCGGTGCGACTCGCCGTCGCGGCGTCAGTCCGTCACGCAGACACCGACTACGACGAATTGCTCATGTCCGGCATCGACCGCCAATCAGCGCGAGATCAGGTGTACGACACCATCGAGACGGTCCTAAACTCCTGGCGGTCCTAGTCCGGCGCTCCCACCAGGTCTTCTATCGTGGACAGTTTTCACACCAGTCACGCCGGTACCACGAGGCTGACACATATGTGGTCTGGAAAAGTGGTACCGCATGCGGTACCACTTTTCGAGACGACTGGTGCTACCGGGCCGCAAACCCGGCGAGCGAGGCCGCGATATCGGCGATGTCGCGGTCCCGAATCGATTGCGTGCCAGCGACTGCAACAGTGCAGCGGACTTATCCCACAGTTCCGGATAAGCGTCGACGCCGAAAACGGTCGCCTGCGGTCGAGCCACCGCCGCGTCAAGCAAGCCATAATCACGCACCGTCAACTCACCTCCAAACGCAATCGACCCCGCTATGAGGACATCCTCGCGATCGAGGTAGTACGTCACGCCAAACGCCGGTTGAGCTCAGCCGACCGTTCGGCCACGACACGCGCCGCCTCGGCGACCTTGCGCTTGTGCATGCTGGCACGTTCCAGAACGGCGGCGCGCGCAAACTTCTTGAGTGACAGGTTGTCGGCCTGGGCGGCAACTCGGATCTGCTCCATCTCCGCGTCGTCAAAGTCGACATTCAGCGAGGGCATGCCACCGCGATACTGAATTCGGGACCAAAACAGGTACCGTGCTGGAGACGGTCGAGCCCTTTGGCCCGCGACCAGTGATCGTCGACGTCCTGCAGATCGCGCGCAGCTGCCAGTTGACCCCCGGCGACAATTCGTGGCGTCGCTACTCCTCAGTTTGTCCGCCGACGAGGGCGTGAATGCGGCCCTGCGGGTAGGGCAGGTCGATCCCGTTCTCGTCATAGGCGCGCAGAATCTCGCGGCGCAGGCGACGTTGCACCGACCACTGCGCATTCGGCCGTGTCTTCACCGTCATCCGCAGGATGAGCAGGTCCGGCGACAACTCCTGGACCCCGAGCATCTCCGGTGCACCCAGCACCTTTGCGGCCACTGACGGTTCGGCGATGGCCTCCTGCGCGGCGTCGACCGCCACCTGTTCGGCCCGGGCGACGTCTGCGGTCAACGCGACCGGCACCTCGACGCGCGCGACGGCGTAGTCCTGGCTCATGTTCCCGACGCGGGCGATCTCGCCGTTGCGGACGTACCACAGGGTCCCGTCGATATCGCGCACGGTGGTGACCCGCAGCCCGACGCTCTCCACCTCGCCGATCGCTTCACCCAGGTCGACGACGTCGCCGACCCCATATTGGTCTTCGAGCAGCATGAACACCCCGGTGACGAAATCGCGCACCAGGTTCTGTGCACCGAAGCCGATGGCGAGCCCGACCACACCAGCTGAGGCGATGAACGGGGCGATGTTCACGCCGAGCACGCTGAGGATGGCCAGTACCGCCCAGATCAACAGCACGATCGACACCGTCGACTTCAACACCGAGCCGATGGTCTGTGCACGTTGCTGACGCCGTGCCGCAACCTGCTGACTGGTCGCCGAGGACGGCACCCGATCGCGCAGGTGACGCAGCAGCGGAGGCCTTTTGGTCTCCACCTGCTCATCCACATTTCGGGCTTTGCGAGTTCTGCCGGTGGTTGCACGGTCGATCATCCGGTGCAGCACGTACCGCGCGATCAGAACGATGACGATGTAGGCAGCGATCCTGATAGGAGCCTCAACGAGCCAATGCCGATTGGTCTCCGTCCATTCGAAAGCCAAGTTGTAAACATCCATGATTCCGACCGTACGGAAAATCCGCGCACCGCACGTCCGGGCCGGCGATTTCGTCAGCAGCCTGGCTCAGGACGGCGGGCCGGCCACCTGGGCATCCCGGTCGACGGCGGCCAGCCTCAGCGCGCGGACGACACTGTGGCGGCCCAGGTCGACTTTGAATCCGTTTTGGGCGAGGGGTCGGGCGTCGGTCATCGCGAGCTGCGCCGCGGCATCGAACGCCACTGCGGTGGGCCGTTTACCGATGAGGCTGGCCTCCGCGTCGTGAAGCCGCCACGGGGTGGCCGCCACGCCGCCCATCGCGAGGGCCGCCGCGGTGATCACATCGTCGTCGATCTGCAGCCCGGCCGCGACGGACACGAGCGCGAAGGCGTAGCTGTGGCGGTCGCGGACCTTGAGGTACCAGGAGTGGTTGAAGAACTTCGACGGTGGCAACTCGATCCCGACGATCAGATCGTGGGGTTGCAACGTGTTGTCGACGGCCGGGGTCTGGCCGGGCAGCGCGAAGAACTGGCCGATCGGAATGCTGCGTCGCCCGTCCGGGTGCTGCACGTGTACGACGGCATTCAGAATCGCCAATGCCACCGCCATATCCGACGGATGGACCGCCACGCACTCTTCGCTGGCGCCGAAGATGGCGTGCTCCCGGTTGAATCCGTGGAGCGCGGCACATCCGCTTCCCGGGTTGCGCTTGTTGCACGCCGAGAAGGCAGGTTGCATGAAGTACGGGCATCGGGTGCGCTGCAACAGGTTTCCGCCGGTGGTGGCCATGTTGCGCAGCTGCGTGGTGGCCCCGCTGAGGATCGCGTGCGACAACACCGGGTATTGGGTACGGATGAGGCGGTGGTTGGCCAGCGCGGTGTTGGTCACGCCGGCCTCGATGAACACCCCGCGCGCCGGGGTCGAGGTGATCGAGGTCAGGCCGAGGCGTCGCAGGTCGATCAGAGCCGAGGGCTGTTCGACACCGCTTTTCATCAGGTCGATGAGGTTCGTGCCGCCGGCGAGGTAGGTCGCTCCGGCAGTGGCCGCGTCGATGGCGTCCTCGACGGAGGTGGCGTGGGTGAAGTCGAAGGTTTTCACGAGTGACGGCTTTCCACGACGGCTTCGATGGCCTCGACGATGTTGGCGTACGCGCCGCAGCGGCAGATGTTGCCGGCCATGCGTTCCCGGATCTCGGCTCTGGTCAGCCGTGGGCAGCCGGTGATCACGTCGTCACGGGTGCCGTCGAAGGTGGCGGTGCTCAGGTCGCCGCGCCGGTACTCCTCAAGCATCGCGTGGGCCGACGAGATCTGCCCGGGTGTGCAGTAACCGCATTGGAATCCGTCGCAGTCGAGGAAAGCCTGCTGGACCGGATGCAGGTCCGCGTCGCCGGCGACCCCTTCGATGGTGAGGACCTCGGATCCGTCGACGGAGGCGGCCAACGTCAGGCAGCTGAGCACCCGCTCGCCGTTCAGGGACACCGTACAGGCGCCACACAGACCGTGATCGCAGCCTTTCTTGGTGCCCGTCAGGTGCAATCCCTCCCGGAGGACGTCGAGCAGCGTGGACCTGACGTCGATCGTGATCTGGCGGACCTCGCCGTTGATTCGTAGCTCTATGGGGTGCATCATGATTCGTCTTTCGCGGGCGGGTACGAGGCCATCAGGTTCTCCAGGGTGATTGGGAGGGCGCGCAGTCGCTTACCGGTGGCGTGGTGGATGGCGTTGGCGATGGCGGCGGGAACCCCGCAGCTGCCGATCTCACCGATGCCGCGCACGCCGATCGGGTCGAGCGCGTAGTCGGGATGATCGACGAAAGAGACATCGAATTCGGGCCGGTCGGCATGGGTGGGGACGTAGTACTCGCCGAGGGGCAGCGCGGTCGCTTCATCGTGCGGAATCTGTTCGAGCAGAGCCATGCCGAGCCCGAACGTGATACCGCCCATCACCTGGCTGCGGGCCAGCTTCGGGTTGAGCACGCGGCCGCAGTCCATGACCGCCACCCAGCGGATGACGCTGACCCGCCCGAGCTGTTCGTCGACCTCGACCTCGCAGAAGTGCGCACCGAAGGACTGGAAGGCGTGTGCACTCTGATCCCCCGCGTCGCTACTGGTGTCAAAGCTCAGTTGTTCCTGGTATTCGCCAGCCGTGTCCGGGTCTTCGGTCAGCGCGGCGAATCGGCGTTTCCATTCGGTGGCGGCGGCGAAGACGGCGGAGCCGACGGTGGCTGTGGTCTGCGAGGCGCCGCTGTAGGGCGCCGCGGGGAAGTGCGAGTCGCCGGACAGGAAGCTCACCCGGTCCAGCGGAAGACCGGTGACATCGGCGGCGACCTGAGTCATCACGGTGCGCACACCGGTGCCGATTTCATGTGTGGCCGAGGAGAATTGGACGGAACCATCGGCGTGGGTGACGACGCGGCAGCCGGCCGGCATCCGGCGCCCGGGGTAGGTGGCGGTGGCCAGCCCCCAGCCGACCTGAACGCCGTTGCGTGGCATCGAGCGGGGTGCGGTGGGACGGTCCTGCCAGCCGAAGCGGCGTGCACCCTGCTCGTAGCACTCCAGCAGATGCTTGCCGGACCAGGGCTTGCCACTGGCCTGATCGAGATCAGTGTGATTGCGGATCCGCAGCTGGAGTGGATCGGCACCGACCTGCTCGGCGAGTTCGTCGACGGCGACCTCGAGGGCGAACAGGCCCGGCGCCTCACCGGGGCCGCGCATGAAGCACGGGGTGGGCGCATGGATGCGGGCCGCCCGGTGCGACACCACCAGGTGCGGCGAGTGGTACAGGATCCGGGTGGAAAGCCCTGCAGGTTCGCAGAAGTGGGCGACGGTCGAAGTCTCGGTCAGGGTGTGGTGCTCGGTGCTGCAGATCTGGCCGTCCGCGTCGGCGATCAACGTGATGTCCTGCTCGGTGCGCGGCCGGTGACCGGTCGAGGTGAACATCTGATCGCGGGTGAGCACCAGTTTGACGGGCCTGTCCACGGCCCGGGCGGCGACGGCACACAACACCACGTGCATCCACAGGAAGCTTTTCGAGCCGAAGGCGCCGCCCACCAACGGCGACAGGACGCGCACGTGCTCCTCCGGTATGCCGAGATAGGCGGCCAGCGCGGTCCGCTCGCCGGCGATCCACCGGGTGCTGTCATGGATGGTCAGCTGGTCACCGTCCCACTGCGCGATCGTGGCCGACAGTTCGATCGGGTAATGGGCATTCATCGGCGTCGTGTAGTGCGCGTCGACGCGGTTCACCGCGGTTTCCCCATGTGGTGCAGTGCCGCGCCGGTCCTGCAGCTTCTCCTCTTCCAGCTTCACGAAGTGATCGGGCAGGTAACTGCCGTGCCGGATCTGTCCATCTTTCTCGTCGGGCGCCTGCGGTTGGTCGAGCACGGCTCGCGCGGTCAACTGGGCCGGTGTGCTCTGGTAGTCCAGAGTGAACAACGACGCCGCGTCGGTGGCGTTTTCGAACGAGTCGGCGACCACCAGAGCCAGGTGCTGGCCCACGTGTTGGACGGTCAGATCCGATAGCGGTGGGCGCCGTTCCAGCGGCAGATCGAAGGTCAACTCCGCGGGCAATCGTTGTAGTTCAGGGCAATTCAGCGGCGTCAGCACGTGCAGCACCCCGGGCGCCCTCCCGGCGCGGTCGGCGCCGGCGCGCAGGGACTCCTCGGTGACGTGCCCGTGTGGGATCTCGGCTTGCACCAGGACCGCGTGGACCAGTCCGGGCACCACGACGTCGGCGGTGTAGCGGGCCCGGCCCGTCACCTTCTCCGCCCCTTCGACACGGCTGACGGGCCGGCCCATGCTTTCGTGCGCTGCGGGCATGTGCGGCCTCTCCGTGGTGTCTGACCCTACAAGTGTGGGCGGCCCCGACGATCCCGACCAATGTCAGTCAGCACATAAATTCCGCAATAATGTGTGCTCGACGCTACTCGCCGACGGACGCCACGTCCTGCACCGTCAGCGCGGCACTGAAGTGCACGGCCACGGACGGGTCCGTGAGATCGACGTCGCACAGCGTCTCGATGCGACGCAGGCGCTGCGTGACGGTGTTGGGATGCACGTGCAGGGCGGCGGCCGTCGCGGCACGGTCGAGCTTGCAGGCGAAGTAGGTGCGCAAGGTGCCGACGAGGTCGGTGTGATGGGCGTCGTCGTAGGCCAGCAGCGGGCCCAGCGCGCGGTCGGCGAACGCCGCCAATTGCGCGGCGTCGTCGAGCTGCAGCAGCAGTCCCAGCACGCCCAGATCCTCCAGTTGCACAACAGTGTTCGTCCGTCCCGACCGCACCGCGATGTCGAGGGCGCCCTTGGCGGTCCGGTAGGCCTCGCCGTAGCTCAGGGCACTGCGCGGCGACACCGTCACCGTCGCGGTGGCGGCCGTCGAGGCCGCGGCCATCGCGCGTTGCACCAACGCGGCCGCGGAGTCCCGGGACTGGGCCTCGTGCCCATCTTCGGCGGGCCACATTGTGACGATGTTGCCGCGGTGCATGGCCGCCAGCGGGCGGGGCCGGTGTGGTGTCACGAGTTCGGAGACCAGCGACAGCGCCCGTTGATAGACGCGGTTGTCGACCGGCTCTGCCCCATCGGTCAGGGCGCCGACGATCGCGGTGTGCGGTCGGGTCAGATTGTGGCCGAGCCGTTGCGCCCGCTGCAGCAACTGCTCCGACAGCACCGGCCCACTTCCGAGAAGATCGGCGAGCAGCTCACCGCGCAGCCGGTGTTCGACCTCGGCCGCGGTACGCATCCGCAACAACTCCAGGGAGATGACGATCGACGCGTGCTCGACCGCGCGCACACCGACCGGGTCCAGCGCAGAATCACGGTGCGGGAACCAGATTCGGGCCGCGACGTCGTCACCGAGCCGGGCCACGGCAACGAAGAACCGCGCTGCGCCGTCGTCATCGGCGTCGTCATCGTGGGGGTTCACCAGTACCGGCGCTGACCCTTCCGACGGTTCCACGACCGCGCGCGCCCGCCACTGCGCATCCGGCAACTCGCCCGCGTCCCCGGCCGTCGCCAGCACGACGTGCCGGGTGTCGTCGATGAGTACCGGCCGGGCGATCAGTTCGGTGAGCACCGCGGCGATCCCGCTGAGCCCGCCGGATCGCAGCGTGACGGCAAGGAGGCGGTCGTGGATCTGCTCCGAACGGGTCAACACGTCACGTTGGGCACGCAACGACTCGTTGAGCTGCCGGAGTTGGTCGAGCCTGCTGGCCGAGGTCAGCGCGATGGCCGCGTGGTTGGCGAGCAGCGTGAGCCGCTCGATCTCGAACCCGGTGAAGGTGTGCACGGGCGTGTAATAGCCGTTCAGGGTGCCGAGCACATCGTCGCCGGCCACCAGCGGAACGCAGACGATGGCCCGGTAACCCTGCTCCCCGGCGACGCCGCCCCACGGCCCGAACTCCGGCTCGTGGGTGATGTCGCGCAGCGCGACCGGCTGACCGCCGCGGAAGGCCCGACTCGACGGTGACCCGCTGTCCAGCCCGATCGGCCGATCGGTGTTGACGCGGGCGACGTATTCAGCCGACAGCCCGCTCCAGCCGGTGATGAGCAGGTTCGCCTCGGGCGCGTCGGGTGTCAGGACCCCCACGAAGTCGAATCCGAGCAGGGTGCGGGCGGTGTCGGCGACCAGATTGAGGACGTGACGCAGATCGGTCGCCGACGTCGAGACCGCACTGAGTTCGCGCAGCGCGCCCAGCCACGTCAGAAGCTCCGAACCGGGCCTGCCACCAGAACTCGCTCCTGTCATACGCACACAATGCCACCCGGGTGTTCGTAGGCACACAACATTTCGTAAATGGTGTTGCCGTTGACATTGAGGTGCGTTCGCGGTGTGACGACACTCATTGCATGACCGACACCGTCACCGACATCACCAGACAGGACGAGGTTCCCTCGACGCCGACCGGGCGCGCCATCATCAACCCCGCGACCGGCGCCCCGATCCAGACCGTGCCAGAACATGGGGCCGCCGGGATCGATGCGGCGGTCGCCACCGCGTTGACCGCGTTCCAGAGCGGGCCGTGGCCGACGATGGTGCGCAGCGAGCGGGCGCGACTGCTGCTGCGCATCGCCGACGCGATCGAGGCCGCCTCCGAGCGGCTGTACACCCTCGAGGCCCTCAACAATGGCCGACCGATCACCGAGACCCGTGCCCAGCTGTCGCGGGTGCCGGAATGGTTCCGCTACAACGCCGGCCTGCTCGCGGCGCAGCGTCAGGCCGTGCTGCCCGGCGACGGCCCGTATCTGACCTACCAGCAACGACTTCCGCTGGGGGTGTGCGGCATCATCACCCCGTTCAATCATCCCCTGCTCATCTTGGCCCGCAGTGTGTCCGCGGCGCTGGCCAACGGCAACACCGTGGTCGTCAAACCGTCTGAGCTGACGCCGTTGACCACGCTCGCACTGGCCGACATCATGGCCGAGGCCGGGTTGCCCGACGGCGTGGTCAACGTGGTGACCGGTGCCCGCGAGGCCGGTGCCCGGTTGACCCAGCACCCCGACGTCGCCAAGATCACCTTGACCGGCGGGACCGAGGCGGGCCGGGCGGCGGCGCAAGCCACCGCGGCCCGATTCGCCAGGGTGACAGCCGAACTCGGCGGCAAGACACCGGTGATCGTCTTCGACGACGTGGACCCGGTGCACGCCGCCGAGGGCGCTGCGTTCGCCGCCTTCGTCGCCGCCGGTCAATCCTGTGTCGCCGGTTCACGTTTCCTGGTGCAGCGCGGGATCTACGACGCGTTCGTCACCGCATTGTCCGACCGGGCGCGGTCCATCCGGATCGGCGACCCCAGCCTTCCCGACACCCAGATGGGACCGCTGATCAGCGCCCGACAGCGCGGCAAGGTACGCGACCTGATCGCCACCGGTATCGCCGAAGGCGCCCGCCTTGCCGCCGGCGGAGCGGTACCCGAGCTGCCGAAACCGTTGCAGGAGGGTTTCTTTCTGCAACCCACGGTGCTCGCCGATGCCGCCATCGACATGACCGTCGCTCAGCAGGAGATCTTCGGACCGGTCGCGGTGGTGATCCCGTTCGGCAACGAGGACGACGCGATCCGGATGGCCAACGACAACCGGTACGGCCTGGGTGCGGGCGTCTGGACCCTCGACATCGGGCGGGCCCACCGCGTGGCGTCGCGCATCGTCGCCGGCATGGTCTGGATCAACGACCACCACCGGCTCGAACCGTCGCTGCCCTGGGGCGGCGTCAAGGAATCCGGGATTGGCAAGGACGCAGGCGTCGAGTCCTTCGACGACTTCTCCTGGATCAAGACCGTCGTGGTGCGGACCGCCACCGAACCCGTCGACTGGTACGGCGGCCACGACCAGGGCCGGTTGAACTGATGAGTTCATCAGCGCCCCAACGAAAGGCACCTCCCATGTCAGGTGGCACATCCAGTGGATGGCGCACCGAGATCACCCGGACCCAGTGGCTGGTGCTGGCAGGCACCACCCTGGGGTGGGGTCTGGACGGCTTCGCAGGCAGCCTGTACATCCTGGTCCTCGGACCGGCGATGACCGAGTTGTTGCCCAACAGCGGAGTCCAGGTCGCCCCGGCCGCCATCGGTTACTACGGCGGGCTGACCGTCGCGCTGTTCCTCATCGGCTGGGCCACCGGCGGCATCCTGTTCGGGCTGCTCGCCGACTACTTCGGACGCACCAGGGTGCTCTCGGTGGGCATCTTGACCTACGCGGTGTTCAGCGCGCTCGCCGCATTCTCCGACAACTGGTGGCAGCTGGGCATTTTGCGCTTCGTCGCCGGCCTGGGCTCGGGCGTCGAGGCACCCGTCGGGGCAGCGCTGATCGCCGAGACCTGGCGCAACCGGCACCGCGCCCGCGCCTGCGGAATCATGATGTCGGGATACGCCGGCGGGTTTTTCGCAGCGGCCGTGGCCTACGCGCTGCTGGGCAGCCACGGCTGGCGGCCAATGCTGTTCCTGGCCGGTCTGCCCGCACTGTTGGTGTGGTTCATCCGCCGCTACGTGCCTGAGCCGCCCGAGATCGAAACGCACATGAAGGCGCGTCGCGAACGGAAGCGGCTGGGCACCAATACCGCTGCGGATCGGTTCGTCCTGCGCAGGTTATTCGAACCACCGCTGCTACGGCCCATGCTGGTGTGTACGGCGCTCGCGACCGGCGCGCTGATCTCCTTCTGGAGCGTCACCACCTGGTACCCCCAGATCCTGCGTCAGCTGACCGCGGCTGAAGGTTTACCCCGCGACGTCGCAGATCATCGGGTGGCGATGGCCGCGATGCTGTTCAACGCCGGCGGCATCATCGGTTACGCCTCGTGGGGCTTCCTGGCCGATGCGATCGGGCGTCGCAGGGCGTTTCTGATGAGCTTCGCGGTGTCGGCCGTCGTCGTCGCGTGGACCTTCCCGTTCGACCGTGGCTACACCGAGTTCCTCATCGCGATGCCGCTGCTCGGGTTCGGGTTGTTCGGTTCCCTGTCCGGGACGTTCATCTACGCCCCCGAACTGTTTCCGCCGAGCGTGCGGGCCACCGCTCTTGCGGTGTGCAACAGCGTCGGACGGTATGTCACCGCGCTGGGTCCGCTCACCGCGGGTGCGATCGCCACCTCCTGGTTCGGCGGCAATCTCGGCCTGGCGACGGCGTGGGTGGCTGCCCTCGGCCTGATCGCCGTCGTCGGTCTCGCGTTCGCCGCGGAGACCCGCGGCCAGCCGCTGCCGACCGACCCCAGCCATGACCCGTCCACCCACCAGACCGAGAAGAGCCCGTCATGACCGATTACACCGGAGCGTCGGCGATCGTGGTCGGCGGTTCGATCGGTGGCCTCACGGCCGCGCTGCTGCTGCGCGACCTCGGGTTCACCGTCGACGTCTACGAACGCACACCGACCGCGCTCGACGGCCGCGGCAGCGGCATCGTCCTGCAACCCGATACCACCCGCTGGTTCACCGAGCGCAGCGGCCAGGACATCGCCGACCTGAGCACCGCGACCAACTACGTGCAATACCTCGACCGGTCCGGTGACGTGCTCTACCGCGAACAGTGCACCTGGACCTACACGTCGTGGGGCACGTTCTACCGGGCGCTGCTCGCCGACTTCGGCAGCGAGCACT
The DNA here is from genome assembly GCF_032883035.1 of Mycobacterium appelbergii. Lineage (NCBI taxonomy): Bacteria > Bacillati > Actinomycetota > Actinomycetes > Mycobacteriales > Mycobacteriaceae > Mycobacterium > Mycobacterium appelbergii. Next base: position 48,471 of record NZ_JAMQTH010000023.1, read on the forward strand.
ACCACTACGGCGAGTTCGCCTGCGGATTCAGCCAGGACGAGCACGGTGCCACCGTCCGATTCGTGAGCGGCAGAATAGAATCCGCCGACCTGGTCGTCTTCGCCGACGGCGTGACCTCGGCGGCCCGACAGCGCTTCGACGCCGACGCCACCCTGCGGTATGCCGGTTACATCGGTTGGCGCGGCACCGTGGCGCTGCGCGATCTCGATCCCGCCACCCAGGCGGTCTTGCACGATGCCATCACCTACGACGTGATCCCCCACTCACACATCACGATGTACCCCATCCCCGGCGAGAACGGTCTCGGTCTCGACCAGCGTCTGATGAACTACGTCTGGTACCGCAACGTCGCGGCCGGTCCGGATCTCACTGAGATGCTCATCGACAAGCGCGGCTTCACCGGCTCGGTGTCCGTGCACCCGGGACAGGTTCAGGATCGCTACGTGGCGGAGATGAAACAAGCTGCCGCCGATACGCTGGCGCCCGCGATCGCCGAAGTGGTGACCGCCGCCGAAACTCCCTATCTGCAGGTGCTTTCCGATGTCCGATCGACCAGGATGGCACAGGGCCGGGTGGCGTTGATCGGTGACGCCGCCTGCGCCGCCCGCCCGCACGCCGCGGCGGGCACCGCCAAGGCTGCCGCCGACGGCTGGGCACTGGCCGCCGCGCTCAGCGACGCCGGCGGTGACATCGTCGCCGCCCTCACCAAATGGGAACCGGCGCAACTGCAACTCAGCGATTCGCTGTTGCGCCGGGTCATTTCGATGGGCGAACGCTCCCAGGTCACCAACACCTGGACACCTGGCGACCCCGACCTGCGCTTCGGCCTGTACGGGCCGGGACGCTGACCTACCGCTTTCTGGAAAGGAAAACCGATGACCGACAACAATTTCCTCACCGACCTGCCGCTGGCCGGCGAGCTCGTCGCCTCCGGCTTCGACAGCTGGCCGGACTGGCTCAAGGACGAGTTCCGCGAACACGCCCACGACGGCGAGGTCGGATCCCGACTGCTGAGTGAGGATTCCCGCGTGCGGGTGTGGGAGATCCGGTTGGCCCCGGGAGAACGCTGGCACGCCCACCGGCACGTGCTGGACTATTTCTGGACCGCGATCAACGCCGGCAGCAGCCGCCAGCACACCCATGACGGCACCACCCGCGAAGTGTCCTACCAAGACGGGGAAACTCGCCACTTCCATTTCGGGCCAGGCGAATACCTGCTGCACGACATCGAGAACATCGGCGACAATGACCTGATCTTCACCACCGTCGAACATCTCGACAGCGCCAACGCCGCCCTGCCGATAGGAAACACCACGCCATGATCACCCGACCGCCGGCACCCGGCATCATCGATGTGCACGCACACTGGCTGCCCCGCAACCTGTTCGAGCTGCCCGGCGGCGGCCCGCACGGCGGGATGCACGACCGCGACGGCCAGCTCTATCTCGGCGACCTCCCGCTGTCGATTGCGACCAGCTCGATGAGCGACGTCTCGGCGATCCGCGACAATATGCGCCGCGCCGAGGTCGGTGTCCGGGTGCTGTCCGCGCCGCCGTTCGCGTTCCCCCTCGAATCCGGCGCCGACGCCTACGTCACCAGCTTCAATGAGGCCCTGGCCGATGTGGTCGCCGACAGCGGCGGTGCGTTAGTCGGGCTGGGGATGGTCACCGTTGCCGACCCTGCGGCGGCAAGCGTCCAGATGGAGGCACTCGCACAGACCGAAGGCATCGCCGGCATCGCGATCCCCCCGCTCGCCGGCGGTCAATCGCTCGACGGGTCGGCGCTGCACCACGTGCTGCGTGAGGCGGTCCGGCTGGATCTGGCGGTACTGGTCCATCCGATGCAACTGCCGCGGCCGGAATGGGCCGAGTACTACCTGACCAACCTGATCGGCAACCCTGTCGAATCCGCCACCGCCGTGGCCTCTCTCATCCTCAGCGGCATCAAGGACGCACTACCCGGGCTGCGGATCTGCTTCGTGCACGGCGGTGGTTGCGCGCCAGGGCTTCTCGGCCGGTGGACCCACGCATGGACCAACCGCGCCGACGTCCGTCGCGCGACGACCCGGCCACCGCAGGAGCCGTTCGCCGAACTGTTCTTCGACACCGTGACCCACGATCCTCACCAACTCAGGCTGCTGTGCGAGCTTGCGGGGCCGCAGCGCGTGGTGTGCGGCAGCGACTATCCGTTCGACATGGCCGAAGCCGATCCGGCACGCTTCGCCGTCCAACACGGGCCCGGCCGGGAGGCGCTGATCCGGGCCGGGATGGACTACCTGGGGCTGCCTTCATAGACGTTGTCGTCGATCTGCTCGCGAGCCTCGTTGCCTGGCCGAGCGGAATCACCGCTGAGCAGTCGGCCGGCCTGCGGGACCACCGTGGCCAGACCGAGCGTGTCGAGAATGGTGTAGGTCGTCGCGGTCGCGGCCGACAACACGGGCAGGCCGGCCTCCTTCTCCACCACGTCGATCGCTTCCAGCGACGGCATCTGGACACAGGCGGACAGCACGATCGCGTCCGCGCCTCGCAGAGCGAGTTTGCGCCAATGAGATTGAAGATCAGTGGGATCGAGCCGGGCGACGGCGAGGTTGTCGGAGACTTCCAGGCTGAGCGCATCGACGACCTCGGTGCCTGCATCCTCGATGTAGTGGGCCACCATCTTCGTCAGCGGCTTCAGGTACGGAGTGATGATCGCGACGCGGCGTGCCCCCAGCGCCTGGATTCCGTTCAGTAGTGCTCCCGCACTCGAAACAACCGGTGCGGCGGAGCCTCCCGCGGCGAGCCCGCGGGCGATGTCGGCTTCGGCGGTGCAATGAAACTTCGGGCCCTGGGCCATGATGGCAACCAGGCACGCCGAGGCAACCACGTCGGGATCGGCGTCCGCCAGTTCTGCGGCGGAGCGCTCGGTTTGCGCATTCATGGCCCGCAACTGCTCAGGAGTGACGTGCTGCATGCGCATCCGGCTGGAGTGGAAGACGAAGCGCTCATTCGGAAGCAGGCGCTCCCGCGCGGCCAGCATGCGCGGAAGCTCGGTCTCCATCGTGAGATTGGAACTGGGGACGATCAATCCGACGTGATAGTCGGTCATGCGCGACTTCCTTCCGGTGTGAATGCTGGCTGATGTGTCACCGACGCGCGGCCGGCTTCATGTCGTCGACCACCACGTCGCCGTCGCGGACGATCGGCTCGTCGTCGAGATAGAGCGTGCAGCCGCGCATTGGTATGTCGAAGTGACACGGCGTGTCGTTGGGGCCACCGAGTTCGTTGTTGGGCCCGATCGAGAACATCACGTTGCCGTAGAACGAGCGCAGCTCCATCCCCATCCCGCCGGGGAACTGGGTGAGGCCGTGCCAGTGTGCGCGCTCGTCGAGACCCCAACCGACGTGGGACATCCCGTATCCACGTGGATCGTCGAACGACTCGATGTAGGAGGACAACAGGCTTGCGTCCAGACCGCCGCGGATGTCGGTGATCAACCCGTTCTCGATGGTCAAGGTCACTTCTGTCTGCACATAGGTGTTGAAGGGCAGCAGGACATCGCCGGGCGCGAGGACGATGGTTCCGTCCACGCCGTCGTCGGCGCCGCCGCTGAAGACGAAGGCGGCCGGCCAGTGGTCCCATCGTCCCGGGGTGTCGGTGTATCCGTACTCGCTGATGGTGGGATACACCCCCAATTGGTACACCACATCAGTGCCCGCGGGGCTGGTGATTCTCATCGTCTGCGCCTTGGCGAGCAACTCTGCGCCCACTTCTACACGTTCGCGAAGCTCGCGGGTAGGCATCAACCGCGCCAGTAAGGGTGCCGGTTCCACCACGGTGAGTATGCGCGTCTGAGCATCTTGTATGGCGAACTGCTCTTTACTGAACAGCAGGAAGGTCAGATCCACCAACATGTCACTCTGCTTGAGTGCCTCGACCGCAACGGGATTGGTACCGAGCCCGGATTCTCCGACGGACCAGGCGCCGCTTGCCGACTGAGCGGGCGGAAGCCGAAGGTGAAAAGCGCTGGCGCCCAGTTTCCCTGCCGCCCACAGCGCGGCATCAGCATAGTCATTACGTTCGCCACCGCGGGTGAGTACCGAGACCGTCTCGCCCTCGCGCACTGCACTCAAGGTCAGCTGGCGCAGAAAGATGTCGTTCAGCTGGTTCTGATCCACGGGGCATCTCCTCCTGGTCTTCGAAACAGGCAGGGGGTAGTCGACCGAGCGCACCTGCCGAATTAGTCCGAACACTGACTATTCGCTTGGCGCCCCCGTTCCGTCAAGGCATTGCCGGAAATTTGTCACCTCCGGCTACCGCCTCGGCATATCGCATCCGCCGGACATGGGCCTCATCGCCGCAGCCGGGAAGCACTATCATGGGCGACGTGGCCAACAGTCGATCCGTTGCCGACGCCGCTCGGTCGGTCCCCTCTTCCGCCTCTCCGGCCACACCTCCGGAGTTGGCGCAAGCACCCGGCTACCTGGCGCGCAGACTCCACCAGGCTTACCTCGCGTCCTGGGTTCGGCACGTCGACAGCACGCTCACCGGCCCCCAGTTCGCAGTGTTGAACACCGTGTTTCGCCATCCCGGTCAAGATCAGGGGTCACTGGCCTCCTCGGTCTCGGTGGATCGTTCGACCATGGCGGATGTGGTCCGTCGGTTGGAGGAGCGCGAGCTGGTGGAGCGCCAAAGCGATCCACGCGATGGCCGCAGGAAACTTCTTTTTCTCACCACCAAGGGCGAGAAGGTTTTTCGCGCGGCCAACCGCCGGACACGGGAACTCGACGAGCAACTCCTGGCCGGAAAGACACCGGCCGAACGCGCTTCGCTGATCGCACTGCTGGGCGAACTGGCCGAGCATTGGGAATCGATCGCCCCCATTTCGTGACCGCTGCCTGACCCGGTAACGAGCCGAGCTCACCGAATCTCTGTCCCGAAAATCGGTGCAGGGGTCTTGACTTCAGATATCGTCCGTGTTCGGATTAATTTCCGATAGTGCAGGTTCGGGTCAGCGGCTTGTCGCGACCCGGGTATTCGTGGTGCGTAGCGGCATCGGGTTTGCGTCCGAGCCCGGTTGCATGTCGTCTCCAGGAGAGGACCCATGGTGAGAATCGGTCAGTCGTTCGAAGTCGTCGTGGTCGGAGCAGGCCTGGGCGGCCTGACCGCCGCTCTGGCGCTGCGTCAAAAAGGGTTCAGCGTCACGGTTTTGGAAAAGTCTCCCGAGTTGGGAGAAGTAGGGGCCGGCATCCAGACCGCTCCGAACGCAAGCCGTGTCCTCATCGGGCTGGGACTGCGCAAGCAGCTGGAGAGAATCCACACCGAGCCGCAGGACCAGGTGCGCAGGCGATGGAAGGACGGCAGCATCATCGCCGTGACGTCACTGGGGTCACGATGCATCCGCGACTACAACGCGCCCTATTGGCACTACCATCGGGCAGACCTGCACCGGGTGTTGCTGGACGCGTGCGTCGAGTCCGACCCAGGTCCGGTGGTACGGATACACACCAACGCCGCCGTCGTCGACATCGATCAATCGACGCCTGAGCGGCCTGCCGCCGTGACCTCCGAAGGGCGCCGTTTCGATGCCGACGTGATCATCGGGGCGGACGGCATCCGCTCCGCGGTGCGGGACGCCGTCGGGTTCGTCGACACCCTCGAGTTCTCGGGCGAAATGGCTTACCGCGCCTTGATTCCCGGCGACAAGATCGCCGCCGATCCCGCTACCCGCTGGCTGGTGGACCGATTTCAGAGCACGATCTGGTATGGCCCGGACCGCCATCTGGTGCACTACATGATCCGTGGAGGCGAGTACCTCAACGTCGTCGCCATCGTGCCGTGCAGTGCCAAGATCGAGCAGGAGTGGTCCGGCCCGGCGTCCGTGCACGATCTCACCGACGCCTTCCCCGGCTGGGACGACCGGGTACCCGCAATGTTGTCGAAGGCGGAGGGCAATGCTTCCGTGTGGGCGATGTACCGGCGCCGGCGGGACCCGGTGTGGGTCGACGGCCGGGTTGCACTGCTGGGCGATGCCTGCCATGCGATGCTCCCCTACCAGGCGCAGGGGGCCTCGCAGGCGATGGAGGACGCCGCGGTCCTCGCCGAGGAGCTGGCCGAAGTATCCCGCCGGGACATCGATTCCGCGCTGATGCGTTACGTCGCCCGCCGGGCCAAGCATGCCGGGATGGTGCAGGACGCATCGTTGGAGAACATGTCTCTCTACCACCTACCCGACGGGCCTCAACAACAGCTTCGGGACGAGAAGCTCCGCAATTTCGATGGCGAGTCGGACGTGTCCTACGACTGGCTCTGGAGTGGGACACCGCTCAAGGACGCCGACCTCCCCGCGTTCACCTACCCCTTCGCGAAATGAGCAGCGACGGTTTGCCGCCGGGAAACGGAGATGACGTGACGCGCCGAACACATTGGGGCCGCGACACCGACCGGGTGTACGACACCGCGGGCTTCGGATCGCCCGCCCGCCGAGGCGATCGACCGGCGGTTGTCGTCGTGGACCTCACGTGCGGATTCACTCAATCCGATTATCCGACCGGGTCCGACCTCACCGATGTGGTGATCGGCACTGAAAGGCTCTGCACGACAGCCCGTTCGGCCGGCATTCCGGTGATCTACACGGTGATCGCCTACACCCCGGCCGAGGCCGATGGCGCGTCGATCGCCTGGTTGGACAAGGCCCCCGGTATGCGCGCCATGCGCGCAGGCTCGGACGCGGCCACGATCGATCCCCGACTGACGGTGACCGAAGCCGACGAGATCATCGTCAAGAAGGGCGCTTCGGCGTACTTCGGTACCCATCTCGCGGCGCTGCTCACCAGTCTGCACAGAGACACCGTCATCGTGTGTGGTGCCACCACCAGCGGATGTGTCCGCGCAACCGCGGTCGATGCGGTCCAATACGGGTTCGGCGTCATGGTGGTCAGTGACTGTGTCGGTGACCGAGCCGAAGGTCCGCATCTGGCAAATCTGTTCGACATCGACGCCAAATATGGCGACGTGGTCGATCTCGCAAGTGCAATCGAGTACCTCCAATCGGCCACTGCGGCCGCCAACGGTTAGGACCTACGTGGACCGTCGATATCTGACCCAAGAAGCGCTGGCCGATCTCGCGACCGTGCCTGCGACCAGCCGCTGGGTCATCGCCAATTCGGTTGCCCTGCATGTGCTGGACTACGACGCCGCACCGGCGGCACCTCCACTTCTGATCCTGCCGGGCATCACCAGCCCCGCCATCACGATGGACTTCGTGGCCACGGAGCTCACCGACATCGTTCATCCGTATGTGGTGGACATCCGCGGGCGTGGACTTTCCGATTCCGCCGCGTCCTACACACTCGACGACTACGCCGAGGATGTCGAAGCCATCGTCACCGATCTCGCCCTGCGCGACGTCATCATCCTGGGCCACTCGATGGGCGCCCGTATCGCGGCCGTGGTCGCTGCCCGGGGACGCGTGCCGGTGCGTTCGCTGCTGTTGGGCGATCCGCCGATGAGTGGCCCCGGCCGCGGCCCATATCCGACCACGCTCGAGACGTTCCTCGCCCAGCTTTCCGAGGCTCGCGCCGGGACGACAACCGCCGAGGTCGCGAAGTCGTGGCCACGGTGGCCGGAGTCCGAGCAACGGCTTCGGGCGCACTGGCTGTCCAGTTGCGATGTCGACGCCGTTTCGCAGACCCACCGAGGTTTCGAGACCGACGATTTCTTCGACGTCTGGCCCAAACTGACCGAAGCGACCACCATGATCTACGGCGCCGACAGTCCTGTGGTGACATCGGATGGCGTCGAGCTGGCACGATCGACCAACCCGCAGGCCAATCTGGAGTCCGTTCCCGATGCCGGCCATATGTTGTTCTGGGACAACCCGGCCCCGGCTCTGGCGAGCGTTCGCCGGGCTCTCGCCGGATCGATATAGCGAGGCCCGTGATGCAGACAGCTGAGCAAGTCGTCCAACAACTGCCCTGGCGTTGGAATGTTCAGGGGCGGGTGTTCATCATCGGCGGACTGGGCTACATGTTCGACGCCTGGGATGTGGTGTTGAACGGGTTCCTCACGCCACTGGTCGGCGATTTCTGGGGATTGGGTCTCGGCGAGCGCGGCCTGGTGGCCACCGCGAACCTGATCGGCATGGCGATCGGAGCCGTGTCCTGGGGAACAGTCGCCGACAAAGTCGGCCGGAAGAAGGCGTTCAGCATCACCATGCTGATCTTCGCGGTGTTCTCCGTTCTGGCGGCGCTGTCACCCTCCTATTGGGTCTTCCTGCTGCTCCGCTTCCTCGCCGGTTTCGGGCTCGGTGGTTGCATCCCCGTCGATTATGCGATCGTCAGCGAGTTCTCTCCGGCCCGGTTGCGGGGCCGGGTGTTGGCGGCGATGGATGTGTGGTGGCCGATCGGAGGAACGTTGTGCGGACTGGTCGCAACGCTGCTGGTTCCGGTCGATCCCGATCTTCGCTGGCGAATCATGTTGACCTTCATGGTGTTGCCCGCACTCCTGCTGTTCTGGGCGCGTCGGTCGATTCCGGAATCGCCGATTTATCTGGCCCGGACCGGTCGGCAGGAGGAGGCGCGGGTGATCGTCGACGACCTGGTCGCCAGGACGGGCACCCCGCCGACCCCATACGGGTTCAGCGCTCCTGAAGTGGTGGCGAAGATGACGCTGGTCAGCGCGGCGGCGCAACTGCGTGACATCTGGCGGTTCAGTCCCCGGATCACCAGCACCGCGTGGGCGCTGTTCATCACCATCATGCTGCTCTACTACGGGGCGCTGAGCTGGATGCCGTCCATCCTTCGCCAGAGCGGGTACGGCAGCTACGCCGCGTTCGCCGGAACGACGTTGATGACGGGAGTGGGCATCATCGGTGTCCTGGTCTCGGCATGGCTGTGCGAAAAGGTCGGCCGCAAATGGGTGATCGGTGTGTCCGGTCCGGTGGCAGCGTTGGCGCTGGTGTTCTTCGGTCTGACGTTGCCCCTGGACACGGCACCGCTGCTGTTCCTGGCGATCTTCGGCTTCGTCATCCAGCTGACCATTCCGGTGCTGTATGCGTATGTGTCGGAGCTGTACCCGACGCCCATGCGCGCCAGCGGATTCGGCTGGGCGTCTTCGGTGAGCCGGGTGGCCTCGGGCTTCGTACCGCTCTTGTTCGGCACGCTGCTGTGGCCGAACTTCGGTCTGCCGATGACCTTCGCCATCATCGGCGGCGCGGTGGTGGTCGCCGTAGCATGGATGAGCGTTGGAGCACCCGAAACCAAGGGGCGTGAACTGGACACATTGGAGCCCATCAGGGCAAGGCCAGAGGTCGCCCCTCCCCCTGACGTGCGGAGTGGTGCATGAAACCTGCCGCCTTTCAGTACCATCGAGCGCACAGCGTCGCGCAGGCGGTCGATCTGCTGGCAGAGTTGGGGGAAGACGCGAAGATCATCGCCGGTGGGCAATCGCTGGTGGCCATGATGAACTTCCGGCTGGCACGGCCGACGAGTTTGATCGACGTCTCCGGCATCACCGACCTACGCTACGTCGATCGGGACCAGACACTGACGATCGGCGCCCTCACCACGCACTACGACATCGAACGCACCTTCAAGCCTGTACTTTCCGAAGGCTACGCCGTGATCAGCGATGCGATGCAGTGGGTCGGACACCTGCCGATTCGGACGCGGGGAACCATCGGGGGCAGCATCGCGCATGCGGATGCCACTGCCGAATGGTGTCTGCTAACCGTTCTGCTGGACGCCGAAATCGTCGTCGCATCGACACGCGGAGAACGAACGATCGCCGCCTCGGAATTCTTCTTCGGCCTGTACACCACCGCACTCGAATACGACGAGATGATCGTCGCGGTGCGCTTCCCCCGCCCTGCCCCGCATGCGGTGTTGACCGAATATGCGCAGCGTCATGGCGATTTCGCGGTCGTGGCGGTGGCTGCGGATCTCGATGTGACCGACGGTGAGGTGGTCTCGGGTCGCGTCGCACTCGGCGGTGTGTCGCCCATACCGATCGTTTCCGCGACGGCGCGGGCGTTCCTGGATTCGGCCGGGCCGATGACCGTCGACCTTGCCGAGCGCTGCGCCACCGATACCGTCTCCGCGTTGGAGTTCGACGAGGTAGACGCACCCGGCGGAACGGATTACCTGCGCGGCCTCACTCATCACCTCCTCGTCACCGCCTTGCTTCGGGCGGCAGCCCATGAGAGCGTGGCGGCCTGATGGCGGCGCACGCCGGTGGACGCGACCATCTGCTCGCGCGCGGCGGTTCCTGGGTGGGATCCTCGATCCGTCGCCGCGAGGATCCACGTCTGTTGACGGGCTCCGGTCGTTTCGTCGACGACATCTCCCTCCCCGGATTGCTGCACGCCCAGTTCGTTCGATCCACCATCGCCGCCGGTACGGTCAGTTCCCTCAACCTCAGTGCGGCACAGTCGATCAAAGGTGTGCGGGCCGCGTGGGGCGCCGATGACCTCGGGCTGCGGGGCATCGTCGCCACTCTCGACCGGCCATTGGCCGAGTTCGTCCCTACGGAGATGCCGATTCTCGCCGACAGGGTGGTCCGCTTCGTGGGAGAGCCGCTGGCCATCGTCGTGGCCACCGACCAGTACCTCGCCGAGGACGCCATCGAAGCCGTCACCGTCCAATACGAGCCGGGCGTCGCCGTGACAACGATCGACGAGGCACTCTGCGACGGCGCACCGCTCGTGCACGACGGGGCCACCCGCAACACCCTCGTCGACGTGTCCCTGTTCGACACCGAGGGCACCGACGAAGCCTTCGAGTCAGCCGCCGTCGTGGTGACGGTGCGCAGCCAGACCGGGCGGCAGAACGCACTCCCGATCGAAACCCGAGGCGCCCTGGCCTACTGGGATGAACGCGACGAGCAACTCGTCATGTACACCTGCACGCAGGTGCCACACTTGGTCCGCACGGTTACGGCCAGGTCGCTGGGACTCGACGAACACAAAGTCAGGGTGATCGTGCCCGATATGGGCGGTGGGTTCGGGATCAAGTGTGTGGTCGGCCGCGAGGAGATCGCCGTTGCGGCGGCAGCATTCCGCTTACGCAAACCCGTCAAGTGGATCGAAGACCGACGAGACGCGTTGACGGCATCGTTCCTGGCTCGTGAACAACGCTACGACGTCAAGGCGGCCTTCGATGACGAGGGCAGGCTGCTGGCCATCGATGCCGATGTCATCTGCGACATGGGTGCCTACTCGTGCTATCCGTTCACCGCCGCGATTGAACCGCTGATGGCGTCGTCGGAGCTGCCCGGGGTCTACAAACTGCCCGACTATCGCGTGCGGGGACGCGCCATCGCGTCGAACAAGGCGCCCTCGGCACCGTACCGAGGAGTGAGCAGGCCCCAGTTCGTGATGGTCGTCGAACGGTTGATGGAGCGCGCGGCCCGCGAACTTGCGGTGGATTCCGTCGAGATCAGGCGGAGAAACCTCATCACCGCGTTCCCCTACACCGGAGTCAACAACGTCACCTACGACCCCGGTTCGTACCTCGAATCATTGAATCTCTGCGAGGAGACGCTACGCCGTGAAGGCTGGTTCGATCTTCGCGACCGAGAACCCAATCGGCACATAGGAATTGGATTCTCGTGCTTCAACGAGCGGACGGGTTACGGTTCGGCGGCATTTGCGGCGAGGAAAATGGACGTCGTCACCGGGTTCGACATATCGGACATCACGATGGACCTGGACGGGACCGTCGTGGTCACCACCGGGACCCTCAGCCACGGGCAGAGCCATGAGACGACGATGGCGCAGATCGTCGCCGACAAGCTTGGCCTCGACATCGAGCAGGTCAAGATCCATCAGGGCGATACCGACCGAATCGTCTATGGATTCGGTAGTTTCGCCAGCCGATCCATCACGATTGGTGGGAGCGCTGTCGCGCTCGCCGCGGTCAAGCTCGGAGATAAACTCCGTGACATCGCAGCCCATCTTCTCGACACCCACCTCGAGAACGTCGAGCTCGGTGCCGGACGAGTTCACCGCGTCGACGATCCTTCGGTGTCGCTGTCCTATCCTCAGCTCGCCGACGTCGCCTACGCAAAGGCCCACCTCATGCCCAAGGGCGTCGAGCCGGGCCTGCGGGCATCGGCGAGTTTCGACGCCGCCGGTGACGGGACGTTCTCGAATGCCACTCACGGTGCTGTGGTCGAATTGTTCGAGGGCACCGGCGATGTGAAGATACTCAGGTACTTCTGTGTGGAGGACTGCGGCGTGGCGATCAACCCCACCGTGGTTGAGGGCCAAGCCCGCGGCGGCATCGCGCAAGGCATTGCCGGTGCCCTCTTCGAAGAGGTCACCTACGACTCCACCGGTCAACCGCTGGTGGCCAGTTTCATCGACTATCGAGTACCTACGGCATGCGAAATTCCCGACATCGGCATCGCACACCTGGAAACGCCATGTCTGTTCACCGAATCCGGCGCCAAGGGCGCCGGCGAGGGCGGCACCATCGGCGCGCCCGCGGCGATACTCAATGCCGTCAACGACGGGTTGCGCGACACGGGCATCGAACTCAACGACACCCCCATTTCCGTTCACGCTGTCGCCGCTGCCCTCTCCCGCATCACGATGACAACGAGGGTTGCCGATGACTGAGCGCATACTGATCGAGCTGACCGTCAACGGTGTCGAGCACGAGCTGATCGTCGAACCGCGCCGCACACTCGTCGACGCACTGCGCCATGACATCGGTTTGACCGGCACGCATGTCGGCTGTGAGCACGGTGTGTGCGGCGCATGCACGGTGTTGATCGACGGGGCGCCGACGCGGGCGTGCCTGATGTTCGCCGTACAAGCCGAGGGCAGGGAGATCCGCACCGTCGAATCCCTTGCCGGGGCCGACGGCAGGCTGAGCGATCTGCAGCAGGCCTTCACGGACAACCATGGATTGCAGTGCGGCTTCTGTACCCCCGGATTCCTCATGCTCGCTCAGGGATTCCTCGACGACGTCCCCGATCCCAGCCGTGCGCAGATTCGCGAAGTCGTGGCGTCCAATCTGTGTCGGTGTACGGGCTACCAGGGCATCGTGGACAGCATCGCTTCGTGCGCCGCGCGCCGGCGGACGGCCCGCGAAGCCGACGTCGAACCGACCACCCCCGAAGATCGGCGAGCGAAGTGAAATTGCACAACACCGTGGCCATCCCCGCCGCACCGGGCGAGGTCTTCGCGCTCATCCAGGACGTCGAGCGGATTGCGGTCTGCGTGCCCGGGGCCACGTTGGCCGGCCGGGACGGCGACGCGTACTCGGGCAGCATCAAAGTCCGCGTGGGGCCCATCTCCGCCGCATACGACGGGAGATTGCGGTTCGTGACGACCGACGAGGATCGGTGGCGCATCGTGTTGGACGCCAAGGGTGTCGACTCGCATGGCGGCGGGGACGCGCAGGCACACGTCGAACTTGCGGTCATCGAAGTCGACGGCGGATCCGAATTGCGGGTCGATACCGATCTCGTGCTGAGCGGCAAGATCGTCGCGTTCGGCAAGGGCGCGATCGTCGCAGTCTCGAACAAGCTCATGGAGCAGTTCGCCAACAATGTTGCGGCACTTCTGCAATCCGGTCCGCTACCGCAGGCCTCCGCAGCAGTCGCCGCCGGTGCACCCGCACGCCCGACTCGGCAGTCTCCTGCCCAGGAACCCGCGTTCGATTCGACGCTCGACCTGCTGTCGATGGTGCCACCCGGTGCGAAGAAGGCCGTGATGTTCGGCGGCGTCTTCTTGGCTGGCATTGTCGAAGGCTGGCTCATTTCCCGAGCATTTCCCAGGCGCCGCTGACGGCATCCTCGTATGGGACCTTCACCTCATGGCGATTCCGGTGGCAGGTAGCGGCCATGGGTGCCGCGGGGGTCACCCTCCTGGTACAGCTGGTCTTCGTAGTCGGCCCGGTTGGCGAGCATGTCCCGCTGGAACTGTTCCTGGCGCTGCTGTTCCTCGCGTGCCTGCGCGGACTTGAGCGCCCAGAAACCGGCCCCGGCGAGGATGCCCAGAACAGCGAAAACGACGAACAGCCACGGGTGTTCGGAGGCGGTGCCCAGGAGGACCAATCCACCGAACACTGCCGCCACCATCAGCGGCCGGCGATTCGAGACCCGCGCGATCCCACCCGCGCCGGTGCTGACCGCCACCGAGGACGACGATCCCCCGAATAGGGCGACCAGGATCCAGACCGGTAGCCACAGCCCGCACGTGAGCAGCGTGAGGATCAGGTGCACAGCGTGGTTGGGGCCGCCGCCGGCGGAGACCGCGACCGCGACGGCCTGCGCGGGTGGCGGCGGAGGAACGGCCGGCGGGGTGGGCGCGAAATGCTGGGTCCACCGGCGACCGTCGTGATACCGCTGGCCGGGCTGACCACCCGGATCCGGGTACCAGCCAGGTGCCGGCGCGTTCTGATCTGTCATGTCCGATTCCTTTCGCAACGGTGCATCCGCAAGCGAGCTGAACAGAATGACACCGGCCACCGACAAGCTTGAGATTCCGATCGCCGACCCGGACTGGCGCGACGCAGATCCAAGCCTGATATTTCGAGACGCATTGCTGCGCTTTAGGATGCGGTTACAAAAGTGCCGTAACGGCATTGCGGCGGCAGGTCGCCTCATTTGCCGGGCTGCGCGCACTCCCCGATCATGTCGTGCCGCTGCACCGATCAACCCGCGCTACCGCCTCACGGGGCTTAACGTGTACCAGCGGACCGCCGTGCAAGGTGGCTCGCTGCAACGCACCGAGAGGATGCCGAGTTGGCTGTCGCAACCCCCGCCACACCCACACTGCGTGAACTGACCGTCCGCGGGATCCTGCTGGGCGGCGTGATCACGCTGGTGTTCACCGCCGCCAACGTCTACCTCGGCCTCAAGGTCGGCTTGACGTTCGCCACCTCCATCCCAGCGGCAGTGATCTCGATGGCGATCCTGCGGAACTTCGCCAACCACTCCATCGTGGAGAACAACATCGTGCAGACCGTCGCCTCGGCGGCGGGCACGCTCTCTGCGATCATCTTCGTGCTGCCCGGGCTGATCATGATCGGCTGGTGGACCGGATTCCCCTACTGGACCAGCGTGGCTGTCTGCGCCGTCGGCGGCATCCTCGGCGTGATGTACTCCATCCCGCTGCGCCGCGCCCTGGTGACCGGCTCGGATCTGCCCTTTCCCGAAGGGGTGGCCGCCGCCGAGGTCCTCAAGGTCGGTGACAGCAGCAGTGGTGTCACCGAGAACCGCATCGGTATCCGGCTCATCACATTCGGCTCGCTGGTATCGGCCGGTTTCGCGCTACTGGCCAACGTGAAGGTGTTCGCCAATTCCGTGGCGGCCTACTTCCGCGTCGGTGCGGGCGGCTCGATGTTCGGCGCCAGCCTGTCCTTCGCGTTGATCGGGGTGGGGCATCTGGTCGGGATGACGGTCGGTATCGCGATGCTCGTCGGGTTGGTCATCTCGTTCGGGGTGATGCTGCCGATCCGCACCATTGGGGCCTTCGGGACCGGCGAACCCATCGGCGACGTCATCGACAGCGTGTTCGCCAGCGATGTGCGGTTCATCGGGGCCGGAGCGATCGCAGTGGGCGCAGTGTGGACACTGCTGAAGATCCTGCGCCCCATCATCAAGGGCATCACCGAGGCGCTGACCTCCGCGCGTGACCGACGACAGGGCCAACTGGTCGACATCACCCAACGCGACATCCCGTTCCCCATCGTCATGGGCACCGTGGTGGTGATGCTGATCCCGATCGCCGTGCTGCTGTGGGATTTCGGCCGCGGCACCGCTCTGCAAGGCAGTTCGGCCGGGATCATCGGTATCAGTGTGGTCTTCGTCTTCGTCATCGGCCTGGTGATCGCCGGGGTGTGCGGCTACATGGCCGGTCTGATCGGCGCGTCGAACAGCCCCATCTCCGGAGTGGGCATCCTGACGGCGCTCATCGCCGCGCTCGCAATCAAGATCGTGTACGGCCACGCCGACGAGGGCCAGGCCACCGCACTGGTGGCCTACACCCTGTTCGCGACGGCCATCTCCTTCGGCGTGGCCACCATCTCCAACGACAACCTGCAAGACCTCAAGACCGGTCAACTGGTCGGCGCCACCCCGTGGAAGCAGCAGGTGGCGTTGGTGATCGGCGTGCTGTTCGGTTCGGCGATCATCCCGCCGGTGCTCGACCTGATGCAGAGCGCCTTCGGGTTCCTCGGTGCGCCCGGCGCCACCGACAACGCCCTGGCCGCGCCGCAGGCCGCACTGATCTCCTCACTGGCCAAAGGAGTGTTCGGCGGATCACTGGATTGGTCACTGATCGGCCTGGGCGCAGCGATCGGGGTCGGTGTCGTCATCGTCGACGAGATCCTGAACCGCACAACCCGATTCGCCTTGCCACCGCTGGCCGTCGGGATGGGCATGTACCTGCCGATGAGCCTGACGCTGATCATCCCGCTCGGCGGGCTGCTCGGCTATTTCTACAACAAGTGGGCCCAGCGCACCGGCGGGGACGTCGAACGCAAGAAGCGCCTCGGCGTCCTGATGGCCACCGGCATGATCGTCGGCGAGAGCCTCTACGGCGTCGTCTTCGCCGGATTCGTCGCCGGCACCGGAAACGACGATCCGTTCGCGCTCTTCACCGGCAACGACGGGAACTTGGCGCAGATCATCGGGATCGTGGCGTTCGCGGCGGTAATCATGTGGCTGTACAAGCGGACTCAGACGATCGCGGGGCGTGAGGTAGTCAAGGATTGAGCTGGTCCACGGCCACTCGTCAGAAGAAGAACGGTGCGACGAGGAACGCGCCGGAGACAACCACGAAATAGGCGATGAACAGCGTGAGCAGAAAACCCATCACGTCGCGGAAGCCCAAGCGGGCGATCGCCAACAGCGGCAGCGCCCAGAAGGGCTGGATCGCATCGGTGGCCATATCGCCCCAGGCGTAGGCGATCACCGTCAGTTCGGGTGAGACGCCCAGGTTTTGCGCGGCTTCGGCGATGTAGGGCGCTTCGATGGCGAACTTGGACCCGCCGGAGGGCACGAACAGGTTGACCAGCCCGGAGTACCAGTAGGTCACGACCGGGAAGGTGTGTTCGTTGGCGATGGCGGTGAACCAGCCGGCGATGCGTTCACTGAACCCGGTAGCCGTGATGATGCCCAGAATCCCCGCGTAGAACGGGAATTGGATGATGATCCCCCAGGCGAAGGACCCGCCGCGCTCGGCCTGCTTCAGCAAGGATGCCGGCGTGCCATGCAGGATGATGCCCACGAACAGGAAGATGAAGTTGACGGTGTTGAGGGTGATGCCGGACAGGATCCCTTCCTTCAGTCCGGCGAAGTAGACGACGAGGTAGATCAGCCCGATGCCGCCGATCACCATGTTGACCCACCGCGAGTTTTCGATGCGCTCGGCCGGTGTCGGCCGGGCCGGGGCGGTCGCCGCGCCCGGGCCCTCGGCGCGGACGCTCTCCTCGTCCAGTTCGTCTGCCTCGGCGATGCCGGCGGGCGGGGGCACGGTCCGGTCCGCTCTCGGGTGCAGCAGCGGCGTCATGACCACCCACAGCACGATGACCACAAGTGTCAGAACCAGATTGAACGGCGAGAAGATCGTCTCGCTGACCGGGATCAGCCGACCGTAGTACTGCTCGGCGAAGTTCCCCGGGGTGGCGACCAGCAGCGGCGCCGACGCCGACAGTCCGGCGTGCCAGGTGCCGGCCATCCCCAGATACGCGGCCGCCACCAGAAGCCGATAATCGACCTTCGGTTGACGGACGGCCATGTAGCGCACCAACACTGCCGATGCGATCAATCCGAGTCCCCAGTTGATCAGCACCAAGATCATGCTGGTCGCCGCCATCACCGCGACCGCGCTCTTGGGCCCTTTCGGCCGGTCGGCCACCCAGGTCAGCAGCCGCCGGAATGGCGGTGAGGTGGCCACCACAAATCCGGTGAGCATGATCATGGCCATCTGCATGCCGAACTCGAGCAGTTCCCAGAACCCGTCGCCCCACCCGGCGATCAGGTCGCCGGCCTTGCCCAGGCCCAGCTCACCCGGGCCCAGGAAGAACGTCAGGATGAACACCACGAACGTCAGCAACACCACGACGACCCAGGCATCGGGCACCCACCGCAGGCTCCACCGACTCAACCCGCCGGCGGCGCGCTGTAGAAACGTCTCCCGATTCTGCGTTGCCTGCGACATGGTTTTACCCTCTCGATGTGCCGGTGACGGATTCATAGACGACGGTGGCGGCCGCCAGGTCGGTCAGCGCGGTACCGACCGACTTGAACACGGTGATCTCCGCGGCGTCCCGCCGACCGGCGTGCTCCCCGCGGCACAGTCCGGTCAGGGTGGCGCGGATGTCCTCGGCGCTCAGGGCGCCGTCGCGCAACGACTGCGTCAGGTCGCCCGATTCCTCGATCGCATCCATCGTGTCGATGAAAAGACTTCCGGTACCGACCAATTCGTCGTCGGCCTCGCGCATATCGGGGCGGAAGCTGCCGACGAGGTCGACATGGACACCGGGGCGCAGCCAGGCCCCGTGTAAAAGCGGTGTCGTGGCCAGCGTCGCGCAGCTGATGATGTCCGCCTCGGCGGCCGCGGTCGCCAGGTCGGTCACCGCTCGGGCATCGAACCCGTCGTCGCGCATCGCCGCCGCGAGTGCTTCGGCGCCTGCGGGGCGGACGTTCCACACCAGTACGTCTTCGACGGGGCGGATCGCGGAGTAGGCGTGTGCGGCAAGCGAAGCCACCGCCCCGCTGCCGACGACGAGCAGGGTCTGTGCGTTCGGCCGCGCCAGGTAGTCCGCGGCCAGCGCGGCGGTGGCGATGGTGCGGCGGCGGGTCAGCTCGGCGCCGTCGAGGACGGCCAACTGCTCTCCGGTGGTGGCATCGCACAGCAGGTAGGTCGAGTGCAGTGACGGCATGCCGTGGTCACGGTTGCCCGGGAAGACGCCGGCGACCTTCACGCCGAGAAACCCCCCGTCGACCCAACACGGCATCAGCAGCAGGGTTCCGGCCGCGCCGACGTCGTGGTGGTGACGGGTTGGCACCTCGGCGCCGGACACGAACGCCGAGCGCAGCGCGGGCACCAGACGGTCGAAGGGCAACCGCTCGGCGACGTCCGCCGCTTGGATCATTCGCACGTTGGTCACTCCAGATTCAGGCGTCGATGGCAAGGTCGGAGACGGGTACCGCCTGGCAGGTGAGGCACCGGGCTTCGTCACCAGGGTCGGCTTCGGGAACCAGGTAGCGGATAGCGCCGGAAAGCACTGGAACTTCGCAGCTTTCGCATTGGCCGGTGCGGCATCCGCTGCCGATCGCGACACCGTGTGATTCGGCGAAGGACAGCAGACTCCCGTCGGCCGGTGTCCACGTCGCGTCGCGCCCACTGCGGACGAAGCGAACCGCGTGGGCGGCGTCGGGCGGGGGTGCCCAGGTCGGCACCGGCGAGCTGAACCGCTCCTCGAAGATGTCGAATCCGGGGACGCCACGGCCGACCAACCCGGTGCGCAGCTGCCGGATCATCTCGTCGGGTCCGCACAGATAGAACCGGGCCCGCTCGGCGATCAACGCGGTCGCCACGTCGTCGGCGGTGATCCTGCCTGCGGCGTCGTAGTCCGATCCGAGCCGGTCGCCTGACCGCGGCCTGCTGTAGCGCGTGTGCACCTGGAGCCCGGGCAGCGACGTCTTCAGCTCGGCCACTTGTTGTTTGAACACGTGGTGTGCGCCGTCCCGGGTGACGTAGTACAGCGCGATCCGGTCGCGGGCGTGCCGTGCGGCCAGGGTCTCCAGGTAGCTCATGAACGGGGTGATGCCGATGCCGCCGGCGATCAGCACCACCGGCAGATCCGGCTCGGCGGGCAGGGCGAACCGGCCGGCGGGGGCGTTCAGCCCGACGGTGTCGCCGGGGCGAAGCGCGCGGGTCAGGTGCGACGACACCGGTCCATCCCCCCGCTTCACGGTGATCCGGTAGCCACGCCGGTCGGCCTGGATAGCCGGCCCGGACAGCGAGTAGGACCTGTTGGCCGTGCCGTCGGGCATGTCGTCGAGGTGCACCGTGACGTGCTGGCCGGGGCGGAAGTCCGGCGGGGCTGCGCCGTTCGACGGCCGCAGGTGGATCGAGACGGCGTCGGTCGCCTCGGTCACCACGCTTGTCACGGTGAACGGCCGCAGGCCCGGCCAGGACGGTCGGGGGTCGGCAGCCTTGCGGATGTCGCAGACCAGCGAGCGGTGCGGCACCGAACCGCTGATCGGGTCGGCGTGATCGGCAGGGACGAGCAGGTTGAAATTGCTGCCGGCGGCGGAGAACGCGTCGTATCCGGGCAGGCCGACATCGGGGGCGGACTCCCACCATCCGTATTCGGCGACCACCACCCTGTCGTGCAGGGCCGGGTCGAGCTCGGCGCGCATCCTTATCCGGCCGTGGCGGGTGGCCAGCTCCACCCAGTCCCCGCCCGCGATGCCCCGTTGCGCAGCCAGTTCTGGGTTGAGGCACACCGTGGGTTCCGCCGCGCGAGTGCGTAGCGACGCGATGCCGCGGTGCTGGGTGTGGCAGAAGCGGCTGGTCTTGGTCGAGGTGAGCACCAGGGGGAACCCCGGGTCGGCACCGTCTCCCACCGGGGAGTCGGCGGGCTCGACGTAGCCGGGCAACGGATCGTAGCCGTGGCGCGCCAACCGCTCGGAATACAGTTCGGCCCTGCGGGTTTCGGTGGTGAATCCGCGGACCCCGCCGTCCGGGAGAGGGTCGGCGTACTTGCGGTACCGCCGCGGCAGCGGTATGCGCATGCCTTCGGGGCGCTCCCTCAGCTCGGCCACGGTGATGTCGAGCGGGTCGAGCACGTGCTGCCATCCGGCTTCGACGTCGCCGCCGAAGAAGTCCTCGCCCAACCCGAGCCGGGTCGCCAACGCGAAGACGATCTCGGTGTCGGACCGGCTCTCCCCGACCGGCGGGACCATCCGGCCACGCAGCTGCACCCGCTCCTGCGCCTCGTGGCTGATCTCGAAACCGGTCTTGAGCGCTTCGCGCTCCCACGGGCTGTTCACCGGCAGCACGATGTCGGCGAGCTCGGCGGTCGGATTCATGAACAGGTTGGCGTGGACATGGAAGTCCAGGCTCCGCAACGCATCGCGACCCCGGATCGGATCTGCCTGGGAAACCAGCAGATTCGAACCGAATCCCATCAATGCGCGTACCGGGTACGGCTTTTCGTCGAGGATCGCGGTGTACAGGTCACGGGCGGTGACCCAGCCCTGCGACGGCGGCCCGAGGGGTCGTTCGTCGGCACCGAGCGCCTTGGCGCGCTGCGCGCCGAGCTGGTCGAAGCCGGTGACGGCGTTGACCGGCAGCGCGGGGTGAATCACGTTGCCGCCGGGGGTGTCGAAGGAGCCGGTGAGCGCGTACAGGCAGGCGATCGCCCGATCGGTCTGCGTCGCGTTGGTGTGCTGTCCCACCCCGGACCAGCTGTGGTAGGACACCCGCTGCGCGTCGGCGATCGCGTCGGCGAGCGCGGCGATGTCTTCCTTCGGCGCCCAGGTGACCGCCGCGACCCGGTCCAGTGGCCACTCGGCGCACAGCTGCCGGTACCGCTGAAAGGCCGTGGTGCAGCGCACGTTACCGTCACGGGTGGTCACGACGACTGCACCGTCCAACACCAGTCCGTCCGGTGCGGGATAACGGGTGTCGTAGGGCACCACCTGGACGCCATCGAATCCGACGTAGCACTCCGGCGCCTCGGTGGCGGCCAGGTCGTCACCCCGCAGGAACCGGCCGGTGTCTTCGCGCACCAACAACGGACCGTTGCTCCACCGCCGGATGAACTCCTCGTCGAACCGGCCGGACTCGATGAGCCGGTTGGCCAGCCCGAGGGCCAACGCCCCGTCGGAGCCGGGCCGCACCCGTACCCACAGGTCGGCCTGCGCGCCGCTGCCCGCTGACCGGGGGTCGACCACCGCCACCCTGGCTCCGCGGGCTCGGGCGGTTGCGACCGCAGTGGACTGGGCCAGCCAGACGCGGGCCGGGTTGTGTCCCCACAACATGGCCAGGTCGGTGTTCGCGTAGTCGGCGGCGGGAATGCCACGGCCGAACGTGAAGGCGTGTGCGTGATCCTTGTGCCAGTTGCAGATTTCGGTCGCGTAGGAGATGTTCGGGCTGCCGAAGAGCCGGATGAACCTCTCCACCCAGTCGATGCCGTCGGAGATCGGGGTGCCACTGGGCGACGTCACCGAGAACGCGACCGCCTCCGGGCCGCTCTCGCGGCGAATCTCGTCGAACCGGGTGGCGATCTCGGTCAACGCCTCGTCCCACCCGATCTCCACCCAGCCCGGATCGTCGGCGGTCTTCGGATTGGTGCGGCGCAGTGGGCGGATGAGCCGACGGGGGCTGTGCACGATCTCCGGTGCAGCCCGGCCTTTCGGGCACAACGCGGCACCGGTCGGATGGTCCGGATCGGGTGCGACGGACACGAGTCGATCGCCGTCCACCGAGTACACCGCACCGCACCGCGAACGGCACAAGGTGCAGTAGCCGTGGTGGCGCCGGATGGGCATCCTTCTCCTTGGTAGCCGGTAATCGATTACCGATAAGCGGCTATAGTTGTGCCTCGGCAATACTCTGTCAAGAGGGGCAGCGATCGGAGGGTCTTTTGAGCACGGCTCTGCGTCGAGTGAGCCTGCGCGAGCAGGCACTCGACGTCCTACGTCAGGCGCTGGTCTCCGGCGAGATCAAGCCTGGTGACATCTATTCCGCGGCCGCCCTGGCCGAGCGGCTCGGTGTGTCCAACAGCCCGGTGCGCGAGGCGATGCTCACGCTGGTGCACGAGGGGTTGATGGAGGCGGTGCCCAACCGGGGATTCCGGGTGGTGCCGCTGGCCGATACCGACCTCGACGAGATCTACCAGCTGCGGTTGCTGCTGGAGGTGCCAGCCATGGTCCAGCTCGCCGAACGCGGAATCGCCGGCAACCGGGAACGGTTGGATTCGCTGGCCAAGGACATCGAGCAGGCCGCGGCAGATCGTGACGTCATCCGATTTCTGGAAGCCGACCGGGCGTTCCACCTGGAACTGCTGGGGCTGCTCGGCAACGCGCGGCTGGTGTCCATCGTGGCGAATCTGCGGGATCAGACCCGGCTTTACGGACTGAAGGCGCTGGCACGCCAAGACCAGCTCGGTGCCTCCGCGGCCGAGCATGGTCTTTTACTCGCCGCGATCGACGCGGGTGACGCACCGGAGGTGGACCGGCTCACGCGCGCACACCTCGAACACACCCGCGGCGAATGGGCCGGTGGGGACGACTGAGCTCGGGCGCGTCGGGTGGGGGTGACGCGCAGCCAGCACCACTCGCATCACAGCAGCAGCGCTGGGCCGCCGTGTCGAGGACGATCACCTGCGTTCGAACTCCAACTGCTCGACGATGGTCCCTGTCGAGATATTGAGATCGGGCAGCGTGACGAGCAATGCCGCATTGTCGACTCGGCGGGTGGCAGCATCGAGTTCGCGGATTGCGACCGCTGCAACCGACGTGCCCGCTGCACGCGCCATCCGTTCGAGTCGATCCATGACGTCGTCGGGGACGTTACGCAGATGCAGCGTTCGCATATTCCGACCGTACTCATCTTGCTCGCTTGCTGGTAGCAAATTGCTAGCAGCACGAATCGCATCGTCCGTTCAGCTAGCCCGCATCAAGGTAACCCCAATGCCCTGCCTCCCTCAGCACCTCCCGCTTGTAGTGCGACCTCAACTTGTCGATCACCGCGACCGCGCCTGACGTCAATTCGTCCCGAATCCCGCTCTGCGCGTGAGCATATGGAATGAACGCGCGTAACAGATCGGGAGCATCCAGCGCGATCTCCAGCGCAATGTGGTCGTCGTAATAGGGCGAGCCGCCGATCACGTGCTCGACGCGCGCCGCGCTCCATCGCAGCGGATCACCCGGACCGGACTCGATGAGTTCCAACAGCACCTCCCGATGGCCGGGGTCGGTGAACGGTGCCGCAGAGTCGGTAGCGAAGAAGTTGTCGCAAAGTTCCTCGGCCGCCGCCCAGTCGGTGGGTGGCCGGTCCGCACCACCTTCGGGCAGCTGCCGTACCAACCACTGAATCAGGGCCCGGGACTGCGGCCAGGTATCGGTCGCACGGCTCAATGTTGGCTGGGCGAGCGCATCCTCGATCCACGTCCGGGCATCTGCCGGTGCCATCTCAACGACGTAAGTGTCACTGCTGGATTCCGCCGCCTGTGCAAGACCCTCGTCAATCGGATAGAACACAACGGCGGCATCGACGACACTGGACAGCGCATTGTGGTCGATCAGAACGGCCGCAGTCAGCTCGTGTTTGCCATTGAGTCGCGCGCCGATCACGAGTTCGTCGGCGTCGCCGAGCACATCAGCTATGCGCACCGCGCGGTACACCTCGACCTGCGAAAGACCGGTGACCCATTGCGGTAGAGGGTCGTTGCGCTCAGCCACCGCGTCTCGGCATCGCAGCTGGACCTCTGGATCGTCGACGAGAAGTTCGGCAAGCACGGCCAGCAGCGTCGTGGTCTCCCGATTCGGCTCACCGATCATGCCGTCCACGAACCGGCCTAGGAAGCCGGAGTCGCGCTCCACCTTCGGCCAGGCCAGCAGGTCGGACTTGCCCTTCTGGATCACGTAGCTGGCCGCGCCAAGCAGGTTGAGGGGATGTCCGCCCGCACGGGTTTTGCGTATCGCATCTCTGAAGGTCGTGTCGGGACGAGCTTCCCGGTCGCGTTTCTTGGCCCGCCGTCGATCACGACGAGCCTGTTTGGCTTTGTGCTCACGTCGCTTGTCTTTCATACGCGGAGGCTACTCAGGGACTCTGACATGCCTTCGGTGTCAACCACGGATCAATGCTGGAGCGGCATCGATCGATGTCAGAAAGGGATTAGACCGCCCTTCAAATCCTGCGTAGGTTCACGCACAGCGATCAGGTTGGAACCGGCACGAGCCCTGTCTGAAAGAGACTCGATGGACACCACACGGCGCAGCATGCTGTTCGGCACCGCGGCCGCCGTGGTCGCCGCCATCACCACGAGCGCGTGCTCGGAACCGTCACCGCCGCAAGCGTCTCCGAACCTGCCCGGGTCGCCGCCCCAGCCGCCAACGTTCCGGCCGAACCAACGCTATCCCGACCCGGCCGTCGAGATCCTCGACCCGAGCTTCGCCAAGTACCGAATCTATTCGAGCAGCCTCGAGCAGGTCGCCACCGGTATGCGCTGGGCCGAGGGACCGGTCTATTTTCCCGACGACGGATACCTGCTGTGCAGCGACATTCCGAACAACCGGATCATGAAGTTCGACGAGAAGGACAACAGTTTCACAGAATTCCGCAGGCCCGCCAACTACGCCAACGGCAATACGCGTGACCGCCAGGGCCGGCTCCTCACCTGCGAGCACTCCGTGACGCGCCGCGTCACCCGCACCGAGGAGAACGGCGACATCACGGTGCTGGTCGACAGTTTCGAAGGCAAGCCCCTCAACGCGCCCAACGACATCGTGGTGAAGTCCGACGACACCATCTGGTTCACCGATCCGCTGTTCGGCATCAACGGCGAGTGGGAAGGCAGCCCCGCCGAACCCGAGCAGGCCACCACCAACGTCTATCGGATCACCCCGGACGAGCAGATCACCGCGGTCATCACCGATCTCGTCAATCCGAACGGCCTGGCCTTCTCCCCCGACGAGAAGAAGCTCTACGTGATCG
The DNA here is from genome assembly GCF_032883035.1 of Mycobacterium appelbergii. Classification (NCBI taxonomy): domain Bacteria; kingdom Bacillati; phylum Actinomycetota; class Actinomycetes; order Mycobacteriales; family Mycobacteriaceae; genus Mycobacterium; species Mycobacterium appelbergii. The sequence continues at coordinate 74,139 of NZ_JAMQTH010000023.1, forward strand.
AGTGGAAGGGCACCCCGAACCGCAGTCTGTGGAGCTACGACGTCGGCGACGACGGCACCGTCGGCAACAAGACCAAGCTGATTGACGCCGCCGACCAAGGTGCGCTCGACGGTTTCACCGTCGACCGCGACGGCAATCTCTGGTGCGGCTGGGGCAGCAACGGCCTACTGCAGGCCGAACCGTCCGACGTCGGCGGCCGTAAGGTTTACGAACTCCGCGGCAAGCCAGAGGATCTCGACGGCGTCATAGTGTTCAACCCACAAGGCAAGGCGATCGGCTTCATCCGACTCCCCGAACGCTGCCCCAACCTCACCTTCGGTGGGCCGGAGAACAATCGGCTGTACATGGCGGCCTCCCACTCCCTCTATGCGCTCTACGTCGAAACCCACGGCGCGACTTAAAGTTTTTTCGCGTCCAACGCCTTCATCAGGGCGGGCCGCCTGCCGTATTGCTGACGGATCTGGGCGATGAACGATGCGAAATCAGCACTGCGGCCACCTCGTTCGTACAGGTTGGCCATTGTCACCAGGCGTTCGGCGATGTCCGGATAGATCGCGGAGTTGGGGTAGCGCAGATCCTTTTCGAGCTCCGGCCGGTACAGATCGGCCGCGGCGACAGGCCGAGCGTCCGCGCCCCGGACCGCCAACTCCTTCCACGCCCAACCCGGCCCGTAGCGCTCGGCGGCCCGCCACGCGGCCTCAATATCGCCATCGCTCAGATGGAGCTGCACCAGGACCGCGCCCTTCGCGAACCGGTCCGTGGCCAGTTGTTTCGCGTGGGCCAACGCCCAGGCATGTTCGGCGTCTTCACGGTCGACGCCGGCGGCGAAATCGCGCAGCGCCCGATAGCTGCCCACCGACGGTTGTCCGACGAAGTCGGTGCGAAGAACACCGATTGCGTCGTCGATGCGGCCCAGTTCCACATAGGTCTTGGCGACATGGTCGGGGTGCAGCCAATATTCGTTGCCACCACCGTGACTGCTGATTCGACCTTCCGCGACTGCCTGATCGATCCACGCCACCGCATCGTCGCCGCGTCCGGCGGCGCGCAACCGGTCGACAATCGCCCCGTACTTCGAGTGGTCTCCCTGACTGAGCAATTGGATGGCCCGGTCGAGATCACCGTCGTGGTCGGCAAGTTCCAACAGCATGGTGTCAGCCTCGAACCGGTGGAGGTGATCGCGGTCTGCGAGCCTGCGGTCCAGCGCTGCCACCGCCCGGCGGTAGGTCTTGAGTGCCTTGTCATCGAAGGCGTCCACGAAGTCCGCCAACACCACGTTCGGCCACCCGGGCGAATCGGCGCGGAATTTCACCAGCCACGTCGCGAGCTTGACCGGGTCGGGCTCGCCCAGCCGGCAGGCCCGCGCGTAGAGGTCGGCAGCCCGCTGGCATTGATCGCCGATCGAGCCCGAGGAGTCGTCGACGTGCTCCATGATTTCGCGCAGGCTGGTGACCGCCCGCAGCAGGGCTGGGCGTGCGAGTTCGGCGGCCCCGCTGTCGATGTGGTTCTCGAGTTCGTCGAGCATTTCACTGGCCGCTTCCGCGACCTCGAAGGAACGTCGATAGTCGATATATCCGCGGAACGTCAACATGTTTCGCACATAGGTTTCCAGTTCCGCTTTGGCCTGCGTGTCGTCACCGAACGCTGTCGTGGCGCGAATTTCCAGCAACCGGCGTACACCTGCGTCGCGCTGCGCGAGGGTCATAACGAGGGCACGCAGCTCCTCGACGTCCATCGACTGGACGACTGCCTCCACAGCCGTGCTGTTATCTGCGTCATCGACGGCGACCCGCCCGCTGTCGATCGCGGCAAGTCCAACGGCGACCAAATGCTTGCAGAAGTTGCCGTCGGCGTGGTGCGGACAGGTGCACGATCCATCGGGCAGTGGACCGGACCAGTCGAGCTCCACGGTGTAGACCCGCTTGGCCTGGATCGACGCGTAGGCCTTGAACTCGGTCGTGCGGAGGCCTGCGACATACCGGACGTAGTCCTCGCCCCGGGCGTAGACCACGTCACCGGCCGCGTGCAGCAGTGTCGTTTCAGAGAGCGGCATATCGCCATGGTGCCTGATTCGTGGGGTGGGATCAGCTCGAAATAGCAAGGCGGCGCGTGGCACATTGTTGGTGTCAGAGTTGGCGACGTGGGAGGACAAGTGGGCGTGACGACTGAACAGGAAACGCCGAGCCAGTACAGATTGATTGTCGACCGGAATTCGGTCGCGATGGGCGACGACGTCGATTCACATCGTGAGGCGTGGGAGCTGCCCGGTACCACGTCGATCGCTGAACTGCTTGCGCTCATGGCCAAGCGATACCTTCCGGGCGTCGGTGGTTTCGCCGGGTGGCGGGTCTATCAGGACATCGGCGAGGACGGGCCCGGTTGGACGCTCGGCTTGATCTATACGCGTGATCATCTACGCCAGGAGCGGTACCTGTGCCTGGCCGGGGAGTATCCGCGGACGGTGGCTGATTTGGCGCGTCGGGCACCGCTGCTGGTTGTGCATGCTGCGTACCTGACGTTCTCGGTTGCGCGTCCGGTCACGTTGAGTGAAGTGGCGGCAAGGCCGTCCTGGACAGGGGTTGAGGCTGTCCGGTCAGCGTCGGAGGCTGACGACGATGCGGAGCAGGATTGGCGGTTGCTTCGGCGGCTCGATGCGCTGGCCAGGGAGAGCCAGGGGCCACGGCGCGCTTGGGTACGTGCGTATTTGCAGTCCGTCAGCGGGCTGGCCGACGCTGAACTGTTCGCGGCCCGCAATATGCGTTCGATCGCGCAGGATCTGTGCCCGGCAAGCATGACCGTGGCTGCGAATGAGCTGTTGGGTGTCGACGGCGAGCATGAAGATGTGTTCGGAGGTTTGCAGCCGGGGCAGGCTGCGCTCGGGGTGGTGGCGTCGGTGTTTGGGGCGTTCGAGTGGGGGTTGTCTCGGGCGCTGCGACGACGGCAGCCGCCAGGTCCGGGAGTCACATACCTGGAATACCTTGCTGCGCATGGCTATCAGCTTGACCCGATTGAGCAGTTCATGTCGGGTCGGATCGATTTCGATGAGCTGGCAGCTGCATTGGATGATCGGCGATAGCCCAATATGTCAGCTGGCTGAGACGGACTTAATCACACCGACACGGTAAATCAATCCGAAACATGTTGGAGAACAACAGTTCATACCTCGTTAGTGACACCGCCCGGTTCCAAACTAAGAGGTAACGGTGAGTCTTCTCGTCCCCGCTCGCGTAGCTCACGCAACCATAGCTCGTATGCGGGTTGGTACGACCTGCCCAAGACTTTGGCCTCGTCAGTAATTCGCAGCCACAGTGTCCACGGCCAACCCGCCCGATCATCAAACCGGTCAACATACTCGGCCGATATCCGCCGGATCGATTCCTCAACCGAACTATTCCAGGGTTCGAATCGTGCGCCATGGTCGCGCAGGTCGCCGACCTCGGCTACTCCCTCGGTAACCAGCAGACGGACCAGGCTCAGCGTTTTGCGCTGGACTTGATCGAGACTGGCCGAAAGGTTCTCCTCCGCAACGTGCCGGTGCACCTCCCAGAGTTTGACCCAATCATGCTGGCCTTCCACGAGAATTTTTTCGCGCGCAGAAAGCATTGCCCGTCCTCCTGGCTACCTCGTACCGATAGGTCCGAGCTTACGGAATCGGCTCGCACTGGGATGCGCTGAACGCCATCCCGCGCCCGAAACGACAGAAGACTTTGATGGCGCATTCTGCCGTATCTGGTGCCTGTGCCCACCGACCCGGCGAAGAAGTGCCTGACCGAATTGTGGCGACTACAGCACGGCGCTCAGGCGAAAGCCCTGGGCTGGCCGGTCAACGAACAATTCCTCCGCACGCAGCTGGAGAATCATGTGGGACGGGTTGATTATGTTTTCGACCACGGAAAATAGTCGTCGCTTGACGATATGGTTATCGCGCGTCCCGGATCATTCTCAGCAATGGAGGTAGAATTCTAAGTAAGCACGCCGCCTCTTACGGGTATTAGCGGGTCGGAGATTCCTGGGTATATGTGAAAGGCGGACAATGATGAATACCAATTTTCTTGCAGAAGTTGAGGAGATTGTAGGACCGCTGCTAGCTGAATTGGGCTTCGCGCTCGACGGAATCGACGACGGCTCTGACGAGAGGGGAGGCAGTCGTCATATCGTTTACTACCGCTCCGATGACTGTAAGATCCAGATTTACAAGTCCTCCCGGGAAGGTGAAATCAACTGTATGATTGCACCGCTGAACGCACCTAACGAATTCGGCTTACGCGCAGACCGATGGCAATACTTTACTCGTTTCGCAAAACGGCCGGATCTGCCGCTGGAGGAGCTCACTCAAATCGCTAGATCCGAGTATGAGTCCTACTCGAACCCATTGGAATGGGTGAGAGATCGTATCGCCAAAAACTATGAAGCGGCGCACACAGGGATTCTGAGCTTCTGACAGGCCCCCGCTGCCCGTTGACCACCGGCCGGATGTTCGGATCGCGTTGCGCCACATCGATGCTGATCTCCACGACCTCCGGTCGCAGCGGTTCGACGAGGCGGAGACCTCGCGCCGGGCGGACTTCGCGAACAACGGTTGTGTGGTCGCGACGTTGCAGGCTGCCGGTCGGCGATCGCCACGACTACGCGCGACGATGTCCGCACCCAGCACCCGCACGACCCCAAAGTCCTGCCCGGCAGTGTGAGCGACACTGCGCCGACTGCCCGCGGAGGTGAGTGCGGTGGTATCGCGCTGCCGGATTCCGGAAAGCGATGTGCCCGAGGGCATGCCGCACGCCGAGGTGCGACTGATCGACAAGGCCGATTTCGACGAGAATCGGCATCTGGATTACGTGTTGCTCGACGCCGTGGGTATGACCGAAGAGCTTCGCGCGCAGGGACATAGCATTACCCCGCGTCATACCCACGTGCAACGATCGAACGGTGAGGCCTACGACGAGAACGCGATGGGTTCCACGCCGCTTCCGTTATCGGGTTCAGGGTCAGAACGACTCCCCCGGCTGGCTGGGCCGGCGCTCACGGGAGGCGCTCAGTATCACGCCTGCCACCGACAAGCGTTGGGTAAGTCCCCGGGCACACTGTCGACCACCGCACCGCCCGACGAAAAAATCGAGGCTCGACCTAGGTGGACTGACAAGCGGAGACCCGCCACTACAGCCCAGCTGCCGTGGCTCCGTAGGCCGCCTGCGCCGGGGTGAATCCCTCGTACTCAAGCTGCTCGATGAGTCCGCCACGGGAGAACGCTGAATAGTCCAGGTAAGCCGTCGCCGCTTTCGCGGCTTGCTCATTCCAGTCAACGGTGATGTGGTCGACGGCGAAAGTCGCGTCTGCGGTTGAGAAGTCCTCGTATTCCAATTGCTGGATGAGGCCCTGCCTGGAGAAGGCGGTGTAGTCGAGGTAATTCTCGGCGGCGCGCACCGCGTTGCGCTGACTGACCGTCGACGCGGGTTCCAAGGGGACCATGGGGCCGGAGAAGGCTCGGACGTGCGGTTCGGCGTGCTCCTCGATGCTGGTGACGGCGCCGGCCAACTGCACTGGCGGCGCAGCCACGTCGAGTCCCCCAGTGGGCGTATTGACTGCCCACAACGTGGTGCCACCGATGGCCAACAGCATGCCCACGGCAAGGGCGCCGAGAGCGTTCCTTCTCGTCGTAGTCCGAGATCTGGCACTGGGCGGCGCCACATTCGGCGGTGTGTGGATCGCGTCGCGATGCGCATTAGCGGCAGTCTTCACCTGGTAGGTAGTCATCGTATGTGCTCCATCCGTTGTTCATGGTTGCTCGCACACGCGAGCCGAACAGAATGACAGAGCCCACCGACAAGAGGGCTGGCTGCCGAACCGTCCGCACCCGGAACTCCCGTCGGTCCGGGAGCAAATCCTGAGGTACCCTCACGACCAGGTGTTCGCCGGTTGGGGGATTGGCATGGCTAACGGATTGGAAGTCGACGCGAGCGGGCTACGCATCGCGGCCGCCAGCAGTGGGGTCACGGCTACGAAGTTGGCCACTGGGACGGTAGACGGTGGACGGGGCACCACCCCGAGTCAAGCCGGCGTGGCCGCGATCCTGGCCGCCGCCCACTCCGTTCGCACCCGCCAGTCCGGCCGGATCAGCGGCCTGGCCGACGACCTCTCAGTGAGCAGCGCCCGCTACGACACCACCGACGACGACGGCCGCGACGCCATCACCACGGTGAGCGTGTGAGCCCTGCCGCTCCCGGCGCGGGCGGCGCGCTGCCCGGCCGGTCGGAGATCGAGGAGTGGCCCACCCAGCACCTCGACGACACGGCGGCGCAGCTGCGGAGCATGGGCGCCCAGTCCGTGACGCTGTTCGACGAGCACCGCCAGAGCATCGCCGCTCCCGGCGGTACCGCCTGGGAGGGCGACGCCAAGGACGCCGCACTGAATCGGGTGACCGCCGACTCTGCGGTGGTGCAGAGGCAGACCGCTGTTCAGGACCAGGCCGCCGACACCGCCGAGAACGGTGGTCACGACGTGCGGGCCGCCAAGCGTGAGGCGCTCGAAGCGATCACCGAGGCCGAGAACAACGGATTCAGCGTCGGCGAAGACTTGACGGTGACCGACACCCGCAAGTACGACATCAACACGATCGCCGAGCGGAACATGGCTGCCGCCGAGCACGCCGAGGACATCCGCTGGTACGCCGAGCGCCTGGTTCAAGCCGACACCTTCGCCGGCCGGCGGCTGCAGGCGAAAGCCAGTGAACTGGAAGGGATCCGCTTCGACGGCGAAGGTGCCGGGCGTAACGGCGAGGGGACGGTGCGGCTCGTCGACCACAAAGTCCAACACGACACCGAGGACCACAGAGACGAGCCCGGCGACAAACCCACAGAGCAGGCAACCGGTCAGATCGGGCCGTTCGCGGTTCCCAAGTCGGTCGAGGACGCAGCGAAGAAGGCCGAGGACAAGCCTCCCGTCACCAGCGACGTCGGAGGCGACCTCGGAGACCTCCTGGTCGCCAACGACACTCCGGACGGCAGACCGGAGGATGGTCAGGCCGCCAAGCCCGGCGACGAGAAGCCCGCTGGCCTGCCGCCAGTGCTCAGCCAAGTACCACCGCCCCCTGACAAGGCGGCGATCGACCGGCAAGCCGCGCAGGTCGAGGCGGCCCGGCAGAACCTGGCCGCCGCGCAGGCCAAGCTGGACGACGCCGCCGGACAGGACTACATGCAAGGTGCCGGGACCGGTCCCGGTCGGGACGTCAGCGGCCCATTGGCTCAAGCCGTGTTCGACGCCCGCGCCGAGCTGACCGAGCAGCGCAGGCTCCTGAACGAGCTCAACTACGCCTCGGCCGCTGCCGGTGGCCCGACTGCTCCGGTTGCCCCGCTTCCGGAAAACGCCGACGTGCAGGCGTATCCACCGGAACCGTCCGCCTTCGCCGAAGGCAGCCGCGCACTCAGCGAAGGCAGCCTCGGCCTCATACCCGACGTCGCCAAGGACATCGACACGTTCAACAACTGGGACCAGGCATCCGGCGCCGAGCGAACCCAAGCCGTCCTCGACGCCGCTGGAATGGTCCCCTTGCCCGGCGCGAAGCTCCTCGGCGAAGGGATCGAGCACGGACTCGACGCCGTCACCGGCTCAGCCCGACATCTCGACGACGCCCCGGGCATTCCGCACAGTCAAACCGACGCACCCTCTGGCGCTCATGCGCCGGTCGAGCACCATGCGCCGGCCAGCTCACCAGCAGAGCACCACACGCCGCCAGATCCTGCCCACTCGGATTTCGGTGCAGACCATTGGGGCGGTTTTCCTCAGGTAGAACTAGACATGGCCGACACTGCCCATGACATCTTCACATCGTCGGGGATGGACGAGTTGCGACAAGCAGCCCAGAACGGTGTGGCCGCCGAAGTTGAAATCAATGGCTACAAGGTGCTCTACGAGCCCGATATACCCGGTAGCGGCTTTAGCTTGGCCTCGTTTGGGGAACGCGGCTTTGCTATCGGACCGGAGGGTATGTCGTCAGACTTAGAGTTAGCACGAACCGTTGCGCAGGAGGTGTATCGGGTAAACATGACTGAGATACCCGAATTGGGCATCGATGCGACACGTGCTGCCAGTGAGACGCAGGCTGCATTCGATTTCGCCCAAAAATTCGGCGAGACTTTTCTCAACGGCGGAGGTTGATGCGAGTGTCCGAATACGTTGCTTTGGCGAAACGGTGGGCCCAGGTAACCAAGTTGGTCGCTGCAGGGGCTTGGGACGGCATTCGCTGCCCGAAGAATGGCGATGCTGATGTTCTGATCGAGAAGCGTTCATGGGTCGCGGAAAGCGACCCATCCGACAAAAGGTACGAATACTGGATCCATTGCCCAGGGTGTGGCGCGGAGATTTTTTTCCAGAGCAGAGACGAGTATGGACCAGAACGTAGCGTCGGGGCGGATTAGTGAACGATGGCTCGATCTCAACGGACTTGTACCAATTCTTCGGCGCCTATTTTCACCAGGATTGGGATCTGGAAGCCGATGACTGGGAGGGAATCGTCGACAAGTATTCAGCTTCGTCGACCCGCACGTCACAGCAACTCCAAGCACTCGCTACACATCTCGACAAGTTGCTCGACATTTGCCCAGATTCCGAACTCCCCGGCGTAATGATGGAGATGGGTGGCTTTTACGATCCGCGGCCGGAAATGACATACACCGAGTGGCTAGGGCAGGTTGCCGACCGGCTTCGCCAGCAGGCCGCGGCGATCGACAACAGCAGCTGACCCCAGCATTGAGAGTATGCCGCGCGTGCAGCTCGGCGCGCTGCCCTCATAGCTGCGCTGTTCGAGGGCAACGGCAACCTTGTAGGCGGCCCAGCCCACAACAACTACCGCGATAATGACCCGAGGGCGATCCAGACCGGTTTCGGGACCAGCGCGTTGAGCACGATGACGAAGAAGACGAGACCGCCCACGCCCGAGGAGCTCTTGTTGCTCACGACGCACCTCCAAGGATCTTTTCCAGGACAGTCGGGCGATCCTGCCGTACCAAAACGTCAGGAAACTGGGCGAGCAATGCGCACACGAAGGCCGACCGTTTGACGTTGAGGCCATTCAGCAGTTCGACGTGGCTCAGAGTTCCGTTCTTACTCAGACGCTCCCAGGCCACAGCGATCATCCACGCGGGCACCATCTGTGGGCCTGTCCCTCGGGACCGGGACCGCTCCGTCTCCACCCACACACCAGTGCGGTCGAGCGACAAAATCCAATTCGGACGCTTAATGCTCAGCGTCTCAATCTCATCGCTGCTGTTGACAACCGATGCGATGCGGTCATACAGGTCATCGTCGAATTCGACTGCGGTCATAGCGCCTTCTCAACCAACATGGCGCCATCCGTCAGCTTGGCGATCGTGAACGCAACCATAGGAACTCGTTTCGATTAGGAAGTGACGACCAGGCCCGCGGCTGACAACTTGAGTGCTCCGGTATCCATAGCACGCTGCAACGCGGCTTCCAAACGTGCACCGATAGCTTGTGTTATCCGGCGACCGCCGAAGAGCGCCAAGGCCTCCCGTTTGAGCTCCTCACTGCCGATCCCACCAGTCTGCTCGGCGACGATCGCCATCGCGTTACCGATCTCCTGGAGCGAAACCTCATCGAGGGCACGTCCAACACCGGACTTCGGCTGCCGGACCAACCTCCATTCCTGGTGATCCACGTCAGCGGGCCAGTAGAACTCGTCGTCTTTCCGCCGGTACTCGGCCGGCACGAGGCGTTGGATCGCCCGGCGCCGTTCGTCGTTGACCCGACCGAGCCCGAATGAGCCGGCAACGAGTTTCGCCAGCCGATCGCGATGGATCGGCGCTTCCGCTTCGATGACCTCGCGGATCACCCGGACCACTTGATCTGCAGCCCACGAACCGCCCAACTCATCCAGAACGGTCTTGTCCCCAACCACCCGAGGCGGCCATTCGCTAAATGTCCGAATACTCGGATGCCGCTTTGGCTTCGGCGGCGCGGCAGTGGCAGCCGACGGGGCTGACTTCAGTGCTCCGATCGACTGCATCGCGACGGCAGGTTCAGAAACCGTGACAGGCATCACGGCTTGGGGCTCCAGAACCGGAGGTGGTTCGGCCAAACGCTGTTTCGCCTCACTTACCGCGACCCGCAATCGAGCAATCGTCACATCGCGGTGATTCAGCCATTCCGGCATCCACACCCGCTCCACGGCCGGCCAGTGCAGCAGCTTGCCCAGCACTTCGACCGGCAACCCGTCCCGGTCGGCCACGGTCTGGCGTCGGGACCACTCGGCACCGTCCAGCAGGACCGCCACCAGCGGCTGGTCGGGCTCGTCTGGGTCCGAGATTACGAGATCGACCCGGAAGTCCGATAGCCCAACGTCGGTGGCGACCATGAAGCCGTCCGCCTGCAGGGCGGTGGCAATATCGTCGCGGTGCCGGTCGATGACGGGCCGCCGCTTGCCGCCCTCGGTGATCGACGCGACACCGGTGGCCGCCATCTCCAGGTAGGCCTTGAGATGCTTTGTCCCGACTTGCGATGTTTCCTCGGCGCGAAGGTCACCGGGATCGAAGCTCGCATACAGCACGACCTCGCGGCGGGCGCGAGTGATCGCCACATTGAGCCGACGCTCCCCGCCCGGACGTGATAGCGGCCCGAAGTTCAGCGGCAACACTCCGTTGTCCTTCTTGCTGAACGCCACCGAAAACAGGATGGTGTCGCGTTCGTCGCCCTGTACGTTCTCGAGGTTCTTGACGAACAGCCCGTCGGGCTCGTCCAGAGCGTGCACCAGACGATCATTGCCGGCATCGCGCAGCATGTTCTCGATCAAATCTCGCTGCTGAGCATTGAAGGTGATCACCCCGAGCGAAGGCGCGACATCTGGCGACGCCGTGAAGCGTCGGCGAATGTCATCGACAATCCGTTCAGCTTCAACTCGGTTGGTCCGCAGCGTCTTTCCCTTACCGGACCGTTCGAAGTGGCCGTCGACCCGTACCAGCGATATGCCATGCCCGGACGCTCCGACGTGCGGGGCCGGGAATGACGCCAATTTTCCGCGGTAGTAGTGGACGTTACTGAACGCAATCAGCGCTTCGTCCTGGCTGCGGTAGTGCCATGACAGCCACTGCTGCGGCACCTGAGCCTGGACGCATTCGGTCAGGATCGACTCCTCGTCGAGCACGATATCGGGGTTGTAGTCCTCGTCCTCGTCGACCGTGGCGTTGGCCTCGGCGAAGCTGGTCGGCGGCATCTGCTTGCTGTCCCCGACCACCACAACGGATTTCGCTCGACCCATCGCACCGATCGCATCGGCCACCCGGATCTGCGAGGCCTCGTCGAACACCACGACGTCGAAGATGTCGGGCCGGGCCGGGAAGAATCGCGCTACCGAGTCCGGGCTCATCAGGGTGCACGGGAGGATCTCGGTGATCAGCTCACCAAAGTTGTCCATGAGTGTCCGCACACTCATGCCGCCGCGTTTACGCTCCAGCTGGCGACGCAGTCCCCCGACCTGCCCGGTGTCGGCGGCCGCATGGAATTTCCGGTTCGCCAGCAGCTGGGCCGGGATCGACCGGCGGAGTTCATCGCGGATCACACCCGCGCTGGCTGCGAACCGCTGAACCGTCTTGTCGTGTGCGGTGACATCGAACTCTCCCAGCGCACTGGCCTCGAGCCGCTCCGCTATCGACGCGACGGCTTTGCCGTGATCGAAGGCCAGGGCGGCGTCCTCGGCCACGACCATCCCTTTCAGGATGTCCGTTCTGACGCTGTCCATTCCGGCGTGACGTAGCGGTTCCACGTGGTTGACGAGGTCGACCCATCGCTCCGCCGACGCCGGATTCTCGATCCGACGATCCGCGCGGGTCGCCCACCATTGCTCGATGAACGATCCCTCCCCCGCCCACACCCGCTGCCGGGCCTCGCTGGTACCCGTGACCTTCGTGAGCCGCTCCCACGCGGCGGCCAACCGTTGCAGGGGCTGTCCCAGGGCGCCCTGTTGGGTACCGCGGTAGAAGGTCCGCAGGTCGGCGATGCGGGGATCCTGAGGTTTGTTCGACAACATGGCGCCAACCCGCCGCACGCACGCGATACCGGCGTGCAGGTGCGCAATATCCTCGGCGACAAGCGGATTCCACGGCCGCTGGAATATCGCCCCCGGCAGCTGAGCCGTCCGTTGGCGTACCTCGGCCACCTCGGCGTGTGTGCCTGCGATGTTCCCCGTGAGCGTGGAGAGCGTCTTGAGCTTCACCGCGGAGGGTTCGATGGCCAGTACGTCGCTGAGCTGTTCGAGCACGGCGCGGCGCCGTTTCTTTCGCCCGAAGAATCCCGACTCGTCGGCTTCGACTGCCTCCGCATGGATTGCGGGGATGTCGAGGTCCATCGCGGCCGGTGTTGCCGTCGCCAGCCAGTCAGGTTTGGATTGGGCAATCCTCGCCGACAGCTGCTCGACGGCGGCAAGCTGCCGCGCACCATCCGGTGCGTGCAGCGTGTCGACGGCATCGAGCGGCAGTCGCGGTTCAGCGGTCAGCCGCGCCCAGGCATCGAGCGCAATAGCGCTGTCGATTCGAGCGAGTTTGTCCAGCGCGATGCCACCATCCTGGACGGCTTGCAGTGCAGAATCGAATTCGGCGGCAGCGGCATGGATTCCCGCAGCGTCCAGCCCGGCGGGCGGCGCCGAGTCGATGAAACCCCACGGGTGCTCTCGTCGAGGCCGAGCCATGTCGACCTTCTCCGGAAGCATCCTTAGCACCTGACCAACCCCGTCAAAGGTTTCCGGGTTTCCGCGAGCAACGAGTGCCTTCGGGACATCCAGAGGAGAGACATCCGGGTCGGCGGCAAGCGCAGCTGACCGGGCCGCGTATAGCGACTGGCCGGCAGCGTTGGTCTCGTGCAGCCGCGCGGCATAGCGGGCGAGGTGCCCACGGCTGGATTCCAGCGCTTGCAGCTTGGTGCGCAGCAGATCCGTGTCATGGGTGACCCGGAGTTCCAGCGCGTCGCGAATCTGCGCACGCACCGTGGCAGGCTTCGCTGACTTATCGTGGAGATCCAGGGAAAGCTCACCCAAGCCGACGCTTTCCAAACGCTTCTTGACGACATCGAGCGCGGCTCGCTTCTCCGCGACGAACAGGACGCGCCTGCCCTGAGCCATGGAGTGCGCCAACAGGTTGGTGATCGTCTGCGACTTCCCGGTCCCCGGAGGGCCCTCCAAGACAAACGTCTTGCCACCGACGGCGTCGGCGACGGCTCGTAGTTGCGAGGAGTCGGCCGGGACCGGGACGGAGGCGTTCAGCCCGTCCAGATCGACGTCGGGAATGTCGGTGGCGGGATCTCGGAACTGGTTTTTCGGTGTCTCGATGAGGTGTCCCACCAAGCTGTTGTGGGACAGCTCTTTCCAGGACTCGTCGAGGTCTTTCCACAACGGGAACTTCGCGAATTGCAGGATCGCCAGGTGGACGGAGTCTTCCACCCGGAAATGCAGCCCGGCTGCTGCGATCGCCCGTCGTACGGAGTCGAAGGTGCCGGCAAGGTCGATCCCGGATTCGTCTTCATCGGGGTTTGCCAGGCCAGGTAGCTCCAAGCCCAGTGCGGTGCGCAGTTTTTCGACCAGGCAATAGTTGGGCGTCGACGCCCCCGCCTCGTCGATGGCCACGACATAACGCTCGCCCCGGTTAGTCGTCTTCAACGTCACCGGCACCAGGATCAGTGGCGAGCGCAGCTCACGGTCGTTGAACTGCCAGTTGAGCGTGCCGAAGGCCAGATACAGATTGTTGGCACCAGTTTCTTCGACGATGGTTTTCGCCTTATAGGCCAGGTAGCGCAGCTTGCTTTGGTACGACGCGTCGGTGACGTCGATGTACGCGCTGTTGTCGGCCAGCAGCAGTTCTCGGTCGCGTTCGGGCAGATCACGCCCGAACCGAACGCCGCGGGCGACATCGACGTTCTTGACCGCATCGGACGCCAGCAGGGTGATCTTGGCGTTGTTATTGATGGCGTCTTCGAGCCGCGGTAGCGACGGACCGGGCACCTCAATTCGGAAGCCCGCGCGATCGGTGAAGTTGATCAGCTTGTTCCGCAGGCTCAGATCGAGCAGCGCGTTCTTCCATTGCCTGATGCGATCCGGAACGGGGGCCACCTCGGGAGCTGGTGTCACGGTCCCGGGGATATAGGGGGCGATCACCCGGGCCGCACGCGGGTCGTACTGCGTGACGACGACGTTGCCATCGGCGCCGACGGCCCTGCTCGGCAGGGGGTGGATGTGGGCTTCCCGAGCCTGGCGGATGTCGGTGACCCCGATGATGTCGCCCAGGCCGGCCGATAGATGTTTGACCCGCGGCACCTGACGGGCATCGTCGAAGCTCACGTCGTCCATGGACTGCGTCACCATGGTGGTTTCCACCAACCCGATGGCGCCGAGGTCCACCTGGTTGACTACGTCGACGACCTCGGTGGTGGATACGGTGCCCAGCGCCCCGTCCATGCGCCAGTAGCCGAGGAAGGCGTGGCCGCGCAGGATCCATATCGTCGAGTTGATCCCTGCCTGTTCCAGAACGGCCGCCATGGTGAGGGTGGTGTCCAGACACGTGCCGAGCCGCCCGTCGAGCACCTCGGCGGGGGTGCGCACCTTCTGGCCGTCGTCGCCCCAACTCGCTGGGGGCTCGGCGTAGCGGATGTCCTTCGCGCGCATGGCATCGAAGACCGCGCGGGCCATGGCGTCGACGCGGTCGGGGTTCTCACTCTGGTAGCCGTCGACCGCCGAGTTACCGGTCGCAGCGCGCAGCCGATCGGAGACGTCCGTCATGATCGCGGCGACGGCGGCCGCATTGGGTTGCACGTGGGCGGCGAGCATCTCCAATGCCAGCTGCGGCGGCGAGGCCTTCCACTGATTGGCGGCAAGGATGTTGACCGGTTTCGCAGCCTCACTGATGACTGCGCCGGCGGCGTCGCGTAGCACGACACGAATATCTCCCGGGCGTTGCTCGTCGACGGTCAGCATCGACGCCGCGTCGAGCTGGAGGTCGACGTCGCGCAAGATTGTCGGGCGGCTCGGAGCCAGGTCGACGTGCACTTCCCGCGGGCCGCCGTGGGAGCCTTCGGCACTGACGACGTCGATCTCCGCTATAGCGCCGAGCAGGTCGCCGCCGGTGTTGTCGATGGTGACGTGGTCGATCACCGGGATCCGGCAGTGGGCCATCGCGTAGCTGAGATCGGGGATGGTGGCGATGTCGATGCGGGGAGTTCCCAGTGGTGTCGACTGGGCTGGCGCCGCCCTGGGCAGCGGACGAGTCGGGGCGGGAGGGGGTGTGAGTCGCGTCGGGGTGTCGATCGGCGAGATGGTGGTTTGGAGTTGCGCGACGCGTTCCGCCTGCTCTGCGGCGTCGATCGAGCGAAGCAACAGCTCGGCCGAATCGATGGCGCGGTAGGCCTCGGCGGCGCCGAACTCGCCGGTGTGGGCCCACTTGTTGCGGACCTCCCGTAGTTCCTTGGCGTAGATCTCCGCCTGCCGTGGCATGTTGCGGGTAAAGGGGTAGCCAGCATCGCCGAGCCGCTCGGTCATGGCGCGCAGCATCAGGGCCAGGTCGGTGTTGCGGTATTCGCCGCCTCCCCGACCGTTGGCAGCGTCTTTCTTGCGGATCAACTCGGCCCAATCGGTCCCAGGTGGAACCACCCGGGACAAAACTTGCGTGACGAACGGCGAGAGGCCGCGGGCCAATACCGTGAGTGCCTGTCCGACAAGTGAATGATGGTCAACACGGTCCATGATTCACACCCCCCGCTTCATGGTCTGGCGCCCACCATTCAGCGCTTGACAGCTCACAACAATGGGACGTGCGTGCGACAGTTTTGACGAACATGTAAGCACGTCTAGCGGCAGCTTGCTAGATGTTTGTCGATTCAGTTTCTTGAGTGACATGTGAGGTGACCTCGGGGTTAGCTGGGGTGGCTCAGGTGTGGGTGGCCGGTCCGCGGCGGTTGATGAAATCGTTGACGACCGGCATCACATCAGGGCACATGGCCGTGGCAGCCGCGGTGACGATGATGGCGGTCTCATAGTCGGCGTACCCGCCGCCGGCGACGTAATTCAAAGCGGCAGGCACTCCCGCGCCACCGCGCATCAGCCGGCAGGCCATCTTGCCCGAATCGATGACGTCGGTGATCGACGCGTAGTACACACCTTCGTTGTCGAGCATGGCGACGAAGTCGTACTGGTCGGCGCGGGCGGGTGCCGCGAATACCAGGCTCACTGCCATGGCAGCAGAGGTAAGGATTGTCGGGATCGCCGCTCGCGCGCGGGCGGGATAGTGAATCATCAGAGGCTCCATCTGTCTGGTCGAAGCGCCCGCGGTTGCGAGCCGCACAGAATGACAGAGGGCACCGACAAGTGGAGCCTCGATGAGGGGCGTGCCATCCACGGCCAGGTGCTACGACCGCTTCGATAAGCCATCCGCCGTCAACATCGAGCAGGTCACCGCACTGGAATGGCACCACCGGGGCACTGACAATGCATCGCCACTACCTCACCTTGGGCGCGATGTGCTCGGTCCACCTCGCGCCGTCCCAGTACCGGAGCAGCCGAGGATCACGGGGGTCGTCGTACCACGCCGCCGGGGGCAACGGAGGGTCGACGGGTGCGCCGGCCGACCGTGCTCGGTCTTGACCGTCGTACGAATGGCGTGCGGTGGCTTCGGCTGTTCCGACCGCCCCCGCAGACAGGTCGTAGCTCGTAGGATCTTCCTGCGCCGCAACGAGCCTGGGAACAGTCACAGCTGCACCATCGAGGACAGCACTGTCGGCTTCGTTCGCCTTCACGCCATCGATCCGTACTTCGGCAGCGACAGGTGACCCGGTGATGTCTCCGCGGCACGCTGTGACCAGGCCGCGCGCCGCGAGGTGGTGGATCAGCGGCAAGTATCGCCGGCTCATCTGTGGTGTCAACTGTCCGACTCGATCACCGTCGACACGGACCTCCACAATCGATTTGCCCGAAGCTCCGCGTCCGGAAGTACTCTCGTGGAGCGTGACGATCAGCATCCCGTAGCCACCGGCCGGGACGAACTTCAGAAGCACATCGCTGTGCTCGTCTTCCTTCGTCACCTGGACAACTGTCGAGCGCGGTATCAACGTGTACTGAACGGTTGGTGGTGGCGAGACCCCGTTGCTGAGTCCACCCGGTTTTGGAGTCGGGTTTGTTTGATCCAGATTCAGTTGATGCTGCAG
>NZ_JAMQTH010000024.1:0-86295 GCF_032883035.1 Mycobacterium appelbergii
CTCGTTCCAGGATTTGGCCCCCAATTCCCGCGGTGAACAATCGGTTTGCAGTTGGGCCAGCAGTCGATGCGACGGGGCGGGTAGCTGAGAGCGCAGCGTCTCGTATTCGTCGAGCACGGCGAGCAGCTCAGTACGGGTCAGCGAGCCGACCTCGCAGGCCGCGAACGCGTCAAACGCCGCCCGCAACCCGGCAATCGCCGCGACCACACCACCCTCCATTCATCGAACATACATTCGACCACCGACAAGTCCGCGCCGCGCATAGATGTGATGTATCAGGACATCGGTGACAGTTCTGTATCAGGACATCGGTGACGGTGAAGACGCTGGCTGTTCTCGAGGTGGTCGAATGCGCCGACCCGGGATTGGAGTCCACGCCGTACTCGACACAGAACGGCGAGACCTCCCACGAGGCGCTTCACCGGGCCACCGCGAGATGGCGAGGCGAACACGAGGATCGATGGGTTCATTAACGGCCACCGCCAGAGCCTGGGGCCTGAAGTGTCACCACCAAGACCACCAGAACTGTCACCGATGTCCTGAGACATAACAACGCATGTCGGTGGGTCGGCATAGCGTCTCGAACATGAGTTCGATATTGGTATCAGAAAAGGACATCCTGAGCGATGCTCTCGATCACCTGGCCTCCGCCTGCAGAGAGATCGACGCGTTGTCCGTGCACGGGTTGACTCGCTCCGAGCTTCAGGAGGTGCTGAGTCGGCTCTATGCCGGCGAGAAACGGTTGGCGGCCGTTCAACAACGGCTGCTGGGACGGATGGTCGCCACCGGCACCGCCGCACCGCCCCAGTTCAATCCCGCCGGGGTGCTGGCCAGGAGATTGCGGATCTCACTCGGTGAGGCAAAGCGACGAATCGAGGAAGCTGCTCCGCCTGCCGCGTGAGCCCACGGGCGGAGGTCAGCGTCGTGGCGCGGCCACGGCGTCGGCGACGGCCTTGCCCAGCGCCTCCGTCGTCGCGGTACCGCCCATGTCGGGGGTGAGCGTGTCGCCGCCGCGCGCCAGCACGGTCTCCACCGCCGCGAGTACCGCTGCGGCGGCATCGGGTTCACCGAGATGTTCGAGCATCATCGACGCACACCAGATCTGGCCGATGGGGTTGGCGATCCCGCGGCCGGCGATGTCCGGGGCCGAACCGTGCACCGGTTCGAACAGGCTCGGGAAGATGCGTTCCGGGTTTATGTTCGCGCTCGGCGCGATACCGATGGTTCCCGTGCAGGCGGGGCCGAGGTCAGACAGGATGTCGCCGAACAGATTTGAGGCCACCACGACGTCGAACCAGTCCGGGTGCATGACGAAATTCGCCGTCAGGATGTCGATGTGGTACTTGTCCACCGCCAGATCGGGATAGTTCGCGGCCATCGCCTGTACCCGCTCGTCCCAGTACGGCATCGAGATCGAGATGCCGTTGCTCTTGGTGGCGGAGGTCAGATGTTGCTTCGGGCGGCTCTGGGCCAGATCGAAGGCGAACTTCAAGATCCGGTCGACTCCGACGCGGGTCATGACAGTCTCCTGCATCACGACCTCGCGGTCGGTGCCCTCGAATATCTTGCCGCCGACGCTGGAGTACTCACCTTCGGTGTTCTCCCGCACGACGTAAAAGTCGACGTCGCCGGGGCTGCGTCCGGCCAGCGGGCTGGGCACCCCGGGCATCAGGCGGACCGGCCGCAGGTTCACGTACTGGTCGAAAGCGCGACGGAACTGGAGCAGGCTGCCCCACAGCGACACGTGGTCGGGCACCACCTCCGGCCAGCCGACCGCGCCGAAGAAGATCGCGTCGAACCCGCGGAGTTCGTCGAACCAGTTGTCGGGCAGCATTTTTCCGTGCTTGGAGTAGTAGTCGGCACTGGAGTGGTCGAAATGCTCGAAGTCGAACTTCACGCCGAACTCCGATGTCACCGCATCGAGCACGCGCAGCCCTTCCGGGACGACCTCGGTGCCGATGCCATCGCCGGGGATGACGGCTATGCGATGGGTCAGGGTCATTGAAGTGTTCCTCTCACAGCGTTGTCGTCTCACAGCGTCGTGGTCGATCTAACGGGGCGGGAAGGGCCATGTCCAAGACGCAGATTCGACCAGTTCGATAGAGAACAACTATCGGTCACGGCGCGAAGCCTGGATGAACGCCGCCGCGGCCGGGCTGAGGCGACGCTGCTGCCAGACCAGACCCACGTGCAAAACCTCCGTGGTCGCCAGGGCTCGAACGGACAGCCCGACTGAGTCGGCCAGTTCACGCCAGGACTCCGCGACGACGGCGACGCCGAGGCCGCTGAGGACCAGCGGAAGCAGCGCTTCGCGGTGCTCGATCTCAACGGCCAGGCGGCAGTCGGTGGCAGCGAGGATCGCGTCGGCAACACGGCGCATGCCGGTGCCGGGCTGGCCGACGATCAGGCGCAGGCCACTCAGGCGCGCGATGTCGACCGGGTCGCCGTCGGGCAGGTCGACGTCAGGCCGCGCAACGAGCACGAAATGTTGGGTTTCGACAGGCAATGTCTCCAGATCATCGAATTCGTCGAGCCCGCGCGGAGTGGCCAGCAGACCCAGCTCGGCGGTGCCCGTGCGCAGCGCCTCCCGGACGTCTTCGGGCCGGTCACTGGCCACGACAGCCACTTCGACATCGGGATAGTGGTTGGCGAAATCCGCCACCATCCGCGTCAACGGACTCACCGCCTGCGACGGCATCGACGCGATCGTGAGTCGACCACCGCGCAGCCCCTCGACCGATTCCACCGTGGCCCGGGCCACCTCCAGGAGTCGCACCAGCTCGCGGGCCGGATCCACCAGAGCCTGGCCCGCCGAGCTCAGCACCAATCCCCGGCCACGGCGCATGAACAGTTCTGTCCCGAGTTCCTCCTCGAGACGGCGCAACGAGTGCGACACCGACGGCTGTGCGACGTAGAGATGGTCAGCGGCGCGATGGACGGTGCCCTGGTCCACCACTGCCAGGAAGTACCGCAGCTGTCGGATGTCCACGCAGACCCTCCGGACCAGGAGAAAACCGATTGATAGACGCAGACTATCTAATGCACTCAGAACTCGTCTTGGACAAGGTGGCAGTGACTGCGGTCACCTTTTGACATGTCGGATCAAGTTCTGTTGCTCGTCAACGCCGCGGCCGCCATCATCGGCATCGTTGCCAGCATCACGTGGCTGAAGTTCCCGCCCGTGTTCGCCCTCCTGCTGGGCACGCTCTATCTCGGGGTGACCACGAAGTTGGGCTTCGCGGGCACCCCCAAGGCGATCTCGGACGGATTCGCCGACGTCATGGGCGACATCGGTGTCCTGGTCACCTTCGGCGTCATCCTCGGCGCGCTGCTGACCGTCACCAACACGATGCAACGTCTTGTCGAAGCGATGCTGCGGCTGTTCGGTGAACGCAGTGTGCCCTACGTGTTCGCTGCGGCGCTCAGTTCGCTGTTCTCCTCGATCTATTCGGATGTGCTGCTCGTCCTCTCCGCCCCGCTCGCCCGTCGTCTCGGGCCCAAATTGGGAGACCGCGGACTGGCCATGATGGGCGGCGCACTCACCGCTGGGATCGAGGTCGGTCTGGTGTTCGTGGCACCGGGAGTCGCCGCGGTGGCCATTGCCGGCATCCTCGACGTGCCGCTCGGTCAGATGTTCCTGCTCGGACTTGCCGTGGGACTGCCGACCGCGCTGCTGACGATGTTCGCCTTTCAACTGCTGCTTCCGGTGATGGGCTGGAACGCCAAACTCGATGAAATCGACGTGGGCGACGGGTTCGACGCAAACGGCATCTCTGACCGGGCAGTTGACGAGGGCACACCGTCCGCAGCCGACGGCCAGGCCGGTGACACTGCCGCGCAGACCGGTGACACTGCCTCGCAGGCCGGTGGCATCGCCACCGCAACCACTACCGAGCCGAAGGTCCGCGAACTCAACCTTTTCGTCTCCATCACCCCCGTCCTGCTCACCTTGGTACTCATCGCCGGAGGCGCCCTGGCCCAGGCCGCCGGCTGGGAGGCCGATGTCATCACGTTCGTCACCGATCCCGTGGTGGCGATCTTCGCCGGAGCCGGACTGGCTTTCATCCTCGCCAGCCGGGTACGTCAGCG
The DNA here is from genome assembly GCF_032883035.1 of Mycobacterium appelbergii. Lineage (NCBI taxonomy): Bacteria > Bacillati > Actinomycetota > Actinomycetes > Mycobacteriales > Mycobacteriaceae > Mycobacterium > Mycobacterium appelbergii. The sequence goes on from NZ_JAMQTH010000024.1 coordinate 4,090, forward strand.
CGCCGAGATATCCAGCGCCATCGGCACCGCCCTGACCTCCTGCGGCCCCATCCTGGTGTTGAGTGGCATCAGCGGATCACTCGGATTCGTCATCGAAGGGTCGGGAATGGCCGACATGCTCGGCAGCGCATTCCGCTCCGATTTCCTGCCGCCGCTGCTGCTCGTGTGGATAGTCGCCGCCATCCTCCACATCGCTCTCGGGTCGATCACCGTCGCCGGAATCACGGCCGCAGGAATCCTGGCGCCCATCGCAGGCACGTTGGGAGTTCCCGTCGTCCTGGTCGCGCTCGCCGCAGGCTCCGGGGCGCTGTTCCTACCGCACGTGAGTAGCAACTTCTTCTGGATGTTCCAGTCGCTCTTGGGATTCTCGACTCGGGGTACCTTCAAAACGCACAGTGGCGCAATGACTCTCGCTTCCCTGATTTCACTGCCGATCATTCTCGCCCTCAGCACGGTCCTGTAGCAGAATAGGGGCATGCCGACGCCCAGCGACTTCGTCGCGAACTGTTCGATGCTCTATGCCGATACGCCGACACTGCGACGTCCGGCCGCGGCGACGGCAGATGGTTATCGAAAGCTGGAATTCTGGTGGCCTTTCGAAGTTTCCGTTCCCGACGCCGCGGCCGTCGACGAGTTCGTCGATGCGGTCGCCGAGAGCCGGGCGCGGGTGGTGGCAATGAATTTCACTCTCGGCGACACCGAATCCGGTGGGCGCGGCATTGTCTCGCATCCGGACCGGGCCGCCGAGTTCGGTGAGCATCTCGGCGTGGTGGCCGACATCGTCACGCGGCTGGGCATTCAGCGGTGCAACGTGCCGTTCGGCATACACCTGCCGCAGTACACCGCCGAGCAGCAATTGGACACTGCGGTCGCCAATCTCAGCAAGGCAACCGACCGGCTGCATTCGTTGGGTGCGGTGCCGATGCTGGAGCCGCTCAGCGGCGTCGACAACTATCCGGTGGTGACCGCCGCACAGGCCGTGCGCATCATCGCGAAGGTCGACGATGCGGTGGGCCGGCGTGGCACGGTAGGGCTGCTCGCGGATCTGTACCACTTCGCCGCCAACGGCGAAGACATCGATGCGGTGCTGCACGATCATTGGGAACGCATCGTGCACGTCCAGGTCGCGGATTTCCCGGGCCGGCACGAGCCGGGCACGGGACAACTGGAGATCGATCGATACCTGGGGCTGCTCCGGGACCTCGGCTACCGCGGCGAGGTGGCGCTGGAATACATTCCTTCGCAGTAGTTCACGCGATGCGGGCCACCACGCCGTTCGCATCGACGGGGAATCTCCGCATCACCTCGGGATCGTGCCCGGGCACCACTTCCGCATCCTGCGCCCGGGTGCGCAGCCACTTCAGACCCGCATACATGTCCGGCAGGCTGGATGCGATGTGGAACGGTCGCTCCTTCTCGAATTCCTCGTACATGTGGGACGCGTCGGACGCGAGAATGACCGGGCGCCCGGCAGTTTCGACCTCGACGACGATCTGGCCGGGAGTATGGCCGGTGACCTCACGGAACGACAGGCCCGGGATGGCGGGGTCTTCCCGCGGCACCAACGTGAGGCGTTCGTCGACCATCGCCTTGCGCACCATGTCCACCTCCTGCGCCTCGACCGCGGTGGCGAAGATCGGTTGTTCAGCGATCTCGCCGGTCCAGAATTCGTACTCGGTGGCACCGGCGACCACGTGTGCCCGGTCGAACAGATCGAGGTTGCCGATATGGTCGTAATGGAAGTGGGTCAGCACCACGTGGGATACCGCGGAGGGATCCACCCCCGCCAGAGCGAGCGCGTCGGGCACCGGTGTGACCAGCTCGCGACCCCGGCGTCGGGCAACCTCCGGGCGGAAACCCGTATCCACCACCACGGTTCGTTGCGCATTGCGCACCACCCAGAAGAAGTAGTCGATCTGCACCGGCGCATCCGGCTCGTGGTACACATCGAACGAGTGGTAGATCTGGCGCATCGTGGTGTGCCACACGCCGTATCGGACGGCGAGTACCTCGTAGGGTTCCGGCGCTGGTGTGCTCATGCCTTCGATCCTGTCTGTACGGCCGTCGTCGCAGCGTCGGGTTCGGGGACTCCGGACTGGGTCGGTGGACGACGCGACCAGTAGTTGGCCAGCAGCGATCCGGTGATGTTGCCCAACGGGCTGAATACCGCCGCGGCCAGGCCTGCCGTGCCGATCATGCCCATCGACGATGCCAGACCTGTTGCCATACCGCCGTTCTGCATGCCGACCTCGAACGACACCGAACGCGCCGAGGATTGGTCCAGCCCGCTGAGCCGACTGCCCCAGTAGCCGAACACATAACCGGTCAGGTTGTGCACGATGCCGACCGCCAGCAGCGTCAGGCCGACGTCGAGCAGCGCATCGCGTCCGGCGGCCGTGGTGATGGTGTTGTAGTACATGATCCCGAACATCGACGCGTAGGGCATCGCGGTCTCGATCAACGGCAGCGGGCCCGTCACCAGCAGGTGATACACCCTGGCCACCACGATCGCGGCGGCCACGTACGACATCGACTGGAACACACCGAGTTCGGTGTCCGTCAGGTGTGCGGTGGCGAAGTTCCAGCCGCCGGCGACCAGTGCGACGAGCCAGGCTCCCGAGAGCACGACCGCGATATCGACCCGACGAATCGCCTTGGGAGCCGCGGTCCGCAGGTAGTCCACCAGCAGCGCGGCGGCCACCGGCACCAGGGTGATCCGGATGACGTCGAACATCATGCTGATGAAGCTGACGTCGACGATGCGCCCGGCGAACACCTTCATCAGCAGCGGGGTCATCAGCGGTGAGGCGATCGTGGACATCGCGGTGATCGTCACCGCAAGAGCCAGATTGGCCCGGGCCAACAGGCTCATCACATTGGAGGCCAGGCCGCTGGACACACAGCCGTAGAGGATGACGCCGAGGCCCACTTCCTTGGGCAGGCCGGCGAATTGCACCAGAATGAACGCCGCGACGGGCATCACCGTGTAGTGGCCGATCAGGCCGACGAGGACACCACGCGGGTGGCGGGCCACTCCCCTGAAGTCGGCGAGCCGCATCTGGGTGGCCATCCCGAACATGACCAGCTGGATGATCGTGGTCATCAGGAACTTGCCGGTCAGTTCCACGCCGCCCCAGCTGTGGAACGCCTGCGGGAACATCAGTGCAGCGATGACGCAGGCCAGGATCCAGGCGGTGTACTGGTAACTCTTCACCGATTCGATCGCCCCGATGCCGATCGCGGCGCCGAACACCGCCACCAGAACGGCAGGTTGCCAGACGCCCGGCACCGAGACGAGCAGGCCGATGACCATCACCACCGTCGCCAGCGCGGCGATGGCCAGACAAGACTTTCGTACTGTGTGCATTCCGCCTCCGCAGAGTTGTTGGCGTCGCCTCAGACGAAGGCGCCGAGAATCATCACGCCGATCCCGGCCACCACCGACACCGTGCAATCCATGACCGTCCAGGTTCGGAACGTGTCCTTGACACTGAGATTCAGGAATTCCTTGACCATCCAGAAACCGGCATCGTTGACGTGCGACATGAACCGCGACCCGGCGCCGATGGCCAGCGCCATCAACGCAGCGTGGTTCGGACTCATCCCCATTGCCACCGGCGCCAGCAGGCCCGCGGTGGTCACGATGGCGACAGTGCCCGAGCCGACCGCGATGCGAATGAGCGCGGCCAGCAGCCAGCCCAACATGAGCGTCGGCAGTCCGAGGCTGTGCGCGTGATCGGCGATCACATCACCGACTCCGGTCGCGACCAGTGTGGACTTGAATCCCCCACCGGCACCGACGATCATGATGATGCCGGCCACCAGCGGCAGGCCGGATCCCATCACACTCCCGACCCGTTCTTTGCCCATGCCGGTGGCCAGCCCGAAGGTGAACATGGCAGCCACACAACCGGCGAACAACGCCACGGTCGGCTCACCGATCAACTCGGCCGCAGCCCGAACGGTATTCCCCTCGGCCAGAACCAGTTCCGCGACGGCCCGGATGAGCATCAGCGCCACCGGCAGCAGCATCGTGACCAGGGTCGCGGTGGTACCCGGAATCTTCAGCGCAGGCTTCGGCGGCGCCATGGTCGTCGTACCGCCGGAACCGGACGGCTCCTCCTTATCGGGGGTGTTTCCGCTTGTGTTGCCGAACAGCAGGCTCTTGACATCCGGGGACGGCACCCATCGGTTGAGCACATTGCCCAGCAGCGGCCCGCCGATGATCACGGTGGGGACGGCGACGATGATGCCGAACAGCAGGGTGCGGCCCAGATCAGCGTTGAACGCCGAAACCGCAAGCAGCGGACCGGGATGCGGTGGCAGGAATCCGTTGAGCAGCGACAGCGAGGCCAGCGCGGGCATCGCCACTTTCAACAGCGACATGCCGGTGCGACGCACCACGAGCACGATGATCGGGAAGATCAGCACGAGCGCGACTTCGAAAAACAGCGGCAGCCCGATCAGGAACGCGATCCCGGCCATGGCCCACGGAATGGCCCGCGGTGGTACGGCATGCACGAACCGGTCGACCAGGCTGGTGGCCGCGCCGGAGACATTGAGCAGTTGTCCCAGCATCGCACCGAGCGCGATCAACAGTCCGGTGTCGCCGATGGTTCCACCCAGGCCGTCGGTGAAGTTCTCGATGGTCGCCCCGGCGCCGAGCCCCGAGGAGATACCCAGCACGGCCGACCCGGCGATGAGCGCGATCAGCGGATGCAGCTTGGCCCACGCGATGAGAACGATGATCAGGACGACGCTGCCGATGGTCAAGCCGAGCAGCAGATCGTCACCGACGGTGGCGGTCGGTTCCTCGCCGGCAGCCAGCAGCGCGGCGGTGGCCAGGGTGTTCATGCCGCGTGCTCTTGGGCGACGCGCGCGACGGCTTCGGCGACCGCGTCGCCGAACTCCGAACAGCTGAGGCTGCCCCCGAGATCCGCCGTCAGCTGACCGGACGCCATCGTCTCGACGACGGACTGCTCGATGATCTTGGCCCCGGCGCGCAGATTGTCGTCGTCGTGCCGCTGCGCCAGCCAGTCGAGCATCATCCTGGCCGAGACGATGGTGGCCACCGGGTTGGCCCGGTCCTGGCCTGCGATGTCGGGTGCGGAGCCGTGCGCCGGCTGGAACATCGCATGGTCGTCGCCGATGTCGCCGGACGGCGCCAACCCGAGTCCGCCGACGAGAGCCGCGGCCAGGTCGGACAGGATGTCGCCGAACATGTTCTCGGTGACCAGGACGTCGTACTGCTCGGGCTGCAGCATCATGTTCATGGAGAACGAGTCGACGAGCGCGTGGTCGGTCTGCACACCGGGATGTTCGGCGGCGACCTCGTCGAACACCCGCCGGAAGAATGCCAGCGAGCGGAAGATGTTGGCCTTGTCGACACAGGTCACCAGCTTCTGACCGTCGCTCGGGCGGCCGTTCCGCTCTGCGGCGAGGTTGAGCGCGTACCGGCTGATCCGTTCGGTGCCTTTGCGGGTCACGATCATCGTGTCGGCGAAGACGTCGTCGCTGACCTGTGCCCCACCACCGAACGAGGCGAACAGCCCTTCGGTACTTTCCCGCACGATCACCAGGTCGACCTCGGCTTCGGGGTCGAGACCCCGCGAGCCGGGATAGGCCTTGATCGGCCGCACGCCGGCGTAGAGGTCGAGGGACTTACGGGCGTTGACGATGAAGTGGCCCTGCACCTCGGTGCCGTCGGGCATCCGGATGTCGGGGTGCCCCATCGAGCCCATCAGGATCGCGTCGGCGCGCCGCATGGCGGCCCACGTCTCCTCGGGCGCGACCTGGCCCGTACGCACGTAGTAATCAGCGCCGCCGTCGAGGTAATCCAGTTTCAGGTCGACTCCCCGGACGGACTCCGCCGTCGCCGCCAGCACCTTGGTCGCTTGATCCACGATTTCGGGCCCGATGCCGTCGCCCCGCAGGATTGCAATGTCGTAGGTCACCGATGATTCCCATTCTGAACGTGTGTTGTTTCGCATACCAACACGATGAGTCGTATATCGAACTTCTAGTTCGATGCGCAACACGATAAAGTGATCCGCATCTCAGCGTCAAGACGTAAAACCCGAGTCCTTCCTCAAAAATGCCTGGCATTGACACGAGACCGACAGCGATTTAGCTTTGGCTAGCGAATCAATGATTCGCAAACCGATAAGGAGTGTGACTCAGTGACCGAATCCGGCGCCGAGGCAATGGCCGCCCACCCGGCACGACGCGATCGTGAAGTCGCGTCGGTGTCCAACGCGATGCGGCTCATCGAATCCCTCGGCCGCGTCGAGTCGTCCGGCATCACCGAACTCGCCCGCGAACTCGACCTGTCCAAGCCCGCGGTGGACCGGCTGCTGAGCACGTTGATGAGCGCCGGCTACGTCGAGCACGTTGCCGAGGGCCGCAAATACCGGCTGACCATGAAGCTTGTGGCGGTGGCGAACTCGATCAAGGACCGCACCGGGCTCATCGACCTGGCCCGACCGAAACTGCTCGAGCTCGCCGAGCAGTTCCACGAGACGGTCAACCTCGGCACCCTCCACCGGGGCGCGATCGTCTATGCGGACAGCATCGCCTCACGCCAGATGTTCCGCATCGAGCCGATGCCCGGCTCGGAACATCCCGCGTACTGCACAGCCATGGGCAAGGTGGTGCTGGCGTACTCCCCTGCCGATCAGCTTGAGCAGTATCTGCGCGAGTTCCGTGCCGTGCCCTACACCAGGTTCACCGCCACCACCGCAGGCGAACTGCGCGACCGGATCGAAAAGGCCCGCAGGGACGGCTATGCCGTCGATGACGGCGAACTGGTCGAAGAGGTCTGCTGTGTCGCGGCGCCGGTGCTCGACACCACAGGGTCTGCGGTAGCCGCTATTTCGATCACCACCATCCGCAGCACGTTCTCCCGATCCGGCGATCAGATGGCCAAGGCCGTCGTCGAGGCCGCGCGCCAGGTCAGTGAGACGCTCGCATTGGCGGAGTCCCGATGAGCCGCTCACAGCAGTGGTTCGGCGGCGCCGACAAGACGGGGTTCTTCCACCGGTCGGGCATCAAGGCGATGGGCGTGCCCAACCGGATGTTCGACGGCAGGCCCGTGATCGGCATCTGCAACACCTGGTCGCAGCTCACCCCGTGCAACGCCCACTTCCGCGAACTGGCCGAGCACGTCGCGCGCGGGGTGTACGAGGCGGGCGGCTTCCCGCTGGAATTCCCCGTGACCTCGATGGGTGAGACGCTGATGCGTCCGTCGACGATGATGTACCGCAACCTCGTCAGCATGGACGTCGAGGAAACCTTGCGCGCCAACCCTCTTGACGGCGTGGTGTTGCTCTGCGGCTGCGACAAGACGACGCCCGCACTGCTGATGGGCGCCGCCAGCGTCGACCTGCCGACGATCGTGCTGTCCGGCGGACCGACCCTGCCGGGCCGCCGCCGCGGGGTGCCGCTGCCGTCGGGCACCGGCACCTACGCCATGTACGACGAGGTGCGGGCGGGCACCATGAGCGCCGACGAATTCGTCGACGCCGAGGCCTGCATGTGGCGCTCCAACGGCCACTGCAACACCATGGGCACCGCGTCGACGATGGCCTCGCTGGTGGAGGCGATGGGCCTGAGCCTGACCGGCAATGCTGCGATCCCCGCCGTCGATGCCCGACGCAAGGTGCTGGCCCAGGACACCGGTGTGCGTGCGGTGGAATTGGTGCGCGAAAACCTGCTGATGTCGGGTGTTCTGACACGCGAGGCGTTCGAGAACGCCATCCGGGTCAACGCTGCGATCGGCGGATCCACCAACGCGGTGGTGCACCTGCTGGCACTGGCCGGTCGCATCGAGGTTCCGCTGAACCTGGACGACTTCGACAGCGTCGCCGCCGGCGTGCCGCTGATCGTCGACCTGGTGCCGTCCGGCAAGTACCTGATGGACGAGTTCTTCGACGCCGGCGGGCTGCCTGTGGTGATCAACGAGCTCGGCGACCTGCTGCACCGTGACGCGCTGACAGTCACCGGAAAAACCCTTGGCGACGCCGTCGAAGGCGCCACCTCATGGGGTTCCCCCGCCATCAGGACCCGCGACAACCCGCTGCAGCGCGATGCCGGGATCGCTGTGCTGCGCGGCAATCTCGCGCCCAGCGGGGCGATCATCAAACCATCCGCCGCCGCACCCGAACTCCTCGTGCACCGCGGCCCCGCGGTGGTCTTCGAGGACATCGACGACCTGCGGGCGCGCATCGACGACCCGGAACTCGTGGTGGATGCGGACTCGGTGCTGGTGCTCAAAGGAGCTGGGCCGCGCGGTTATCCCGGCATGCCGGAAATGGGCAACCTGCCCATCCCGGCGAAGCTGCTGAGAGAGGGTGTCACCGACATGGTGCGCATCTCCGACGCCCGGATGAGCGGAACGGCCTTCGGCGCCGTGGTGCTGCACGTCGCCCCGGAGTCCGCGGCCGGCGGCCCGCTGGCCTTCGTCCGGGATGGCGACATCATCGACCTCGATGTGCCGAACCGCCGGTTGAATCTCGGCGTCTCCGACGAGGAGTTGGATCGGCGTCGCGAGAATGCCCAGCTGTCAGGGCAGCCCAAGCGGGTCGAGGGCGGCTATCTGCAGCTGTATCTGGAGCACGTCACGCAGGCCGACACGGGTGCCGATTTCGACTTCCTGTGCGGTAAAAGAGGATCGGCGGTGCCCCGTGCCGGTCACTGAACAACGGGTTGCGGTCGTCACCGGCGGCGGAAGCGGGATCGGGCGCGCCGCCGGGCTGGCGCTGGCCCACACGGGCCACCGGGTGGTGTTCTGCGGGCGCACCGCGACAAGCCTGACCGAGAGTGCCGAACTTGCCGGGTCCGGTGACATCGCCGTGCTCGATGTCACCGACGAGTCGGCCGTCGACGCGTTCTTCGCCGGCCTGGCTCGCCTGGACGTGCTGGTGAACTCGGCCGGTGTGTTCGGCACCCGACAACGGGTCACCGAGACCTCGCTGGCCGAGTGGTCGGCGACGATGACCGTCAACGTCACCGGAACCTTCCTGTGCGCACGGGCGGCCATGCGACTGATGGCCGCTGCACAGCCGCGCGGCGGGCGGATCATCAACATCGGCTCGGTCTCCGCTCAGGTACCCCGGCCGGAGGCGACGCCTTATACGGCAAGCAAATTCGCCGTCACCGGGCTCACCCGCTCACTCGCACTGGAGGGCCGTGAACTCGACATCGCGGTCGGCCAGATCGATGTGGGCAACGCTGCCACGGCGATGACGTCGGGTTTCGAGACCGGCTCGCTGCAACCCGACGGCAGCGTCCGTCCGGAAGCCAAGATCGATGTCGCCCATGTCGGTTCGACCATCGCGCACATCGCCGGACTGCCACCCGAGGTCAGTGTCCCGTTCCTCACCATCATGGCCACCCGCATGCCGTTGCTCGGCCGCGGCTGAATCGCTGTAAGGAGTTTCGCTCGATGACAACACAAGTCGCCATCATCGGTTCGGGAAACATCGGGACCGACCTGCTGATCAAGTGCCTGCAAGGATATCCACGGCTGAATCCCGTCGCGCTGGTGGGCATCGATCCTGAATCCGACGGCCTGGCGCGGGCCCGCAGCCTCGGTGTCGCGACCACCGACAAAGGCGTCGCCGGGCTCATCGCGATGCCCGAGTTCGGCGACGTCGACATCATTCTGGACGCGACCTCGGCCAAGGCGCACATCGCCAACGCCACCGCGCTCGAGCCGTACGGTAAGCAGTTGCTCGACCTCACCCCCGCCGCAATCGGCCCGTATGTCGTTCCGGTGGTCAATCTCGATCAGCACCTGGGTGCGAGGAACCTGAACATGGTGACCTGCGGCGGACAGGCCACCATCCCGATCGTGCATGCCATCTCCCGGGTCACGCCGGTGCCCTATGCCGAGATCGTCGCGTCGATCGCGTCGCGTTCTGCAGGCCCCGGCACCCGCGCCAACGTCGACGAGTTCACCGAGACCACGTCCAGGGCCATCGAAGAGGTCGGCGGTGCCCGGCGCGGCAAAGCGGTGATCATCCTCAACCCGGCCGAACCTCCGATGCTGATGCGTGACACCGTGATTGCCATCGTCGAGGAGCCCAAACGCGACGAGATCGCCGCGTCCGTGCGGGAGATGGTGGCCGAGGTGGCCCGCTACGTCCCCGGGTACCGGCTCAAGCAGGAGGTGCAGTTCACCCCGGTGCCCGACGACGAGCCGCTGCGCACACTGTTCGATGCCCAACCGAAGGACCGGTGGAAGGTCTCGGTGTTCCTGGAAGTCGAGGGCGCCGCACATTACCTGCCTGCCTACGCCGGGAATCTCGACATCATGACCTCGGCTGCCCTTGAGGTCGCCAACCGACTCTCGGTCGAGGCCGAGAAGATGAGCGGAGTCGCGTGATGGCTACCAGAGTTTTCGTTCAGGACGTCACACTGCGCGACGGCATGCACGCCATCCGCCACCGCATCGGCATCGAACCGCTGGTGAAAATCGCTGCCGCGCTTGATGCCGCGGGTGTGGACGGGATCGAGGTGGCCCACGGTGACGGACTGGCGGCGTCGACCCTGACCTACGGCCCGGCCAGCCACACCGATGACGAGTGGATCGCCGAAGTGGCCGCGGTGGTGAAGAATGCGCGCCTGACCACCCTGCTGATTCCCGGCATCGGCACCGTCGGTGACCTGCGGCGCGCCTACGACCTGGGTGCGCGGTCGGTGCGGGTCGCGACACACTGCACCGAAGCCGACGTCGCCCCCCAGCACATCGAACGCGCCCGTGAACTCGGCATGGATGTTTCGGGCTTCCTGATGATGTCGCACTACCTTCCTCCTGAGGAGCTGGCCAAGTCGGCCAAGGTGATGGAGGACGCCGGGGCGCATTGCGTGTACGTCACCGATTCGGCAGGCCGGCTCACGATGGACGGTGTCCGGGCGCGCGTGCGCGCCTACCGCGACGTGCTCAAGCCGGACACCGAAATTGGCATCCACGCCCACGAGAACCTGTCGTTGTCGGTGGCCAATTCGGTGGTGGCGGTGGAAGAGGGCGTCTACCGGGTCGACGCATCGCTGGCCGGGCATGGCGCCGGTGCCGGTAACACCCCGCTCGAGGCTTTCATCGCAGTGGCCAATCTGCTCGGCTGGCAGCACAATTGCGATCTGTTCGAACTGGAGGACGCGGCCGACGACCTGGTGCGCCCGGTTCAGGATCGGCCCATCCGGGTCGACCGCGACACCCTCACGCTGGGCTATGCCGGGGTGTATTCGAGCTTCCTGCGGCACGCGGAGAAGGCGTCCCGTGACTACGACGTCGATATGCGTGAGCTACTGGTGGCGGTCGGCAAGCGTGGTCTGATCGGCGGTCAGGAAGACATGATCGTCGATGTCGCGCTCAGCCTGGCGGGAGGCTGATGAGCGGGCGCCTGGCGGACAGGACGGTGATCGTCGCCGGCGGCGGCGCGATCGGTTCGGGGATGAGCAATGGGCGGGCCGCCGCGTTGGCCTATGCCCGCGAAGGCGCACGGGTTCTGGTTGCCGACCTGGACCGCGGCTCAGCGCTGGAGACGCAGGAACTGGTACGCGCCGAGGGCGGCGGATGCGATGTCTACGTCGGCGACTTGTCGGTGGCAGGCAACGTCGAGGCGATGGTGGCACACTGCGTGCAGTGCTTCGGCGGTGTCGACGTGCTGCACAACAACATTGGCATCATTCGGGTCGGCGGTCCGGTGGAGCTGACCGAGGAGGACTGGGACCGCGTGGTCACCGTGAACCTCAAGACGCTCTACCTCACCGCCAGGTATGTGGTGCCGGTGATGGAGAAACAGCGGTCGGGCGTCATCACCAATATCGGCTCACTGGCCGGGCTGCGCTTCACCGGGCTGCCGATGATCGCGTATTCGACCACCAAGGGTGCGATCCCGGCATTCACCCGGTCGCTGGCGCTCCAGTACGCGGCGTCGGGGATCCGGGCGAACTGCATCCATCCCGGCGTCATCGACACACCCCTGCAGGCATCGACCGACGAGGCGTACGGCGCCGGCGGTGATGCCGAGGCGTTACGGGCCCGCCGGGCGGCCACGGTCCCGCTCGGCCGATTCGGTTCCCCGTTCGACGTCGCCAACGCCGCGGTGTTTCTCGCCTCCCCGGAGGCACAGTACATTACGGGCACCGAGCTGGTCGTCGACGGCGGATTGATCCAGAAGGCCGGCTAGCTACAACGCCCGGCTGATGATCTCCTTCATGATCTCGCTTGTCCCGCCGTAGATCTTGTTGACCCGCGCCGCAGCGTAGAGGCGGGCAATCGGGTATTCGATCATGTAGCCGTATCCGCCGAAGAACTGTACGCAGCGGTCGACGATGGCGACGCCCTTGTCCGCGGCGACCAATTTGGCCATCGACGCGAGCGCCGGATCGATGGTGCCATCGATCAACTGCTGTACGCAGTAATCGACCGTGGTCTTGATCGACAACACCTCAGCTTTGAGCTCGGCCAACTCGAACCGGGTGTGCTGAAACTTGATCAGTTCCCGGCCGAACGCTTCGCGCTCCTTGGTGTACTTGATGGCTTCCAGCACAGCGGCTTCGGCCATCCCTGCACACATGGAGGCGATGACCAGGCGCTCACGCGCCAACTGCTCCATCAACTGGTAGAAGCCCAAACCCTCCTGCGCGCCGAGCAGGTTGGCGACCGGCACCCGCATGTCGGTGAAGAACAGTTCGCGGGTGTCCTGGCCGTGTTGACCCACCTTCTCCAGCACCCGGCCCCGCTCGAAACCCTGCAGGTTTTCGTCGGTCTCCGCGACGATCAGCGACACCCCGGCCGCTCCCGCGGTCGGGTCGGTCTTGGCCACGATCACCAGAAGGTCACAGTGAGACCCGTTGGAGATGAACGTCTTCGATCCGTTGATCACGTACTCATCGCCGTCGCGAACCGCCGTGGTGCGCACCGCCTGCAGGTCTGATCCGGTCCCCGGCTCGGTCATGGCGATCGCGAGCACCAGCTCACCGCTGATCACCTTGGGCAGCCAGCGGCGCTTCTGATCGTCGTTGCCGTAGGTGTTGAGGTAGTGGGCGACGATCGGCGAGTGCACCGACCATCCCGACGCGGAATCGTGGGCCAGGGCGAATTCCTCGCCGACAATGGCCGAGTAACCGAAATCGCCTGCGGTGCCGCCGTATTCCTCGGGCAGATCGAGGCCCAGCAGGCCTGCGTCGCCCAGCTTGTTCCAGAATTCGCGGTCCACCTGATGGTTGCGCGCCCAACGTTCCTGGTTCGGGGTGGCTTCCTTGCGCAAGAACTCCGCGGCGTGCCTGCGCAGCTCGCGGTGTTGATCGGTCTCCCAGGTGGCACGGTAGGCAGGAAACAGTTCCGACACGGCGGCGACGATACACTTGTATCGTTTACTGGTCGAATGTATAGGGGTGCGGGTGCTCGAGGACGATCTGACCGCGAAGGCCCGTATCCGCAACGCGGCGCTGGAGCTCTACGCCTGCCACGGGGAAGGCTCCGTCTCGCTGCGCACCATCGCCGGCGCGGCGGGTGTGACCCTCGGCCTGGTCCAGCATCACTTCAAAACGAAGGCCGGGCTGCGCGACGCCGTCGACCGCCTGGTGGCGGACCACTTTTCCGCTGCGTTGGCCACAGTCCCCGATGACGCGTCCACGGCCGTCCGCGACGCTGCGGTACGCGACATGCTCCGGGACAATCCCCCGGTACTGAATTACCTCCGGCGGAATCTGCTTGCGCCGATCGAGGAACACAATCATCTGCTCGACGTGCTGGTCGAGCTGACCGAACGCGAGGTCGACGCCCTGCGCACGTCGGGCCGGGCATCCACTACACGGCGGGAGTCGACCCAGGTTGTCGCGGTACTCGCACGCCAGATCGGCGAACTGCTGCTGCAACCGATGGTCGAGGCGGTCTGGGAACGCGTCGCCAAACCCAGCGAGCGCAAACCACGCCTGCGCGTGAGCATCGACGAGGCGCCGCCCCGCTGACCGTTATTCGTCGTCGATCACGTGGACCGCGGCTTCTTCGGCCGATGCCGCACCGCCGTCGATGCCGACCTCCCGGCCGAGCAGGTCCGCCTCGTCGTCCTCGCCTGCGCCGTCGTCGGGCGCGACCAGCCGACCGGCCCGGCCATCGCCGACCTCGTCATCCCCGGCCTGCTCGTCAGGGGCGTCCTGCTGCATCGCGGGATCGGGTTCCTCCTCTGACAGCAGCTCATCGAGGGTCTCGTTTTCCCTGGGTTCCTTCCACCTGTCCGGTGGCGAGTAGCCCTCGTCCAGCAGGTCGTCGACACCCCGGTCGATCAGGGCGTCCTCCTGGGTGAGTTGGTCGTCGTCATCGATGTCGTACTCGCCCACGCGTTCTTCCGGAGTTCCTGGACCGCTCATAGGTCAACGATGTCACTGCGCGACGGGTACTGCCACCATTCGCCGGCGCATGGTTGGATGAAAAAATGGCTGTCACCGTGTTGCTGGAACTCAAGTTCAAACCCGACTCCGTTGCCGCTGCGCGCGAGGTGTTCGGGAAAGCGCTACAGGACACCCGCAATTTTGAGGGCAACCTGGTCACCGACGTCATCGTCGACGAATCCGACGATGCACACTGGATCATCTACGAGCGGTGGGACTCCGTCGAGCACGACGAGGCGTACCGGGCGTTCCGCGCAGGCGAGGGAAAGATCGTCGATCTGCCGCCGCTACTGGCCGCACCTCCGGTCAAGACCCGCTACCTCGATACCGACGTCTGAAGGACGCCGATCGCGCGTCGCTGAGCCGACTGATCGAGCCGGGTGCCTATCCTCAGCGCATGACCGACCCCGGGGACATCGTCATCATCCACACCGACGGCGGTTGCAGACCCAATCCGGGCCCAGGCGGCTGGGGCGCAGTGTTGCGTCATCGTGAACGGGTGCGCGAGATGTGCGGTGGCGAACCGGGCGAGACGAGCAACAACCGGATGGAGTTGACCGCGCCGATCATGGCGCTCGAGGCACTCACCAGGCCCGTGGTCGTGCACCTGCACACCGACAGCACCTACGTCCGCAACGGCATCACCAAGTGGGTGCTGGGCTGGGAACGCAACGGCTGGATGACATCCGCGAAGCAACCGGTGAAGAACGTCGACCTCTGGAAGCGGCTTCAGCTCGCCTGTGCGCGACACCAGGTCGAGTGGTTCTGGGTGAAGGGACACTCGGGTGTCGCCGACAACGAATTGGCCGACGTCCTGGCAACCAGGGGCATGCAGGAGGCGATCGCCGCGGCGGGCATCGGCGTCTAGTCAGCGATCCAGGAATTCGATTGCGGCAGCCGCGAAATCGCTGTGGTACTGGAAGATCGCCCCGTGTCCGGAGTTGGGGTAGATGGTCAGTTGCGAGCCGGCGATCCGCCGGTGCAGGTCTTCGGAGAGCACGGAGGGAACCATGCGGTCGTTGTCACCGTTGGCGATCAACGTCGGCTGGGTGATGCGTGACAGGTCTGCCGGAGTGGAGCGGCCCCATCCTTTGATCGCCTTGAGTTGGGTCTGGAACGCCCGCACGTCCATCTTCGCGTCCCGGTCCTCGGTGCGTTCGCCGAGGCGTTCGATGAATGCCCGGCCGGCACGTTTGCCGACCTCGTCACGGTTGAAAAACAGGAACTCCTTGGGGTCCCTGCGGGTGAGGGTGGCCCGCAGAATGTCGTAATAGGTTGTGCGGGCGACCTTGTCGATGTCCGTTCCGCCTGCGGGTCCGGTTCCGGTGAGGATCAGCTTGCGGACGAGTTCGGGATGTTTGAGCACCAGAGCCTGGGCGACCATCCCGCCGAGGGAGAAGCCGAGGATGTCGACGGTGTTGAAACCCAGTGCGGTGATGAAGGTGTAGGCGTCCTCAGCCATCGCTTCGACGGTATCGGGAACGGTTCCGGTGGAGGCTCCGGCGCCGCGGTTGTCGAAGGCGATGACGTGGTGACGTTCGGCGATCGGATCGATGACGCGGGGATCCCAGTTGTCGAGCGTGGCAGCGAGATGGACCAAGAAGATGACGGGAATGCCGCCCTTGGGTCCGAGTTCGCGGTAGGCGTAGGTGATCCCACCTGCGGTGAGGGTGCGCGACGGCGTGTGGGCATACATGACTGTCTCCTGAGGTTCGTGGATGCGTTAGTTGGCGAGGAACTGCAGTGCGTCGGGCACGAAGGTCTGGTGGTGCTGGAATACCCCGCCGTGCCCGGAGTTCGGGTAGATCTTCAGCTGCGCATTGGGAAGTCGACGTGCCATATCGGCGGAGTGGCTGCTGTCCACCATGAGGTCGTGGTCGCCGTTGGCCACCAGGACGGGGTGGATGAGGACGGAGAGGTCATCGGGTGCGCACTTGCCGGCGTGCCGGATGGCCTTGATCTGAGCAAGGCCGGCTTGCAGGGAGATTTTCTTGTCGCGGTTCTGTGTCCGCTCTTCGAGCCGGCCCAGGTACTGCGACGCGGCGTGCTTTCCTTCTGGCGTGCGGGGGAAGAACAGGAAGTTCCTCGGGTCGCTGCGGGTGAAGGCCGCCTTGAGGTAGGCGCCACCGACGATGGTGGCCATCTTGTCGATGCCGCCTGCGCCGCGGGGACCGGTGCCGGCCAGGACCATGCGGCGCACGAGTTCCGGGGCCTGCAGAGCCACCATCTGCGCGACGCCGCCGCCGAGTGAGAATCCGAACAGATCAACCTGTTGGAGGCCCAGGGCGCGGATGACGGCGATCGCATCTGTCCCCATCTGCTCGACGGTGGTCGGCACCGACCCTCCGGTGGCGCCGACACCGCGATTGTCGAAGGCGATCACGCGGTGACGGGCGGCGATGCCATCGATGACACGCGGGTCCCAGTCGTCGAGCACTGCGGTCAGGTGATGCAGGAACACCACCGGAATGTCTGAACCGCCGCCGAGTTCGCGGTACGCGAATCTCAGCCCGCCGACGTCGACGGTGCGGTTCGGTGTGTCTTTCCAGGTGGTCATCGGAGCCTTTCCCCACTCTTCGATCGTTATCTTACGACCGTAATATTATGATCGTAAGCCGTTGTGCTAATATTGGCAAGCACGACATCTCACGACGACTGGGAGCTAGCCATGACGCCATCGGCCGCCGAACGCAAAGCCGCGACGCGACGCCGGATCATCGACACCGCCAGCGACCGCTTCAAGCAGGACGGCATCGACGGTTCCGGCATCGCCACGCTCATGTCCGATGCCGGACTGACCAACGGCGCGTTCTACGCGCACTTTTCGTCCAAGGACGATCTCGTGGCCAACGTCGTGGCCGACCAGCTACGCGCGCAGCGCGACAACCTGAAGGCGCTGCCGCCCGGCCGGGCGGCGCTGGAAGGATTCGTGCGCGAGTATCTCTCGCCACAGCATCGCGACCACCCGGGCACCGGCTGCCCCAACGCTGCCCTGCTCGATGAGATCAGCCGGTGCGATGCCGCCGTCCGGGATGCCTACACCGACGGAATGCAATCCATCGTCGAGGTCATCGCCGCGCATCTGTCTCCACGCGCCCCGTCCGCGGCGCGCACCACGGCCCTGGGGCTGTTCACAGTTCTCGTCGCAACGCTGCAACTCGCACGCGCGGTCTCCGACCAGAAACTGTCCGACGACATCCTCGCCGCAGGCATCGTCAATGCGCAGCTGCTCCTGGACCGCGAGCCTGAAAGGAAATGACCCACATGAAGGCATTCATCGTCACTCGATACGGCAAGAACGACGTTCGCGCCGCCGACGTACCTGAGCCGGGCGTCGGCGACAATGACGTGCTCGTCCGGGTGAGCGCGGCCGGCGTCAACCCGCTCGACATCATGGTCCGCAACGGTGAGTTCAAGCAGCTCCTGAAGTACAAGCCGCCCTTCGTGCTCGGTCACGACGTCGCCGGCGTGGTCACCGAGATCGGCGCGGGCGTCCGCGGTTTCAGCGTCGGCGACGAGGTGTATGCCCGCCCCCGCGACCAACGCATCGGGACCTTCGCCGAGTACATCGCCATCGACCACAATGACGTCGCGCTCAAGCCGTCCGCACTGTCACTGCACGAGGCCGCCGCGGTCCCCTTGGTCGCGCTCGCCGCGTGGCAGATCCTGGTCGAACGGGCGCAGGTGACTCCTGGGCAGAAAGTTCTCGTCCACGCCGGCGCAGGCGGGCTCGGGTCCACCGTCATCCAGCTTGCCAAGCACCTCGGCGCGCATGTGGCGACCACCGCCAACGGCGCCAGAGCACAACTGGTCCGCGACCTCGGAGCCGACGTCGTCATCGACTACACCACAGAGGATTTCGCCCAGAGTCTGTCCGGTTACGACCTGGTGGTGGACTCGCTCGGCGGGGAGAACCTGATGAAGTCGCTCACCGTGCTCAAACCCGGAGGCCTGGCGATCGGCGTCGCCGGCCCGCCCGACGCCGGATTCGCCAAACAACTCGGCGCACCCAAACCATTCGAGTTCGTGCTGTCGTTCCTCAGCCGCAAGGTCCGCAGGGCCGCCAAAAAGCTTGGCGTGCACTACTCGTTCTTCTTCATGCACGCCAGTGGCACCCAGCTACGGGAGCTTGCCACGCTGTACGACGCCGGGCACCTGCGCCCGGTGATCGACTCCACCTTCGCCTTCGACCAGACGCTGGAAGCCCTCGGCTACGTCGAGAACGGCAAAGCCAAGGCGGGCAAGGTCGTCATCACCCGTTCCGACGATCGCGCCAGGCCAACATCTCCTTGACGGTGGTGAAGTCATAACCGGCGATGGGGTCCGGGGCGATCTCGTGGACGAAAATGGTGGCACCGGCGGCGTGGTAGCTCTCGGCGCTGTCGAGGCCGAACCAGTGCACCGACCGTTCAATCTCGTTTCCGTCGCGTCCTGCTGCGGCGGCCATCTCGTCGAGCTGTGCACTCGCCGTGGTGAAGCCCTCGACCGACAGGAAGGTATGCCAGATGTCGGCGTAGCGCACCACCAGGGGCAGGGTCCGCTTAGGGCCGGTGCCGCCGATGAGGATGGGGATCTTGTGCAGTGGCGGTGGGATCAATTCACCGAAGCGAGCGTCGATTCGTGCCAGCCCCGCCTCGAACAGGTCGAAGCGTGATTTCCAGCTGCCGAACTCATATCCATATGTGGTGTAGTCCTTTTCGTACCACCCTGCACCCAGGCCCAGCACCAGGCGGCCGCCGCTGATGTGGTCGACAGTGCGGGCCATATCGGCGAGCAGATCGGGATTGCGGTAGCCGATGCCGGTAACCAGCAGGCCGATCTGGGCACGGTGCGTGATCTCACCCCACGATGCCAGGGCGGTCCAGCCCTCGAAGTTCGTCACATCCGGTTGGACCTCGGCGAGGACCGGGATCCCCTCGTTCAGTTCGGCCATCTCGGGCCGGTGGAAGTGGTCCCAGCCGAACACCAGATCAGCGCCGAGTTCTTCAGCCTGGATGACCGCGCTGCGCCAGGTGGCGTAGTCCGGGGTGTTGCCGGGCGGCAATGCAACTGCGATGCGAATCGGTCGTGTCATGGGTCGTTCAACACAGCACCGGCATGAAGGCTTTCCCAAACTGCATCGATACTCTGGCGGTCAGTCATCCAAATTATGGATACAGTGGTGGATGCCGTCTCTCCGAGCACTGGAATGTCTCGTCGCGGTCGCCGACACCGGATCCATCACGCAAGCCGCCCGGCTGCTGCATTCCTCGCAACCCGCCGTCTCTCACCAGCTCGCCATGCTCGAGCGCGAAGCCCATACGGTGCTGTTGCATCGTGACCCCAAGGGCGCGCGGCTTACGCCCGCAGGCCGAGCAGCCATCGCCGATGCCAGACAGGCGATCGACGCGGCCACCTCGGCCGTCAGATCGGCCCGTTCAGTGGGTGAGGCGGCGGGCGGATCACTTCGCCTGGCCTGTGCCCAGAGCCTGACCGTGCCGATGCTCGCCCCCGTGATCCGCAGTTGGCATCGCCGCCACCCCGACGTGGCGATCAGCCTCCGTGAGGCCGCCACCATCGGGGCATTCCTCGGCTTGATCGACGCCGACGAGGTCGACCTGGCGCTCGTTCCACTTCCGGTACCTGACCGCTTCACCACCACTGCCCTGGCGGACGAGGAGATCGTGCTGGCCGCCCCGTCGGGTCATCCCCTGACGCGACATGCGACCGTGCGCATGCAGGATCTGGAGGGCGCACAGATCGTGCACTTCACGCCGGAGAACGGCCTCAGTGGATGGCTGGATCGGTCCCTGGCGAGCGCGGGGATTCACACCGAAACCGCGATGAGGACGGCGGTCAGCGCCGCGGCGCCTCAGCTCGCCGCGGCCGGCCTGGGTATCGCGGTATGCCCGGTGAGCGCGGTCAGCGCCGGATTTCCCGGCGCAGTCCGTTCCTTCTCGCCACGGTGGGTACGCCAGCTTGTCGCGGTGACGCCCGCCACGCCCGATCCGCTGACTGCGCAGTTCATCGGCGATCTGCGAAAGCGTGGCGTGCAGGTGTCCAGCGACGTGCGTGCCCAACTCGCGGGCGAGGACGGGTCGGCACGGAAGTCGTCGAAGACAGCTCGCTAACGTGCGCTCGCCTTCGCCCGAAGTTCGAAGTACTTCAGGGCGACGGTCGGGATCAACGCGATAACTGTGATCAGCAGTACCTCACCGAGAATGTTCGCCATCCTGACCTGGGTCACGTTGCGAAGGAGCTCGAACCCGAGACCGGTCGTTCCAGCGAACATCTCGGCAAGGATGAGTCCCACGAACGTCAGTCCGAAGGTCACGCGCATCGCAGTCAGAAGCGTTGGGACGAGCTGCGGTACGACGATCTTCCGCAGCAGCGCCGGGTAGCTCATCTGCAGGCTCGCCGCCAGCTTCAGATGCAGCCGGTTCACTGCCGCACTGCCTTCGAGCATGATCAGGAACATCGGAAGCAGACCCTGGAAGAACGCGAACGAGACCTGGCTCAACGCTCCGAGGCCAAGGAACAGCAGGAAGATCGGGTACAGCACAATTTTGGGGATGCTGTTGAGCGAGAAGATGAGCGGTGACAGGGTCCGGCTCCAGAATCCGCTCAGTCCGACGAGCAGGCCGAGTACGCCACCGATAACCACCGCCAACGCATACGCGATCACAAGGTTCAAGACCGTCGAGCCGACGCTCTCCCGGAATCCGCTGTCGGCGAGCTCCTTACCGAGAGTCGATACGGACTCGACCGGTGTCGGAAAGACCGCGCTGTCGATGAGATCGGCGCCGATCCACCACGCCGCGACAAGGACGCCGAGCAATACAAGGGGTGGCAGGATGCGGGTACGCGTTTGATTCAGGGCCGATTTCGAGGTGGCCTCGGGCGCGGCCGGCGTTACCTGGCTCATCGACGCCTCCAATCGAGCCGGTTCAATGCGGCCGAAATTCCCAGGGTCGCGACGAGCGCGAGAAGCCCGACGATCAGAATCGCGCCGTACATGTCTGCGACCGCGAAACTGTCGTATGCATTCGCGATGAAGTTCCCCAACCCGTCGGAGGCCAGGATGAACTCCATCGCGAGGGTCGCGATAATGGAGTACGCCATACAGAGCTTCACACCGGCGGCGATGTCGGGCATGGCAGACGGCAGCAGCACGAGCCGGAAAGACTGCCACCGGGTGAGCTCCAGAGATCGCTCCAGCTTGCGGACCACCTCTGGCACCGAGTCGAAGCCGGCCAGGGCATTCAGGATGACGACGACGATGCTGAACGTCGAGGCCAGTAAGACGATCGGCCACACGCCAACTCCGAACAGCACAACGAGAATCGGGTAGACCGCAAACGTAGGCACCGCGTAGAAGACGCTCAGGTATGGCTCGAGCGCGGAGCGGACGATGCCGCTGCGCCACATCAGGTACGCGATCGCCACACCAAAGAGCGTGGCGACGACAAGGCTGATGGCGATGATGCCGACACTGCGCAGGAGATCGTTCATCAGGAACTCGGGATCGGTCAGCAGTTCACCGGCCCGCACGACCATCTCGGTGACCGGGACAAGCGAAAGCCGTGGGACCGCACCGGACTGCGCGAGAATCTCGACCCCACCGAAGAAGGCGAGAATCATAATGATCCGCCACGCGCCTGCGGGCATCTTGAGCGCTCGGGATGCCGGTGGACGGACGTAGCTCGGGACCGCCGAGCGCGTTGAACCAGCCGGCTCGGCCCGTGACCCTGCCGGTGCCATGGTCGCGCTCACCGCGCTGCTCATCGCGTGGTCGCTTCCATCGCTTTGCCTGCCTCGTCCTTCAGCTGGGTCCAGATCCGCTCGGTCAGCGCGGCCATCTTCGGTGCGGCCAGCGTGTGCTCGTTGCGGGGACGTGGCAGGTCGACGTGGATCTCGTCCAGGACCGTGCCCGGGCGGGCACTCATCACGAGGATGCGGTCGGACAACAGCACGGCCTCCTGAATGCTGTGCGTAATGAACAGCACCCCGCAGGACAACTCCTCGACCACCCGCATCAGCTCGAACGACATCAGCAACCGGGTCTGCTCATCCAGTGCACCGAACGGCTCGTCAGCCAGGATCAGGTCGGGATCCATCGACAGGCAACGCGCGATGGCAACGCGCTGACGCATCCCGCCGGACAGTTGCGACGGATAGTTGTCCTCGAATCCGCCGAGCCCGACCGTGCCGATCAGCTCGTCCGCACGTTCGCGGCGTTTGGATTTCGGCACTCCGCGTACCTCGAGCGCGAAGGCGACGTTGTCCCGCACTGTCCGCCAGGGCAGCGTCGCTGACTCCTGGAACGCGATCGCCGTACGGTCGCGCGGGCCACGCAGCGGTTCGCCTGCCACGGCGATGTGCCCCTCGCTCGGATCTTGAAGTCCTGCAACCAACTCCAATAGCGTCGACTTCCCGCACCCGCTCGGTCCGACGATGGACACGAACTCACCCGGTCGGATCGTGAGGTCGACCGGGCCGAGCGCGTGCAGCCTGCCGAACCGCTGAATGCAGCCGGACACGTCGACGATCGGGTTTGCGGCGCTCTGGTCGCTCATGGATCTCTGCGCGGTTGGTTGCATCGTTGCACTCCTCGAAGGCAGATATGTCAACAGTTCTCGGAAGCCGTCGTCGACGCTCCGTCAGGCAGGTACTGCGGGTCGAACAGCTCACAGAGGTCGACCGCTGACGCGTCCTTGCCGACGAGCTGGAACCCCTTCAGCGCGTTCGCGATGGCTTCCGCATTGAAGCCGACGCCCCAGTAGTTCGCCTGCAGGTAGCTCTGGACGATCCGCTCGGCGACGGCGTCGGATTCCTTGGTGTGCTTTGCCCAGATGGCGGCAGCTTCCTTGGGGTGGTCAACGGTCCACTGGACCGCTTCGTCGTATCCATTGGTGATCGCTTCGATCACTTTTGGGTGCTGTTGGGCGTACTCGGGCGTCGTGGTCATGACCGTCTGCTGAAAGGCCGGGATCACTTCTTTGGCCGAGACCACCAGCTTGTACGCATCCGGATTCTTCAGCGCCTCCGCGATCGGCACGACCGTTGCATCGACGTCACCGCCTTCGAGCAACGCCAAGCCCTCTCCCAGCCCACCTGCGGTCGTGCGCTGGACAGAGTTGGGATCGACCCCCTCGGCATCGGGGAGTAGGTAGGTGAGCTGCTGGGTAACCGAGCCTTCCCTCGTGAACGACCACACCTTCACATCCTTGACGGAATTCACGGCATCGTTGCCGGCGAGTGCGTAGAAGTCGTTGCCCGCCAGGGATTGCACGGCGCCACCGACGACGACGAGATCAGCACCGCTGGCCTTGGCGTCGACCACTGCCGGGAAACTGGTATCGGCGATCGGAAGGTCGCCGGAAAGCTGGTTCTGGATCGTCGATGCGCCGCCCTTTCCCGGTACGATCTTGCCGACCTCCACCCCACGTTCCTTGAAGAAGCCCTGATCGATTGCGACGAGCCACGGGACCGAGAACGGCTCGGTGTCATGCGTGACCGTGATGTCAATCTTTACCGGATCATCCGGATTCGCGTCCCCGCCATCACTTCCCGAGCACCCGGCAAGGAGCCCCACCACGACGGCGGAGGAAGCCAGGGCCGACGACACGCTTCGCTTCATTGACATATCACTGCTCCTAATCGGTGCTACCCGGTCGCAGGTACCCGTCTTCTTCGAGTCGCCGCAGCAGACCACCACGCCGGAGGATCTCGATGAGGAATTCCGGGTACGGCTTCGACTCGGTGAGGACGGCACCGGTCGAACGATTCTTGAAGGTCGCGTTGACGACATCCACAGTCAGCTCATCGCCCTCGGTCACCGCGGACGAGACCCCCGGCACGACGAGGAGGGGCAACCCGTAGTTGATGCAGTTGCGCAGGAACAACGAGTTGAAACTCTCGGCGACCAGGCAACTGACGCCGAGCTCACGGAACAGCAGGGCGACCGGGCGGCTGGATCCGAGTCCGAAGTTCGTGCCACCGACGACGATGTCGCCGGATTGCACCAGCTCGGGCCAGCCGGGGCGCGACGCGTTGAACATCTCGTGTGCGGCCTCGGCGATCGGCAAACGCATCGCATACCCGGGAAACATCTCATCTGTGGTCACCTGGTCACCGAAGACCCAGGACCGACCGGAAAGAACGAGCTCGTTTGTCGCTGTAGTCATCAGAGATCTCCGGGAGTGCTGATGTGTCCGGCGATCGCCGATGCCGCGACAGTCGCCGGTGAAGCCATGTAGATCTCTGCGTCCGGACTCCCCATACGGCCCTTGAAGTTTCGGGTACTGGCAGTCACGCAGACCTCGCCCGGTCCGAGCACCCCCATGTGGTATCCGAAGCAGGCGCCGCAGGTCGGGTTCGTGACGACGCCCCCAGCGGCGACGATCGACGTGACGTAGCCGGCAGCGACGGCATCGAGATACACCTGCTGTGAGGCAGGCGTGACAATCAGCCGGACACCGCTCCTGACCTGCTGTCCGTCAAGGATCGCAGCTGCGACGCGAAGATCGTCGAGCTGGCCATTGGCGCAGGACCCGATGAATGCCTGATGAATCGGCTTGTCGCCCAACTCGCTCACCGGCATCGAGTTGTTGATGACCGTCCCCGGCTTCGAGACCATGGGTTTCAGCGCGGACAGATCGACCGTCCGCCGTACTGCATAATCCGCGTCGTCGTCCCCGTTGCACGGATTGACGTCTTGTGCTTGGGATCCCAACGATTCCAGACATATCTCGTCGGCCGGGAACACCGAGAAGTCGGCGCCGACCTCGGCGCCCTGCGCCGCGATCGTCCGACGGTCCGATATCGGCACACTGGACAGGCCTGGCCCGCCGTACTCGATGGCGTGATCGGTCGCATCGCCGTACTCGCCGGCGACGTGCAGGAAGATGTCCTTTCCATTGATGTGGTCGGGCTTCTCCCCCACCAGGTCGTAACGGATGGTGGGCGGGACCACATGCCACGTCTTCCCGGTGCACACGATCTGCAGGACCTCTGCCGGTCCGAGGCCCCGCGCGGCGACGTTGAGTGCGCCCGCAGCGCACGTGTGGGAGTCGGTGCAAGCGAGGTTCTGCCCGGGCGATGCGAGGGCCTGCTCCGCGATCACCTGATGCACGATGCCGTGCCTGCCGATGTCGTAAAACTTCCTCACACCATGTGATCGGGCGAATTCACGTGCCCGCTCACCCCCTGCGGCGTCTCGAATCGACGGCGCGGGAACCGCATGGTCCATGACCACGGCGAGCCGGTCCGGATCGTGGACCTTGAGGACATGGTGCAGCCGGTCATGCTGGAACTGCATGTCGATCAGCACGGTCATGTCGACGTCGACGACGACCGTGTCACCAGGCTTTGCCGCAGCGTTGTCCGATGCGCGACCGAGCAGCTGCTCAATGACGGTGGATCCCATTGTCACACACTGGTTCCCGCGGCGAAGCGCTTGCCGATGTCGTCCCAGTAGTCCAGGCCGACGGCGCGGAACAGGTCGGTGGGCGACCACTGCCGGCCCGTGTCGGTATCGCCGCTGCGAAGGGTCGCGAGGGCATTGTCGACCGCATCCGCTGCTGCGCCGAACGCGAGACCGGGTGCGATGACGATCGAGTAGCCCGCGGTTTGCAGCGATTCCAGCGAGACTGCCGGCGTCTTGCCGCGCGGTACGAGGTTGAACAGTGTCGGCCTGGAAAACAGTCCGGGGATCTCCGCGATCTGTTCGGCGCTCTGCGGAGCTTCGATGAAGATGATGTCGGCACCTGCCTCGACGTACTTCTTCGCGCGCGCGACGGCGTCGTCGAACCCGAGGGATGCGAGCGCGTCGGTCCGCGCGATCACCAGCATCTGATCGTCGGTACGCGCTTCGACCACAGCTTCGATCTTTCGCTGAAAGTCTTCCGGCGCAATGACTTCCTTGGAGTCCAGATGCCCGCACTTCTTGGGGAACAGTTGATCCTCCAGCTGGATGGCCGACACCCCGGCACGTTCATACAGCTGAACCGTCCGCACCACGTTGATGATGTCGCCGAATCCCGTATCCGCGTCGGCAATGAGCGGTACGTCGCCGAGCACACCGGTCAGCAGCGCAGCCCGCGAGGCCATCTCGCTCTGACTCGTCAGGCCGAGGTCGGGCAGCCCGAGTGATGAGGCGACCGCTGCACCGGACATGTACGCCGCGTTGAAGTCCTGACGCTTCACGAGCGCTGCAGTCAGTCCGTCGTACACTCCGGGGGCCACTGTGAGCGTGCCGGATTCGATCTGCGCATTGAGCTTCTGACGAGCTTCCACTTATCTGTCTCCTAGTTTCTGGTGTCGTTCCTGTCATTCATGTCCAGAGCCGACGGGTAATCACCCACATGGCCGATGACCAGTGACAGCTCGCGAGCCGCAGCGAACACCATCTCGCCGAGTTCTTCGGCGCGCGCTTCACCCATCCGGAAAGACGGTCCGCCGATGGTCATCGAGCCGATCAAGCCGCCCGCATCGAACACCGGCGCGGCCACCGAATTCAGCCCCTCCTCGCGCTCGCTCTGTGCGTACGCCCAGCCGCGCTTGCGGATCAGCTCCAGCTCGTCGACGAGATCCGCGCGGGTCGTGATGGTTCCGCTGGCCAGCTTCTTCAAGCGCTTGGGCAGCAGCTGCTGGTTGCTGAACGCGACGATCACCTTGCCGCCGGATCCTGCGTGCAACGGGAGCGTCTGCCCGATCTCGGTGTGGAAGACAATCGACTTCCTCGACGAGCAATTGTTGATCACGTACCGACAGTCGTTGTCCAGCAGCGCGAGTCCGGTCGATTCGCCGGAGCGATCCCGCAACTCGGCGAGGATGGGCGTGGAAGCTTCCACCAGATCGGAAGCCGCCTTCGCGACCTCCGCCCACCCGACAAAACGCAGTGACAGCTTGTATCCGCGCCGGTCCTGGCTCAGAACGCCACGGTCAAGGAGAGACCGCAGTAGCCGGTTGGCAGTGGTGGGTGGAAGTCCAGTGCGCTCACGGATCTCGGCGGCGGTTGCCACCGGCGCATCAACCGAGAAGCAGCTCAGCACACTGACGAACCGGTCCAGCATCTGACCCGAAGTCTCTCGTTCTACCAACGGCCGCTCCAACCACTGAGTGGTTTGTCAAAACCACTGAATGGAGGAGATTCAACGTGGCTCACATCGATCTGTCAAGACCCGGACTGCAATGGCCTGATCTGGTGGTCGGCGACGCCTTAACTTGTCCAACCCCTCTGCTTTGATCTGCTTTGATGCCGTACCAACCCCGAAATCGCCGGCCGGCCCGCCGATATGGATCGGCGCGACTTGTTTGGAAGCCTGTCAACTAGAGGTGACAACCCCGCGAAGAACAGTGTGGGGCGCTACGCCGGCGCCGGTCGCGGCGGAGGCGGTTCAGGTCTTGATGCCGACCTTGAAGATGAGGGCCGTGAGCGCTCCGAAGGCGCCGCGGGCGCTGATGTAGAGCCGTTTGGTGTCGTATCCGGCGACGTCCTTCATGGTTTCCGCGCCGAAGCGGGCAGGTGTCTGGCCGTCGATGACCGTGACGTCGGCACCAAGCAGTGCGTGTCTGATGCGACCGCGTTCGGCACCGGTGGCCGTGGCCACCACGGCCCCGATGGTGCGCTCCCCACCCGTGGTGGGAACCGCCGCGCAGGTGACACCATGCTCGTCGAGATACCGGTTGAGCGCCTCGACCGTGGTGTCAGCGCCGACGACCAGGCTGAGGTTGCCGAGATTGACGGTGATGTCGGTGTTTTCACCGGTGGTCAACGCGGCGCCCGGTTCAGGGGTCAGGTCGCCGGTAAGGGCGGCCTGGACCGCAGCGCCGAACACGCTGGTGTCGGGTTCGTCTGGCGATGGCTCGGGCAGCATGATCCCGGGGTTGAGCAGCCCGGCCGGATCGAATGCCCTCTTGATCGCGCGTTGCGCGGCGATCTCCACCGGGGTGAAACGCTTGGTCATGAACTGAATCTTCTCGGTGCCGACCCCATGTTCACCGGTGATGGTGCCGCCCAACCCCAGTGCTGCTTCGATGATCTCGTTGTTCGCCGCTGCCAGCGCCGATGCCGCAAGCGGATTGTCCTTGTCGAAGAACGTGGTGGGATGCAGGTCACCGTCACCGGCGTGACCGCACACCGCGATGAACAGCAGGCCGTCGGCGTGGCGCGCGGCGGTGGCCTGTATGGCTTCCTGCATCTCGGGGATCCGGTCGCGCGGCACCGTGACGTCGCCAATGAAGAACCCCTTGCCGCTCTGCACCACTGAATTGGGGGCATTGAGACGGCCGTACCACAGTGCGGCGCGGGCTTTTTCGTCTTCGGCCACCCTGACCTCGGTGGCCCGCTCTCGCAGCACTCTTTCTACGACGGCTTGGTCGTGGGCCACCTCGGTCGCAGTGCCGTCGACGTCGATGAGCACAATCGAATCGGCGTCCAACGGATAGCCGGTGTCGTAGAACTGCTGAAGGCCGGCGATACCCGCCCGGTCGAGCCACTCCACCGCCGCGGGCACCACACCGCTGGCGATCACCGCGGCAATGGTGTCGGCGGCCTCCCTCGCGGAGGCGAATGCACCCATCAGGCTGTGGGTGACCGCGGCGATCGGGCGCAGTGAGACGGTCACCTCGGTGACGATGCCGAGGGTGCCTTCCGACCCGATGAGAATGCCGAGGAGGTCGGGGCCGTCGTCATCCGCCCTGAAGGTGGCGGTGGATCCGTCGGGCAGCACGACATCAGCGGACAGGATGTGGTTGTAGGTGACGCCGTACTTCAGGGCATGTGGGCCGCCGGCGTTCTCGATGAGGTTACCCCCGACCGTGGCGAGGTGGGCCGAGACGGGGTCGGGCGAGAAGCACAACCCGTGCGGCGCCAGTGCCGCCTGCAGGTCGGAGTTGATGACTCCGGGTTCTACTCGGGCGCAGCGGTTCTCAACATCGATCTCGAGGATTTGGTTGAGACCTGACAGGTCGAGCAGGATGCGACCCGGGGTCGCCATCATGCCGCCCGAGCAGTTCGACGCCCCACCTCGGGGCACGATCGGGACGTGATGTTCGGATGCCAGCCGCATGATCGGTGCGATGTCCTCGCGGCGGTGGGGCCGCAGTAGCAAGCCGGCCACTCCCCCGACGCCCCAGTAGTCGAGTCCGCGTTCGGCGAGTACGGCCTCGTCGGTCACCACCACACCATGGCTCGAGGCGGCCTCGGCGAAATGCTCCAAGGAGGGAATGTCAGTGATCATCGACCGGATCTTTCAGCGACTGTAGCCACGCCTCCTCTTCGCCGGGGGCGGGCAGCACCCGGCCACCTTCGATCGCGAGATGCGCTGGGCTGTTCTGGATGACGACGAGGACCCGTTGGGCGGGAATACCGGTCACCCGCGAGGCCGCTGCGGCGATCTCGGCGACGAGCTGGCTGCTCTGGGCCTCGGGGTGTCCGGTGCGAACCCATCCATTGATCAGAAGCGGCTGTGCGGGTTGACCGTTGGTGTAGACCTCATCGGTTGCCAGCTCGTGGAAGACAACGTTCACATAGCTACCGGGAACGTGATTGATCATCGAATGGATCCTGGTCACTTCGGCGGCAAGTTCGGCCTTCGCGTCACCGCTCAGCGTGGATTGCACCGTCGTACATGTGTAAACGGGCATCGCTCAGCCCAGGAACGGTAGGTGCGGCTGGGTCGGCACCACCAGGACGGTGGGCCCGTCGGCTTCCAGGGCCGCCTTGAATTCGAGCGACAATTCCTCGGTGCTCGCCACATTGGCCGCTCGGCATCCGAAACCTGTTGCCAGTGCGGCGATATCGAGCCCCGGCAGGTTCAGTCCGGGAACATTCGGCGTCTCCTCGAGAAGCGCGAAGGACTTCAGCACGCAGTATTCGCCGTTGCGCTGTACGACGAACACGATCGGCAGCTTGTGCTGCGCCGCGGTCCAGATGGCCTGGATCGAGTACTGGAACGATCCGTCGCCGATCGAGGCGACGATGGTTCGCTTCACGCCGCGGGCCCGGTCGCCGAGCGCGATGCCGACCGCCGCAGGTACGCCCCAGCCGATGCCGCCGCTGCCCGTCGCGAAGAAGCTGCCGGTGCGCCGAGTGGGCCACCACTGAATGAGGTCTGCCAGCGTAGAGGTGGACTCCATGACGACCGCGGCGTCGTCGGGTTTGACCCCGCTCAGCACCGCGTAGACGTCATTGGGCAGCAGCGGCGCCGATGCGACCGGGAGATCGCCACTGAAATCTCGGCTCAGTCCGGGCGGAGCCTGCCGGTCGGCTGGGACGTCCACCAACTCCACGAGCTGTTCGAGGACCGTGCCCACATCGCCGAGCAGGCTGTCACCTACCGGCGCGATCGCGGCGAGGTGGGGATCGCCGGTGATCTGCAGGACCTCGGTGCCGTCGGGTAAGTACTCGCCCCCGACGTACGGGTAGTACCGGAACACCTGTGCGCCGATCGTGATGACGAGGTCGAAGCCCGCTACGGCCTCGTTGACGCCGGCGATCGTCAATGGCAGCGGACCCGCGTACAGCGGGTGATCCTCGGGAAATGAGCACCTGTCCGACAGCCCACTGCCGCGAACCGATGCGCGCAGTTTCTCGGCGAAGGCGATGCCGGCATCCCACGCGCCCGCGCGATCGACCTCCGGCCCGAGTACCAACAGGGGTCGCTCCGCCCGGCTGATCCGGGTGGCGAACTCGCGCAGCCGCTCACCGTCCGGCTCGACGCGTCGGCTGACCGTCCTGACCACCGCAGGCCCCAGCGCCGGCTTGTTCCAGTCGTCGAGCGGAATGGACAGGAACACCGGCCCCGCCGGCGGCTGCATCGCGACGGCGTAAGCCCGCATGAATGCCGCGGGCACGTCCTCGGCACGCGCCGGCTCGTAGGCCCATTTGACCCATGGCTGCGGCATGATCGTCGGGTCGGGGTTGTTCAAATATGGATCACACAATGACATTTCGCGGGTCTGCTGGCCGGCAGTGACGATCAGCGGCGTATTCGCGCGGTAAGCCGCGACGAGGCTGCCCATCGCGTTCCCGGTGCCTGCCGCGGTGTGCAGGTTGACCAACGCGGGCTTGCCGGTGGACTGCGCGAAGCCATCGGCCATCGCCAACACCGACGCTTCTTGTAATCCCAGGATGTAGGTGAAGTCGTCCGGGAAGTTCTGCAGGAAGGTCTGCTCGGTGGAGCCTGGATTGCCGAACACCGTGGTCAGCCCCAGCGTGCGCAACAGGTCATAGGTGGCGTCGTGGACGGTCATGTTTTTGGTCATCGTGAAAGCCCTTCATGGAATGAATGCAGTCCGCCTGGGAAAATCACACACCCCGGCGAGCTTCGTTCACCCCGTGAAAACCACGGGTTGACGGCGACCCGGGACTGGGCAGCGGGTAGCCGAACTGTGGAGCTTCGGGCGGCTACCAGCTCGTTCGCGTGTAAAGATCACCGCATGGCCGACGGTGTGCGACGCGGCGCGCTGGTGGGACGGCGCGCTGAGCAGCGACAGTTGACTGAGCTACTCGAGCGCGCCCGCGGTGGCGGGAGCGGAGTCCTGGTCGTGCGGGGTGAGGCAGGCATCGGCAAAACGGCGTTGCTGCGCGATCTTCACGACAATGCCGCAGATCTGCACGTCATTGCCGTCAGCGGCGCGGAATCAGAGCTGGAGCTCGCCTACGCCGGCCTTCAGCAGCTGTGCGCGCCGCTACTCGGACACATCGACCGGTTGCCCAACCCCCAGAAGAACGCCCTACGGGTGGCGCTCGGCTTGCGCGACGGTGCTGCGCCGGATCGCCTGCTGGTGGGCTTGGCGGTGCTTTCGCTGCTGTCCGACGCCGCTGCGGAGCGCCCCACCCTCTGCCTCATCGATGACGCACAGTGGGTCGATCGCGCCTCACTCCAAGCGCTGGCGTTCGCCGGGCGCCGGCTCGCCGCCGACCCTGTGGTGATGGTCTTCGCGGCGCGCGGAACACAGACCGATCCGGGACTGGCCGCATTACCCGAGTTGCACCTCCGGGGCCTCGCCGATGCCGATGCACGGGCACTGCTCTCGGCGATGATGCCGACCCGACTGGACGAAATCGTCCGCGACAACATACTGGCCGAAGCGGGCGGAAACCCTCTGGCCTTGCTCGAATTGAACAGTGCGCTGCCACCCGCGCGGCTGGCAGGCGGATACGGATTGGCGGCTGCCAATCCGCTGGCGGCACGCATCGAGCAGACGTACGGCCGGCGACTGCGCGAACTGCCGCCGCAGACACGCATGCTCCTGCTGCTCGCGGCCGCCGAACCGACCGGCGAGCCGGCATGGTTGTGGGCCGCCGCCACGCGCCTCGGAGTCGGTGCGGACGCCGGTGTTCCGGCGGAGGAGAGCGGCCTGGTTACCGTCGATACCCGGCTACGCTTCCGGCATCCCCTGGTGCGGTCGGCGATCTACCGGAGCGCCTCGCCATCGGAGCGTCGGCGAGCTCACGCGGCATTGGCCGAGGTGATCTCCGGGCCGATCGCCGGTGAGCACCGTGCCTGGCACCGCGCTCACGCCACGGATGCACCCGATGAGGCGGTGGCAGTGGAACTGGTGGGCTCGGCCGAGCGAGCCCGCCGCCGTGGTGGATCCGCCGCGGCCGCAGCGTTTCTGGCGTATGCCGTCGAACTCACGCCTGATCCCGTCCGGCGCGCCGAGCGCGCACTGGCCGCTGCGCTCGCCACGCTGGACGCGGGCGATCCGGAGGCCGCAGCCCGGCTGCTGGCGCCGGCCGCCGGGGCTGAAGACGAATCACTCAGTGCCCGAGTCGGTCTCGTCCGAGCAAAGATCGCGTTCGCCGCCCAACGAGGCCGAGACGCACCACCGCTGCTTTTGACGGCCGCCCAAAGACTGCGCCCCGTGGATGCCACACTGTCGCGTGACACCTACCTCGAGGCCCTGACCGCGGCGATGATCGTCGGCCGTCTCTACTCCGATGAGGGCGGGTCCGCGGCAGCGATAGCGGCCGCGGCGCGACAGGCACCGCCCCCATCCGAGCCGCCTACGGCCGCCGACCTCTTCCTCGACGGACTGGTCCTCCGGCTGACCGAAAGTCACGCCGCCGCTGCACCACTGCTGCGTCGCGCCATCGCCCGGTATCTGGAGGAAGACACGGCCGGGACCGCGGATCCGCGTTCGCACGACATCACGCTCCGAGTCCTGCTCGACCTGTCCGATCAGGACACGTACAACTCGCTCAATGCCCGCCAGCTCGAACTACTCCGTGCGGCAGGCGAGTTGACGGTGCTGCCTGCCGCATTGACCACCTACGCAGGGGTTTGTGTCACGGCAGGCGACTTTGCGCAGGCGGCGGGTCTGCTCGAAGAGTCCGACGCGATCTCTACCGCAACCGGCGCGCCGCCCCACCGCTCCATCCAGACCTATCTCGCCGCTTGCCGCGGACAAGAGCAACTCGCCAAGGGCCTCGCTGCGGCCACGATCGAGGACGCGACCGCGCGCGGTGAAGGCAGTGAAATCACCGTCGTGCTCTTCTCGGTGGCAATCCTGCACAACGGGCTCGCACAGTACGACGAGGCGTTCGCAGCATGCACATCGGCCCTCGAATACGACGACGTGGGAATGTACGGCCATGTGCTCAACGAGATGGTCGAGGCTGCTTCCCGGTCCGGCAACACAAGCGCCGCCGAATCGGCAGCTGCACAGTTGATCGAACGTGCCGAAGCCAACGGAACCCCAACCGCACTCGGCTACGCGGCACGCGCCAAGGCCCTTTTGGGCGCGGGCCCAGCCGCCGAGCACGAATACCGTTCGGCGATAACACATTTAGAGAACTCTCCGCTCACCGTAATGACCGCGCGCACCCATCTGATCTTCGGCGAGTGGCTGCGGCGCGAGAACCGCCGGGGCGAAGCACGCGAGGAGCTGCGCATCGCTCATGAGAAGTTCACGCAGATGGGGGCCGACGGTTTCGCCGAGCGGGCGCGCCGCGAACTCCACGCCGCGGGCGAGCCGTTACGGAAAGAGCGGGCCGACAGAGCGCCGGTGCCATTGACGACCCAAGAAAGCTACATCGCTCGACTTGCAGGTGACGGTTATACGAACTCCGAAATCGCGGGTCATCTGTTCATCAGCCCACGGACGGTGGAATGGCACCTGAGCAAGATCTTCGCCAAACTCGGTGTGTCGTCGCGCCGCGAGCTGAGGCAACGCGGATAACGGCCAGTTCTTTCGTCGGTATGTCAACTAGCGGTGACGATCCCGCCAGGGACAGTGCGCTGCGCTCCACGCGGTCCGAAGGCCGTTGCCATCGCCGCCGTACCAACCGCCGTCATCAGCGCGGCTGTACGGCTGGCGGGAGCGACCGGGGCCCGCCAGGCGACATAGCCGTCGGGCCGGATAAGCGAGGCCCCACCGCACCCAATTCCATATCTGGCCAGGAATTCTCGATGAATGTCGGGATCGGAGGCCGACGGCACACGTACGAAACGAATCGGCACACCGATGTCCCGCGTGACGCGGGCGGCGGCGGCGCCCCATGCCTCATCGTCGGTGACGAGTACCCAACCCCGTCCGAACATGTCGAGCAGTGATCGACTGCTGGACTTGTCGAGCCAGACGTGAGGTGCACGGGTACCGGGCTGGCCGTTCCACTCGTCGGGTTTGCGGGCCTGCGGCACATCGTCGTCGATGCCCTCCAGTGCTGAAGAGCGGTACAGCTGGCCGAGTTCCACGGCGATATCGGCGATGATGTCGCCTTCGGCGTCCGGGCCCTCGATGTACGCCTTGAAGTCAGCCCGGGCAAAAATCTGATCATGGCGCAACTGGGCGACGGGGCGGCGTTCCGCGTCGTAGGTATCGAGCAGCTCCGGGCGGCTGACTCCCGCTCCGACGGCGGCCAGTTTCCAGCTGAGGTTGTGTGCGTCGGCGATTCCGGTATTCGCTCCGTAGCCGCCCCGGTTGGGTGGCAACTGGTGAGCGGCGTCGCCGACGAGGAAGATCCGGCCGTTACTGAAGTGATCGGCGATGAGCGCGGACAGTTCCCAGCGTCCGGTGGTGATGAGTTCGATGGGCAGATCATCGATGCCGGTGGCCTGTCGGATCACCGCCCGCTGTTCGTCATCGGTCCGGTCGAGATCATCTTTGAGCATCAGCACCCAGCGGCCGTCAGAGTAGGTGGTCAGGAACGCATCGAGGTCCGGTTGGTCGATCTCGAACTGCACGACGCCATGCTCCAGGTAGTCCTGCAGCGGAGCCCGGAACAGAATGCTGCGTTGCACTGACAGCAGTCCGCGCCCGCTGCGGGCGATGCCGAGTTGCTGACGGATCGGACTGTCGGCACCGTCTGCGGCCACCAGATAGTCGGCGTGCAGCTGATATTCGTGCCCGTCGTCGCGTCGGCGCAGTGTGGCCGTCACGCCATCCTCATTCTGGAAGAACGAGACGAGCTCTGTACCCAGGCGTAGTTGGGCTCCGAGTTCGCACGCCCGGCTTCGCAGTATCGGCTCCAGGTAATCCTGGGCGATGGCCGAAGCGTGCACCGGCGAATAGTCCTCGGAGGACTCCGGTTCAGCTCGTGCTGGTGACCACGGGAGCTCCTGGAGCCAACGCCCGTTGAGGCTCTCGACCCGTACCCGACGTGGGCTGCCGTTGCCCTGTGCGCTCGGGCCCGGCTGAATGCCGACCTGCCGGAAGATCTCGATCGTGCGGGTGGTGTAGCCGATCGCCCGCGGATGCAACGAACTGCCGCTGTGCCGTTCGACAAGCGTTGCCGGGACGCCATGCCAGGCGAGGAAGACCGCCGTGGACAGTCCCACCAAACTGCCGCCGACGATGAGAACCGGTGTGGTTTCGATCGTGGTGTCCATGTCCACTCTCTCTACCTTCCATGAAATTACTTTATCGCATTAAATTTCATAATCACTAATAATGTTGATCAAGTCAAGTGGGCGCTATAGTGGTCCGGTGACGAACGGAGGGCTAGGTCGACGTGAGCGCAAGAACGCCCGGACGCGTCACGCCCTGTCTGAGGCCGCCGAAAAGCTGTTCCTTGCCAAGGGTTACGACAATGTCAGCGTCAAGGAAATCGCAGATGCGGCGGACATCTCCGTTCCTACGCTGTTCAACCACGTGCCTGACGGCAAAGTGGCAGTCATGTTCGACGACGGCACCCAGCGGCGCGAGAGTCTGCTCGCCGCGGTGCATGACCGCGCCGACGGAGTTTCGGTGATGGCCGCGTTACGCGAATTCATGTCTCAGCGAGGGCCTTTCATGGACAACCCCTCGAAGGCGTTCAGACGCCGAACCGAGCTGATCATGGGCACGCCGGCACTACGCGAGTACCAACGCAAGCTCTGGATCCGCTGCGAGGAACCGCTTGCCGCGGCAATCGCGGCCGAGCTGGGCTTGCCCTCGGGCGCAACCACTGCCCGCGCCGCTGCCCGCTTCGTTTTGGAGATCCCACAGTTCGTCGGCGATGAGCCCGACCCGCGGGCGGCTTTGCACGCAGTCTTCGACCTCCTCGAATATGGTCTGGGCTCCCCCGGCCGATGAATCGGAGCTCAGATCTGCTCCCAGACAACTGGTGGAGGTGCAGTATTCGAAGTGTGCGGTATTTGTGTGCGCAGTTCGGCGGACTTCACGGCCGGCGCCATCACCTCCGTATGCCAGCGCGATTTCACGGCGGACGATTATGGTCGATCTGCGGACCCTCTAGTCATTGACGCCAGCAGATCTGCCAGGTTCCTCGCTTCGACGCTGCTCAGGAGCTGCTGGGTCGCGAGCATGCGGTACCAGATCACCCCGAAAACGATGTCGCCAACGAGCTCGCCGCCCACTTCAGGGGGGAGGTCACCGCGGGATTCAGCGCGGCTGATGATCTGAAACAACGCGGCACGGCGTCGCTCGAGGAACCCTTGCTGAAACCGCAATAATAGGTCGGGATTCTGCTGCGCCTCCGCCATCAAGCTGCGCAATGCGCTTCGAACCCCTTGCGGGCGAAGGAGCTTGAAGGTCTGGCTGAGGAACTGAAGCAGATCTTCTTGGTATGAACCCTGATCCGAAATTGAGATCTGCGCGTCCGCCTGCGCGGCCAGTGACTCCAGAAGGATGTCTCCTTTGGTGGGCCACCACCGATAGATCGTTTGCTTGCTGACGCCCGCTCGGGCCGCAATGGCCTCGATCGTGAAGTCTTGCCCCTCCGCGGCCACCAGATCGAAGGCCGCCGCCAGAATCGCTCGCCGGCTCTCTTCACTTCTCCGCCGTCCGCGCCGCCGAGGCTCTTCGCTGCACACACAAGAAGTCTACTTATTAACGGTGCGCGGCGTCTCGGAAAGAGCGTACAGTGATTTACGAGACGCAACGCACCGAAAATAGGAGGCAACGTGCTAGACAGTGCGCTGGATGGAAACGTCGTTCTGATAAGCGGAGCATCAAGCGGAATCGGCAACGCCGCCGCACAAAGGCTGGCCAGTGCCGGCGCCAAAGTCGCCCTCGCCGCGCGGCGGGCCGACAAACTCGAGGGACTGGCGGAACAGCTACGGTCCCAAGGCCATGAAGCCTTGGTGATCGCTGCTGACCTGACTGATGCGGGCAACGCGCAATTGACTGTTGACCGAACCGTCGACGAGTTCGGCCGCCTCGACACCCTGGTGAACGCAGCGGGCGTGATGCTGAACGGCGCATCCGAAGAATCGCCGCTCGAAGAGTGGGACCGAATGGTCGACATCAACCTGCGCGGCCTCATGTATGTGACGAAGGCGGCGTTGCCGCACCTGCTCATCGCTGCACAGACCAGCCCACGCTCGGTGACCGACGTGGTGAACATTTCGTCCGTCGCCGGACGGGTCGCGGCACCGACGGTCGCAATCTACAACGCCACAAAGTTCGCCGTGACGGGCGCAACCGAAGCGTGGCGGCAAGAGTTTACCAAGCGCAACGTCCGTTTCTCGGTCATCGAGCCCGGTCGCACCCAAACCGAATTGTTCGACCAGAAGGGTAATTCAGACGCAGATTTCAAAGCGGCGTTCGGAGCAGTGGAGCAATTGCACGCGGAGGACATCGCCGAAGCGATCGCCTACATCGTCACGCAACCGCGCCGCGTCGCCGTGAACGAGATCGTCATCCGGCCCACCGATCAGCCGTAGCGGAAATCGGCACACATCACAGAAGGAACTCGTCCCATGAGCTCGAAATTGACTGGAACAGTCGCCCTCGTCACCGGCGCCAGCAGCGGCATCGGTGCTGCCACGGCCCGCCATCTCGCTGAGCACGGAGCCACCGTCGCACTCGTAGCACGACGCAAGGACCGTCTCGTCACACTTGTCGCAGACATCGAAAGCGACGGTGGCGCCGCGACAGCTGTGGAAGCAGACGTCAGCGACCGCGCACAGGCTGATGCCGCCGTCGAAGAGACGGTCCAACGATTCGGACGACTGGACATCGTCGTCAACAACGCGGGCCTCATGCTGCTGGGCCCCGTCGCCGGCGCCGACGCACAGGACTGGGATCGAATGATCGCCGTCAACGTCAACGGCCTGCTGAACACGACCCATGCTGCACTGCCGCACCTACTGGCGGCCGCCGAAGGCGGCCCGCGTCGAGTCGCGGACATCGTGAACGTCAGCTCGGTCGCGGGCCGCACAGCCAGCGACGGCTACGGGGTGTACAGCCTCACGAAGTTCGGCGTGAACGGCTTCACCGAGTCCCTACGGCAGGAAGTCACCCAACGGCACGTTCGCGTGGGCGTCATCGAGCCCGGCGGAGTGAACACCGAACTGGGTTCCCACAACAGCAGTGATATCCAGGCTCGGATCATTGAGCCGTTCAACGCAACCGTTGAGGCATTGGCGCCCGAAGATGTCGCAGAGAGCATCGGCTACATGGTCACCAGACCCCGCCATGCCGCGATCGGCGAGCTTTGGATCATGCCGACCGAACAACTCGCCTAGGTCCGTGATGTCGCCAAGCGTCGCACACTCGGTCAGGTTTGCATCAGGTGCATCATCCATCGTTATACCTGGCTACGGTTCCCATTTCACCTCGTCGGGCGTCTTGTCTGACCGCAGCCCGCGCCAACTCGGTTGACGCAGGCGGCTATCGGTGGTGCGCTCGCTGTAGCGGACCTCCCCGACCAGTTCCGGTCGCACAAATGTCACGCCCTTGGCGTCCTGGGTGGGCAGCCGGGAGTTGAACGGTGACTCGTCG
This sequence comes from Mycobacterium appelbergii, assembly GCF_032883035.1. Taxonomy (NCBI): domain Bacteria; kingdom Bacillati; phylum Actinomycetota; class Actinomycetes; order Mycobacteriales; family Mycobacteriaceae; genus Mycobacterium; species Mycobacterium appelbergii. The sequence goes on from NZ_JAMQTH010000024.1 coordinate 43,645, forward strand.
GTGTGCAGCGGTTTGAGCATGGCTTTGAGCTTGGCCAGGTCTTTCTCCGTGAACCCGGTGCCCACGCGCCCGACGAACTGCAACCCACCCTCTGCAGGGATGCCGAGCAGCAGCGCCCCGATCCCGCTGCTGCGGCCACCGGTGCCTTCGCGCCAGCCACCGATCACCACTTCCTGGGTGTTCCAGAACTTGTCCTTGATCCAGGACGCCGACCGTCGGCCCGGTTGATACGTGGAGTCCCGTTTCTTGGCGATGACGCCTTCCCAACGGTTTTCACGCGCGTACGCCATGGCCTCGGGGCCGTCACCGGGAAGCTGTTCGGGCACGATCAGACCACCCCCTGCGGCCAGTGTCTCCAGCAGCCTGCGGCGGTCGGAGTACTTGGCCCGCAGCAAGGACCGGCCGTCCAGCCACAGGATGTCGAACGCCCAGAATTCCAACCTGGTGGAGCGGGCCCGGTTCTGCATCTCACCGAAACTGGGCACCCCTGACTCGTCGAGCGCCACCGCCTCACCGTCGAGAATCACGTGGTGATCGGCCAGATCGGCGGCCAACGCCTGCAATTGCGGATATTCGGCCGTGACGTCCCGGCCACGGCGGGACCGTAGGGTCAGCGTGCCGTGATCGGCGTCGGCCAACAGCCGGTAACCGTCCCACTTGCCCTCGAACGCCCACTGCGTGGATTTCAGCTTGTCGACCGAACCTTCCGTCGCCAGCATCGGCGCCAGATCGCCTGCGGTGGGCTGCTGTTGGTCCTTCATGCGGTGGGCGAGCCAGTTCTTGCCGTCGGTCTGGATCAGCGCGTAGCGGCCGGAGATCCGGTCGCCGCGCAGGGTCACGATCACCTCCCCGCCCTTGTCCGGGCCGTCGGGCGCATTGTCGTTGAACTTCTCGGTCTCGTAGGTGCCGGTGTCCCAGACGATGACCTTGCCGCCGCCGTACTCGCCCTTGGGAATGTCACCGTGGAACGTCAGGTACTCCATCGGGTGATCCTCGGTATGCACGGCAAGGTGATTCACCGAGGTGGTGTCGGGAAGATTCTTGGGCACCGCCCAGCTCACCAGCACACCGTCGCGCTCAAGTCGGAAGTCGTAGTGCAGCCGGCGGGCGTGGTGCTCTTGAATGACGAACTTGTCGTTGTTGCCGGTCTTCGGTGATTTTCTGGGCACCGGTTCCGGCGTCTTCGCCGCATCACGCATCCCGCGATAGGTCGTGAGTTTGTCGTCCAGTGCGACCGTTTCGTCAAGGTCCTCCAGCAGGTCGCCGTGCTCCTCGACACGCTGGAGCACTTCATCGAACCGCAGGTGTCGTAGCTCCGGACCACCGATCTCATCCCAGGTGCGGGGGGCTGCCACGGTCGGATGTTCGCGCCCACGCAGCGAATACGGGGCAATGGTGGTTTTGGCGGCATTGTTCTGGCTCCAGTCCAGAAACACCTTGCCGGTTCTCAGGCTTTTGGTCATGGTCGCGGTGACCAACTTGGGCATGGCCTTTTCCAGCTGCTGGGCCACCCGTCGTGCCAGCACCGAGGCACCGTTCGAACTGATCGGTTCCGCCAACGGCACATACAGATGCAGACCCTTGCTACCGCTGGTGAGCGGATAGGTGGTGAAACCGATGTCACCCATCAGATCGCGGACTTCGGTTGCCACCTCGCACAATTGCCGCATGGTCACACCCTCGCCCGGGTCGAGGTCGAACACGATGCGGGTGGCCGGACCCTGCTTGCCGCTCGACTCATTGCCCACCCCGCTGCGCCCGCCCGAACCGAACTGCCACTGCGGCACATGCACTTCCAACGACGCCTGCTGACCGATCCAGGCCAGGCCTTCGCGGGTGTTGATGATCGGATAGGTGGTGGTCCCGGATTTGTGGACGATGGTGCCGCGCTCCAGCCAGTCCGGTGCCGAGGAGGCGAGCTGCTTCTCGAAGAACGATGCCTCATCCACACCGTTGGGCCAGCGTTTACGGGTCACCGGCCGCCCGGCGATATGCGGCACCATGACCTCGGCGATGCTCAGGTAGTAGTCGAACACCTCGGCTTTGGTCGTGCCGGTGGCGGGATAGAGCACCTTGTCCGGGTTGGTCAGGCGGACCCGTTCGTAGCGCTCCATGTTCCCAGGCTAGATCCGCGCCCCCGTCTCCGGGTGGAACAGGTGCACCACGCCTTCGGGTGTCTTGCGCAGTTCGATGGTGTCGGCCAGGCGGGCCGGACCGCGGGATATCGAGCGGGCGACGAGCTCCACGTCGGGTCCGGCGTGGGTGTAGAGGTAGATCTCGCTGCCGAGGTCTTCAATCAGGTCGATCACCACGTCGATGCCACCGCTGTCGGAGACCTGAAGGTGTTCGGGCCGTACTCCGACGGTCACGGTTTCCAGGCCGGCCTCGTGCAGCCGGGTCAGCTGTTCGCGTTCGAGCTTGAGCGTCGAGTCGTCGCCGATCCGCACGCCGTCGGCGACGATCGGTGCGGTGTGGAGGTTCATCGCCGGCGAGCCGATGAACCCGGCCACGAAGGCGTTGGCCGGGTTGCTGTACAGCTCCGAGGGCGAGGCGAACTGTTGCAACTTTCCGTTGCGCAACACTGCCACCCGGTCACCCATCGTCATCGCCTCCACCTGATCGTGGGTGACGTACACGGTGGTGGTGCCCAGCCGGCGCTGCAACGCGGCGATCTGGGTGCGGGTCTGTACCCGCAGTTTCGCGTCGAGGTTCGACAGCGGCTCGTCCATGCAGAACACCTGCGGCTCACGGACGATCGCGCGGCCCATCGCCACCCGCTGGCGTTGACCACCGGACAGTTTCGCGGGTTTGCGGTCCAGGAACTCCTCCAGGTCAAGCAGTTTCGCCGCCTCTTCGACCTTCTGGCGCCGCTCCTTGGCAGACACCCCGCGCAGTTTGAGCGCGAAACCCATGTTCTCGGCGACGGTTTTGGTCGGATACAGCGCATAGTTCTGGAACACCATGGCGATGTCGCGGTCTTTGGACGGCACCCCCACCATGTCCTTGCCGCCGATCTCGATGCTGCCGTCGTCGATGTCCTCCAGGCCGGCCAGCATCCGCAGCGCGGTGCTCTTCCCCGACCCGGAAGGCCCGACCAGGACCACGAATTCACCGTCGTCGATGTCGAGGTTCAGCGAGTCGACGGCAAGTTTGTCCGACCCTTCGTAGATGCAGGAGGCGTTGCGGTAAGTGATTGCAGCCATGAGTCATTTCTCCCTATTTGATGGCGCCGAAGGACAGTCCACGAACCAGCTTGTTCTGCGCGATCCAGCCCGCGAGAACCACCGGAAGCGCGGCCATCGTCGCCGCCGCGCACAGCTTGGCCCAGTACAGGCCCTCCCCTGCGATGAAGCCGACCAGGAACACCGGCATGGTCTGGGCTTGTACCGCAGTGAGATTCACCGCGAAGAAGAACTCGTTCCAGGCGAAGATGACGCAGATCAGCGCGGTGGCCGCGATTCCCGGCGACACCAACGGCAGGATCACCTCGCGCACCGACCGCCAGGTGCTGGCGCCGTCGAGGCTCGCGGCCTCCAAGAGTTCGCCAGGCACTTCGAGGAAGAACGAGCGCATCATCCACACCGCGATCGGCAGGTTCATCGCCGTGTACAGGATGATCAGTGCCCAGATGTTGTCCAGCAGGCCGATGTTCGACACGATCACGTACAGCGGGATGATCGCGGCGACGATCGGCAGCATCTTGGTGCTCATGAAGAAGAACAGCGCGTCCTTGGTTTTACGCACCGGCTTGAGCGACAGTGCGAATGCCGCGGGCACGCCCAGCGCCAGCACCAGGATCGTCGACACCGTGGTGGCGAACAGGGAGTTCAGCAGGCTGGTGCCGACACCGTTCTCGAACACCGCCTTGAACTCGTCGAGCGTCGGCACGAAGAAGATCTTCGGCGTCGGGGTGTAGGCGTCGACCTCCTGCTTGAACGCGGTCAGCACCATCCACAGCACCGGGAAGAAGAACCCCAGCCCGACGATCCAGGCCACCACACCCCACGGATCGAACTTGCGCCGCTTGACCTTTGACGGCTTGGGCGCCGGTGCGGCCGTGGTCGCGGTTTCGGTTACGGTGCTCATCAGGCCGCCTCCTCCTTGCCGGTGAACGATTTGAAGATCAACCGCAGCGCGAAGCTTGCGATGATCATGGTGAAGATCACCACGATCACTCCCATCGCGGCGGCCTGGCCGATGTCGAAGCCCAGGAACGCGCGTTGGTAGATGTAGAACGGCAGGTTTGCGCTCGCCGTGCCGGGGCCGCCCTGGGTCATCATGTAGATGGCGTCGAAGGTGTTGACCAGATAGATGGCGCCGAGCACGGTGCCCAGTTCGATGAACCGGCGCAGGTGCGGCAGGGTGAGCTCCCGGAACAGCTGGAATCCTGTCGCGCCGTCGACTCGGCCGGCCTCCAGGATGTCTCGCGGCATCGACTGGAGGCCGGCGAGGATCAGCAGCATCATGAACGGGGTCCACTGCCAGACCAGGTTGATCACCACGGAGGACAGCGGGAAGCGGCTCACCCAGTCGATGTGTTCGAGTCCGAACGGGGACAGCACCCAGTTCACGATGCCGAAGACCGGATCGAGCATCGCGGTCTTCCACATCAGTGCCCCGGCCACCGGCGTCACCAGGAACGGGGTGATGAGCAGGGTGCGAACCACCCCGCGCCCCAGGAAAACCCGGTCCAGCAGCAACGCCAGGATCAGTCCGAGGATCACCGAGATCAGCACCGTGGCAACGATGATGACGACGGTGTTGATCGCGACCTGCCAGAACGTGGTGTCACCGATGACGTCGATGTAGTTCTGCAGGCCGATGAACTCCCGCGACCCGGGTCGCACGAGGTTCCAGGACAGCGTCGAGTAGTACAGGGTGAACAGGAACGGGATCTGGGTCACCACGATCATGAAGATCAGCGCGGGCAGCAGCGGGCCCCGCCGTCGCCATCCTTCGGCGCGTGACACCCCCACGTCCTGCTTGCTCTTGATCCGCGCGACGTGTTCAGCCTCGGCCTCGGCCTGGGCTTTCGTCTCCGTGGTTGTCATGGCTTCTCCTGATAGGTCCGGCCGACGACTTCTGCGTACTTCTGTGACTGTTCGAGCGCGTCGGCGACGGACTGCTGCCCGGCGATGGCCGCGCTGATCTGCTGACTGACCCGTGTCCCGAGGTCCTGGAACTCGGGGATCGCCAGGAACTGCACACCGGTGTAGGGCACCGGTTGTACCGTGGGTTTGGCGGGGTCGGCGCCTTCGATCGAGTCGAGCGTGACCTGACCGAATGCCTTTGCGGCTTCCTTGTACTCGGGAATCTGGTAGGTCGAGAGCCGGCTGCCCGGTGGCACCCGCGCCCAGCCCAGTTCCTCACCGACCAGCTTGATGTAATTCTGGTCGGTCATCCAGGAGATGAACTTCCAGGCCGCGTCGGGCTTGTCGCTGCTCTTCGGGATTCCGAGCGCCCACGTGTAGAGCCAGCCGGAGTTCGGCTTCTCGACGGTCGGCGCCATCGCGTATCCGACCTTGCCGACCACATTGGACGATTCCGGGTCCTCAAGCACCGACACCGCCGAGGTGGCGTCGTACCACATCGCCGCTCTGCCCTGGGCGAACTGCGTCGCGCATTCACCGAATCCGCTTGTCGCCGCGCCGGGTTCACCGTACTTGCCGACGAGGTCGACGTAGAAGTTGACGGCCTTGGACACCTCGGGGCTGGTCAACTGGGCGTTCCAGTCCATGTCGTACCAACGTCCACCGAACGTGTTGATCACGGTGTCCAGCGGGGCCAGCACCTCACCCCAGCCGGGCTTGCCGCGCAGGCAGATGCCGACCATGTCCGGACTGTCCAGTTTCTGTGCCGCGTCGGCGACCTGCTGCCAGGTCGGATTGCGGGGCATCTCGATACCGGCCTGCTCGAACAGATCCTTGCGATACATCAGGAACGAGGATTCGCCGTAGAACGGGACCGCATACATACTGCCCTCGTAGGACAGCGATTCGCGCAGGGACGGGATGAAATCGTTCTCGTCGTAGCCCGGGGTCTTCTTGGCGTAGTCCGACAGATTGACGAGCCAGCCGTTTTCGGCCCACTGCGGGGTTTCGTAGTTGCTGATCATCACCACGTCGAACTCGCCGCCACCCATCGCCGTCGACGCGGTGATCTTGGCGCGGGCCTGGTTCTCCGACAGCGTGACGAATCGCAGCTTGATATCGGGGTTGTCCGCTTCGAACCGCGAAGCCAGGGCGCGGGCGTCGGTCATCTGCGAGTTCGACACCATCGCGATCGTCACCGTCTGATCAGTGGCGCCCAATGTGCCCGCCCCGGCACAGCCGGCCGTCATGGTCAGGGCGACCGCAGCGGCGCAACTGGCCAGTCTCTTCACAAACCTCATATGCCAACCTCGTTCCTTCACTGCGCCAACAGCCAACGGGCGCAATCGATGTCACAGACCAAAAGACGCGCCAGCTTGCCACGCAGGGCGCCGAGAATCGCCTGGTACTTCCCTTCGCCGCCGGACACCAGGATGGTCCTGTCACACGTGCGGATGTCCTCCAGCGGCACCGACATCGCACGCTGCTGCAGTTCGCCGTGTACCGGCTCACCGTCGGCGTTGAAGAACCGGCCGCCGATCTCCCCGACTGCTCCCAGCGCGATGAGGTCATCAAGCATCCGGATCTCGAGGAAGCTGCCGTCGAACAGCGTCGTCGACGTCGACACCGCACCGACCCCGAACAGCATCACATCGGCGCGCTTGCCTGCGTCGAGTGTTCGGGAGATCACCGAGTCACCACGCATGGAGACCACTGTCGCGGGGTCGGCATACAGCGGGGCCGGTAGGCGGAATGGGTTGGCACGCAGCGTATCTGCACACCGGGTGAGGATGGTCTCGGTGCCGGTCTGGTACGCAGCGGTCGACATGGCGCCGTCGAGTTGCACCACCGCCCGGCAGCTGGCCACCCCGGAGACCAGTGCATTGGCCACCCCGACCTGCTCCGGACCCCAGGTGAATCCGAGGACGTCGTCGGCGCTGAGCCGTCGCATCAACAGGGCCGCACCGGCCCGGCTCGCGTTCGCCGCCACGACAGCCTCGGTCAGCCCGAACCGGCGCTCCAGTTCGCGTTCCTCTTCGGCGTGGACGTCTTCGCGCATGTCCGGGGGCACCACCACCTCGATGCGCACCAGTCCGTTGGCCTTGGCCCTGGCCACCAGCCGGCCGGCGGTCGGGCGGGACACCCCCAACCGCGACGCGATCTGGGCCTGGGTGAGGCCGTCGAGGTAGTACAGCGTCGCCGCACGTAGGGCGAGCCGCAGATCCTCGGTCGTCGGCGCGGGCAATGGTCACCACCTTCGTATCCGTGAGCAGCTGCTCAAGGGTGCGAGTAGATGCTCAAGACGCTAACATGAGGAATGTGACGTACACAACACCCACAGCGGAAGAGCCGGAGAAGCCCGAAGCACTGGACTGCCACCCCACGCCGGGTAGCGTCAAAACTGTGGTGACCGTGTCATGAAGCTCGCCGCATCGACGCTGACCGAGCTGCCGATCCCCGGGCCGAGCTACAACCGCGACGAGATACAGGTCGGCATCGTCCATTTCGGTGTCGGTGGGTTCCACCGCGCACACCAGGCGATGTACATCGACCGGCTCCTGGAGCAGGGATTGGCCACCGATTGGGGCATCTGCGGTGTCGGCGTACTGCCATCCGACCGCAGGATGGCCGACGTGATGGCGGCCCAGGACGGCCTGTACACCCTGCTCCTCGAGCATCCCGACGGCACCCGCGAGGCGCGCGTGATCGGTTCGATCGTCGACTACCGCTACGCGCCCGAGGACCCCGAGGCGGTCATCGAACTGCTGGCCGCCCCCGCCACCCGCATCATCTCGCTGACCATCACCGAGGGCGGTTATGACATCGATGCCCTCGCGACCGACTCGGTGAACGTGTTCGGTCTCGTGTCCGAGGCGCTGGCGCGCCGTCGTGACCGCGGCATCGGGTCCCCCACGATCGTGTCCTGCGACAACATCGAGGGCAACGGCGATATGGCCCGCCGGGTCTTCGCGACCTATGCCGACCGGCTGCATCCCGGACTGGGCGACTGGATCGCGACCCATACCCGGTTCCCGAATTCGATGGTCGATCGCATCACCCCGGTCACCACGCCGGAAGTGATCGCGACCGTGGAAGCCGAGTTCGGCGTCACCGATCTGTGGCCGGTGGTGGCCGAACCGTTCACCTCGTGGGTGCTGGAGGATTCGTTCGTCGACGGCCGACCGCCCTACGAGGACGCCGGCGTGCTGCTGGTCGACGACGTGACGCCGTACGAGCTGATGAAACTGCGCCTGCTCAACGCCAGTCATCAGGCGCTGTGCTATTTCGGCTACCTCGCCGGCTACCGGCTGGTGCACGACGCCGCCAGCGACCCGTTGTTCGCCGAATTTCTGTTGAACTACATGGATTCGGAGGGCACGCCGACACTGCAACCGGTGCCCGGCATCGATCTCACGGACTACAAGCGCACGCTGATCGAGCGGTTCGCCAATCCCGGGGTGCGTGACACCATCGTCCGGTTGTGCTTCGGATCCTCCGATCGCATCCCCAAATGGCTGCTACCCGTCATCCGGGAGAACCTCAAATCCGGGGCGCCGGTGCGGTTGTCGGCCGCCGTGGTGGCCAGTTGGGCCCGCTACGCCGAGGGTGTCGACGAACAGGGTGAACCGATCGATGTGCAGGACCAGCTTGCCGACACCCTGGTGCCGTTGGCCCGCTCCCAGCGTGACCGACCGACCGCGTTCATCGAAAACACCGCACTGTTCGGCGATCTCGCCACCCAGCAGCGATTCGTCGACGACTATCTGTGGGCACTGGATTCCCTGCACCGCGACGGCGCCAGGGCGACATTGGAGGCATTGCGATCATGAGCCGCGCACTGGTCATCGGTGAGGCGCTGATCGACATCGTCCAGCGCGATAGAACCGTCAGCACTGAGCGAGGCCACGAGCGAGCATCCAGCACCGAGCATGTCGGTGGCAGTCCGCTCAATGTCGCGGTCGGCCTGGCCCGGCTGGGCCGCGACGTCGACTTCCTCACCCACATCGCTGACGACGAGCACGGTCGTCGCATCGTCGAGTACGTCAAAACTGCTGGTGTGCAACTGGTCTCGGACAGTGTGACGGCCAAGCGGACCCCCACCGCGCAAGCCGTCCTCGCCGCCGACGGCTCGGCGCAGTACACCTTCGACATCGACTGGCAGCTCTCCGGGACCCCGGAGGTGGCACCGCCCCTGGTGGTGCACACCGGATCGATCGCCAGCGTGCTGGAGCCGGGCTGCCGGGCGGTGGCCGCCCTGCTGGACGCCTACCACGTCTCGGCCACCGTCACCTTCGATCCGAATGTCCGGACCGCGTTGATCACCGACGAAGACGCCGCGCGCGGCCGCATCGAGCGGCTGGTCGAACGTGCCGATGTCGTCAAAGCCAGCGACGAGGACCTGCGCTGGCTCGATCCGCGACGGACCCCCGAGCAGATCGCGCAGACCTGGCTGGGCATGGGACCGGCGGTCGTCGCGGTGACCATGGGGGAACGCGGCGCGTTCGCTGTCAGTGCCGCGGGAATCGTGCGGGTGCCTGCCCGGCCCGTGCAGGTGGTGGACACCGTCGGCGCCGGCGACGCATTCATGACCGGTCTGATCGACGCGTTGTGGTCCCACGGGCTGTTGGGGGCGGACCGGAGGGCGCAGTTGGCGCGGATCAGCGCCGAGACACTCGAGGACGTCGTCCAGACCGCCGGGTTGTCATCCACGCTGACCGTGGCACGCGCCGGGGCCGACCTCCCCGACCTCGCCACCCGCAATGCCGCCGTCGCGGGCGAACCACCGGCGCAGGGCTGAGCTCAACCAGCTGGAACCGACCGCAGCACCTCCGCGATGACCGCAGCCACAGCGCCTGCCTGCGTTTCGGGGAGCAGTGCATATCCGCACACCAGTCCTCGGAGGCCACCGGGGTACGCGAAGAACCCAGACAGTGGCGGCACCGCGACGCCTCGGCTGGACAGCGCGGCGGCGATCGCGGTGTCGTCGCTGTCGTCGGGCAGCCGGAGCACCAGATGCAACCCGGCCTCGACACCGATGAGTGCAACGCCGTTGCACTCCTGTTTGAGCGCGCCCACCAAGGCGGTCCTGCGGGCGGAGTATGTGCGTGACGCCCTGGCGAGGTGCCGGGTGAGCGCGCCCGATTCGATGAACCGGGCCAGTGCCAGGGCGGTCACGCCGCATACCGATTCACCGCTCACATCGAGCACCTCGGCGACCGCATCCCTCAGGGTGGGCGGCGGGAGTAGCCAGGCAAGCCGTACCGACGGGGTGAGCACCTTCGAAGCGGTTCCGACATAGGCCACGCAGTGTCGCCCACCGGCCACGCTGCGTAGCGCGGGCAGGGCCGAGACGTCGTACCGGAACTCCCCGTCGTAGTCGTCCTCGATGAGCAGCTTGCCTGCGCCGGCCGCCCACTCGACGAGCGCAGCGCGGCGCGGCACGGGTAGCCGCGCGCCGAGCGGATACTGGTGCGCCGGAGTGCAGTACACCGCGGCGTCTGACTCACGCAGTGATCCGGGATCGAGTCCGTCGACGTCGACGGCAACCGAACGCGGCCGGGCGCCGGACATCTCGAATGCCCGCCGGGCCTCGGCGTAGCCCGGTTCCTCGAACGCGACGTCGTGTCCCGCGAGCCGGGCCGCACCGGCGACGGTACGCAGTGCCGATGCCACCCCCGGCACGATGATCAATTCGCCCGGTTCCGCGGCGATCCCGCGGGTGCGGCGCAAGTGTCCGGACAGCGCCCGCCGCAGCTCCGCGTGCCCGTCCGGACCCGCCGCCCTGGCAGGCACCGGCGCCGCGGCGGCGGCACGCCAGGCCCGGCGCCAGTCGGTTGTCGAGATGAGGTCCGCATCGGGCTGACCCGGGGCCAGATCCCACGAGGGCGGCGGCCGGTGCGGTGCGGGTGGCGCCGCGATCGCGGCCGCGCCCGACGCGACGTGCGATGCCGCACCGGCGGTGGCCGCGGCGTCCGCGCCCGCGGCCACGCGCGTGCCCGACCCGGCCCGCGCGGTGACATAGCCGGCCGCGGCGAGTTCGTCGTATGCCTCGACGACGGAGGACCTGGCCACCGCCAGTTCGGTGGCCAGGACGCGCGTCGAGGGAAGCGCGTCACCGGGGCGCAGCCCGCCCGTGCGGATCTGCTCGACGATCGCGTCGGCGATGCGGTGACGCAGCGGTGACCCGCTGACCGGCAGCCGCAACGCGAGATTCAATTCCGACGGGTGACGCGCCACGGCATCCAGAATAGTGGTCTGGACATTCTTATCAGTTCTGGACCTGTTGATGAGGCCACAATGAGCTGACGATCGATGTGTGGAACAGATCGGCAGACTCCCGGACCGTGCCAGAAGCCAACGACTCGACCTGGATACGGTGCTCGATGCCGCGGCGGTCGGCACCCTCGCCACCGTGGTGGACGGCCTGCCGTGGGTGGTGCCCATGCTCTACGCCCGCGACGGTGATCGCATCGTGCTGCACGGCTCGACCGGCGCGGGCGCACTGAGACAGGTCGCGGCCGGTGCGCCGGCGGCCTTCGCCGTCACCATGCTCGACGGAATCGTCGTTGCCGACACCCTTTTCGACTCCTCTGCCAACTATCGGTCAGCCGTGGTGCGGGGCCACCTGACCGTCCTCGACGGGCCCGATGCGGTACAGGCCCTCGACCTGATGAGTGATGCGCTGATCCCCGGCCGCACCGCCGAGGTGCGCACCCACACGAAGAAGGAGCTCGCCGCGACACTGGCGATGGCGCTGCCGATCGAGCCGGGCGCCTGGACGGTCAAACTGCGCGATGCGCCGCCGGCCGAGCCATCGTCCGACACCGGCGTATGGGCCGGCGTGGTCCCGTTGCGGACCGTGGCCGGGGCGCCGGAACCCGCGCCCTGGGTGGGCGCGCAGATCCCCCTGCCCGAATCCGTGCGCCGCCTCGTCGAGGGCAACTAACCCGGTGTAGGTCCTCCGGTGCGCCATACTGGCCTTATGCGATCCATCTGGAAGGGTTCGATCGCCTTCGGCCTGGTGAACGTTCCGGTGAAGGTCTACAGCGCGACCGAGGACCACGACATCAAGTTCCACCAGGTGCACGCCAAGGACAACGGGCGCATCCGGTACAAGCGGGTGTGTGAGGTCTGTGGCGAGGTTGTCGAGTTCCGCGACATCAACAAAGCCTTTGAATCCGACGACGGTCAGATGGTGGTGATCACCGACGAGGACATCGCCACCCTGCCCGAGGAACGCAGCCGCGAGATCGAGGTGGTCGAGTTCATTCCGGCCGAGCAACTCGACCCGCTGATGTATGACAAGAGCTACTTCCTTGAACCCGATTCGAAGTCATCCAAGTCCTACGTGCTGCTGGCCAAGACTCTCGCCGACACCGACCGCATCGCGATCGTGCATTTCTCGCTGCGCAACAAGACCCGGCTCGCAGCCCTGCGGGTCAAGGACTTCAGCAAGCGCGACGTGATGATGATTCACACCCTGCTGTGGCCCGACGAGATCCGCGATCCCGACTTCCCGGTCCTGGACAAGGAAGTTCAGATCAAACCCGCCGAGCTCAAGATGGCCGGTCAGGTGGTGGAGTCGATGACCGACGACTTCAAACCCGACCAGTTCCGTGACGACTATCAGGAAGAGCTGCGCGAGCTGGTGCAGGCGAAACTCGAAGGTGGCGAGGCCTTCTCCGTCGAGGAGCAGCCGGCAGATCTGGACGAGACCGAGGATGTGTCGGATCTGCTGGCCAGGCTCGAGGCCAGTGTGAAGGCGCGCGGTGGGGGCGGATCGGGCAAGGACGACAAGGAGTCCAAACCCGCCAAGAAAGCCCCGGCGAAAAAGGCGCCTGCGAAGAAGACAGCGGCCAAGAAGTCGAGCTAGCGGGGCCTACTCACCGGCACAGTCGGATCCATCATTCAGTGGTGAAAGCGAGTCGTCTCACCGAGCTCGGCGCGGGGAATGTCGATGTTGTTTATCGGAGCGTCGGTGTCGGCATAACCGAAGGAGATGCCGAACAGCAGTTTGCGGTCGCGCACCCCCAACACGTCACGGACGGTGTCCGCGTAGAAACTGAGCAACCCCTGAGGACAACTGGCGATCCCATAGGCTGTCAGCGCCAGGAGCAGCGTCTGAGCGTAAATGCCCAGATCCGCCGCCATCCGCGCCTCGGCGTTGCCGGGCAGAAACAGCATCGCCACATGGGGCGCACCGTAGAACTTCAGGCTCTCGGCGTCGTAGGCGGCCCGCGCCCGGTCGTCGTCGCGCGCGATCCCCAGCGCCTGGTACATGGCGGACCCGGCCACCTGGCGCCGATGCGCGTAACGCCCGGTGTACAGGTCGTCGCGGTACGGAAAATCCGTCGACACCGCTTGGCGGGAATGTGCCTGTAGCAGCGCCTCGCTGAGGCGGTCCCGGGTATCACCACTGGCGACCTCGACATGCCACGGTTGTGTGTTGGAGTTGGACGGTGCCGCGCCGGCCAGCGCGAACACCGCACGCAGGGTCTCCGCCGGCACGGGATCAGCCCGGAAGGACCGTACGGCGCGACGACCGCGGACGAGCTGTTCGGCATAGGACGGCAATGCGTTCACCGGCATGGTTCTGTTCCTGGTGTCGTTGGAATGACGAATCTGTGAGTCATCTCCCCTATACCGTCGATGCGCGTGCGGACGACATCGCCGACACGGAGGTAGCGGGCGGGGATGCGGCCCATCCCTACCCCTGAAGGTGTGCCGGTGAAGATCAGGTCTCCGGGGTAGAGCGTGCAGATCGCAGATATGCGTTCGATCAATTCGGGGACCGGTACGAGCATCTGGTCGGTGGTGTCGTCCTGAACCAGCTCATCGTTGACCCAGCACCGAAGCCGCAACGACTCCCCCGCCGCAACCTCGTCGAGCGTGACCAATACCGGCCCGGTCGGCCCGTAACCGGGAAAGCTCTTGCCGAGGGAAAACTGCGGACACGCGCCACTCATCTGCACGTCCCGATCGCTGAAATCCTGCCCGACGGTGACGCCGGCGACATGGCACCAAGCCTCGTCAGCGGTCACTTTGACGGCTTCCCGGCCAATCACCACCACCAGCTCGACCTCCCAGTCCACCGACGGGCCGCTGAGCGCGATGTCCCCGACCGGGCCTGTCAGAGACGTGGCGAACTTCGTGAACAGTGCAGGAATATCAGGTGCCGCGTGCATGCCGGTCTCCGCCGCGTGTTCGGCGTAATTGAGTCCGATCGCGAAGACCTGGCGCGGCCGCGGGATCGGCGGGCCCAGTTCCTCGACGCGGTAATCCATTGCGGAGAAGCCAGTTTCATCACCAGCCCACGCGACGAAATCCGCCCACCGCGGGTAGATACTCATGGGGTCGGGCCCGAATTCGCCGCGGCTTGCCTCGGCGATGTCGACGACACCGCCCGCGATCAGCAGCTTCGCCCGGCCGTTCAGATTTGCGATACGCACATGGTCTCCTGCAGAAATGCCACTGCGGGCGTCACCACTTCAGGAGTGGCGAACCGCGGGTCGGCGTGGTCGGCGCCCGCCACCACGTTCAACACCGACACACCACCGGCGTCTGACGCAGCTCGGTGCAAGCCGATGCTGTGTTGTAGGCCGCAGCGTCGATCGGAGTCACCGTGGCTGAGATGCATCGGGGGGAGACGGTCTGCGTGCCGTACTGCGTTCGCCACGGATGCCGTGACAAGGCCGTCGTCATCGAGTCCGCAGAAGAACGAGCGGACTGCCTCGACGCCCACCGGATCCGTCAACGGATAGTGCAGGACCAGTGCCGACAGATCCGCCGCATCGCGAAGTGCGGCCATGGCCATCAGATAGCCACCGGCCGAGCTGCCCCATCCGGCGATCCGGCCGGCGTCCAGGCCGTAAGGCCCGGCGTTGGCGCGTACCCATCCGATCGCCGCCGACACATCCTCGATCGGCTCTGGATAGCGAGCCTCACCGCTGAGGCGGTAGTCGATCGAAGCAACGGCGAAACCATTGGCGGGCAGGCTCGCCCACGGGCCCATCTCTTTCACGCCACCGACGAACCCGCCTCCATGGGCGTACACCACTACCGGCGCTCTGCCACCCGTCACCGGTACATGGAGGTCAAGGGTCAGAGGTCGCCAGCCGGGCAGGACCGCGTACCGCAGGCCCAGGTAGGACATCGCGTCGTCGATGACCCGCACCGGTCCGGGACTGAACAGGAGAGGATCGGCAAGGTCAGGTGGATGCACCGTCACGGCACCAGCACCGCGCGACCGCGCACCCGCTCGTTCGCGAGATCGTCAAGTGCCTGCGCGGCGGCGTCGAGCGGATAGCGCTGGCTGTGCAGCATGATCCTGCCGCTGTGTGCGAGTTCCATCAACTCGATCAACTCGCGGTGACTGCCGACACTGTTTCCGACGACATTACGTTGGCCCAGAACAAATTCAGCGGTCGGTACTCGCAGCTCGCCGCCGTAGCCGATGACATAGTGCGAACCGCCGTTCGCGGTCATGGACCAGGCGTCCTGCTCGGCCCCGCCCTCTGCCACGAAGTCGAACACGACGTCCGCGCCGTGGCCGTCGGTGATGTCGGTGACGTGCTCGATGTGTGAGCCGTCGGCCAGGACAATGTGGCCTGCGCCGATGCTCTTCGCCAGGTCCAGCGCGGCCGGGTTGGTATCGACCGCAACGATGGTGGTCGCGGTCAACGCGGTCAACGCTTGGATGCCGATGTGCCCCAATCCACCGATCCCCTGGACGACCGCGGTGGTTCCCGGCGGCAGCAACGGAATGGCTTTGCGTACAGCGTGGTAAGCGGTCAGACCGGCATCGGCCAGCGCCGCCACTTCGGCGGGTTCGGTGCCAGGGCGGAGCTTGACGCAGGCCCTGGCGCTGGTCCGCAGGTATTCGGCCATGCCACCGTTGTGGTCGGATACGCCCGGGAAAAAAGCATTGTCACAAAGCATGTCGTTGCCGCAGCGACAACCCGGACAGAACCCGCAGGACGGTTGAGGGTGCATGATGACCACGTCCCCGACCGCCACGTTGGTCACGCCCGCTCCGGCCTCCACGATCCAGCCCGCGTTCTCGTGGCCGAGGGTGTACGGGAGAGTCGGATTCATCGCCTTTTCCCACTGTCCCTCGACGATGTGCAGATCGGTCCGGCACACCCCCGCTCCGCCGATCTTGACGATGACGTCAAGGGGGCCGGTCAGCACCGGATCAGGGACGTCCTCCACGGACGGCGGCTTGTGATAGTCATGCAACCGAACAGCTTTCATCGGTATCCTCCTTCAATCAAGGCGTGCGGTTCAGCGGCGGGCGCGGGCTGCGACGGCGCCGCATTGGTGCGGGCCCGCGCCGCCATGAGCAGCACTGCCAGAGCGGCCGCGACCATCGGCCAGGCGAGCATGCGGAACAGCGACGCGGGCGACCATCCGTTGTCGAGCAGGACACCCGCCAGGATCGGTGCGGTCAGCGCCCCGACCCGGCCGATGCCCATCGCCCAGCCCATCCCGGTAGCCCGCACCGGCGCCGAATACAACTCCGGGCCGATCGAATGCAGGCCGGCGGCACAGGCGTTGACGAACAACCCGATCGCGACCGCGGCCGCCAATGCGGTGAGCAGCGATCCCAGCGCAAACGTCATGGCCAGAAACGCCAGACCGCAACAGAAGAACGCGGCAACGGACAGTGTCCTCCTCGATGCGCGCAGGGCGAGCACGCCGAACAGCAGCGTCCCGACGAGGCCGCCGAGGTTCAGCAACACCCCGGCACTCAACCCCTGCTCCCCGGTGTACCCGCTCTGCTCCAGTAGGCGCGGTGTCCAGCTCGCCGCGAAGTAGAAGCCACCCATCAGCACGAAGTAGGACAACCACAGCAGAACGGTGGGCGCGGCGTTTTTCCGGTCAAGGATGGACCGGGTAGCGATCCCTCGGCCGTCGGCCGCCCGACCGCGCTGTCGATACTGCTGGGATTCCGGCATCGCGACGATCACGGCCACTGCCAGGATCACGGTCAACACGGCACCGACCACGAACGGCGCCCTCCAGCCGTGCCCAGAGATCAGCAGTGCAGCGATGGCGCCACCCAATATGCCGCCCGCCGGGAGGCCCGCTGCGTACAGGGCAATCATGCTGCCGCGCCATCGCTTCGGCGTCAGCTCGATGATGATCACCGGGAGGCTGGCCACCGTCGCACCGACCCCGAGACCGGTGAGCACCCGACCGGATCCGAGCATGACCGGGTCGGTGGATACCGCCGCGACCATCATTCCCAGTCCGCACAACACGAGCGCGAGGGTGGTCACCGGCCGCCTGCCGAAGCGGTCGGCCAGCGGCGCGATGACAACAGATCCCACCGCCATCCCCACCAGGCCGGCGCTGAGCAACAGTCCTATCGCGGACTCGTCGAGTGTCCATTCGCCGGCCACGCCCGACGCCGCGAATGCCATCACCAGGACGTCGAATCCCTCGACCACGTTGATCAGCAAGCAGAGCCCGACGACGACGGCGTTACGTCGCGTCAGCCCGGAGTTCTCCGTCGATCGTTGCGTCGACATGCGCTCAGCCGCGGTAGGCGGTGGCGTCGATCTCCACCCGCAGGTCCGGCCGCACCAGCCCCTGCACGATCAGCAGGGTGTTCGGTGGGTATTGACCATTCGGATAGTGGGCGGCAAAGAAGGCCTGGCGCGCCGCATAGAATTCGGCCACGTCGTCGGCCGACACCAGATAGGTGACGAACCGCACCACGTTCAGCAGTGAACTCCCTTGCGAAATGAGCGCTTTGGTGATGTTCTCGTATGCCCGGTACGTCTGGCTCGTCACGTCCGGGCCGGTTACCGAATTGTCCTTGTCGATGCCACATTGGCCGGCCACGAACACCAGGTTGCCCGCCCGGGCGACGTGGGTGTAGGCGCTGAGGGGCTTCCCCAGTTCGTGCGGATTGTCGTAGGTGGGCAGGATAGTCATCTCAGCTCCTCACATCGGTTGCGGACACCAGATCGGCGACCGCACGGGCTCCACCCGCAAGTACGTGGTCAATGGCACGGGACAATTCGTCGGCAGCGCCCGGGCCCTTTGCCCGCCAGGCCACATGACCGTCGGGACGCACCAGCACGGCGCCGTCACGCTGGATCGTCAGCGGACCCAGCAGGTGCGGTAATCGCTTGATCTGCACGGCTATCGGCGCTTCCACAGCCAGCGTCTCCCCCGCTTGCTGCCAACCGTCGGCATCCGGTCCACATACCAGGACGAACGCGGTGTCGAACCAGTCGATGGTCGACTCAGTCTGCTCGGCGTCGATCCAGAAGTGCGGGAAACGCGCGCCGGGCCGGTCGGTCGGCCAGTACCGTTGGGCGTCGTGCGGCGGGACGGGTGAGCCGTCGTCGACGACGGCGCCGTCGGTGTAGATGAAACCCATGGACTGTCCGTCGCTGTGCAACTGTTTGTCCTGATCACGAAGGAGCTCCCGCCACGTCTCTGGGTCCTCGTCACGCCGCACGAAGGCATCGTCCATCCGGTCGATGCGGTGCTGGTTGGCGACCGAGAACGCGGTATTGGACTGCGCCACCGGCCGGCGTTCGGCTTCGTAGGTGTCCAGCAGCCCGTCGCCGCCGGCGCCGGTCAGCGTCGCGGCGAGCTTCCAGCCCAGGTTGTGCACGTCCTGCACGCCGGAGTTCAAGCCGTTGCCGCCCGCAGTCGGGAAACGGTGTGCGGCGTCTCCGGCGAGGAAGACCCGACCCACCCGGAACTGTTGGGCGACTTGGGCACTCATCTTCCAATTCATCACGTTGATGCGTTCCACGTGCAGGTCGGGCAGGCCCCACTGCTCGCGGACGGCTTCGATCAACCGGGCTTCGGACATGGGTTCTTCGCCGTCGCGCAGCTTCTGCACCGTCAGCCACCGGTCGCCCACCGGACCGGTGGCCAGGACGATGGTGTCCTCCTTGGAACGGTCTCGAGGTCGCACGAAAAAGCCGATCGCACTGCGGACGTGGGGAAAATGGCTGACGTCGGCGCGGTAATAGTGGTTGGCCATCAACGCCATCTGCTCCGGTCCGTCCATCACCACCCCGAGCTCTGACCGCACCCTGCTCGACGCGCCGTCACAACCGACGAGATACCGGGCGCGGACCTCGAATTCCTGGCCGTCGGTGACCCGGCGCAACCGCGCGGTGACGCCGTCGGGATCCTGATGGAATCCGACCAGTTCAGTGCTCCGACAAACATCGGCGCGGATGCAGCGGGACAGTGCGTCGTCGAGGGCCTCCTCGACCGCATCCTGCGGCACGATCGACCGTGGCGCGGGGGTATTGGTGGTCGGAGCGGGTTGTGTGTACGCCACCAGCGGTCCGTTGAGGCTCTCGCACCAACAGGCGACGTCGGATTCCTGTGGCAGACCCGCCCGCCGGATCCGTTCCTCGATACCCCACACCCGGAACTGCTCCATCGTGCGGGCGTGGCAGCCACGGGATTTGGGATGCGCCGTGGTGGTGGCGCGGCGTTCGGCCAGCAGGCTGTTCACTCCGAACCGGTCCAGCAGCAGGGCCAGGCTCATGCCCGCCGGTCCGCCTCCCACGATCAGTACGTCAATCATCTCGGGTCTCCTCAATCGACGTACGAGACGCGGCTCTTGCAGCGGTCGTCGTCGAGCTCAGGCAGTACGACGACCCTTTCCTGCTCGAATGCGTCTGTACGCGCGGTGACGAACGCCGCATCGATGGTGTGGCTGCGGTTGTAGGACACATGCGGGCAGAACGGTGGGATATAGAGGAAATCGCCTTCCCCCAGGACGAGGTCGTGTTCGAGTTCGGCGCCCCAGAAGAAGTGCACGCTGCCCTTGATGCCGTAGAGAGCCGATTCGTGCTCCAGGTGGTAGTGGGCATTCGACTTCTCACCGGGCCGCAGTGCAGTCACCAAGAGGGACAGGTGTTTTGACGGCGTACTCACTCCGTTGACCCCGAACAGCGCGTGCACATCCTGCTTGGCGCGCACCTCTTTTTCCGGGCGGACGCGGGTGACGTCGCCGTCCCAGGTGACTTTGAGATCCATCTCGATCGTCCTTTCAGTGCCTCGGGCGCAGCACTTGAGCTGCGGTTACCGTGCGATATTGCGTGCAATCACAGGGCGTTCGGACGTGGTGTCCAAACTTTGAACAGTTCGATCCCGTGGTCAGTACAGACGCGCCAAGGCGGAGTCCGCATCGAACCCGGCGAAGCCGTCGAGTGCCCCGTCACGCAGGCGGGCGACCCACCCCGGATCGGCGAGCAGCGCCCGGCCGATCGCGACGATGTCGAATTCGCCTGCCTCGAACTCGTCGAGCAGCCGGCACACCGGGGCAGGCGGGATACGCTCGCCCTCGCCGAGCCGGAACTTGAACTCGGTGTCCAAACCGACTGACCCGACGGCGATGGCCGGCAGTCCGGTCAGCTTTTTGACCCAACCCGCCATGCTGAGCCGTGGATCGTGATCGGGGAACGCTGGCAGGTAGTGACGCCGCGTGGACGGGTGAAATGCATCGACGCCGGCCTTGATCAACGGGATCAGCAGCTTTTCGAGTTCGACTGGTGTGGCGGCCAGTTGGGCGTCATAGCGGTTGATCTTCCATTGCGAGAACCGGAAGATGATCGGAAAGCCCGGCCCGACAGCGGCCCGCACCGCAGCCACCACCTCAGCCGGGAACCGGGTACGTGCCGCGACAGTTCCGCCATAGCGGTCGTCGCGGAGGTTGGTTTTGTCCCAGAGGAATTGGTCGAGCAGATAGCCGTGCCCGCCGTGCACTTCGACCGCGTCGAACCCGGCGTCGCGCGCATTCGACGCAGCGAGTGCGTAAACGTCGACGAGCGCGCCGAGTTCGTCGATGCGCAACGCCCGACCGGCAGCGTTGCCTGCGACGTCTATGCCCGAAGGGCTGACCGGCTCCTGCCCGTCCCTGACACCGTCGACGACGTTGTGTTGCGAACCCTCGTGCCATAGTTGCGCGGCGATCGCACCGCCCGCGGCATGCACGGCATCGGTCACCGCCCGCCAGCTCCGCAGCACGTCGTCGCCATCGATCTTCGGGACGCTGTCGGGCCCGGCTGCCTGGTGCGGGATGCGGACGCCCTCAGTGATGATGAGCGCGGTTCCACCGGCCGCGCGCCGCGCGTAGTAGGGCGCAACGTCCGGGCCCGGCACGCCTGCGGGGGACGCGAACCGCGTCATCGGGGCCATCGCGAACCGGTTCGGCAGGGTCAGGCCACCGATTGTCACCGGTGTGAACAACGCTTGCAGTCGCGGGTCATCCATGGGCCCGATGTTGCGCGAAATCATGGGGCCGCCGACGATGTTGTACAGAGTTTGAACGGCCCGAATCCGGGCTGTCTAGGAGGAACGATGGGATCGGCGTCGACACTTGCCGCTTGGGAGCGGTTCCAGTCCGGAGCATCGGTGCAGGCCCGCGGGGAGATCCTGGACTCGTGGCGGCGCTCTCGACGCTACGGCGTCGACCCGGATCGACTCGAGCTCACCCACACCGACATCGACGAAGAATCCCCGTTTCTGCGCATCGGCGGACGCGTCATGGAGAAGATGGCCGACCTGCTCGTCGGGAACTCGACATCACTGGCGCTCGCCGACAGTGACGGCACGGTGGCGTGGCGGTGGGACTCCGAGCGCTCGGTGGCCCGGTGCCTCGACCATGTGGATTTCGGGCCCGGATCCCGGGTGGGTGAGCCGTTGGCGGGCACCAACGGAATCGGTATGGCCACGACAACCAACCGCATAGCACTGGTCGTCGGCGCCGAACACTACAAGCAGCCGTGGCACTCGTGGGCGTGTGCCGCAGCTCCGGTCGTGGACCCCATCAGCCGTCGTGTCGTGGGATCGGTCAACGTGGCGTGCCGCGCCGCCGATGCCAATCACCTCCTACTCGTGGCGGTCCGCGCATTGGTAAGCGGTGTCGAGACGGCGCTGGGCGAGGCGGCCACCGCCCGGCAGCGACGTCTGCTCGATGCCCATATGTCGTTGTCCTCGACCACATCCGGCGCGGTGGTCACCGTCGACGGTCACACGATGATCGTCGCGGACTCGGCGGCCGGCCTGAACCTCGACCGCGCAGAACTGTGGGCGATCGTGCGGGAATCCGGTATCGGGACATCCGAAGTCGCGTTGAACGAAGAGCTTCACGCGCGCATCTATCCCGTCTCGGCTGGGCGCATCGACGACGGCGTGGTGCTCGTGGTCCGCCGCGGAGTGCCGCGCGGCCTGCCTGTTTCAACACCGGTGCCGCTGCCGAACCTCACTCCTCTCGAGGAGGCCGAACGCAAGGTGATCGCCGATACGCTCGCCGAGTGCGGCGGTAACAAGACCGAGGTCGCGACGCGGCTCGGGCTGTCGCGCGGCACCCTCTACGATCGCCTGCGGCGCTATCGCCTCACGTAGATCAGCGGCTCACGGTTTCGGAGTCGAACGTCCCCACCCGGTGTCGCGGGTCGTCTCCTCCAGCAGCGGAATCACCCGGTACTGCAGCGGCGTGGTGAGGCATAGCGTGGTGGCCGAATGCACCACGCCGGGAATCGCGACGACGCGTTCGATGAGATCCTGCAGTTCGGCCTGAGTGACAGTGGCTACCCGGACCAGCAGATCCTCCCGGCCCGTGGTGGCATGCACCTCGAGCACCTGCGCGATCTCAACGAGGCTGTCCACAACCGCTGACAGCCGAACCTGGTTGGTTTCCAACGCGATAAAGGCCTGCACAGGAAACCCGGCTCGGGCCAGGTCGAATTGCGGCTGGTAGCCGGTCAACACGCCGGCCTCCTCCAGCCGGCGCACCCGCGACTGCACGGTGTTGCGGGAGACGCCCAGCGCCGAGGACAGCTCGACCACGCCCGTGCGGGCATCAGCGGTCAGCTTGCGCAGGATCTCCACGTCGAGCCGGTCGATACTGAGCATTCTTCTCACCTCACCATGTGATGCGGGCCACTAGCTGAACGGTTCGCAATGTTGATGGCTTATCAGTTGACCCGACTGTAGCCCAGTTGGAGGCTTTGAGTTACGTAGCGATCACTCTTGGAGGTGGATTTACGTGACCGACCTTGTCGATGCCCGGACCGCATCAGCCCCAGCCGACCTCGACGCCCGCTACCGGCCCTCGTCCGGGCCGGTGCTGATGACCGGCGTGCAGGCGATCGCTCGACAGCTGATCGAGCAGCATGAGCGTGACCGGCGGGCAGGCAGGGAGGTGGCCACGTTCGTCTCGGGTTACCCGGGCAGTCCGCTCGCAGGCCTGGACAAGCTGCTGGGCGGCATCAGTGAGATCACCGCGCAGCACGACGTCCGCCTCGTTCACGGCATGAACGAGGAACTCGCCGCCACCGCAGTGTGGGGTAGCCAAATGGAGCTCCCGAAGGGCAGGCGCACCCATGACGGCGTCGTGGGTGTCTGGTACGGAAAGGGGCCTGGCCTGGACCGGGCCAGCGACGCGCTGCGGCACGCAGCCATGTACGGCGCCCATCCGACCGGCGGCGCGCTGGTTTACGTCGGTGACGATCCCGCCGCCAAATCATCGACCCTGCCCGCCGCCAGCGAGCGGTCCCTGGCGGCGTTGTCGATGCCGATCTTCTTTCCCCGCAACGCAGAAGAGGTCATCGCGTTCGGGCTGTACGGCGTGGCGCTGTCGCGGGCATCGGGATGCTGGGCTGCGGTGAAAATGGTTGCCGATGTCGCCGACGGTCTGTGGACATTGGATCGTGACTTTGCCGGATTCGACATCACAGTTCCGTCGATCGAATGGGACGCCAGGCCCTGGACCTACCGTCAACGCATCCTGGCCGCGCCGCACGACAGCCTGCTGGCCGAGTCCGATCTGTACGGACCCCGATGGGCCATGGTGGAGGCCTTCAACGCCGCAAATCCCATCGACGCCATCGAGATCGACCCATCCGAGGCCTGGCTGGGCATCGCCGCGGTCGGCACGGCCTACGACTCGGTACGTCAAGCTCTGACCGACCTCGGCCTGGCCGAAGCGGATCTGCTTACCGCCGGCATCCGTATCCTGCGCGTCGGTATGCCGTATCCGCTTGGCGCCGAGAAGGTTCGCACACTCGCCGCCGGGGTCGAGAAGGTGCTCGTCGTCGAGGACAAGACCGGGTTCGTCGAATCCCAGGTGAAAGACGTTCTCTACGGCCGGGATTACGCCCCTGGAGTGCTCGGCAAAAAGGATGACGGTGGGCGTCCGCTCATCCCCGCTGACGGCGAGCTGACCGCAGCCCGTCTCGTGGCGCCGCTGCGACGGATCCTCGCCGGACGCGTGCGGGTCACCGCGCCACTGCCTCCTCCGCTGTCGTTGAGCGTCCTGCCCACGAAACGCACCGCGTACTTCTGCTCCGGCTGCCCGCACAACCGATCGACCGCGGTGCCCGCCGGATCACTTGCCGGCGGCGGTATCGGCTGCCACACCCTGGTGACTATGTCGTCCCGCACCGACTCCCAGGTCACGGGTCTGACGCAGATGGGCGGTGAAGGCGCCCAGTGGATCGGACAGTCGCCATACACCGATGTCGAGCACATTTTCCAGAATGTCGGCGACGGCACGTACTTTCATTCCGGTCAGCTGGCCGTGCAGGCCAATATCGCTGCGGGAACGAACATCACCTACAAGCTCCTGTACAACTCCGCCGTCGCGATGACCGGAGCCCAGGATCCCGAGGCGGCATTGTCCGTGCCCGCGCTGACCCACAAGCTGGCCGCCGAAGGCATCTCCAGGATCATCGTGTGCGCCGAGGAACCCGACAGACACCGGCATGCGTCGTTCGCCGACGGTGTCGAGGTGTGGGACCGAGAACGACTCGATGAGGCGCAGCGGCTCCTGCGCGAGGTCAAAGGCGTCACCGTGCTGATCTATGACCAGCAGTGCGCAGCCGAGGCGCGCCGCAAGCGCAAGCGCGGTACGTTGCCGACGCGCCGCACCCGCGTGGTCATCAACGAGGCAGTCTGCGAAGGCTGCGGTGATTGTGGCGTCAAGAGCAACTGCCTGTCCGTGCAACCCGTCGACACCGAGTTCGGCCGCAAGACCCGGATCGACCAGACGACATGTAACACCGACTATTCGTGCCTCGATGGCGAGTGCCCGTCGTTCGTCACCGTCGAAATGCCGGACACGCCTTCGCGGTCGGTGAAACCGCTGCCGGTTCCGCCGCCGGTCGCCGAACCCGATATCCGTCCGATCACCCAGATCTACAACGTCTTCCTGGCGGGTGTCGGCGGCACGGGCATCGTGACGGTCAACCAGGTCCTCGGCGTGGCCGCACTTCGTGCCGGCCTGCATGTCGACGGACTCGACCAGACCGGGCTCAGTCAGAAGGCAGGGCCGGTGACGTCGCATCTTCGATTGAGCCGGGACCAGGTGGATTCCGCGAACCGGATCAGCCCCGGAGATGCCGACTGCGTCCTCGCGTTCGACCTGCTGACGTTTGCAGCGAACCTGGGATACGGAAACGCGTCACAGACGGTCGCCGTCGCTTCCACAAGCCGGACCGCGACCGGCGACATGGTCTACGACAGTTCGGTGGACTATCCGGCGGACGCCGATCTGCTCGACCGTATCGGCACCAGGGCGCGCCGGGTCGTCGCCTTCGATGCGCTCGCGGCGGCACAAGCCATGTTCACCAGCACCGCCCCGGCCAACTTCCTGCTCGTCGGTGCCGCCTATCAGGCGGGTGCGCTGCCCATACCGGCCGAGGCCATTGAGGACGCCATCGCCGCCAACGGTGTTGCGGTGCGGGCCAACCAGGCGGCGTTCCGGTGGGGCCGCGTCGCCGTCGCCGACCGCGAGGCGTTTGACGACGCGGCCGCCTCCGCCAAGACAGAGCACCGCACCGACACCGCAGTCCCCCACCATCTCCTGGCGTCCTCATCGGTAGCCGGGCCGACCCGCGAGATCCTGGACCGGCGCGCCGCGCAGCTGGTCGCCTACCAAGGTGACCGGATCGCCGCCCGCTACATCGCAGTCGTGGAGGCGACCTGGAACCGTGAGCGTACGGTGACCGATCGCACCGACTTCTCCTCGGCGGTCGCCACCCATCTCCACAAGCTGATGGCCTACAAGGACGAGTACGAGGTCGCACGCATGCTGACCGACCCGGCGTTCGCCCGGGTTGTCGAGGCTGAGGTTCCTGGCGGCGCGAAACTCACCTACATGCTGCACCCACCGACCTTGAAGGCATTGGGGCGCAACAAGAAAATCGGCTTCGGCCCGCGCAGCCACGGTGCGCTCAAGCTGTTGGCCAAGGGTAAGTTCCTGCGGGGCACACCGTTCGACGTGTTCGGTTATGCACCTCTGCGGCGCGTCGAGCGCACCCTGGCCGCCCACTACGAGGCGATGGTGCGCGACCTGTGCGCCACGCTGACCCTGGACACTCTCGACACCGCCGTGCAGGCCGCGTCAGCTCCCGACATCGTCCGCGGGTACGAAGACGTGAAGCTGCGGAATGTGCAGACGTACATCACCCGGCTCAATGCACTAGGCATCGACACAACAGTGCTGCGAGACTGACCATCAGACCGCATGCGGAGCCTACTCGACGGCGAACTCGTGATCGTCGACGAAGACGAGGGATCCTGTTGTTCTTCAGCCATCCGACCCGGCACCGCCGTCGTCACTGACCCCGGCGTCCCCGTCGCCCTCTGGTGACACGTCGATATCGGGGGTGGCCTCGGCCGGCGGATCCACGGATTCGGGCAAGTCGGCACCGCCGTGGTTCGGATTGGTGCACACAGTCCCCTCGCAAGTCACGTAACCGTTACTGCCGTCGGGGTTCTGAATCGCGTCGGGCGCAACATAGCTGCCCATCGGACAGCCAGGGTCCTCATTACGCGCGCAGTATTCGTGCGTCAGGTTGTTACCGGTGGACCCATCCGCACCGACGGGTCCGCCGTCGACCGGATTACCGTCGGGATCCCACGTTCCAGCCGGGACGGCGCCACCGTGATTGGGGTTGGTGCACACGGTGCCTTCGCACACCACATACGTGTGGCTACCGTCGGGGTTCCGGATGGCATTCGCGGCGACAAAGCTGCCGATCGGGCATGCCGGGTCCTCGTTGCCGGCGCAGAACTCCTGTGTCAGGTCGTTGCCGGTCGAACCGTCCGCACCCACCGGTCCACCATTGACCGGTGCACCGTTGGCGTCCCAGTGCCCGCCGCCGGCGGCCAGCGATACGAACGGCCCCAGGTAACTGCCGGAAGCACACTTGGGATCCCGGTTGTGCGCGCAGTACTGCGGGTCCGGACCCTGACGGGGCTTCGCCTGCGGTGCGCGAGATGTGCTCTGCGCGTGGCTGGATGAGGAGGTGGACGATGTGGACGACGAATCACCCCCGCATCCCACAACAAACAATGTAACGATCGTCCCCATCAACACCGCCACTGCGGAGCGCGCACTCACTCGCTTACACACCCTTCAGACGATACGAAGCAAATACGCAGGCTGCTTTCGAAAAAACGATCGGTACTTTCGTCATCACCACACGACGGATTCTCTCTCGCATGGCAGTCGGCGCATCAGCCATGGAGTGATCCGGTGACGTCGCGATCCTGTGCGACCGCCAGGCAGGTCACCGTCCGGTCGCCCTGGATCCAACTCTGATCGGTGGGCCTGAGGTCGTCGATGTCGATTCCGCCTGCGTCTTCGTCGGCACTCGCGTACTTGGCGAATTCGTTCTCACACCGGCTGATGTACTTCTTCATGGCATCGTCACCGGGGAAGGTGTCGCCGGGCACGGTGAACACCGCGAAGACTTCAGCGCGATGGGGTTGGTCGCATGACACTTCATCGTTCTTGTCCAAATCACTGTCAGGGGCGGAAGCGAAACACGTGCCGGCACTGGGGGTGTAAGCGTTGTCGGTACTGTCATCGACGAAAAATACCAATAGCGCGATGGCGAACACGCCTATGACGATCCATATTCCGGACAGGATCAGCCCCGCGATCGCCAAGCCTCGGCCACCGAACTGACCCGATTTGGTCTTGGTGAGCGCCACGGCGGCACACCCGATGCTGATCAGCGGCGCGGCGAGAATTCCGAATATCAGGGCTGCGATCGCCCACGCCGTGGTGGGTGGTTTGGTCATGCCGGCCCGTCCGTCACAATCAGATCGTGACCACCGGTCGCCCAGGCACTTTCGAATGTGTCCAGGTCGATCTGTTCACCCGCACCGCCGTCTGTACCACTGTCGGACAGGTACACGATCTGCTGATCGGTATCGATCGCAGAGACGACGACCGAATGATCGTCCTCGGTGTGGTCGCCGCCCTCGCCCCAGATTGTTTCCGCATTAACACCGACGATCACCCGCCGTCCGGCGGCGAGATACTGCTGCAACGCCGGCAAACCCGTGGCAAGACCACCCGTTGACGCGGTGTCATCATCGGTGGATGTCGCATCGACACCGAAGTGCTTGAGCAGTCGAAGCTGATCCGCAGACGATGTTCCGTTATCCGTACTGTCGTCGTTCGGGTCCGGTGGTTGATAGATGGGTCCCGACCGGACCGGGCTGGGAGTATTCCTGGCGACCTCGATCATGTCGTCCTCGCTGGGGAATCCACCCGTCATGAGGCCGACGACGGTAGCGACGGCCATCAGGCCGCAGTCATCGAAGCTCTGCTTCGCCCAATGTGCCGACGCTTCAGCAGGATCCCCGTACAACGGGCCGGTCGCTGCTTCTTCAGGCGCTGAATCCGGTTCTGCCGCAGCTCCACTCGGGACCACCTCCGCGACAGTGTCCGCTGCCCGGCGTTCTGCCTCGCTGTCGGTTGTGGCGCCACACCCCACCACGGCCACCGCAAGCAACAATGCTGCCACGATCGCACTGCCCAGTCGCAGCTCCACCTCATTCCTCCTCGCGTACGGGTTTCGGGTGACCCACCCCTCGAAAAGTCGCCCCAAGCCCGCTACGGGGGTCAGACGCGGCAACAACCCACAACAGACCTTGCAGACACTACAAAGGAAACACTCAGACGACTTTCGAAATATCTGACGGGCTTGCACAAATTTCCCGGTCACACCGCTTCCAGATCATTTGCTCAGCGACTCCACATATTCGCCGTTCGGCCGGGCATGGGCCGCCGATACCGATCGCACCTATCGAGATCGACAGGACGCGCGCCCCATATCATCACAGTTCAGTGCACCGATAACCGGTACCCGCCGGGTCGTGTCAGGTCCTCGAGCGTCGGCGTGTCACTCAGGCCGAAGACACCGTGGCGACCTCTACGGGGTTGCTGTCGATTTGCGACAGCTGAGCCGGTCCGGTAAGTATGAGTAACCCGAATTCAACGAGAAACGATGTCCGTTTCGGGGGCGGGAGACGGACACCTCCGGGTTGGTAGCGCGCGCCACCAACCACAGGAGTTTCGATGAGCAGACCGACAATCCCATGACCGCAATTGACCGACAAAGCACCTTTCGAGAGCCGCCCCGGGCCTGGCTTGTGACCGCATTCTCGACGGCTCCTGTCCTTGATCACGCCGACTGGGACACGCACGCACCCCACCGCGTCATCGTGTGCCCGAACACGAACCAATTGCGACCGACTCAGACCGACGGCGTCGACCCGACGCACCTTCAGTTCGCCGATGTGTGGGTGATCCCCACCGAGCAACGGGAGATCGCGCTCAGGCACGGCCCGATCGCCGAGTACTGTGAAATCGACTTGCCCGACCAGCTTTACAACAGTGCGTCGCAAACCCCGCTCATCGGGCCCCGCCAACCACTCACGCTGCACCTCATCGAGCGAATCCACCAGCTGGCCAGGCGCCGCGACGCAACCGCTCGGCTGCTCACCCAATCCCTCACCGACAGTCTGCGACTGCAACTCATCGACGGGTTCGCCTCACAGACCGAGGTCGGCGCGCCCGCGAACCGGGCCCTCGACCACAGCGATCAAATGCTGCTCCTGCGCTACATCGACCAACTGGGCGCCGAGCACAACACCAGCGTGGCGGCGTTGGCCGCCCGAGTCGGCATGCCGGTCGGGGCGTTCACCAGAGCGTTCGCCGAGACGTTTCACACCACGCCCCATCAGTTCGTCCTTGATCGGCGCATCAGTCGCGCCAAGACGCTGCTCACCACCACCAGCCGATCCATCACCGAAATCAGTGCTGCCCTTGGTTTTTCCACTCACAGCCACTTCAGCACAGCATTCAAGAAGCGGGTGGGAACGACCCCGGCCAGGTACCGCAGCGACGCCGCGGAGCCCTGAAATCGGGCTACACCGGCAGGTCCACGCGCAGCGCCGCGTGCTCGTCGAGGATCCTGCGCAGCGCGGCATCCATCGGATGCGCAGCCGAAAGGTCGTGGCTGCAGCGCCGGTCTACCGCGATGGCCTCACCCGGGCGCAGTGACACGTGCTCGATCTGGTCGATGAACGGATCGAACAACGCGACCGGGGTGGCCAGATAGTGCAGGTGGTGACCCGTGTCGTCGAAGTTGGCGGCATACATCAGCCCGCATTGGGTGATCACGAAGAGCTCCGAGACCACACCGGCCTGGACCGACTCGGCGTTTCTCCACTCCATCGCAGCGTGGCGCGCCTCGGCCAGTCGATCCTGAACCTCATCGGTGGAGGTCAGCAGACTGTGCACCAGCGCCAGACCCGCACCGGGATACTCGTCGACAGCGGAACTGAAGTACCGCTCGAAGATGTCACCAAAGACGTCATATCGCTGCGCGGTCATTGCGGCTCCCATGATTACCCGGACACCTCAATTGTGCGCCCGTCACGGTGCGTGCGCGAGAGCATCGTCCAATTCGCTGAGGAGCTGGTCGGCATGCTCCGTGGTGAACGGCAGCGGCGGCCGGATCTTGAGCACATTCTCGTGCGGCCCGGATGCGCTGATCAGGATGCGGCGGTCGCGCAGCTCGTTGACCACCCAGGCGGCCGTCGCCGCGCCTGGCGCGTCGCCGTCGACGAATTCCATCGCGGTGAACAACCCGCAGCCACGCACGCCTCCGATGCCCGGGTGCCTGGCCGCGATCTCCCGCAAACCGTCGAGCAACCTCCGACCCGACTGCTGCACATTGTCGAGGAGGTGCTCGTCCTCGATGACGTCGAGGACGGCGGTGGCCGCGGCGATGCTGACCGGGTTGCCGCCAAAGGTGTTGAAGTAGCGGATGTCCTGTCCGAACTTCGTCATCACGTCGTCGCGGCCGACCACGGCCCCGATCGGGATACCGTTACCCATCGGCTTGCCCAGCACCACCAGGTCCGGTTTCAGGTCGTGGCGCTGGAATCCCCACCAGACAGATCCGAGCCGGCCGAATCCGGGCTGGACTTCGTCGGCGATCCACAGTCCGCCGGCCTCCCGGACGACACGCGCCGCCGGCGCCAGGAAGCCTTCCGGATCGGATTGCAGACCGTCGCTCGACATGA
Organism: Mycobacterium appelbergii; assembly: GCF_032883035.1. Classification (NCBI taxonomy): domain Bacteria; kingdom Bacillati; phylum Actinomycetota; class Actinomycetes; order Mycobacteriales; family Mycobacteriaceae; genus Mycobacterium; species Mycobacterium appelbergii. The sequence continues at coordinate 75,117 of NZ_JAMQTH010000024.1, forward strand.
TCGAGTCCACGATCATCCCGGCGAATCCGGCGCCACGCGCACGCAGATCCGCGATCGCCATCCGCACCCGGTCGGCGAAGTCCTCGGCCAACCGGGTGGGGTCCTCGCGTTGGGTGTCGGGTGCGGCCACGAGCGCGACGTCGTCGCCGATGCGGTTGTTGGACCCCAGACTCGGCGAGATCGCGGCCGCGGCGGTGGTGGTGCCGTGGTAGGCGTGCGACGTGCAGATGATGCCCTGTGCCCCCGTCTCGTAGCGGGCGATCCGCAACGCCAGATCGACGGCCTCACTGCCGGTGCACGTGTACACCACCTTGGTCAGTTCGGCCGGGAACAGCGCAAGGAGGCGTTCGGAGTAGGCGATCACCGGTTCGGTCAGGTAGCGGGTGTGGGTGTTGAGGACGCCGAGCTGCTCGTCGACGAGTCGGCGCACGTGCGGATGACTGTGCCCGACAGCCGGAACGTTGTTGTACGCGTCGAGGTACCGATTGCCGCTGCCGTCGTACAGCCAGACGCCCTCACCGCGTACCGCGACGACGGGATGCCGGTAGAACAGCCGGTAGCTGGGCGCGAGTACCGCCTCGCGACGGCGGATGAGGTCCTGGGCCGTACCGTCGAGATCGTCGAAGCCTGCCCCGTCAAAGGCATTGGCCATGTGCAGACTCTTGGAAGTCACTTATGCTCCTTGGCTTTTGGTGCAGCTGGTCGAGATGGCTGGGTCAGGTGAGCTCTGCCGACCGGTAGATCGCGGCGATCGTGGCGTCACGGGCGCGACGGGCCGCCACTGCGTCGTCGATCCCGACCTCGACCAGCCGGACGGTGTTGGGTGCCTGCATCTGCGCGAGCAGGTCGATGTCGACGCCGATCACGGTGCCGATGGTGGCGTAGCCGCCGCCGGTGACGCCGTCGCGCAGCAGGCAGATCAGCTCCTGACCGCTGGGCACCTGGATGGAGCCGACCGGGTATCCGAGGTCGACGACGTTGCTGGGATCGTCCCCTGCGCCGAAGGGGGCGGCGCGGTCGACGAATTCCAACGGCGGACCGCTGAGCCGGTAGCCCACGCGGTTGGCTTCGATGCCGATGGCGAAGTCCGACGACAACATCTTCTCGACGCTGACATCGGTGAATCGGTAGCGGCACAAGCCGAGAACCACACGGATCTCCTGGTGTGCCGCCAGCGCGGGGCGCAGCGCCTCGTCGACCGAGTACCCGAGCCGGGGATGGGGTCCGTACTCGTCGGCGCACCTGAGCACGTCACCGGCACGAAGTTCGCGGCCATCGACTCCGCCGATCCCCGACGGCAGGTAGGTGGACCTGCTGCCCATGACCTTCGGGGTCCCGACCCCACCGCGGACCGCGAGGTAGCTCCGGGCGCCGGTCAGCATGGGTCCCACGGTCAGGACCTGGCCGGCCCGCACCGGCAGGGTCGTCCAGGTCGGCATCCGCACCTCATCGATCCGCAGGTCCACCTCGGCGCCGGTCACCGCCACGACGGTGTCGCGGCGGAAATGCACTGTCGGGCCGATGAATACCGACTCCAGGGCGGCCGCCGCCGGATCGTTGCCGACCAGCGCGTTGGCGGCATGGTGGGACAGGTAGTCCATCGGCCCGGACGGTGGCAGGCCGATCGCGAAATAACCCATGCGGCCCCGATCCTGAACCAGGGTCTGCACGCCGGGCACGATGACGTCAAACATCGGCCAGCTCGCCGAGAAGGGATGTGTTGTACGACAACGGATCTTCGAAGAAGTTCGCGAGGCCGAACTCGACCGGCGCCCGGCGATAGCGGTACGTACGTTGCTCCACCTCATCGCGGATCGCGACGTACTCGTCATGGCCGATGGGCCGGTACTTCACGATCATCCCCGCTTTCGCCAGGACCGGGTCGTCGGTGAAATCGGGAAGTTCCTGCGCGAGGTCGAACACCGGGGTGGCAGCGCGCCCGACCAGCTGGTAGCCGCCCGCCCCGCGCGCGGGATAGATGGTGGCGAAAGCGCCGCCGTGGCCGAGTGCGCGCTCCGGGGTATCCGTGCGTGGGCGGACATACTTGGGTGCCTGCAGTTGCATCTCATCGGGCACCAACTGCATGGACTCGGCGTTGCCCGGCACGAAGCACATGAACGTGACGATGAACGGATTGCCCGAGTGCGCCGAGACGAAGTCCTCGATCGAGCCGAAACCGTTGACCCGACTGATGTACTCGAGGTCCGTCTCGCTACTCGACTGGTGTCGGTCCCGGAAGCGCATCGCGGTCTCGGTGCTCCACGGATCGTTGTAGAAGACCGGGACTTCGAGGATCTCGGTACTCAGGACCACGTCGGTCGTGTCGACGAAGCGCCGGTGCAGGTCGAGAATCGGCTCGCGCAGTGTCCGCGGGTCACACCGGTCCGGGTCGAGGCGCAACAGGTAACTCGCGTTCGACGGGCAGATGTCGATGATGCCGTCGATGTCGAGCTCGGCCAGGGCATCGGTGATCGCCTGGATCCGCAGGGCACCGGACAGCGACATGTGCTCGGTGAGTTCGACGAACACGAATTCCTCGCCGCCGAAGCTCAGCCGCGATCCGTCAGGGAGCTCGGTCATCGGTCGTTCTCGAATACCGATCGGACCTCGACGTCGTTGTCGGCGAGGACGCGCCGGACCGCGGTCGCGACCGCAACCACGTTCGGGCGGTCGCCGTGCACACACACCGTCTGCACCGGCATGGGCACCTCGCGCCCCGACACGGTCAGCACGGTGCCGCAGGCCATCCGAAGTGCCTGCTGGGCAACGTGTTCAGGGTCACGCGCCTGCGGGCGCGGCTCGATGATGTTGCGCCCGTCCTCGTCGAAGTCCAGATCGGCGGCGTTGTCGGCGATCACCGGAAGTCCTTCGGCCCGCAGCGCGTCGGTACCGGGTCCGGGTGCCAGCAACAACGGCATTCCGTGCTGCAGGGATTGCAGAGCGCGCCCGATGGCCACGGCACGGTCCGCATTGGTGGCGATCGAACCGTAGAACGCCCCGTGCGGCTTGACGTGGCTCAGGGTCACACCGAAGCGGCTGGCCACGCCCATCAGCGCCCCCACCTGGTAGAGCACATAGTCCACCGCGTCGGTGTCATCGATGACGATCGGGCGCCTGCCGAAGCCCAGGAGGTCGGGAAAACCCGGATGGGCGCCGACATTGACGCCGGCCTCGGCGGCCATCTCCACCGCGCGGTGCATGGTCGAGGGGTCACCGGCGTGCCATCCGCAGGCGACGTTGACCGTGGTGACGAGACCGACCAGTTCGGCGTCCTCGCCCAGACTCCACCGCCCGAAGCTTTCGGCGATGTCGGCGTTGATATCGATTCGCGTGGTCACCGTGGTGTCCTCTCCGATCGTCGTTGAAGCATTCATTGTCGGTCCTGAACGCATCCGGGCAGGCCGGCCGGGTCCTGCACTCCGGTGACGTCGCCTGCGCTCCACCCACTGTCGCAGCGTCCGCGGGTGTAGCTGCGGCGCCAGTCCGGTTGGGCGAAGGCCGAGACGTCACCGAGTGGTGTCAGGGCTGCCATCGGTTCGCCGGTCTTGGCGGCGGTCAGCGAGCTCTGCGGCAGCAGGTCCTTCTGGAAGATCTCGGTGACGAAGGTGTCGGACTCGTCGGGGAAGAAGTTGCAGCCGTCCACGAATTCGTCACCGGGGCAGGGTTTGGCGGTTTGGGTGGTCACCCAGGGTAGCGGCATCTCGATGTTGTGCGGCACCGAGTCCGGGCCTTCGGCCAGGATGCGCAGGCCGACCCGCATCGCGACACCGGCCTGTGCCGGCGGTGATCCCGAGGACACACCGGGCCAGCCCTGACTGAGCATCTTGCGGAAGTAGTTGCCGTTCTCCCCCGTCACCGGGATCCGCTTGCCGACGGCCTGCAGCGCCTTGATGACGCCCACTTCCCCGTCCTGAGACCAGATTCCATCGACATCGGGATGCGCCGCCAGCGCCTTGGCGGTTTCCTGCTGGCTGACCGCGGAATCCCACTTGCCGTAGTACTCCGAGACCACCGTGATGCCGGGATAGCGGTCGAAAACCGCCTTGGCCGTGTCGTAGTGAACCCGGTCGGTCGAGGTGCCAGGCACGCCGCGGTTCATGAAGATCCTGCCCTTGCCGTCGAGGAGCTGGACCAGCGCCTGCGCCGTCTGGGCACCGAAGAACGCGGCGCGGGGGTCGTCCGCCTTCGCTCCGGTGATGAACGCGACGTTGTAGGCGCAGGGTTCACGGACCGTGGAATCGTAGACGACGAACGTGACGCCGCGCTCGCAGCCCTGACGGATGGTCGGATTCAGTGCAGTCGGTGACAGCGGGTACAGCACAACGAGTTTGGCTTCGGCGGCGATCATCGACTGCAGATCCGAGATCTGCTTGGCGATATCGGTACCCGAGATCTGCTTCTTGACGACGTACCTGCCGGCGTACTGCGGGGAGTTCGCGACGGCCAGTGCCAGGTTGGCGGCCTCGTCCTGCCAGTTGTTACCGCTGTAGCTGAGGTCGAGGAAGATCTTGTCCCGGCCCGCGTCAGGGTCCGCGCACGACGCCATCGTGAGCGTGGTGGCCACGGCCGCGACCACCACACCGCATCTGACCCATCCGTGCCGGAGTCGTTTCATACCCAGCGCCATCTCAATCCTTCCTTCCCGCCAGCCGGGAACCGAGCAGCGCGATGACGATGACAGCGCCGTACACGATCTGCTTGTACCCCTCGGACAGGCCGGTAGCGCTGATGTCAATGCCCAACAGCGTCAACAGGAGTGCCCCGGCGATCGTGCCGCCGTAGGAGCCCGATCCGCCGCGGATCGCCGCGCCGCCGACCACGACTGCGGCGATGCTCGGAAGCAGCCACGGTTCGCCGACATTGAGGTCGGCTCCCGAGGCATAGCCGAGCAGCATGACCCCGGCCAGCCCGTAGGCGGCGCCGGCCACCGCGTACACGCTGACTGTGGTGCGCCCGACGTCGACCCGCGAGTTGCGGGCTGCCGCAACACTGTTGCCCAGCGCGTAGGCACGTACGCCCAGCGTGGTCTTGTGCTGAATGAACAGACCCACCACGGCCACCGCCACGAACAGCCAGACCGCCGCGGGTATCCCGATCACGGTGGTGTCCTGCCGAAACAGCGCGGACAGCACCTCCGGTGAGCGTTGAGCGGGGGCGCCGCGGGCCATCCCGAGCAGGACCGAACCCAGGATCGTGCCCACCGCGAGGGTCACGATGAACGCGGGGAACCCGAACCGGCTGATGATCAGGCCGTTGACCGCCCCGACACCGGCACAGACGGCCACCGCCACCAGCACCGCGGCCGCAACCGGCAGGCCTGCCGTCCACAGGGCACCGGTGACGTAGGCGCCGAGGGCCACGGAGGACGCGACCGACAGATCGATGCCGCCGGTCAGCACCACCAGGCCCTGCCCGAACGCGACCACTGCCAGGAACAGCCCGAGGACCACCACGTTCACTACGAGGGAGATCGACGGGAAACTCTCGTTGACCAAGCGGGACAACGGCAGACAGACCAGCAGCAGCGCCCACACGACGAGGGCCTGATTGCGCCACCACTGCCCGCGCGGTGCCCGCTGCACCGGCTTCGGCTCATGTGCCGTCGTCGGCGCCGTCGGCTGGGTGAGTCCAGACGTCATCGTGGGTGTCCTTCCAGGACGGCGGTGGCGGGTCGCGTCGTGCGCCCTTTGAGCACCCGCACCGCGACCACCGGAACGGCCAGGGCGAGGAGAATGACGCTGCCCTGCAGGGCACCCGACCAGAAGTCCTCGACTCCGGCGGCGAAGAGCAGCTTGGGCAACGCGACGAGGCTGCCTGCCCCGAGCATCGCGGCTACCGCGCTGCCCGCCCCACCGCGAAACCCGACCAGGCCCACTGCCATCGCCGCAAAGCAGGTCAGCAGGAATGGTCGCCCGGAGTTGGGATCCCCCGACGCGGTGATCGCCGTCAGGTACAGGCCCGCGCCGGCATATAGCCCGCCGGCCAGCGTGTAGCACAGGATCTCCACCGGGCCGGTGCGCACGCCCGACATCCGGGCAGCCTGACGGTCGGCGCCAACGGCGTAGGCCGCCACGCCGATCGGCGAGGTGCTGAACACCCACCATGCCAATGCCAGTGCCAGCAGCACGATCAACGCGATCGGCACCGGACCGAGTGGATCGGTCAGGGCCAGCGCGTAGCTCTCGGGAACCTCACCGCCCGGCGCAGGCAGGACGACCAGGGCCACGCCGGTCAGCACGATGAACGTCCCCAGCGTCACCGCCAACGACTGCAGGCCGGCGCGCACCACCAGTAGTCCGTTGACCAGACCGACCAGCAGCCCCACCGCGATGACCGCGACTGCGATCAGCCAGACCGCGTCTGGATGTTCGGCCATCGTGGTGGCGGCGATGACGTTGGACAAGCTGATCGTTCCGGCCACCGACAAGTCGAAGCCGCCGGTGATGAGCACCAGGGTGGTGCCCACCGTGGCGATGGCCAGCGGTGTCATCAGCACCACGAAGTTGTTGAAGGCGTAGCTGTTTCGTTCGAACGGCGTCACGAACAACACGGCGCCGTAGCAGACGACGAAGACGGCCGCGGCGAGCAGGCTTTCCCGGTTGGTGGCGACGCTGCGCCGGGTCAGAGTTTCGACGACGCTCACGACACCACCTCCGCGCTGCGCCCGAGGATGCTGCGCATCACCGAGTTCTCGGTGAGTTCGTCGGCGGCGTGCTCGGCCACGATCTTGCCGCCGTACAGTGCGCACACCCGGTCACAGAGCCCGACGAGTTCGGGGATCTCGGTCGAGTAGACGAGGACGGCGTGGCCCTTGGCCGCAAAGTCCCGGGTCATCTTGTAGATCTCCAGCTTTGTCGCAGCATCGACGCCGCGGGTCGGGTCGAACAACAACAGGCACCGCGGTGCCTGCGCAATCGCCCGGCCGAAGACCACCTTCTGCTGGTTACCGCCGGACAGGTCGGCAATACGCCGGGCCAGCATTGCCGCGGGAAGATTGACCTCGCCTGCGACCTCTTCACCGAGTCGTCGCTGGCGGCGCCGGGACACCACAGCCCCGCGGGAGAACCGCGATGTCAGCGGCAGGGTGAGGTTGAAGTCCGATCGCATCTGGAGGAACAATGCCTCGCTCTTGCGTTCCTCGGGTACCAGGGCGAAGTCGACGCTTCCGGAACCTCCTGCGACGGATACGGATCCGGTGTGCGTGCGCAGTTCGCCCGCCAGTGCATAGAACAGCTCACGTTGGCCTTGGCCCTCCAGCCCGGCAACGCCGACGATCTCCCCGGCACGCACCTGAAGTGACACCCCGTCGAGCTTTACTCCGGCCGAGACGTCCCGGACATCGAGGACCAGTTCACCCATCGCACTGTCCCCCGGTTTGGCCGGGAAGGCGTGGTTGAACGAGCGACCGATCATCTGCTCGACGAGTTGATCCTCGGACAACTCGCCGCGGGCGAATGACGCGACCGTGCGGCCGTTGCGCAGTACCGTGCCGGTGTCGCAGATCTCCTTGATCTCGGTGAGCTTGTGGCTGATGTAGATGACCGCGGCACCGGTGTCGGTGATCCGGTTGATCTGGCGGAACAGCCAACTCGGGTCGGGTAGCGCGGCGGTCGGCTCGTCGAGAACCAGCAGTGACGGCGAACTGGACAGCGCCGCAATAATTTCCACTTCCTGACGGGCCGCCAGGCTGAGTTCGCTGATCAGCGCCTGCGGCGGAATGTGCTCAGCCTCCCAGTCCCGCAGCCGCGCGGCGGCGATGTCTGCCAACTTGCCCTGCGACACCATCCCGAAGCGGGTGGGCAGATGAGGCAGGCACAACTTGGTGGCGACCGTGATATTCGGCGGAGCGCTGAGTTCCTGGTAGGCCATCGCCAGACCGATGTCACGCGACGCCTGCGGCGAGCCGGACTGCAGTGGCCGCCCCGCGATCGTCACCCGGCCACTGTCAGGCTTGACGATGCCCGAGAGAACCTTCATCAAGGTCGACTTGCCTGCCCCGTTCTCGCCGAGCAGGCCGTGGACCTTCCCGGCCTCCACGGACATCGAGACATCCGACAGCGCCGCGGTAGCACCGAATCTCTTACTGATGCCCTCGATCTCGACGTGCGCCATCTCAGCTTCTCGTTTCCGGTCGAGTAGCGCCACGGCGGCCGCAGCTCGCGTGCAGGTGCTCCGAGGCGGTGTGTGGGTCGATCTGCATGATGCGGTGCAGGGTCGGCAGGGTGTGTTGCATCCGCATCGCGCCGTATTCGGTCGGATCGGTCTGGCCGCGCAGACCCCACGTCAGTGCCTGCATCGCCAGGCGCGCCGCGGCCAGCGGGTAGGCGACGGTCAACTCGTCGTCGGTCAGCGGGGTCACGCGGTGATAACCGGCGATCACCAGACCCATCGCGGTCAGTGGGTCGTCCTTGCGCAACATCGCGTAGGCACCGGCAATAGCGGGCTCGGCGACCCGCACGGTGTAGAGCGCATCGTTGAAATCCAGGATGCCGGTGACCCGTTGCACCCCGTCACGGACGCCCACCAGAACGTTGTTGTCGTTCAGGTCGTTGTGCACCATGGCCGCAGGCAGTGTGCTCAGCAGCGGCTGCACCCGCTTGAACCATTGCAAGGCCGTCTGGGCTTCCGAGCTGCCGCCCAGCGTGGGATCCAGCGCCAGGCATTCTTCGATCACCTCGGCAGCGCGAGTGATGTCCCAATGGTGGGTGGTGTGGATCGTCGTCGACTCGAAGCCCTCGAGCGCTCTGGTCACGCGGGCCGCGGTGGCGCCGATGTCCAGGAGCAGCTCCGGGGAATGCTCGGCGACCCTGACCATGTCGGTCCCCGGCACCCAGTTCAGCAAGGTGAGCAGCCACCGCTCGGATCCCACGTCGATGCCGATGTCGAGATCACCATCGAGCGTGCGGACCAGTGACGGCACCGCCACCCCGAGGTGGCCGCCGGATGTCCGATGAGCCAGGTGCAGCAGGATCTCCTTCTGCCATTGCAGCTCACCGTTGCGGTCCGCCTTCGTGCGTAGCTTGGCCAGGAACTCGCGTCCGTCGCGGGTCGACACCCGGTAATTGCGATCCAGTTCGCCGCCGAGGAACGCCAGGTCGGCAACGGGAAGACCGTACGAGTCCGACAGCTGGGCCGCGACGATCTCCGCCGCTGCAACGTCATGGTCCGCGGACTGCGCGGTTGACTCGGGCATCGATCTCCGTTCGTTGTTCATGCTCTGCCTGGAACTGCAACGTGGCGTGTCACACAATTGAAAAGTGCCACTATGCTGGCGTCAATGCCTGAAACGGCGCGTGATCCGGCTAGATCAAGTGCACTTTGCACATTTCAGTGCTGATGCGGCCAATCGTGTTCCGGCAGTGTTACGCCGGTGTGAGAACGGCGTCTCGCAGTGAGGAGTGATGGATGACCGGTGAGGACCACACCACGGTGCTGATTCGGTCGGCGGCCCGCCGACTGCTCAACGTCCGGCTGCCGGCAATCGTCGAACGCGCCGTCGACCAGACCATTCAGGACGAGCCCACATACTCCGGTGGCCCGGTCAGCCGAGACGACCTGAGCTACCACATGGACCGCACGATGAGGCTCGCCCTGACCCGCCTCGTCGGCGCCGACATCCCCGACCCGCTCCGCTCGGCGGCGCTGGAAGTCGGCCGCATCAGGGCGCACCAGAATGTTCCGCTCTCCAGCGTCCTGCACGCATTCCGGATCGACCTCAAGATGCTGTGGGAGGCGCTGATCGCCGAAGGCCACGCACTCGGGGTCGGCACCAGGGCCGAATTCCTCGAGCGCTCATCGCTGATGGTCTGGGAAGTCGTCGAGGCCAACACCGAAGAAGTCGTCCAGGGCTACCAGGTCGCGCGCGGCAACCGTGAAGAGATCCGCTCGGCGGCCTTCGAACAACTCTTACTCGACGGCGGCAACCATCCGTCGACCGTCGACGATGCCGCACGCATGCTCGGCCTGCCCGCTGCCGGCCACTATGTGTGCCTCGTCGGAGCCTTCCCCATTCCGCGTCCCGAGCTCGTCACCGAGTGCGCCGAGCTGCTCGAAGCCAGCGGGACAGCCTTCTACTTCAACTGGTTCGCCCAAGAACTTCGCGGCATCATCCACACCGCCAGTTGGCATGCAGACCTGATCGCCGACCTCAAACCGCTGGGCGAACACGTCTGTGCCGTCATCGACGCCGACGGCCTCGCCGCCGTGCCACAAAAGATCCGGCTGGCCCGGATGGCCGTCCACGGCCGGTCGGACCCCGGAGTGCTCCGGGTACGGGACAACTGGCTGCACGCCGTCACCGCGGCAAGCCCAGAGCTGTCAAAGGCCTTGCATGACGCCGTCTTCCAGCCGCTTGCCGCGCTCACCGAACACGAGCGCAACGGTATCCTCGAAACGGTCGGTGACCTCATGGCACACGGCGGCACCATCGCCGACATCGCCGCGCGCACCTACCGCCACCGCAACACCGTGCGCAAACGCCTGCACGTGTTCACTTCGCTCACGGGATTCGATCTCTCCCAAACAACCGATCTCGCAACAGCGGCCATCGCGTTCACGATCGAGAACGCGACGTAGCCCTACCGCTCAGCCGTCGATGTGCGTCGGCGGGTCAGCGAAGGTGAAATCCCAAGGAGGGTACTGCCGGCCGGGTCCCATCACATCGCAGCGCTTGACGGGCACCAGGTGGGAACTGAAGCCGCTTGGCACATAGTTGTAAACCCCGATGCACCGTTGCCAGGTGCCGTCGGGCTGAAAGGGTCCGTCGCACTTACTGATAACAGGCCCTCCGTACAGGCAGCCGGCGCTGGCCGGCGGCGCTGAGGCGATCAGCCCTCCTGCCGTCAGCGCGACAGCCAGGCCTCCGACGATGCAGAGCTTCATGAACTTCTCCCCTCACATCGCGGTAGTGCATTGCCGGGCACTTGGGGGCAAGTACCTCTACAGCCTCGCCAGTGGTCAATGACGTTACCGCGTGTGCAGCTGGTTTGGCGCAGCGTTTGAGATCGCGATGCGCAGACATGCACGACCGGCTCAATGCGCCAGGCATCGATACGGCATTGTTCGGCGACCGAAACCTCTTACGGCGGTATTTCGTTGAGTGCGCGTTCGGCTTTGATCTGTCGTGCTTGTTGTTCGGCGCGGGTGTGTTTGCGGCGGGGCATCATGGCGCCGCGGTTGG
>NZ_JAMQTH010000025.1:0-48657 GCF_032883035.1 Mycobacterium appelbergii
CCGCCGACCGCACCCCACCCCGCGGACCAGGAGTTTTTGGTTTCGCCATGAGGGTAGTTTAGCGACATTTAAGCTTGGCGACCATGGTGCAACCCGCACCGAGCGCAGGTGCGATCTTCCACGACATCTGCAGCAGCGGATAGTTCCACGGCGCGATCAGCACACACACGCCGATCGGTTCGCGCACCACCCGGCTGATGACGGCGGGATCGCCGACGTCGACGACACGGTCGGCTTCGACCGCGACGAGCCTGGCGTAGTACCGGAACACCGAGGTCACGTCGTCGATGTCGATTCGGCTTTCGGCCAGTGTCTTTCCGGTGTCCTTGGTCTCCAGCGCCGCGAGGTCTTCCCTGTCCCGCTGGAGCAGGTCGGCGATCCGGTCCAGCAGCGCCGCGCGTTCGCCGACGGGAGTGGCGGACCAGGCCCCGTCGTCGAACGCGGCCCGCGCCGCGGCCACGGCGTCGCGGGCGTCGTCGGGAGTGGCCTCGTCGACGACGGCGGCGAGGCTCCCGTCGGCGGGATTCACGATCTCCCTGGTGCCTCCGTCGGACGCGCGACGCCATCGCCCGTCGATGTACAGGTCCGGTTCACCGTCCATCCGACTTCCCGTCGCCTCGTTCACTCACCGAGACGCGACACTACCCATTCCTGGAACTCTCCGATGTGGTGTTCGGTAGGTACGAGCACGCCACCGTTGCGATACGCCCGTGACGACATCGCCGGCTGTGTTCGCTCGCACGCCGCGAAGTCCTGCTCATTCACCCGGTGGAACAACTCCACCGAGCGGGATATGTCGCGCCCGGACGCCAGCAGGTCAGCAGTGTAGAGCCAGTCGCATTCGATGACCGTCCGATCGACGGCGACGGGGAACATGCGATGGAAGATGATGTGGTCGGGCACCAGGTTGATGAAAACCGTCGGTTTGACGGTGATCGCGTAGTAGCGCCGGTCCTGCTCATCGGTGATGCCGGGCAGTCGCTCGAACCCCTCAGAACCGTCGACGGTGAATCCGTTTACCTCCGAACCGAATTCGGCGCCACGCCCGACGTTTGCCTGGGCCGCGGTGCCGCGGGAGAACTCCGGGAGCACGCCGACGAGTTCAGGGTGGATGGAACTGCAGTGGTAGCACTCCATGAAGTTCTCGACGATCAGCTTCCAGTTGGCCGCCACGTCATAGACGATCCGGCGGCCCACATCCAGACCGCCGATGCCGTACCGGTTGATCGCATCCGAATCGCCGAGTGTCCTGGTTGCCTCGGCGACGACGTCCTCGAACGGTGGCGGCGCGTCCGACAGGCAGACCCAGGCGTAGCCGAGCCACTCGGTGAGCGCGACCGGAACCAGACCGAACTGGTACCGGTCGATCGGCGCGCCGTCGCCGTCTGTCAGTGACCCGAGGTTGGGTGCGGCCACCAGCTTGCCGTCCAGGGCGTAGGTCCAGGCGTGATACGGGCAGCGCAGGTTGCGTCGCACCTGCCCGTGCGCCTCGACGCACAGTTGAGCGCCCCGGTGTCGGCAGATGTTCAGGAACGCCCGCAACAGCCCGTCACGCCCGCGCACCAGCAGCACGCTCTCACGGCCGACCTGGACCTTCTTGAACTGGCCCGCCAGCGCGAGATCGGCCGTCCGCACGGCACAGATCCACGTCGCCTCGAAGATGCGTTCCTGCTCGGCGGCGAACACGGCGGGGTTCGCGTAGTAGTCGCCTCCGAGTGTGGCGTGCAGCGCCGACGACGGGTTCACGGTGGCTGCGGTGGCCGGCCGCGGCGGCAGGTTACGGGTCATGCGGTCACCAATCGCTTCGGGTCGAACAACGAGATGGGGTGGCCGGTCCCGCCGTCGATGGCGAGGTCGGCGAGGATCTCCCCGACTACGGGGACGAACTTGAAACCGTGCCCTGAGAACCCGCACGCCACCGTGACGTTCGCGCTGTCAGGGTGGCGGGCGATCACGAAATGCTCGTCGGGAGTGTTGGAGTACATGCACGTCGCCGTGTGCACGCAGGGGCCGTCGAGGGCGGGCAGCAGTTCGGCCACCCGGCCCCTCATCTCGGCGATCTCCTGCTCGTGGACGGTGCGGTCGATCGTCTCCGGCGTGCAGACGATGCCCTTGCGGAAGAACGCGACCTTCACGCCGCCATGCGGTCCGTCGATGGCGGGGAAACCGTAGACCTGCATGCCGTCGGCACCCTGGTGGATCCAGATCGGATGGTCGACGAAAGGCGCTGTGCTGCCTTGTGGGTCAAGCCAATACAGCACCTGACGTTCGATCCTGATGGGGATACCGAACTCGGCGAGCAGCTGCGGCGCCCAGGCACCGGGACAGATGACAAGCTGGCCTGCGGTGTAGTTGGCACTCTCCGTGGTGACGCTGACGCCGCCCGAGGTTTCGCCCCACTCAATGACCGGCTCGCCGAAATGCAGATCCGCGCCCACGGTTGCGGCCAGGTCGATATGCGCCTGGACGGTCATCTCCGGCCGCGCGAAGCCTGCCTTCGGCTCGTAGAGGGCGATGTCGTCGGGATGTGGGGTGAGGGTCGGGAAGCGTCGCCGGATCTCGGCCGTGCCGAGCATCTCGTGGGGCAGGTCCCATTCCCGGCTGGCGCGTTGACTTCCCGCGACGGTCAGGCTGTCCGGCGATCCCATGAACAGGCCACCGGTCAGCCGGTACACCTCGAGTCCGGTGTCGGTGGCCAGCCGATCCCACAATTCGTATGACCGCAGCAGCAGCGGAACGTAGGCCGGGTCCTCGAAGTAGGACTGCCGGATGATGCGCGAGCCACCGTGGCTGGAGCCCTTGTTGTGTGCTGGAGTGAACTTCTCCAGTCCCAGCACCCGTTGGCCTCGGGAGGCAAGGTGATACGCCGCGGCGCTGCCCATCCCGCCGAGTCCGATGACGATGACGTCGTAGTGGCTCATCGCTTTATCCGCGCCATCTCCGGATCAACCACCGGCTCGGCATGTACGGTGGCACCGAACCGGGAGCCCCGATAGTCGACGATCACCGCATCGCCCACCGCGGTGTCGTTCGGCAGCCATGCGTAGGCGATGGTGCGACCGACGGTCGGCGAGTAGCCGGCGCTGGTCACATAGCCGACACAGTCGACGTCGCGTTCGGCCAGGTACACCGGCTCCTTGCCCATGGCCACCGCATCGGGATCATCGAACACGATGCTGCGCAGCGCCGTCCGCGGGGTGGCCGCGTTCTGGAGGGCTGTCCTTCCGACGAAGTCCAGCTTGCTCATCTTCACGGCGAATCCCACACCCACCGCGTCGGGCCGGTGCTCGGCGGTCATGTCTGTGCCCCAACTGCGGTATCCCTTCTCGATCCGCAGACTGTTGAACGCGATCCGCCCTGCCGCTATCACCCTGTGCTGCTGACCGGCGTCGAACAGCAGATCCCATAGTGCCGCACCGTATTCCGCACTCGCATAGATCTCCCAGCCGAGCTCGCCGACGTAGGACACGCGCAGCATCGTGACGGGTATCGCGCCGAGGTAGGTCTGCAGTGCGCGGAAGTACTTGAACGTCTCATTGGACAGGTCCTCAGGGCACAGCGGCGCCACCAGGTCCCGTGCCCGCGGTCCCCACACGCCGACGCAGCACGTGCCGCCGGTGACATCGCGCAACATCACATCGTCAGGCAGATGACGGCTCAACCAGTCGAAATCCATCGGCCCGTTGACGGCGACCTGGAACCGGTTGTCCGCCAGCCGGGCGACGGTGACATCGCTTCGGATACCACCGGTTTCATCCAGCAGCAGCGTGTAGGTGACCGATCCGACGCTCTTGTCGACGTTGTTGGTGGTCATCTGTTGCAGGAACGCCGCCGCGCCGGGGCCCGCCACCTCGTAGCGGGTCAGCGGGGTCATGTCGTACATCGCCACCCGCTCGCGGGTCCAGTGGGCTTCGGCGATCGCGATCGGTGACCAGTTCCTGGCCGACCAGTCGTCGCGCGGTGGAAAGGCCACGCCGTCGTCGCGCAGTTGTTGCACGAGTGGGGCGTTCGCCTCGAACCAAGCCGGTCGCTCCCAGCCGCCGCCTTCGTAGAAGAAGGCACCGAGGTCCTTCTGTCGTTCATAGAACGGGCTGGTGCGCAGACCGCGCAGCGCGGTGCGGAACTGATAAGGGTGAATGACGTCGTAGACCTCGTTGAATGCCTGTGAACTGGTCTGCAGAACGAACTGCGGGCTGTGCGCGACATCTTCGAAGCGGTACAGGTCGCACTCGTGGACATCGATGGACGGGGCACCGTCGATGATCCATTCCGCGGTGGCCTTCGCGACGCCGGCGGAATGCGTCACCCAGACGGCCTCGGCAACCCAGAACCCGCTCAGCTCGCGGTGCTCGCCCATGATGGAAAAGCCGTCCGAAGTGAATGAGAAGATGCCGTTGAACGCCTCCTCGAGCTTTGAATCACCAAGGACAGGAATAAGTTTCACGGCTTCATCCCAGGCCGGAGCGAAGTCCTCATCGGTGAACGGCAGCATCGACGGCATCTGCTCGCCTGCGGTGTCGGCCATCAGCGTCGACATGTCGACGGGCATCGGCCGGTGACTGTAGGAGCCGATGCCGATGCGGTCGAGGTGTTCGCGGAAGTACAGGTCCGCGTCCTGATGGCGCAGGATGGGCAGACCCGCTTCGGACAGTCCGGTATTGCGCCCTACGAGGGCCGCAATCTGGCCGGTCTTCGCGTACTGGTGTGCCATCGGCACCAGCGGGAGCACCAGGCCGACCTGCTTGGCGAGTTGCGCGCCCCAGAACCCGGCTGCGCACACCACGATGTCGGCGTCGATCGCGCCGGAGGAGGTGCGCACGCCGGTGACCCGGCCGCCGTTGTCAAGGATGCCGAGTACCTCGGTGTGCGGCACGAACGTTGCGCCGCGGGCCATCGCGCGCCGGGCCTGCGCCTCGGCCGCCCGCACGGCATTGGCCAAACCGTCTGTGGGCGTGTGGAATCCGCCGTGAATCCGGTCGGAGTCCAGCAGCGGGTGCAGCTCCACACATTCGGCGGGTGACAACAACCTGCCCTCGATGCCCCAGGCCTGCGCCCACCCGGCCTTACGGTGCAGGTCTGCCCAACGCTCCGGGCTGGCCGCGACCTCCAACCCGCCGACGGGGTTGAACGCCCATCCGTCGGGATGTTCGAGGGAGTTGAACTTCTCCACGGTGTAGCTCGCGAAGGCGCTCATCGTCCTGGACTGATTGGTTTGGAACACCAGGCCGGGCGCGTGCGATGTCGAACCGCCGGTCGTAAACAGCGGGCCGCGGTCAACGACGGTGACGTCGGTCCAGCCGCGGGCGGTCAACTCATCGGCCAGCGACGTGCCCACGATGCCCGCACCGATCACGACAACCTTCGGCATCTCAGACTCCCCCGGGTTTGTTGCGCATGGTGCGCCACGTAGTGACTGACGCAACAAATGGTGCTCCCGCTCGAGCAGGCGCGTCAATAGGGACACGCCGAATTAACGCGCTTTGAGCCCGCCGAGCACGAAGTTCAGATGGCGCCGCCAGATGGCATCGTCGCCTTCGGCCATCGAGATCACCTTCGACATCGCCCACATCAATGTCGCCAGGTCCTCGGCGCCGAAGTCCGCCCGCAACACCCCGGCGCCCCCGGCCCGGCCCACCACGGCCTCGAGCAGCCCCCCGGCCCGACCGCATTCCCCCGCGACGTCGACCGCCCCGACCGGGTTGCGGGCTACCGCATCGTTGATGCTCCGGTCGGCGGCCTGCATCGAGAACAGGCCGTCGAGGAATCCGGTGAATCCCCGCCACGGGTCCGCATCGTCGAGTGCCTGCTGCGCCAGCCGATCGATGACGGCCAACCGATCCGACAACACCACGTCCAGGAGTGCGCCGCGATTCGGGAAATGGTTGTAGAGCGTGCCGATGCTGACTCCGGCCCGCCGGGCGATCTCCTCGAGCGGCACATCGACGCCACGATCGGTGAACAGCTCGGCGGCCGCGGCCACCAACCGATCCCGATTGCGGACCGCATCCGCACGCATCGCCGACATGTCGTTCAGGATAGCCAAGTTGAGGCTCTACTCAACTTATGTTAGTAAGTTGAGTATGACCTCAACTTCCACCCCGGTCCTGGTGGTGCTCGGCGTCGGGCCCGGCCTCGGACTGTCGATTGCCCAGCGCTTCGGCGCCGCCGGCCACCGCGTGGCCCTTATCTCGCGGACCCCCACCCGTCATCCCGACTACCTGGCAGCGCTGGCAGGCAACGGTGTCGAGGCCGCCGCCTACGTGGCCGACGCGAACGATCCCGTACAGCTCGCGACAGCATTGGGTGCGGTGCGCGACCGCTTCGGCCGCATCGACGTGGGCTACTACGGTCCGGCCGCGTTCGAGGCGGCGCCCACCGGTGACATCACCGAACTCGACGCCGATGGCGCCCGGGCCGCGCTGAACAGCGTGGTGTCCGCAGTCGACTTCGCCGGCCGACTTCTGCCCGAGATGCGGGAACGCGGCAGCGGCGGGCTGCTGTTCGCCGGCGGCCTGAGCAGCGTCGTACCGATGCCCCCGCTGGGCGGCCTGGCACTGGCGGCAGCGGCATTACGCAACTATGCGCTCACACTGCACGCCGCACTCCAGCCCGCAGGCGTCTATGCCGGCACCATCACCATCGGTGGGCTCATCGAGCGCGGTGACATTCACCGGGCGATGGCAGGCAACGGCGATCTGCCGACGATAGATCCCGACGAACTGGCGGACCTCACGTGGGATCTCTACCGCGACGGCACCGAGGCCGAAGCGGTGATCAACCTACTTGTCTGACTTTTTCGGCTTCTCCGGCGGCTCCTCGGCCGCGGGAGCATCCGGATCGACCTCGGGCAAAAGGGCTTCCAACGCCGCTCCGGTGATCCGGCGGAAGCATCGACGCGGCCGCGTCGCATCGAGGACCGCCACCTCCAGCGTCGCGGGCCCGAGCGTCCGCGGCTCGGAACCGTTGCTGCTCGCACTCAACGCCTCGATCGCAATCTTCACCGCCGCACCGAGATCCGCATTCTCGGTGAATGAGTCGTTCAGCGCGGCGATGATGGGCTCGGTGGTGCCGCCCATCACCACGAAATGCGGTTCGTCGGCAATCGACCCGTCGTAAGTGATGCGGTACAGCTCAGGGTGTTTCGTCTCGCCGTAATGAGCGACCTCGGCCACGCACAACTCGACCTCGTAGGGCTTGGCCTGCTCGGTGAAGATGGTGCCGAGAGTCTGGGCGTACACGTTGGCCAACTGGCGGCCGGTCACGTCCCGACGGTCGTAGGCATACCCGCGGGTGTCGGCGAACTGGATGCCGCCGCGCCGCAGGTTGTCGAACTCGTTGAACCGGCCGACGGCAGCGAAGCCCACCCGGTCGTAGAGCTCACTGACCTTCTGCAGTGACCGCGACGGATTCTCCGCGACGAACACCACACCGTTGTCGTAGGCGAGTGCGATCACGCTGCGGCCGCGGGCGATGCCCTTGCGTGCCAGTTCGGAACGCTCACGCATCGCCTGTTCGGGCGAGATGAAGTACGGAAAGCTCATTAACCTTCACCGCCTGTCCGGGTGCGCCGTGCGATGACCTCCCGAGCCAGCTCAGCGATGCGGTCCTCGGTGATCTCCACCGCGCCGTCGACCCCGATGGTCACCGCGGTCGGGTAAATACCGCGCACCAGGTCCGGTCCACCGGTTGCGGAGTCGTCATCGGCGGCGTCGTACAGCGCTTCGATGGCCACCTGCAATGCCGAATCGGCATCCACGACTTGCGGATACAGCTTCTTGATCGACGATTTGGCGAAGATCGAGCCGGAGCCCACCGACTGGTAGCCCTCTTCCTCGATATTCCAGCCGCCCGCTGCGTCGAAGGACACGATGCGGCCCGCATTCTCGGGGTCGGGAGCATCGACGTCAAAGGCCACCAGAAGGGGCAACGCCACAAAACCCTGCAGGGCCGCACCGAGGTTCCCGCGCACCATGATGGCGAGCCGGTTGACCTTGCCGCGGAACGTCAATGCGACGCCTTCGAGCTTCTCGTAGTGCTCGAGCTCCACCGCGTAGAGCCGCGCGAATTCGACGGCGATCGCGGCGGTGCCTGCGATGCCTGTCGCCGTGTAGTCGTCGGTGATGTACACCTTCTGCACGTCGCGGCCGGCGATCATGTTGCCCTGGGTCGACCTGCGGTCGCCCGCGATCAGCACACCGCCGGGGTAACGCAACGCCACGATCGTGGTTCCGTGCGGTACGACGTTGGTCGGGTTCACGACGTCGGCCCCACGGTTGACCGGCAGCAATTCGGGGGCCTGCCGGTGCAACAGGTCAGAGAACGATGACAGGTCCACAGGTACAGACGGCACTCCAGAGACGGGTTTGGTGTTAGGGGAAAAGGAGAGGTTTTCGCGCCAGATCACTGGCCGCCCTTTTGGACGTACGCCCGCACGAAGTCCTCTGCGTTCTCTTCCAGCACGTCATCGATCTCGTCGAGCAGGTCGTCGGTGTCCTCGGCGAGCTTCTCGCGACGCTCCTGGCCCGCGGCAGAAGCGCCTGGGAGGTCGTCATCCTCGCCACCGCCGCCGCCGCGCTTCGTCTGCTCCTGAGCCATCGCTGCCTCCTGCACTTGTCATCGGCCGGCTGACTACCGCCCGACCGGTTCTTCCACAGTACCGGTCAACCCCCGAATTGCTCGGGATAGCTCACCGGTGAGGATTTCAGGTGGTGAGTTGTTCCACGAGCTCCGCGGCGCTGTCGACCGAATCCAGCAGTGCCCCGACGTGCGCCTTGCTGCCGCGCAGCGGCTCCAGGGTTGGAATCCGGACGAGCGAATCGCCGCCGAGGTCGAAAATCACCGAGTCCCAGCTGGCCGCGGCGATATCGGCGCCGAACCGGCGCAGGCATTCGCCGCGGAAGTACGCCCGGGTATCGGTAGGTGGATTGTCCACGGCGTCGATCACCTGCTGCTCGGTGACCAGCCGCTTCATCGATCCTCGCGCCACCAGCCGGTTGTACAGCCCCTTGTCCAGGCGCACATCCGAATACTGCAGATCGACCAGATGCAGCCGGGGCGCCGACCAGCTCAGATTCTCGCGCTGTCTGAATCCCTCCAGCAAACGCAGCTTCGCAGGCCAGTCGAGGATCTCGGCGCACTCCATCGGATCCCGCTCCAACAGGTCCAGCACGTGGGCCCACGTCTCGACGACATGCGAGGCCCGGGGATCCGGATCGCGCGAGTCCACCAGCTTGGCCACCCGGTCCAGGTAAATACGTTGCAGCGCAAGTGCGGTGAGTTCACGTCCGTCGGCAAGGGCGACGGTGGCGCGCAGGGACGGATCGCGGCTGATCACGTGCACCGCGTGCACCGGCCGGGCCAGTGCGAGGTCGGAGAGGTCGACTCCGTCCTCGATGAGGTCCAACACCAGTGACGTGGCACCGAGTTTGAGGTAGGTCGACGTCTCGGCCAGGTTCGCGTCACCGACGATGACATGCAGCCGTCGGTACTTGTCGGCGTCGGCGTGCGGTTCGTCGCGGGTATTGATGATGCCGCGCTTGAGCGTGGTCTCCAGGCCGACCTCGACCTCGATGTAATCGGCCCGCTGGGACAACTGGAAGCCAGGGTCATCCCCGGAGGGACCGACCCCGACGCGCCCCGACCCGGTGACCACCTGCCGGGAAACGAAGAACGGGGTCAGCCCGGCGATCACCGCAGAGAACGGTGTCTGACGGCTCATCAGGTAGTTCTCGTGGGACCCGTAGGACGCGCCCTTGCCGTCCACATTGTTCTTGTAGAGCTGCAGCTTGGCGGCACCCGGCACGCTCGCGACATGGCGGGCGGCGGCCTCCATCACCCGCTCGCCTGCCTTGTCCCAGATCACCGCATCCATCGGATCGGTGCACTCCGGCGCCGAGTACTCCGGATGGGCGTGGTCCACGTACAGCCGAGCCCCGTTGGTGAGGATCATGTTGGCGGCACCGACCTCGTCGGCGTCGACGATCGGCGGCGGCCCCGAGGACCGGGACAGGTCGAATCCCCTGGCGTCGCGCAGCGGCGACTCCACCTCGTAGTCCCACCGGGTTCGCTTGGCCCGCTGGATACCGGCGGCAGCCGCGTAGGCCAGCACCGCCTGCGTCGACGTCAGGATCGGATTCGCGGTCGGATCGGACGGCGAGGAAATGCCGTACTCGACCTCAGTTCCGATAATCCGCTGCATACCGATCAGCCTAGGCGACGCGCGTGACGTGCCTGGCTGCCAGGTATTCGGGCCGGGGTCGCGGGGCGGCAAAAGGCTCGCCCAACTGGTTGTCCACCGAGTTGAACACCAGGAAGACGTTCGACCGCGGCAGCGGCGTGATGTTGGACCCTGAGCCGTGCAGCAGGTTCGCGTCGAACCACAACGCCGACCCGGGCGGGCCGGTGAACTGGTCGATGTGGTGCTGGTCCACGGCCTTGGTCAACGTCGTCTCGTCGGGCACACCGATGTTCTGGGCCACCAGCGAGGTGTCGTGGTTGTTGTCCGGCGTCTCGCCGACTGTGGGATAGAACGTCTGATGCGACCCGGGGATCACCATCAGCGAGCCGTTGAACGGATAGTTCTGGGTCAGCGCGATCGAACACGACACGGCACGGATCGCCGGCATGCCATCCTCGGCATGCCAGGTCTCGAAATCGGAATGCCAGTAGAAACCCGTACCGGTGAACCCGGGCATGAGATTGATTCGCGCTTGGTGGATATAGACGTCGCTGCCGAGCAGTTGTCGCGCCACCGGCAGCACGGTCTCGAGGCGAACCACCTGTGCGACAAGCTCACTGAGCAGGTGCGGCTCGAAGATCGAGCGGATGGTGCCACCCGGCTCCCGGATCACCCGGGGGTCATCGGCGTCCAGATCCGCTGCGATCCGGTCCAATTCATGCCTCAGGTGAGGCAGCTGGTCGTCCTCGACGGTGCCGTGCCGCACGAGGTAGCCCTTATCCGAGAAGCGGTCGAGGTGGTCCTGTCTCAATGGTCCGTCTGATTCGGCACCCCAGACGGCAGGCTCATGACGCGGAATGGGCGCAATGGCATGAGCCAGCCGGGTGGGGTACTGATCGACGTGGTCTGGCGCGCTCATGCGACGGACTGGGGCGCGGGGTAGGCGCCGGTCTCGTCGTGTACCTCCTGACCGGTGACCGGTGGATTGAAGACGCACAGCATCCTCAGTTGCTCATCACAGGTAACCCGGTGGCGCTCATGGCCGTTCAACAGGTACATGGTGCCCGGCCCGAGCGGGTGGACTTCGCCGGTCTCCAGGTTGGTCAGCGTCCCGGTGCCTTCGACCACCCACACGGCCTCGATGTGGTGTTCATAGCGGAACTCGTTGACCGACGACGCCTCGATCGTGGTCTCGTGAAACGAGAACCCGACTCCGTCGCCGGCAAGAATGATGCGCTTTGATCTCCAGGTGCCGTCCGACACATCGCGGTCGGTCCCGGTGATTTCAGCTGTCGTGCGCACAATCATGGTTGATTCTCCCTCAGCTCAAGGTGATTGCGGTGGATTCGGCCAGAATGTCAAGACCTGCTTCGAGTTCGCTGATCGAAGTGGTCAACGGCGGCAGCAGTTTGACGACCTCGTCGGAGGGTCCGCTGGTTTCCATCAGCGCGCCACGGTCGAATGCCGCTTTGCACACTTCGGCAGCCCGGTCGGCGTCGGCGAACTTCAGGCCCTGCGCCATGCCCCGACCACGCGACGTCACGCCCTCGTACCGGGTCGCGATCTCATCGAGCCTGGCCCTCACCAGCTCGCCCTTACGCGTCGTCTCACCACTGAACTCAGCGTCCTGCCAGTAGGTTTTGAGTGCGGCGGTGGCGGTGACGAACGCCGGATTGTGACCACGGAAGGTTCCGTTGTGTTCGCCGGGAGTCCACACGTCGAGGTCGCGCCGGAACAGGGTCAGCGCCATCGGCAGGCCGTAGCCGCTGACCGACTTCGATAACGTGACGATATCCGGCACGATGCCTGCGGCCTCGAAACTGAAGAACGGACCGGTGCGGCCGCAACCCATCTGGACGTCGTCGACGATGAGCAGGATGTCGCGCTTGCGGCACAGGTCCGAAAGTGCCTGCAGCCACTCGATGCGGGCGACATTGAGCCCACCTTCGCCCTGCACGGTTTCGACGATGACTGCGGCCGGGCGGTTCAGGCCGCTGCCGGAGTCGTCGAGAACCCGCTCGAACCAGTGAAAGTCCTCGGTGACGCCACCGAAGTAGTTGTCATACGGCATGGGCGTGGCGTGGACCAGCGGGATGCCTGCACCGGCACGCTTCATCGAGTTGCCCGTGACGGACAGCGCTCCGAGGGTCATCCCGTGGAAGGCGTTGGTAAAGCTGACGATTGATTCGCGACCGGTGACCTTCCTGGCCAGCTTCAGCGCGGACTCGACCGAATTCGCTCCGGTCGGGCCGGGGAACTGCACCTTGAAGTCGAGACCGCGCGGCTGCAGGACCAGGCTCTGGAACGTCTCCAGGAACTCCTGTTTGGCGGCCGTGGCCATATCCAGGGAGTGCACGATCCCGTCGGAAGTCAGGTACTCGAGCAGCGGCGCCTTGAGCACCGGGTTGTTGTGCCCGTAGTTCAGCGCCCCGGCGCCGGCGAAGAAATCGATGTAGCGCCGGCCCGAGGTGTCGGTCACCGTCGAGCCACTGGCGCTCTTCATGACAGCAGGCCAGTCACGGCAGTAGCTGCGTACTTCGGACTCAACCGAGGCGAAGACCTCGGGCAGGTCGGATTCGGTCGCGCTGGTGGGTGTTGAAGTCGCAAGCAGCAAGGGAAATCCTCCAGATTGGTTCAATTGGTGCAATCACCGGCGTCGATCCGACGCCGGTTTTCGGTACTACCGCGAGTCGATGATCGGGCCGATCCGCAGGATCGGCTCTTCCTCGTGGCTTTGGTCGGCGTCCAGAAGTTCGGCGCCGAAGTGCGGGTGCTCGGTGAGCGCAACACCGTGCCGCCGGGCGAACGCGCCGAAGAATGCGCGTGACGCCGCATTACCGGGTGCCACCGTTGCCTCCACGGTGATCGGATGCCCGTGGCGGTCGGACCGAACGCGGCGCACGAGGTCATCGAGCATCGCGCTCGCCAGTCCGCTGCCCTGGGCCGTCGGCGCGACGGCCACCTGCCAGACGAACAACACATCGGGCCGCACTGGCGGGTGGTAACCCGTGATGAATCCGCGCAGGTCACCACCGGATTCGGCCACGATCGACGTGGCAGCAAAATCCGTGGCCAGCAGCAGATAGGCGTAGGTCGAATTCAGATCGAGGACCCCGGTGGCTGCCGCGAGATCACGGATACCAATCGCATCGGTCCCCCGCGGCATGCGCAGAAAGTCTGTCGGGGCAGGCCGGTCCACAAGACCGGGTCCACCATCACCGCTGGTGCGCGCCGGAGCGCTCTGAAAAATAGGCATATCGAGTTAAAAGTCACCACCGAACAGTCAGCAATCATCGTCAGTTCAAATCATCGGTGCCACTGACCGTAAGCACACCGGCACCGTCGGATCAAGCTGGGCAAACGCTCAGAGCGCCCGGTAAGCACCCCAATTCACCCCATCTGAGCTGGTGAAACCTCGTGACGATCCGGCTTCGGGCGAACTTTTGCGGCGTTATCAAATCGTTACATTGGTCTGCCGGCCATGCCGCCACCCCGCTCCGTGAGCACGCCGGGCGGTATCCGCGCCCGCCCACGCCGGCCAATAAACGCTGTTCGAAATTTGCTCGCGCGGATATTGGATCGTAATGAATTCACGCCATTTCGACGAAAATTCGACGCCATTTCGCGATCGATCACGCCACCGGATTCGGCGGAGAATTCAAAAGCTTTACGCGCCCGTCAGGCAATATCGTGAGACATTTCCTCGACGCCAAAGATCGAATTCTTTCCAGCAATTACCCCACTGGTCGACGAACCGGCCGGTGACCTGCCCCCTTGGTGACGAGGCTGCCGCCGACCCAGGGGCGGAGGGTTGCACCACACACGCGGTCGATCAAACATCCGCACCAAAGGGTGGCGGAATGAGTGCGGTGATCTCGTTGACGTTCACGGGAAAATGCGTTGCTCCATGATTCCCGGAGCATCGCCGCGTGCCAGTAGCCGCCGAACGTGGCCGCGGGCAATCTGCTCGGCCAGCGCAGCGCTGACCCGTTCCGGTTCGACGGCCACCGAGCAGGCCAGCCCGTCGAGCAGGGCCAGGAGCTCGACCGCGGCCAGCTCGGCATCGACATCGGGCGCCGCGGCCGTGATCAACTCGGTCAACCACTGCGACATACGGGACCAGTCCTCGCGATGGCGGGCAGCGGTGGCGTCATCGACTGCGGCCCTGGCCAGCCGCAGCAGCCAGGCCACGCTGATGTCGCGATCCCGGGGATCCGGACACACCAGGGCGACGGCCAGCGCCTCCAGCGCCTCCCCCGCGGGCATCCCCGGCGACAGTTGCCTCCCGAGGCGGTCCAGAAAGCGCTCACTGGAGCGATCCAGCGCGGCGGCCAGCATGACATCCTTCGTCGGAAAGTGATGCTGCACCGCGCCGATCGAAACATCGGCCAGCGCAGCCACTTTCCGCACCGAGACGCCCTCGAAGCCGTCAGACACCAGGACCTGCAGGACCGCGTCGGCCATCCGGCGGTAGGGCTCAGTCACGAGCCGATCATACCCGGGAGCAATACGATCGTATGGTAGCGTCCGCACTCATGGCGCGACTGCAATCCCTGGACGTCCTGCGCGGAATCGCCATCCTCGGAACACTGGGCACCAACATCTGGATCTTCACCCATCCCGAGGGCCTGGTCGGCTACGTCAACGGCACCCCGGACTCCGCCTGGCGGCCGCTCGAGCAGGTGCTGCAGTTCCTGGCGCAAGGCAAGTTTCTCGGACTCCTCACCGTGATGTTCGGCATTGGCCTTGCCCTGCAACAATGTTCGGCCGTGCGTGCCGGCCACCGCTGGCCGGGGAGCTACCCTTGGCGGGCGGCGTTGCTACTGGTCGACGGGATCGCACATTTCGTGCTGTTCACCGAGTTCGACGTCCTGACCGGCTACGCGATCACCGGCTGGATCGTGTCCTATCTGCTGCTGACCTCCGCTCGCGCCCAGCGTCGCATGATCGCGACCGCCGCCGCGGTGCACATCGCACTGTTGACCGCGATAACCGTTGCGCTGCTTACGGTGCCGCAGAGCGAAAGCCCGCCCCAACCGCTGAACCCCAACCCATATACGGACGGGTCGTTCTGGGACCTGGTCGAATTCCGCCTCGACCACGCCGTGCTGTTCCGGTTGGAGACTCTGCTGATCTTCCCGATGTCGATAGCGCTGTTTCTTCTGGGCGCCAGGCTGTTCCACGCCGGGGTGCTCGACGAACGCGGCGGCGTCCTTCGGCGACGGCTGATGTGGCTGGGTTTCGCAGTGGGCGCTCCGATCGACTTCGCGTTGGAGACGACCGCGGGCGGATCCGGGCTGTTGATCGCCCGCTACTGCGTCGCGCCGGTGGTCTCACTGGCAATCCTGGCTGCGGTCGCCGAGTTCTATGTCCGACGCCCCACGCCGGGGTGGATGGGGCGCCGCATGGCCGAGGTGGGGCGGATGGCGTTGTCCAGCTACGTGCTTCAGAACGTGCTCGCCTCGGCGATCTGCTACGGCTGGGGACTCGGCCTGGCCGCGGGCACTGCGCCCGGTTACCGCGTACCGATGACGGTCGTGACCTACCTGGTCGTGATCGCTGTGGTCATCACCTTCGCCCACCTGTGGCTGCGCAGGTTCCGGCGGGGACCGGTGGAGTGGCTCTGGAACACCAGCTACCGCGCCCTGGCGCGCTCCGGCAGCGCAACGCGCGACACGCCGGTACTCCCGCAAAGTGCCGGGTCTTTGCTTTACCGGTGATTGCTTGGTGCAGTAGTCGCGATGACGAACATGCTGCTACGCAATGCGACCCTGATCGACGGAACCGGCGCCGATCCGGTGCCCGATGCGGCGGTACTCGTCGAGGACGGCAAAATCAGTTGGGTGGGCGCTGAATCGGCCCGCACCTCTGAGCCGGCCGGTACCGTGACGTCAGTCGATCTCGGTGGCAACACACTCTGTCCGGGGTTCTTCGACTGCCACGTCCATTTCGGGTTGCCGGGAGCCGAAGGCAGCCCGCTGGAACGGGTGCTCAAGCCGCCGTCGTATTCGTACTTCCAGCTCATCGAGCGCCTCCGCGTCACGCTGCACAACGGTGTCACCACCGCGCGGGACCTGATGGGTGTCGATGCCGGGATCCGCGCGGCGGTGGCCGACGGGTTGATCGCCGGACCACGGCTGCTGGTCGCCATCAATATGCTCAGCCAGACCTCTGGGCACGCCGATTTCCACTTGCCGTCCGGAATCGACCTCACCCCGTTCGTCGGCGGTTCGCTCGTCGACTCCGTCGATGCCGCCCGAAAACGCGCCAGGGAGTTGATCCGCCAGGGTGCCGACGTGATCAAGGTCGGGTCCTCCGGCGGTGTGTCCTCACCCAACGACGATCCGTCCTGGCTCGGTATGCGCCGCGAGATGATCGCCGCCGTCGTCGAGGAGGGACACAATTACGGCGGGCGTCCGGTGGCCGCGCACGCCATCGGCCATGCGGGCATCAGGGCCGCGGTGGAGGCCGGCGTGCACAGCATCGAGCACGGCTACGAGCTCGATGACGACCTACGGCATCAGATGGTCGCCCAGGGCACCTTCCTGGTTCCGACGCTGTTGGAAACCATGACACCGGTGACGGCGTCGCCGCAGGGTGCCGCCAAGAGCGCGAAATGGCATGCGATGGCACATGATTCGGTGCACGCCTCGGCTGCCGCCGGAATCAAGATCGCGCTGGGTACCGATGCAGGCCTGTCCCCCGACCATGGGGCCAACCTCAAAGAGCTCGGCCTGCTGGTCAAGTTCGGCGGGCTCAGCCCGATGCAGGCCATCGTGGCAGGCACGGCCACGGCCGCCGAACTGTGCGGGGTCGACGCATCGCTGGGCACCGTCGAGACCGGCAAGCTCGCCGACCTGGTCGTGGTGCGCGGCGACCCGCTGACCGACATCGACAGCGTCGGCGACGCGGCGAACATCCTCCTGGTCATCAAAGACGGTGTGGCGGTGAGTAACCGTGGCGCATTCACGATCACCTGACCGCATCGAGGCCGAACGCTGGTTCCTGGCCAACGGTCTCCCCGCGGTGTTGCGTCCGGGCGCGCTGGTCCGGTCGGTCTGGACCCGTTCAGCACCGGCCCTGGCCGCGTACGCGTGGGTGACACTGAGCTCGGTGCTGGTGGTGGCCCTGACCGGCAAGCACACGATCGACATCGACGGAACCCCCACCCGCACCGAGTGGTTCGTGCTGGCGGTGCTGCTGCTGGTGTTACCGGTGGCCGCTCTGGTCGGTTGGGCGATCTCTCGACTACAGACCCCGCGCGCGGCCGGCGTGGCGGCGACGATGGCCGTGCTGGTGATCGTGGTGAGTGGGTTCTACGGTGGCACCACCACGCGGGACGGCGTGAACCTGATCCTCGAATTGCTGGTTATCGCAATCATATTGGTGTGCACTGCTACCGGAATCGGATCGATCCTGAGTTTCGCGGCCCAGGTGACGATCTCCAATCTGGCGGCGGTCGGTGGCCTGTTCGTCCGGGCACTACCGGTGGTGCTCCTGACCGTGCTGGTGTTCTTCAACACCTACGTCTGGGTGATGGCATCCACGTTGAGCCGGGCTCGGCTCTGGCTCGCGCTGCTGTTCCTCTTCGCGGTCGCGGCGGTGTTCCTGGTCTCCAGCACGCTGGAGCGAGTGCGACCGATCCTGCGGCCCGACGCCAAGGAGCCTGAGGATGCCCGGCGTCTGGACGGCACCCCGTTCGCCGAGATGCCCGACCGGCCGAGACGGGTGCGCCTGTCGAAGTCGGAGCGACTCAACGTGGTGTTCGTGCTCGTGCTCTCCCAGATCATCCAGGTGCTGACCGTCGCGGTCGTGACAGCGTTGATCTTCTTCGTGCTGGGACTGATCATGCTCAGTCCCGAACTGCTCGCCGCCTGGACCCGCAACGGATCGTCGGACGGTCAACTGCTGGGAATGACTTTCCCGGTGCCCGAGGCGCTGATTCAGACCAGCATGTTCCTGACCGCATTGACATTCATGTATGTCAGCGCCCGGGCGGTGTCGGACGCCGAGCAGCGGACCCGATTCTTCGACCCGTTGCTCGACGACCTACGACTCACACTGGTTGCCCGCGACCGGTACCGGACCCATACGGCGGAATCCTGACGGGCCGCTCGCGTGAGGATTACAGGTACTGCCCCAGGTTCGACTCCGTGTCGATGGCACGGCTGGCACTGCTGCTCTTCCCTGTGACCAAGGTGCGGATGTAGACGATCCGTTCGCCCTTCTTGCCCGAGATCCGCGCCCAGTCATCGGGATTGGTGGTGTTGGGCAGGTCCTCGTTCTCGGCGAATTCGTCGACGATCGAGTCGAGCAGGTGCTGGATGCGCAGACCGGGCTGACCGGTCTCCAGCACTGCCTTGATCGCGTTCTTCTTCGCCCGGTCGACCACGTTCTGGATCATGGCGCCGGAGTTGAAGTCCTTGAAGTACATGACTTCCTTGTCACCATTGGCATAGGTGACCTCCAGGAACCGGTTGTCGTCGATCTCGGCGTACATCCGGTCCACGACCTTCTCGATCATGGTCTTGATGCACAGCGCACGGTCCCCGCCGAATTCGGCGAGATCGTCGGCGTGCACCGGCAGGGCCTCGGTGAGGTACTTCGAGAAGATGTCCTGCGCCGATTCGGCATCGGGCCGCTCGATCTTGATCTTGACGTCCAGACGGCCGGGCCGCAGGATCGCCGGATCGATCATGTCCTCACGGTTGGAGGCGCCGATCACGATGACGTTCTCCAGGCCCTCAACGCCATCGATCTCCGAAAGCAGCTGCGGCACAACGGTTGTCTCGACGTCTGAGCTCACACCCGTGCCACGGGTGCGGAAGATCGAGTCCATCTCGTCGAAGAACACGATCACCGGAGTGCCCTCCGAGGCCTTCTCCCGCGCCCGCTGGAAGATCAGCCGGATGTGGCGTTCGGTCTCGCCGACGAACTTGTTGAGCAGCTCGGGGCCCTTGATGTTGAGGAAGTAGCTCTTGGCCTCACGCGCGTCGTCGCCGCGCACCTCGGCCATCTTCTTGGCCAGCGAGTTGGCCACGGCCTTGGCGATCAGCGTCTTACCGCAACCGGGAGGGCCGTACAGCAGCACGCCCTTGGGCGGGCGCAGCGAGTACTCGCGGTAGAGCTCCTTGTGCAGGAACGGCAGTTCCACGGCGTCGCGGATCTGCTCGATCTGCCGAGTCAGGCCGCCGATGTCGTGGTAGCTGACATCGGGCACCTCCTCGAGCACCAGGTCCTCGACCTCGGCCTTGGGAATGCGTTCGAACGCGTAACCGGCCTTGGTGTCGACCAGCAGCGAGTCACCGGGACGGAGTTTGCGGGGACGTTCGTCATCGAACGGCGCGTCCGGATCGTCGGGCAGATCCGCGGCGGCAACCAGCGGTTCGGCCAGCCAGACGATGCGCTCTTCGTCGGCATGGCCGACCACCAGCGCGCGATGCCCGTCGGCCAGGATCTCGCGCAGCGAGCTGATCTCACCGACGGCCTCGAAGTTGCCGGCCTCGACGACGGTCAGTGCCTCGTTGAGCCGAACAGTCTGGCCCTGCTTGAGGGAGCTGGTCTCGATATTGGGTGAGCAGGTGAGTCGCATCTTGCGGCCGGAGGTGAACACGTCGACGGTGTCGTCATCGTGGGTGCCCAGCAGGACGCCGTAGCCGCTCGGAGGCTGACCCAGCCGGTCCACTTCCTCGCGCAGGGCTAGCAACTGCTGACGTGCCTCCTTGAGGGTGTCCATCAGCTTGGCGTTGCGGGCCGCCAGGGAGTCGATCCGTGCTTCGAGTTGATGCACATCACGGGCACTGCGCAGACCACTCTGCGGGCCTACCGCACTGTCGAGTTGCTCACGTAGCGCCGCCGCCTCGCGCCGCAGCGCTTCCAGCTCAGCGGCCTCATCGCTGGACATGGATGTCCCGAGACCCTCGGGGAAATCTTCCGAACGCCCTGACTCACTCATATTGCGCTCCCTCCCGCACCGTAAGTTGGTGCAGTAACAACTTCAACGCTACCGGCGATTCAGCCATTGTGTGCGGTCTAGGAACTCGACACACCAGCACCACTGTTAACCTCTGGCTTGAGTTGGTCCGCCCGAAAGGACAATCGTGACCCTGAAAACCCTCGTTACCGGCTTTGTCACCGCCGCTGCTGCCGCCGCTGTGGTCGGTGGAGCGGCCGCAGGTGTGACTTCCATTGCATCCAGCGGACCTTCGGCTGCGCCGAACGTGCAACCTATGGTATTCGGCGCCCCGCTGCCGCAGGTGCCGGCACCCGAACTCGACGCACCGCTGGTGCAGACCCTGCAGGCCCTCTCCGCAGGCGGTTCCTTCAAGGGCAAGTCGGCCTACATCCAGGGCGGCATCGGGCGCGTCGAGAGCATCGCCGCCGATCGCGCCTACAACCAGGCCGCCGCCGAGGGCAAGTTCCCGCTGACGTTCGTGGTCGCCAATATCGATCAGCAGGGCCCGGTCGCCACCGCCGACGTCACCGCAACCTCGGCGACCGGCGGCACCGCGACCCAGAACATCCAGTTCGTGGCGGGCCCGAGCCCGTCCGGTTGGCAGATCTCCAAGGGATCGGCCCTGTCGCTGCTCTCCTCCGTCGGGTAATTGATCCGCTCCGAGATCGCAGTCCTGGGTGCCGCCACGATCGTGGCGGCACTCGGGCTCTCCGGGTGCGCGGCCACCGACCGGCCCGCCGATTCGACGACTGCCGCGCCGTCGTCCTCGGTGCTGACCACGACTGCGCCTGCACCTCCGCCGGCGGAACCACTGCCCGCGCCTGAGGCGCTGACCGGCGTGCTGTATCGCCTGGCCGATGTCAATGTGCCCGGCGCGGACAAGATCGGCCTTGTCGAACATGCGACCGCCGACGATGCCGCGGCTCTCGACAAATTCGGGCGCGCGCTGGCCGACAACGGGTTCACCCCGTTGGAGTTCGAGGCGCGCGACCTGGCGTGGTCGCAGACCGAGCCCCACAACGTGGTCGCCACGATTGTGGTCAAGACCCCCGGCGGCAATTCCGACGGCGATTTCCGCTTCCCGATGGAGTTCACCCCACACGACGCCGACTGGCAGTTGACCCGGCACACCGCCGACCTGTTGCTGGAGATGGGCGCGGCGGCCGGGTCGCCGGCCACCCCTACGCCCACGCCCTAGCGCATGTGGATCGGCTGGCTGGAGTTCGATCTGCTGCTCGGCGATGTGCATTCGCTCAAGCAGAAGCGTTCCGTGATCCGTCCGGTGGTCGCCGAACTGCACCGTAGGTTCGCCGTATCGGCGGCCGAGACGGGGGCACAGGACCTGCACCGCCGCGCCGCGATCGGCATCTCGACGGTCGCGGCTGATCGCCGCCACGTCGTCGATGTACTCGATGCGGCCGAGCGGTTGGTCGCGGCGCGGCCGGAGGTGGAACTGTTGTCCACCCGCCGGGGCCTACACCGCAGCGATGACGACTGACGCGACGCTCAGACGCCTCCGCCGAGTTGGCGTTTGCGCCGGAGCGGCATGGGGGCGACGGCTCCCGGCGCCAGTTTGCGGACGCTGATCAGAAACGCCGTGTGGCCGCGCATGGTGTGCTGCGGCCGTACCGCCAGCCCCACCACATGCCAGCCGCGCTGCATGCTCTCCCAGGCCCGCGGCTCGGTCCAGCACTGCTGCTCGCGTAGCGCCTCCACGGTGCGGGACAGCTGGGTGACGGTGGCGACATAGATCATCAGCACGCCCCCGGCCACCAGCGCGCCGGAAACCGCGGGCAGCACCTCCCACGGCGCCAGCATGTCGAGCACCGCCCGATCCATCTCGGGCCCGTCGTAGGCGGCAACGTCGCCGATCACCAGATCCCAGTTCGACGGGCGCTCCCCGAAAAAGGTGACCACATTGCGCTCGGCGTGCACGGCATGGTCGTCGCGCACGTCGTAGGACGTCACCCTGCCCTCCGGGCCGACGGCCCTCAGCAGCGAACAGGTCAGGGCGCCCGAACCGGCGCCGGCCTCCAGCACCCGCGCGCCAGGGAAGATGTCCCCTTCGTGCACGATCTGCGCGGCGTCCTTCGGATAGATCACCTGCGCGCCACGCGGCATCGACATCACGTAGTCGACCAGCAGCGGTCGCAGTACCAGGAACTGGTCTCCGTTGGTGGACTTGATGACACTGCCCTCAGGAAGGCCGATGACGTTGTCGAACGCGATGATCCCGCGGTGGGTGTGGAACTCACCGCCCTCGGTGAGCACCATCGTGTAGTGCCTGCCCTTCGCGTCGGTGAGCTGCACGCGGTCACCCACAGCGAACGGTCCTGTCCTTGGCACAGCTGTTCAGCCTGCCAGGAGGCGCGGCACGCCCGGTGGCCGGGGTTCGGCAGGGTTTGTCGGGGGCCGGTCATAAGCTGCCAGACATGAGTGATGAGCCGGTGCGCCGCCCGGCGCTCTCGCCGTCGCGGGCCAGTGATTTCAAGCAGTGCCCGCTGCTGTACCGGTTCCGGGCCATCGACCGGTTGCCCGAGCCGCGCTCGACGGCGCAACTTCGCGGGTCCCTGGTGCACGCGGCGTTGGAAGAGCTGTACGGGCTACCGGCAGACCAGCGGGTGCACGACACCGCGTTGACCCTCGTCGAGCCCGCGTGGGAGCGTGTGGTGGCCGCCGAGCCGGAGCTGGCGACGGTCGAAGAGCCGGGTGTCCTGCTCGCCGAAGCCAGGGCCCTGCTGTCGGGCTACTACCGGTTGGAGGATCCGACCCGGTTCGACCCGCAGAGTTGCGAGCAGAAGCTCGAGGTGGAGCTGGCCGACGGGACACTGCTGCGCGGGTTCGTCGACCGCATCGATGTCGCGCCGACCGGTGAGATGCGGGTGGTGGACTACAAGACCGGGAAGGCGCCGTCGGAAACACGGACACTGGCCGAGTTCAAGGCGATGTTCCAGATGAAGTTCTACGCGGTGGCGCTGCTGCGGTCCCGCGGTGTGATGCCTGCGCGGCTACGGCTGCTATACCTGGCTGACGGCCAGGTGCTCGACTACTCCCCCGACCATGACGAACTGCTGCGGTTCGAACGGACTCTGATGGCGATCTGGCGGGCCATCCAAGCTGCCGGCGTCACCGGCGATTTCCGGCCCAACCCGACGCGACTGTGTTCGTGGTGCGCCCATCAGGCGCTCTGTCCGGCGTACGGCGGAACTCCTCCTCCTTATCCCGGCTGGCCCGAACTGCTTGCTCCCACGGAGCCCGCCGCGTGATCGGTTGTCACTACCGCCGGCTGCCTTCTGTCGGCGAATATCAGACGTTCGAATCCACCACCGACACCTGCAGCAACTGGGATCCGGCGATTCAGCACGGGTCACCGCCGCTGGCCCTGCTGACCAAGGCGATCGAAGAGCTCACGGCGGGGTCCGGATTGCGGATCGGCCGGCTGACATTGGACATCCTCGGGGCGATACCCGTTGCACCGGTCCGGGTTCGGGCATGGGTCGACCGGCCGGGGGCACGGATCTCACTGGTCATGGCCGAGATGTCCGCCGAGCGGCCCGATGGCGCCTGGCGGGCGGTGGCGCGGGTGAGCGCCTGGTTGCTGGCGCCCAGCGACACCGCCGACGTGGCCACCGACCGGTTCCCACCCCTGGTCGAACGTGAACCAGCCGGGGTCGCGCACGCCTGGAAAGGTGCGACGGGCTACCTGCAGACCGTGAGCTGGCGGCGCCAGCACACCGCACCCGGCGAGGCCGCTGAAGTGTGGCTGAGCCCGCTGACCTCATTGGTGGCTGACGAGGAATCGACCGTCGTCCAACGCCTGGCGTTGGTGGTGGACTCGGCCAACGGCGTTGGCGCAGCGCTCGATCCCGAGCGGTTCGTGTTCATGAACACCGACACCTCAGTACACCTGCACCGGCTGCCGGAAGGTTCGGACTTCGCCCTGCGGGCCCGTGGATCGATCGGGCCGGACGGGGTGGGGGCGACAACCGCGGAAATCTTCGACCGCCGGGGGTTCATCGGGACATCCGCACAGACCCTGCTGGTGATGCGCACCCCGTGATCAACGAGCTACGCGGCCAGTTCGAACTGGCCTGGGCACTGACCGATCTGCATTTGACGGCGCTTGTCGAAGGCGACTTCCTGTGGAAGCCCGTGAATCTGGTGTGGACGGTGCACGTGGACGATTCGGGGCATTGGTGGCCGGATTGGGCCGAAACCGAACCCGACCCGATTCCGGTTCCGACGATCGGGTGGGTCACCTGGCACATGATCTTCTGGTGGTCGACCGCGCTGGCACACCTCCACGGCCGGCCGGTTCCGCAGCGCACCGAAATCGACTGGCCCGGCCCCTCGGGTTCTGTCGAGCGCCTCCGTGAGCTCAGCGCGCAGTGGCGCGATCTACTTGCCACGCTGACCCCGACGGATCTCGCTGCGCCGTCGGCATTTCCGTGGGGCGCCGGTTCCGGCCGGACGGTGGCCGACACCACGCTGTGGCTGCATGTCGAACTGACGAAGAACGCTGCAGAGATCGGCCAGCTTCGCATGCTGCGGGCAGTCGCTGAAAATCATCAGCTACTCAGGTAGCTTTGCCAGACGACGAGCTGGCCGGCCTCGGTCGAGTGCCTGGAGGGCGAAATCAGGATGGGCGCACAGGGTCCTGCGGTCCGGCTCGAAACGGATCACGATGTCGGTTCGCGACGACTCCCCGTGTGCGCTTGTAAAACATCCACAGGCCATGAAACGATATCTTTGCTGATAGAAGAATATCTCGCTCGCACCGTCGCACACGGGCAACGGCGTGATTTGTTCTGACGCCCTGCTGGGAGTGCGGACCGGGCTTTCCTGAGCAAACACCCGCGCACGCTGACGAGCACCTTTATCCCCAGGGGGAAAGCCTATGCAGAGACATCTGACCGACATTGAGGTCCTCAAGGAACTCGAACCCGTCGCCGAAGAGAACCTGAACCGCCACCTCACGCTCTCCAAGGAGTGGCACCCACACGATTACGTGCCGTGGGACCGCGGCCGCAACTACGCGGCACTGGGCGGCGAGGACTGGGCACCCGAGCAGTCGCAGTTGAGCGAGGTGGCGAAGGTGGCGATGGTCACCAACCTGCTCACCGAGGACAACCTGCCGTCCTACCACCGGGGAGCCGCCTGGCATTTCACGCTGGACGGTGCGTGGGGCGACTGGGTCAACCGTTGGACCGCCGAGGAAAATCGCCACGGCATAGTCATCCGCGATTACCTCGTCGTCACGCGCGGCGTCGACCCGGTCGCGCTGGAGCGGGCCCGGATGGAACACATGCAGAACGGCTACGACCCAAGCGCCGAAGAGCGCGAAATTCACGAGCCGGGCCCGCTGATGATCTCCGCGTACGCCACACTGCAGGAGCTCGCGACCCGGGTCAGCCACCGCAACACCGGCAAGGTGTGCGACGACCCGATCGCCGAGGCGATGCTCGCACGGGTGGCCACTGACGAGAATCTGCACATGGTCTTCTACCGCGACCTGTTCAGCGCAGGCTTCGACCTCGCGCCCGACCAGGCCATGGAGGCAGTCTGCGCGATCATCGAAGGGTTCCAGATGCCGGGTCGCGGCATGCCGAACTGGCGACGCAACAGCGTGATCATGGCCAAGCACGGGATCTACGACCTGCGCCAACACCTGGAGGAGGTCGTGATGCCCAACGTCAAGAAGTGGCAGATCTTCGAACGCAATGACGTGACCGCGCGCGGCGAGAAGCGCCGCGAACAGTTGGCGGTTTACCTGGAGGACCTGCAACAGCAGGTCACCAAGTTCGAGGAACAGCGCGACCGCCTCCTGGCCCGTGAAGCGGCCAGGGCTGAGCGGGAAGCCGAAAAGGCAGCTGCCCCTTCCTGATACGGCGCGCCGACGCCTGGACTCTGTCCAAAAGAGTGAATGGCCATGCCACACAACGGAGCTGACGCCCACGCAGGTGAGGATGGCCATTCCTCTTCAATTTGGTCTCGGGAATGCTATGTGACGACTCGGAAGACCTGGAATTCGACGACGGGTCCGGGTTGGACGCGTCCTTGCCCGACGAAGATGGTCTGGTTGACCCAGGAGTATCTGGGGTCCCCGGATTCCAGGCGTGGAGTGGTGACGAAGTAGTGGTCTCCGTAGTCGGTGCCGGTGGTGCCGCCACCGAGTGCGGTTGCGGCTGCTTCGGTGACTTCGACCAGGCCTTGGTAGCTCATGTAGATGACGGCGCCGTCGTCGGTGTAGAACTGGGCGCGTACGTCGAGTCGGCCGTAGCCGTCCTCGCCCGCCAATAGCCAGTCTCCGCCGCCGGGGGCGGCCGTTCCGCTGAAGCGGTTGCCGGTGACCTTGCCGCCGGTGACCGCGAGGACCTGGCGTAGTCCGTACGGTCCCGGGCCGACGATCTGAGGTTCGGCAAGCTCTGCGGTGTAGCTGAACTCCGGCTCCAACTTCACTGTCCGACCCCCACTCCGGCGGCGGCCATCACAGCTGACATGCCCTCGGCGATCACGTCTTGCCCAAAAGCCTCGAGCACAACATTGGGATTGAAGTACTCCCGGATCAGGACAACCTTGCCGTCCCGGATCCGCATGTGGGTGCAATAGGTATTGGCATAGATCTTGCCGGTCTGCGTGACCGTCGCCCGTCCGTGTAATTCCAGAACGAAGAGTTCCGGATCGGTGGTGTCGTGCACGGTAAGCGAATCGATCCGGAGGTCGGGCACCGAGGCGAAGAACCAGTCGATGAAATGACCGATGAGGTGCCGGCCCGGCACGGTGTCGGCGAGCGGCTCAGGCGCGAAAGGCATCTCCCAGACGCCGTCCTCGGCGAAGTTGTCCTTCCACGCCTCGAGAGCCTCGCCGCGTGGCGGACCATCGTCAAGGGCCTTCCAGAATCGCTCAACCGTCGCGCGGTTGTCCGTTTGTACGCTCATGCGCCGCCTCCATCTTCTGGTCGGCTGCTGTCTCAGCCGATATCCAAAACCGACAGTGCACGACACGTCGTTAATAGTCAACACTATGTCGATATTCAGATACACAATCTCTCGACGTAGTGTTGATTACCACCGACGCCTAGTCTAATCTCGCTAGTGGTCCTGCCGTGGACCACCACCCCAGCCACCTGTGACCAACGAGGATCCGCTATGACGACACCCATCAACCGGCTCTTTCGTCTGCAGAGCCGGCCGCAAGGCCAGGTCACCGAAACCGACCTCGAGTGGGTCGAGGAGTCCATTCCCGAAATTGGCGAAGGGCAGGCGCTGGTCCGCACCCTGTACCTCTCGCTCGACCCGACCAACCGCGTCTGGATGAGTGAGTTGCGTTCCTACATCCCACCGGTCGCGTTGGGCGCGGTGATGCGCGGTCTCGGTGTCGGACAGGTCGTGGAAAGCCGGCGAGAGGATCTGCCGGTCGGAGCGTTCGTGCTCGGCTTCACCGGTTGGCAAGACTATTGTGTCGCTGACGATTCCGTTCTGGAGTTTCCGTTCACCGTTCTTCCCGACCCGCTGCCTGCGCCGCTTCCCGCATTCCTGGGAGTCCTTGGCCACACAGGCATTTCAGCGTTCATCGGTGTTGAGCTGGGCGACCCCAAGTCGGGTGAGACGGTTGTTGTGTCGGCCGCTGGTGGGGCTGTCGGTTCCATCGCCGGACAGTTGGCAAAGCAGCGCGGCGCTCGTGTGGTCGGCATCGCCGGCGGCGTGGAAAAGTGCCGACACCTGGTGGAGGAACTGGGCTTTGACGCATGTGTGGATCGGCACTCGGACAACTGGCGCGAGCTACTCGACGACGCGACCCCTGACGGCATCGACGTCGACTTCGAGAACGTCGGCGGCCCGATCATGGACCACGTCCTGGGCCGGTTGAACGTCGGCGCACGAGTGTCGCTGTGTGGTCTGATCTCGGAGTACGACGACTACAGCGCAGACAGCGATCTACCAGGCCTGCGTAACGCGAACCAGCTGCTGATGCAGCGAGCCACCCTGCGAGGCTTCATCGTTACCGACCACGTCGAACGTTATGCGGAGATCATCGGAAAGCTCGCCGCGTCACTGGGCGAGGGCTCGTTGACCTACGACGAGACCATCGTCGAAGGACTGGAAAACGCCCGGGACACCCTCAACCAGGCATTGTCCGGCGGCCTCCGCGGAAAAGCAGTCATCCAGGTCGCTCCCCCTTCGCCCGGCGAATGACAAGGCGTTGACATGCGACCGATCGCCAAGCCGCCCCCTATTTGGAGCGACGAACTAATTTAGTACGTTAATCCAATTATTGTGGCACGATGTTGTCATGCCACAGAAGGTGCGCCATCCACACAGGCGTAACCAGGTGCTTTCGCGAGATCGGATCATCGAAGTTGCCGTCGAGGTACTCGATACGGGTGGTGAAAGCGCACTCACGTTACGTACGATCACCGACCGCTTGGCCACTGGATCGGGTGCGGTTTACTACCGGGTAGGCACCCGGGACGAACTCCTGGATGCGGCGACTGAGGCAGTGATCAGTGCCGTACTCGCGGACCAGGTTGTGAAGGCGTCCGATACTCCCAAGGAGGCAATCCTGGGGGTGGCACTCGCGCTATTCGACGCGGTCGCCGTCCATCAATGGCTCGCCACTCGCTTGACCATCCAGATTGTTCGCCATCCGCTCGGTCACGTCACGGTGTCGATCTTCGAGAGGATTGGCCGGCAGGTGCAAGCGCTCGGGGTTTCGCGGACTGCATGGTTCGACACAACCTCGACCATCGTGCACTACATTCTCGGAGCTGTCAGTCAGCACGCCCGAGTCGGCGCGGCCGCCACAGATGGCGGCGCTGACCGTCAGGAGTTTCTGGATCAGACCGCAGCCGCATGGCACAGGCTGCCACCGGAGCAATACCCGTTCATGCACGCCATCGTCGATCAGATGCGCACACATGAAGACCGCCAACAGTTCCTAACGGGCATGACGATCATCATGGACGGGCTGCCAAGAAGTCTTTGACCCGACTGAAAGGTCGCATCATTCACGACGTCATTGTTGTCGGCGCCGGCCCCGTCGGCCTCTTCGCGGCCCAGGAACTGGCCCTGGCCGGGTGTTCAGTGCTGGTCCTCGAACGCGATCGAGAACCCACTTCTCCGTGGAAAACACTCCCCCTCGGGCTGCGGGGGCTCAATGCGGGCTCGGTCCAAACCCTGGATCGCCGCGGCCTTCTGGCGGCGGTGGCCGAGGCTTCACATATCGATGTCGCGACTCTGGGCGCCCCGCACGATGCGGTTGATGCACCGGCTCCGCGCGATGTAAGCCATTTCGCCGGTATGGGTCTGGACGCACACCTCATTGACACCGCTGCACTTGGATACCGGTTACCGAGCCCTGCCGCGGAGGGCTTCATGACGAGCCTCGACGCGTTCAGTTCAGCTCTCTGTAAGCGACTCGCCGAGTTGGGGGTGGATGTCATCCGAGGCGCTTCGGTTACCGCCGTGAGCCAGGACGACGAATGCGTCGTCGCGCAGGCAGCCGATCGCGAATACCGGGCACGGTGGCTTGTGGGATGCGACGGTGGTCGAAGTGCGGTCCGCGCTCTGGCGGATTTCGACTTCGTGGGTAGCGGTCCGACCTTCACCGGATACGTCGCCCATGTCAGTTTCGCTGATGCACAACGACTTCCTTACGGTTTCAACGTGACGTCGAACGGGATGTATCTCCGTACCCCCTTGGAGGGGCATGTGGGGATGATGGACTTTGACGGCGGAGCGTTCGACCGCTCGCAACCGCTCACCTGCGGCCACCTCGAGTCTGTACTCCGTCGCGTTTCCGGTGCCGACGTGTCAATCCGCGAAGTTCACCTCGCCTCCAGCTTTACCGATCGGGCCATGCAGACGAGCAGCTATCGCAGTGGGCGCGTCCTCCTCGCCGGCGACGCCGCGCACATCCACTCCCCGCTCGGCGGCCAGGGCCTGAATCTCGGTATCGGGGACGCCTTGAATCTCGGATGGAAACTCGCTGCCACGGTGCACGGGTACGCCACCGACGAGTTGCTCGACACGTATGGCGCGGAACGTCATCCGGTCGGGGCAGACGTTCTGGACTGGTCGCGCGCTCAAGTTGCGGCCATGAAACCGGCGGCGAACACCCCGGCGCTGCGCAAACTGTTGCTCGCCGTGATGAATACCCCGTGCGGGGCCACCCACGTGTACAGGACGACATCGGGACTTTTTCACCATTACGACCTGGGTGGTGGGCACCCGATTGTCGGGACGAGCGCTCCAGATTTCCAACTGGCCGATGGCCGCCGACTCGGTGACCTGATCCGCGGCGGCCGTGGCATCGTTCTCGACGTCCACGGCCAGACACTGCGGAACGCCGTCAACGGTTGGGAAGGACGAATCGACTACCGACCCGGCCCGGTACGCGACGATCTCGGTTTCCACAGCCTGCTCATCCGCCCGGACGGAATTGTGGCCTGGGCGAGCGGGGGCGACCCCGATACGGAGGTGTTCCTACAGACAGCGACCCGCTGGTTCGGTCTGCCGAGCGGCCACGGTGTCGGGTGAAAGATTCTGTGCCTCAGCTGATCTCGGCCGGTGTGGGTGGCTGCACCTCGCGCCGCAGGATCTTGCCGGTCGCGCCCTTGGGCAGGGAGTCGACGAACCAGATTTCGCGGGGGTACTTGTACGCGGCGAGTCGATCTCGGACAAAGGTCTTCAGTTCCTCGACGTCGGCCGATGCCCCGCGTTTGAGTGCCACGGCCGCGCCGATCTCCTCCCCGAGGTCCGCATGTTTGATGCCGATCACCGCTGCTTCGGCGACGCAAGGATGTTCGTAGAGAACTTCCTCCACTTCGCGGGGATAGACGTTGTACCCGCCCCGGATGATCAGATCTTTCTTCCGGTCGACGATGGTGTAATACCCGTCGCCATCGCGAGTGGCGATGTCCCCGGTACGAAACCACCCATCGGGAATGGCTTCGGCCGTCGCCTCGGGTCGGTTCCAGTAGCCTTTCATGAGATTCTCGCCTTGGATGGCGATCTCGCCAGGCATGCCGTCGGGAACGTCCTCGCCGCCGTCGTCGACGATCCGCAGCGCGCAGCCCCGTACCGGTATCCCGATGGTGCCGGGTCTGCGTTGGTGCCCGGGCTGGTTGAAACAGGCAATGGGTGCCGTCTCTGAAAGCCCGTACCCTTCGTAGATCTCGCAGTCGAACTTCTTCTCGAACGCTTTGAGAATTTCGACAGGCATGGGTGCACCACCGGTGATACACGTGCGAAGCGAGGACATGTCTGTGTTCTCCGCACCGGGAGAATGCAACATCGCGGCGTACATGGTGGGCACGCCCTCGAGAACCGTCACTCGATCACGGCCTAGGACCTGCAGAGCTTTGGCCGCCTCGAAGCGTGGGACGAGGGTGAGGAGGGCACCGGCTTTGACCGCCGCATTGAGTCCGCACGTCAGGCCGAAGACATGAAACAGTGGCAGGCAACCGAGGATCACGTCTTCGGGGCCCACGGTGATCAAGCTGTCCACTGTCGTCGCGGCGTTCGTCGACAGGTTCCGGTGAGTGAGTTCTGCCCCCTTCGGTTTTCCGGTGGTCCCGGACGTG
Organism: Mycobacterium appelbergii; assembly: GCF_032883035.1. Lineage (NCBI taxonomy): Bacteria > Bacillati > Actinomycetota > Actinomycetes > Mycobacteriales > Mycobacteriaceae > Mycobacterium > Mycobacterium appelbergii. Next base: position 31,717 of record NZ_JAMQTH010000025.1, read on the forward strand.
TAAAGAATCACCGCAGTATCGTCGTCGGCTCGATCGGCCGCGTCATGGATTGGGCTGCCGGACAGGTCTATCGGACCCGTCGCGGGCACCAGCACCGAGCGAATCCCGACCTTCGCCGCTGCGGCCGACACGACGGAATCGCTGCCCTCCAACCCGTAGACCAGTGTCATGCCGGAGTCGGTGAGGTAGTACTCGACCTCGCGCGCGTTGAGCAACGGATTCATGGGGACCGCGACCGCGCCGGCCAGAAGTGTGCCGTAGAACAGCACCGGGTATGCCGGGACATTGGGAAGCACCAGGCCCACCCGGTCACCGGGGAGCACGCCCTGGGCTCGCAGATCTCCGGCCACTGCCGAGGCGTGGTCATGGAGCTGCCGGTAGGACAGCACGTGCTCGTCGAGCTTCACGGCTGGCCGGTCTCCGTATTCGTGGGCGGTCGCGATCAGATTGCCGGCGAGGTTGGACACGGTTGACTCCTGCTTCGAATAGTGAGCGCGCATTTTCATTCCGCGCCAGGCGTGCGAATCCCGTTTGAGCGCAAGCAGAACAACGGCCGAATCCGAGCAGACGGTCGGCAACGTTCATAGTATGCACGATGCGTGGGTGATAATCAACACAATGTCGATAAATTGCCGGTGTATCCGCTCCGGTACACCGGCTTCGTGGTTGGCCTGACCTATCATGTTTCTCATGGCGTCCACTTCATCGTTCAACCTGAGCACCAAGGAAACACGGGTGGGCCGACGAAACATCAAAGGTGACAGGCGCGAACAGGCCATCCTCGAAGGTGCCTACGACATGTTGCGCACCGTGCCCCTGCGCAACATTTCCATCGACGATCTCACCAAGCGCGCGGGGCTGTCGCGCTCGTCGTTCTACTTCTACTTCGAGTCCAAATGGCAGGTTCTTTCCGCGCTGCTCTCGAAGGTCACCGCCGACGTGTTCCAAGCGTCGCAACTGATCTTTGATCGCCCGACGAGCATGCCGCCGGAGGCCGCCATCGAACACGCGGTCAACGAGGTCATCCAGGTGTGGGAACAGCACGGTCACGTTCTTCGTGAAGTTGCCGACGCCGCTGCGGCCGAGCCGGACCTGCAGACCCAGTGGGACTCGATACTCGGCCGGTTCATCGATGCGGCCGCCGCAGGCATCGAGCGAGACAGAGAGACCGGCGTGGCAATCCCCGGGCCCCCGGCCAGGTCGCTGGCTGCCGCGTTGATGTGGATGGGCGAACGCAACCTCGCGTTGATGAGCCTGCGCAGCGAGAACGCAATCCCGTTGGAGGACATGGCCGAAACGGTGACCACGATCTGGCTGCGGACGGTCTACGGTCTTGAGTGGAAGCCCCGGTAACGAATTCGACAGACGACAGCCCTCTCCCAAGGCGTGAATGACACGCCGCGGAGAGGGCTTTCGTCTATCGTCTGGGGTCGCTCGGACGTTATTGGTTGTCCAAGGCCATTTTCGTCATGTTGAGACCCGGCATGAGCATGTGACCGCCCTCGACCAGCATCTCCAGGCCTGTCGTCCACCGTGATTCGTCGGAGGCAAGCCACAGCACCGCCTCGCTCATGGCCTGCGGTGGCAGCAGGCCCACATCCCGGAGAACCGCCCAGTACCTCGCGCCTTGCAAGTCCTCTTTCACACCCTGGCCAGGTCCCTTGCCTGCACAAAGGTCGTAGCCACCTTGCCAGTCCAGGGCGGGGGTGTCGGTAGGTCCAGGAAGTAGCGAGTTGACTCGGATCCCGTACTGGCCGAACTCGAGTGCTGCGCTCTTCGCCAACCCGAGTACGCCGTGCTTCGAGGCCACGTAGTGAACGTAATGGGGAGATCCCTCGACCCCATTGCCGGACGAGGTGATGATCACCGAGCCACCGCCGCGCGCCTTCATGGCGGGAGTTACCGCTTTCAGCGTGCGCCAGGGCCCCATGATGTTGACGTTGAGCACATCCAGGAACTCGTCCTCGGGAATATCCGCGAACGGGTGCACAGTCCAGATGCCGGCGTTGGCCACTGCGACATCGAGTCCACCGAAGGCTTGCACGCCCTCAGCGACCAAGCTGTCCAGCGGGGCCTGCTCGCGGACGTCGCCTTGGCGTGCGATGATTCGCCGGCCCAGCGCCTCGACTTCCTTGACCGTGATCTCGAGGTCAGCTGCCGTGCCAACGGGATAGGGAACCCCTCCATTCGCCGGGCAGTCGAAGGCGAGGATGTCTGCACCTTCCTGGGCGAGGCGGATCGCGTGTGCGCGTCCCTGACCTCGAGCCGCGCCGGTGACCAGCGCGACCTTTCCTTCCATGCGTCCCATGTTTACTCCTCTTCTTAGGTGATTCGATTACCTGCAGTCGGCCTGATCAGTTGGAGAAGAACATCGATTCCGGGAGGCTCGGTCCAGACATGTGTGGTGTCTCCCATCGGAATCGGTGCTGCGATCGGCTCCGGGCGCCCCGGCCCGCGGATGGCGCAGCCTGCGAGTTCGGGGCCATCCGCGTCAGGTAGCCGTAGTGCTACGTGGTCGAGTTTTGCCGGTGCCCCGTGAAGGGCTGCGTCAAGCGCGTCCGGGTCGTGCAGGGTGTACAACTCCACCTCTGCTCCGGAAACGTTGAGGAACGCCGCGCTGATACTCATGACTGGAACCTCAACCGTGCGAGCAACTTCGACGCCAAACCGATCGCACCAATGCGTGAGGGCCGAATCCAGATCGCGTACCAGGATGCCGACGTGGTCGAGCCGAGGCACGCCGGCAGCGGGTGGCGAGGTCACTGGCTGCCCGCCGCGACGAAGTGCGGAGCAAGGCCGGGCCTCGGCTCGGTCCAGCGCTGGGTGACGACTTTGGACCTCGTGTAGAAGCGATAGCCGTCGTAGTTGAGCCCGTCGTCTCCGAAGCGGGAGTCGCCCCATCCGCCGAACCCGAACCAGGAAATCGGCACGGGGATAGGCACGTTGATCCCCACGCTGCCCGCCAGTACGCCCCGGCTGAATCGACGGGCAGCCGTACCGCTGCCGGTGAAAATGATCGCGCCGTTCCCGTACGGATTATCGTTGACGATCTGCAGGGCCTGCTCGAGATCTTCGGCGCGCAGCACACTCAGGACCGGTCCGAACACTTCGTCGCGGTAAAGGTCGCTCTCGACGCTGACCCGGTCGACCAGACTGGGGCCGATGAAGTAACCGGCTCCGGGTGCCGTCCGTTCACGGCCGTCGACGACCAGTCGGCCGCCCTGCTCTACGGAGCGGTCCAGCGCCCCACGGACCCGATCGAGTGCGCGCTCCGAGATCAATGGCCCCATGTCGGTACCCGACGCCGCACCCGGGCCCACCGTGAACGCATTGGCGCGCTCGGCAACCTTGGCCACCAACGCATCTGCCGCGGAGCCGACCGCGACCGCGACCGTCACGGCCATGCATCGCTGACCTGCGGCCCCGTAGGCCGCCGACACCAGCGCATCGGCCGCGGCATCGAGGTCTGCGTCCGGCATCACCACCATGTGGTTCTTCGCGCCCCCGAGAGCCTGCACCTTCTTGCCCGCCTCGGCCGAACGCCGGTAGATCGCCCGCGCGACCGGGGTGGACCCGACGAACGACACCGCCGCGACATCGGGGTGGTCGATGAGTGCCTCGGCGGCCTCTACCCCACCGTGCACGACGTTGAGCACGCCGTCGGGCAATCCTGCCTCGCTCGCGATCTGCGCCAACCGCACCGAAGCCGACGGCACCTGTTCACTTGGCTTGAGCACGAACGTGTTCCCGCACGCAATGGCGGCGGCAAACATCGACACCGGCACCATGACCGGAAAGTTGAACGGTGTGATGCCGGCGCATACACCGAGCGGCTGCCGGAAGGAGTACGTGTCGACCCCATTGGCAACCTGCTCGGCGTACTCCCCCTTGAGTTGCTGCACCACTGAAAGCGACACGTCGATGGCTTCGATCGAGCGCGCCAACTCTCCCCGGGCGTCTGCAAGCGTCTTGCCCTGTTCGGCCGTGATGATCGACGCCAGGTCGTCCACCTGCTCGTGCAGCAACACCCGGAAGCGATGCAGTATCGATGCGCGGGCAGGGCCGGGGGTGTCGGCCCAGGCCACCGCTGCAGTGTGCGCACTGATGACAGCTTCGTCGACGGCATCGGCACCGCCCAACACGACGGACCCGATCACGCGCCCCGTGGCGGGATCATGGATCTCGGCTCGCGGCCCCTCTGTCGAGGAGACGGCCGTGCCGCCGATCCAATGCGGCACGGTGTCAAGAGATACATCGATGGTCACAGCAACTCCAATGGTCAGTAATGCCAAATATCCGAAACGACAACCAGGTTCAGGCTTCTTCGCGAGGATGCGGAATTTCGGGGAACATCTCGAGGCCGTAGTTGACCTTCAAGTTCTCGACCTCTGCCTGCAGCTGCTCGGGTGTCCGGAGCTCCCGATCGCGCGCTTCGTAGAAGTACTTGTCGATACCGCCGTTGGGCTCGAAACCATCACTGTCGGGCCCGGGCACGAACACCACGAGAATCCGGGCTTCATCACCGACCACCTCGTAGGTGTGCCGCTGATCCTTGCGCCCCCAGACGAACTGGCCCTTCTTGGCGTTGTAGGAACCCGCCTCGGTGTGAATCTTTATCTCACCGTCCATCACGAAGAAGCCCTCTTCCTCGCGGTGATGGATGTGCCAGACCGGTTCGGTACCACGCACCCAGTTCGTCTCGATGATGATCAGCTGGCCGTTGGTGGTCTCACCGGTCGCATGAATCCAGAAATCCACGCCGGTCATGAAGTCACCGGTCATGTTGAAGTGGATGTCTTCACGGTGGGAGACGTAGCTCTCGCCATCGCGCGAAGTTGACGGTTGGATCTGATCGACGTCCGATCTCGTGGCCATGTCAATCCTCTTTCGTCGTTGTGCGCCGTGCCCCGGTGTTCGGTGTCACGGCCTTGGCGAAGTTGAGATTAGACTCACAGTCGAGCTTAGTCAACACAGTGTCTACTTTTGAGTGACCCCGCGTTGCCCGGTGTCGTCAAGTAAATACTCGACAATGTGTTGACTATCACCAACGCATAGTGCACGCTCGGATCCACCGCGGAGCTGAAGGGCAGCCCCGCTCGAAAACGGAGGTCCAACAGTGAAATTGGCGCGCGAGTTCAGCTACACCGCAGAGCTGGCCGAACCTCAGATCGTCAGCCAAGGATTCCGAGTCGCGGCATGAGTGTGCTGCACGCGCAGGTCCAGCAGCTGTTGAACTCGCTGTCCGACCGCCCTGCCCCACAGCCGTGGGAAATGCCGATCGCGGCCTACCGGGAGGCAGGCGAGAAGCTCATCGCGTTGGCGGGCGATGTTGAATCACGCTGCACGGTGGATGATTTCACGATCCCAGTGCGTCAGGGGACAGTCACCGCGCGGTGCTACCGGCCCCCCGTGACCGGACCGGCGTTACCGGGCGTTGTTTATCTGCACGGCGGGGCATTCGTCCGCGGAAGCCTGGACACCCACGATCGGCTGTGCCGGAAACTCTGCGTGCGGGGTGAACTCATCGTGATTTCCGTTGCCTACCGCCTGGCACCGGAAGACCAGTTTCCCTGTGCTCACCAGGACGCCGCCGATGCCTTTTCGTGGGTAAGTGAGCATGCCGAGCGACTGGGCATCGACGCCGAGGCCCTGGCGGTCGCCGGCGATTCCTCCGGGGGCGCGCTGGCGGCAAGCGTGGCGCTTGCTTCGCGTGAACAAGGCCCTTCGGTCAAGGCCCAAGGTCTGCTGTGCCCCGCACTCGATGCCACCATGAGCAGCGACTCGGTCGAACGGTACAAGGACGGCCCGTTCCTTACCCGGGCCGCGCTTGAATGGGCGTACGACATGTACGTACCCGAGCCCGACGACCGTCGTTCGAGCCTCGCCTCACCCTTGCTGACCCAGAACCTCGTAGGCGCACCGCCCGCTGTGATCGTCAGTGCTCAGGTGGATCCCGTAGCCGACGATGCCCACCGCTACGGCGAACGGCTCGCTGCCGCGGGGATCAAGGTCCAAACCCATGAGTACGAGGGCATGCCGCACAGCTTCCCGTTGCTGGCGGGCGTACTCGACGACGGCGATCACGCCATCACCGTATTCGCGAGGGAACTCGCCGCGTTCCTCAGTTAGACAACGCACCGGCCGTTCACGCCCGATCACACAAACCATTGCCATTCCCGTCTCGAGGCGACTCCTCACGTCTGCCAGGACCGGGAACCATCCGTCGTGCCGTCAATACAACCAAAGGAAACCAACGATGATTCCCTGTCCGGGTATCTGGGTCAGGGCGGTAATCGTCGCCCTGTGTGTCATTGCGTCAGCGCCCTTTTCGGCGAATGCGCCGGATGCCCGGGCTGACGAATCACGGTATCTGGCGTTCTACACGCCGCCGGATCCCCTGCCCGCGGGCGCACCGGGTGATCTCATCCGCACGGAGCCCTCCAGGCTGGTTCTGGAGCCTTCCGGACAACTGGGCTCATTCGTGGGGACCGGAACTCGAATCATGTATCGCAGCACCGATGCTCAAGGCCATCCCGTAGCGGTCACCGGTACCTATATCGAACCTGACGTCCCCTGGCCCGGCAATGGGCCACGCCCCCTGCTTGCCTACGCCACCGCCCCGTACGGGATGGGAGAGCAGTGCGCTCCGTCCCGCCTGTTCAACCAAGGCATCCATGCCTCCTTGGACACCGGTTTCGACCTGATGTTCAATCTCGAGGAAGGATTCATCGCGACCCTGCTGGCGCGGGGCTACGCGATCGTGGTCACCGACGGTGTCGGATTGGGAGTCCACGGTCAGATGGCGCCGCAATTCCTGAACCGCGTGGCAGGCGGGACCGCACTCAACGACGCTGCGCGGGCAGCGATGAAACTTCCCGGCACCACGTTGGATCCGCATGGGCCCGTGGCTTTCTGGGGCTGGTTGGCCGGCGGCGGACATGCTGCGTTGGCAGCCGCCGAGTTGGCCGGCGCCTACGCACCCGAACTCAACGTGGTCGGAACCTATGCCAACGGCGCCACGACCGATCTGCCCAGCATGCTGCCGCCCCTTGACGGGAACCAGCTCGCCGGATCACTCGGGTGGGTGCTACGAGGGATCCAAGAGGCGTATCCCGATATGACCCAACCGATTGCAGACTCCCTCACCCCGCGCGGTGCTGAGATGTTGGCCAACACCAGCAGGCAGTGCATGATCCAAACCGGCATCAACTACGCGTTCCGCCATCTGCAGCCATGGTTCAAGAAGGACCTCTATCAATCGGTGCGCGAGGAACCACTCAGCTCCATCCTGGCGATGCAGCGAATTGGCAACGTGAAACCCACTGGACCGGTGTATCTTTCGCACAATCGATGGGATTCCTTCGCGCCCTATGAGTCGGTGGTGGCCACCGCGAGGGATTGGTGCGCGCTGGGAGCCGACGTCACGTTGTGGACCAACGAGCAACCACCTTTCCTCAACAAGACGGATACCAACGCACTCCTGACTGCCTTCGTCGACGGCGAGCGGAGCATGGCCTGGATCGCCGACCGCTTCAACGGCGTGCCCACCACACCCACCTGCAGTCAGCTGTTGGAGTGAACGCCCATGCCGCCGGACACGGTCAGGTTGGTCCCGGTGATGTAGGTGGCGGCGTCCGAGGCGAGGAAGACCACAGCCTCGGCGATATCACCGGGAGTGCCGATCCGCCCGAGAGGCACCTCCTGAGCCCAGGAGTCCATCATGTCTTGTGACACGCCCATTTTGGCGTAGACCGGGGTGTTGATCATGCCGGGACTGACCGCGTTGACGCGGATACGGCGCGGGGCGAGTTCGAGTGCGAGCGATCGCATCAGGGGCAGCAGGGCGCCCTTGGCGGCTGTCATGGCAGCGCCGAGTCCTTCACCTGCTCCCACGGTCAGCACGACGGACGCGCCGTCGTTTAGGAGCGGCAGGGCCTTTTGCAGCGTGAAGAAGGTGCCCTTGACGTTGATGTCGAACAAGGCATCGAAGGCGGCTTCGTCGGTCGTCTCGATCGGACCTGGCCGGGAGATGCCCGCGTTGAGAAAAAGCAGATCGAGACCGCCGAGGTGAGTGCGCACCTGATCCATTGCCCGGTCGATGTCCGATAGGGACCGTGCATCGGCCCGGACAGCCGTGATGCCCTCCCGCACTTCGGCATCGGCGACATTGGTGAGGCCGGTGACCATAACCCGATAGCCACGCGCGTGGAGCAGCTCGGCGGTTGCCTTGCCGATGCCGCTGGTTCCGCCGGTGATCAACGCTGCGGGTGCAGACATGAGGGCTTCCTTTCACCTGTGTTTCTCAAGCAGCGTAGCGCAATGTGGCAGTGACTGCCAGATTGCATGTGTATGCCAACTTGGCAGTGGTGGGTTAATCTGAGGTTATGGAGGACTCCGAGCGGGTGACCAGCGCGCCGGTCACCCTGTGGGACCGAACTCGAGAGTTGGCGTCCCGAGAGATCCGTGAAACGGCGCTGCGCCTGTTCACCGAGCAGGGCTATGACGAGACCACCATTGCTCAGATCGCCCGGGAAGCCGGCGTCTCGCAGCGCACCCTCTTTCGCTACTTCGGCACAAAGGAAGATCTTCTCGGCGGCAACCAGGACAGCTTCCGGCAGGCCGTCGTCAGCACGGTCAGCAAACTACCGGCAGAGACGGGCGTCTGGGAGGCCCTGAGGGCGGGGCTCGAGGCCGTGCTGGCTCTGCATGAGAGCCGCGATCAGGCTCTCGCCCGGTTCCGTCTCGTTTACGCCACTGCATCTCTTCGCTCTAGTTGGCTCGGGAAGCGACTGCTGTTCCAGGAGGACCTGTTGCCGCTCATCGAGATCCGGATGGACGCAAAAGTCCGCAATAAGGGTGCGAAAGCCCGCGCGATGATCGCGACGGCGTTCGCGTGCCTCGACGCCGCATCGATGGCATGGGTCGCCAAGGGCGGTGAGAACGACATCATGGATCTATACGACGACTGCCTCGCTGCGGTGCGCGGCTAACTCGGCGAGCCGGTGAAGCGTTCGCGCAGCTGTAGTTTCAGCACTTTGCCGGCAGGATTGCGCGGTAAGGCGTCGACGACTTCCAATCGCAGCGGCAGTTTGTACCGGGCCAGCCGGCCCGCGGCGAACTGGCGCAGTTCGTCGAGAGTCACTGCGGCACCCGGTGCGGTCGCGACGACGGCAGTCACCGCCTCGCCCCACGTGATGTCCGGCAGTCCCACGACTGCCACCTCGGCGACGGCGGGATGGCTGTAGAGCACGCTCTCCACCTCAGCCGGATAGACGTTTTCGCCGCCCGTCACGACCATGTCCTTGAGCCGGTCCACGACGTGGATGTAGCCATCGCTGTCCTCGTGACCGATGTCGCCGGTGTGGAACCAACCCTCGCCGTCGATCACCGCGTTGGTGGCGACGGGATTATTCCAATAACCGAGCATGACCTGGGGACCGCGGACGCAGATCTCCCCCGGCTCACCGGGCATCACCGGTGTGTTGTCGGTGTCGACCACCCGTACATCGGACAGTGGCAGCACCTTGTGGCCGGCCGCTCCGATCTTCCGTGCCGAATCGCTGACCCCGGTGGCCAGCGCGAGCGGCGCGGTTTCGGTCAGCCCATACCCCTGGGCGAACACCACTCCATGCTCGGCATAGCTCCGCATCAGCGGTTCGGGTACCGGTGCACCACCACAGACGAAATAGCCGACGCTGGACAGATCCGAGGTCGCGAACTCGGGAAGCCGGCTCATGAACAGGAACATGGCTGGAACGCCGAACATCGTCGTCACCCGATACCGGGTGATGTCAGTCAGTGTCCGCGCCGCATCGAAGGATGCCACGAGGATCACGTGGCCGCCCTTCTGCAAAGTGAGCAACGTGGTGACGTTGAGCCCGCCGATGTGGAACATCGGCGCGGCGACATAGGTGGTGTCGGCCGACGTCACATCGAAGGTCAGTAGCGCATTGACGTTGTTCCAGAACAGGTTTCCATGTGTGAGCATCGCGCCCTTCGGCAGTCCCGTGGTGCCGGAGGTGTACATGATGACCGCGACGTCACCCGGATCCGGATGTGCCGGCTCGGCGATTGGGGCGCGGGCGGCCAGCAGCTCATCGAATTCTTCCCAGCCCGACGTCGTGGACAGCGCGACGAAGCGGCTGAGCCCGAGACCCGCGCGGAGCGAGTCGACCGCCGGAGTGAGGGTGGCATCGGCAATGAGCGTGTGAATTCCGGCGTCGTTGATGATGTACGCGAGTTCAGGTCCGGTGAGCCGGAAATTGAGCGGCACGAACGTCGCCCCGGCCCGCGCGCACGCGAACAATGTGATGAGGAAGGCCGGATGGTTGGGCCCCAGATATCCGACGCGGTGCCCGGACCCGGCACCGCCTGCCACGAGTTCGGACGCCAACCGGTCGATGCGGTCGGCGAATTCGCCGTAGCTCAGGGTGTGGTCTTCGAAGGTGATCGCCGGCCGGTCCGGTCCGATCAGACTGCGCCGGGCGACCCACGACCCAACATCGACCGCGGGTGCACCGGTCATCAGATCTGCTCCGTGCGCAGCACGGTGTCCAACCAGTCGTAGATGACCGAGGATGCGTAGCGGAAAACATCGACCTGGTTGTGCAGATGACCGCCACGTTGGGCGGTGAAGGTGTGGACGGTGTGCTCGGCGGTGAGGTGCTCGGCGAGTAGAGCCGGTTGCCCCTTGAGTGCGAAGTCCTCGTCGGCGTCCAGGACCAGAACAGGGCACTTGATCTGTTCGGCAATGCCGTCGCGCACGTTGAAGTCACAGATCCGCTTCATCAGCATGCGGGGCGTATCGGCGCCCATCACCCACGACCCGTGTTCGACCGACCAGCGGACGGTGCCATTCTCGGCAATCCGGTTCTGGATGAATTCGTCGAGTTCCGGGTCGGTTTCGGCGCCGATGCGCTCGACAAGCGATTCCCTGCTGTCCGGGAAATCACCAAGGTAGACATCCAAGGGGACCGTGCTCATGTCATAGACACCGTTCCAGGCGACGACGGCGGCGAGTCGCTCTTCGAAAGCCGCTGCGCGCGGGGCAAGTACACCCCCCATGCTGATCCCGATCAGTGCGATCCGGTCAGCGTCGACATCGTCGCGGGTCAACAAGTAGTCGATTACCGGTGCGACGACATTCTCCCAGTCAGGACGAAACGTCAGTCCCTGAGTGCGGATGACCTGCCCCTGCCCGGGACCCTCGAACGCCAGGATGTTGTATCCGCGCTCCTGTCCGGCCCGCCCGCCGAATGCGTATATTTCTTCACCCGTTCCGTCGAAGCCGTTGTGGATAACCACAGTGGGCTTCGGTGTGCCAGAGTCAGGTCCCAGCGCGGGATAGAAGTATGCGGGCAGGTGTCCGTCGCCGAAGGCGATGTCCAGCACCTCGATCTCGGGCTCGTGCAGTCGTGCCGCCCGCCGGAAACTGTCGACGGACAGTGCGGATGTCGCACGGATCCGTGGATCCTCCGGATTGCCATGGAGGAAGAACTCCGCAGTACGGAAGTAGTTGGCAGCACGCAGGTAACCGTCACGCGCCGATACCGGGTGCCTGGCCTCAGCGGCCGTGGACCGCTCGAACACCCACTGCGCGGTGTCGTACCACTCGGCATGCCAACTGTCGTAGTCACCCTCGACGATCCGCGACGCAGTTGCCAGACATTCGCCGAATTCAGCTGCACCGTACGATGTTTGACCCATCGTCCGGATGAACTCGAAGTCGAACTGCGGATCCTCGTGGAAAAACACAGCCATGGGGGCCACCTTTGCGTTCCAGCAGACGAGACGGAACCGTTCCGTCCCGACGCAACGACACGCTACCGCGAGCATGGGATCTCGTCCAGCCCTGTTTGGGTTCGAGCGCTAGCGCGTAGCCGGGTGTAAAACCACCATGATTGACTGAATAACGTTTTGTTTCAACGCTTTGTCCGACTCCCGCCGACGCCCGCAGGCTCGCCAGAAGAGGGGGGCCGCCAGCAGATCGAGGGCATATTCGATATCCGCGCCCGCACTCACTTCCTCGGTCTCGATCCGTTGCTCGAACACCTCGCGCCAGTATCTGCGACGCATGACGCCGATGCGTTCGGTCAACGCCGTGTCGAGCGCCGGGTTACGCAACGCTTCGGCGATGAGGTCCGGCACAATTCTCCGGTTCATACCGCTGGTCAGCCAACTGTCCACCGCCTCAACAGCCGAGGTCACGACGGTCCGCAGATCCTGCGATGCGTCGACCGCAATCTCGGGGACACTGACGCCCGAGACCGCGTCCAGAATCATCTCCTGTTTTGAGGGCCACCGCCGGTAGAGCGCGCTCTTCCCTGCTTTCGCCCGCCGGGCGACACCGTCCATCGACAACTGTCCGTAACCCACCTCGGCGAGTTCACTGAGCACCGCCTCGGTGATGGTGCGGGTCAATTCGGCGCTGAGGTTCGAGCTCGACGGCCTTTCGGCCTTGGGAGCAGATCGGTTACTCACGGCTAGGAAATTACCAAGCTAAGGCGGATCGGGGCGTCGTGTTTCGCTCCTGGCCGCACATCGACCGGCGGATTCGGAACCAGCTGCCACGGAAGCGTTGCAATGTGGCGCACGACACCTTACGCTCGGGTCACCAAGACGAGACGGTCCCGTTCCGTCTCGTCTGGATTCCGATCACCACGCGGATTCGTTCGATGCCTCACCACTGCCCACCCAGAAGGCGACAGATGGCCATGTTGTACGAAATTCCGACCGAACCTGTTGCCGCGCAATGACAGCCGAAGCGGGTGGGCGAACCGACGCCGGTGGCCGGCGGCTACGCCAGGGCAGCATCGGTGTCGGCGGCATGGTGTTCATGGTCGTTGCCGCCACCGCGCCCCTGACGGCGTTGGCGTCGAACTTTGCGTTGAGCATTGGTTCGGGTGCCGGAATCGGAACACTGGGCTGGATCCTCGTGGTGGCGGCACTGCTGTTCGTGTTCACCTCCGGTTACGTGGTGCTGAGTCGGCACGTGGTGAACGCCGGGGCCTACTCGGCGTTCCTGGGCTACGGCCTTGGCCGCAGTGTTGGCGCGGCCGCCGCGTTCATCGCCGGGATCGCCTACAACCTGGCGACCGTCGCCATGGTGACCGCGGCCGGATTCTTCGCGAAAGCCGCATTGGACCCCGTCCTGGATGTCGATATCGGCTGGTACTGGTACACGTTCGCCGCCGTATTGGGCATTTGGGCTATCGGCTACTTCGGAGTGTCAATCGCCTCACGCATCACTACCGCGATCTGCGTCGCCCAGTTTGTCCTCGTCGGCATCCTCATCCTGGCGATAGTGCTGCAGAGATCCGGCTCGTACTCACTGGAGGGTCTGACGCCCGGTTCGATGCTGAGCGGAAACTTCGCGATGACCTTGGTCTTCTGCCTGCTCTCTTTCGGAGCCTACGAGGCGGCCGCCGTCTACGGCGAGGAATGTGACGCTCCAGCCAAAAACGTGCGCACGGCAACCTATTTGGCGCTGACGCTCCTGGTAACACTGTTCTTTCTCGCAACATGGAGCCTCATCGCGGCGTTCGATGATGTGGAGCCCTTGGCGGCAGCCGATCCCGGAGCAATAGTGACCTCGGCCGCCAATCGGTACGTTGCTCCGTGGGCGGGCGCGGTATTGGCCTATACCATCGCCATCAGTTTCCTGGCGGCGGCGGTTGCGTTTCACAACATGGCGGCCCGCTACCACTTCTCGCTGTCGCGGGCAGGCATTCTCCCCGCCGCGTTGTCGCGTATGCACCGCCGCAAAGGAACACCCGCCAATGCCACGCACCTCCAGATTGCACTGACCGTCGTCATCATCGTTCCATTCGTCCTGTCCGGTTTGGACCCGCTCCGCAACATGTTTCCCGCTGTTTCCGGCGTGACGTCGCTCGGCGGCATCTCGATGCTGATCGGATGTTGTCTCAGCGTGATCGTCGCCTCGTTCCGAGGCAAGGTGTCGGGATCCGTGTGGGCCACCCGGATCGGCCCGACGATCGCCGGCGCGGGTCTGCTCACGATCGCCACGATCATCGTCGCAAACTATCGGGAAGTCACCGGAAGCAATTCGCTGATCATCGACGCAATGCCCCTGCTCCTGGTTATCGGGGCCGGCTACGGCGTTTACGCAATTCGCCGGAACCCTGAGGTGAGTCTCGAAAACTATCTGACCGACTAACCGGCAATACAGCTCAGAAAGGTGAACATTGACCATCACTGCACTGCTGCAGGGCAAGACCACCGTAGTCACCGGCGCCAGCTCGGGTATCGGTGCCGAAATTGCGCGCGGGATGCATGCCGCCGGGGCGAAGGTGCTCCTGGTGGGACGCGACCGAGCACGTCTGGCTGCGTGCGCGGACGCCGTGTCCACCGATAGCAGCACCATTGACTACCTGAGTGTCGACGTGACGGGCGAGTCGGCGCCGACCGAGATCGTCAACCATGCCGTCGACCGGTTCGGTGGACTCGATGTTCTGGTGAATGCGGCAGGCGTCTTCCAACCGACACCATTCACCGACACCACCGACGCGATTCTCGACGAGCAGTGGGATGTGAACGTACGTGCACCCTTTCGGTTGGCCCGCACCGCTGTCGACCACATGACCGAGGGATCGTCGATCATCTTCATATCGTCGATCTGCGGTCACGCCGGTTTTCCCAACTCCAGCGCGTACTGCGCAACCAAAGGCGCGGTCGAGCTGCTCGTCAAATCGCTGACCGCCGAGCTGTCCCCGCGTGGCATCCGCGTCAACGCAGTCGCGCCGGGCAACGTACGGACCAGTATCAATGCTCATCTTCTGGCTGATCCGACGTACGAACGGCAGATGCTCGACTCCACTCCGGCCGGCCGTATCGGCGAAGTAGGAGACATCGCGCCCGCGGTGGTATTCCTGGCGTCGGAGTCGGCGTCCTACATCCACGGTTCCAGCCTGCTCATCGACGGCGGCTGGATCGCGAGCTGAACCGTATACCCGTTCAACCGTCAAAGAGCATGATGACCACCATTCCCGCCGCCGCGATGCACCTCCTGCGAGGAAAGTACTACGCCCACGTTGCAACGACCAATACCGATGGCACACCACAGATTTCGCAGGTCTGGGTCAGTACCGACGGCGACCTGATCACCTTCAACTGCTACGAAAGTTCGGTCAAGGCCAGGAATCTGCGTGCCAACCCGAGCGTCGCGGTCTCGATCGCGGGCCACGGGAACACCTCTCACGAGAGCCTGGCCGTTCAAGGCAAGGTCGTCGAAATGACTCACGCCGGTGCCGAGCAGCACATCGACGCACTCGCCAACCACTACCTCGGTCTCGATGCGTATCCGATCGACCGGCCGGAGGAAACCCGGGTGATCGTCAAGATCGCACCGCAGAAGGTCTACCACCGAGTGGGTTATGACGTCGAAAAACAGTACGCGCAGACGATGGCGCCCTACACCGAACAGATACGTCACCTACTCGACAAGAACATGCGAGGCTGGGTCGATACCTTCGCCGAGGATGCGGTACTGGAATTGCCCTATGCACCCGCGAACTATCCGCAGAGGCTGGAGGGTAAGGCCGCAATCTTCGAGTATGTCAAGGATTATCCGAAACATATCGACCTCCGGGACATCTCCGAGCTAGCGGTACACCAGACGCTTGACCCGAAAGTGCTCGTCGTCGAGGCCGTTGTGGAGGGGCTCGTGGTCGCGACCGGCAATCCGTATCGGGTGCGCTATGTCTGGGTGATCACGGTCGAGGCAGGCAAGGTGGTGCGGCAGCGCGACTACTGGAACCCGGTGAGTGTGCTGGACGCGCTGGGGGGCGACGAAGTCATGCGCGACGCCTTCAACGTTCAAGCAAACTAGTCCGTCTCAACGCACCAATCGTTCGACGATGCCGGCGTGCACCGCGCCGAGTTTGACGGGTGATGTCGCCGGGCACATCGTGGTTCTGATCGGCAATGTCGGAATACTCTTGAGCGCAAGGCGGGTTGATTGAGCCATGACTCATCCGACTCTGGGCCCCTTCGGCGTTTTCGGCGTTTTCGAGCAGTGGAAACAACTGAGCGCCGGGCAACTGGGAGACATCGAGGCGCTCGGCTACGGTGCTATCTGGGCAGGTGGCTCGCCGCCGGCCGAACTCGACTGGGTTGAGTCGCTCTTGGAGCCAACCGAAAAACTTCAGGTGGCAACAGGCATCGTCAACATCTGGTCCTCCCCCGCCGGCCAGGTTGCCGAGTCCTTCCACCGTATCGAGGCCGCCTATCCCGGACGGTTCCTGCTAGGGATCGGAGCCGGCCACCCCGAGTTGATCGCCGAGTACAAGAAGCCCTACGCCGCGCTGACCGAGTACCTCGACAAGCTCGGCGAGTACGGCGTACCCAAGGACCGGCGCGTCGTCGCCGCGCTCGGCCCACAGGTCCTCAAGCTCGCCGCCCGCCGCAGCGCCGGAGCCCACCCCTACCTGACCACCCCGGAGCACACTGCCCAGGCGCGTGCTCTCCTCGGACCGGATGCGTTCATCGCCCCGGAGCACAAGGTGGTGCTGACTACTGCCGCTGAGCAGGCGCGGGCAGTCGGGCGCAAACATCTCGACATCTACCTCAAAGGGACCAATTACGTGAACAACTGGAAGCGGTTGGGGTTCACCGACACCGACGTCGCCGCGCCGGGTAGCGACGCTCTGATCGACGCGCTCATCGCGTATGGCAGTACCGATGCCGTCGCAGCGAGGCTCAAGGAGCATCTGGCCGCCGGTGCGAACCACGTGCCCGTGCAGGTCCTCACCGAACCTGACAAGTTGATTCCGGCGCTTGCCGAACTGGCCGGCCCGCTCGGCCTGAACTGATCCCACGCCCTACGGCCGGCCCACGGCCTACTGCGTCAGAACGGTGGTGGGAGGTTTTGTTCGGCGATGAGGGTGTCGTTGAGTTTGCGTTCGGCGGTGATGCGTTGGGCGG
>NZ_JAMQTH010000026.1:0-37564 GCF_032883035.1 Mycobacterium appelbergii
CGCACCCCCGCCGAAGAACTCGACCGACTACTCTCAGACCCGTCCACATTCGTTGCAGCCACCGCTTGAATCCAAGGCGAAATCCACAACCCTGCACGCAATTTCGATGCCAGCGCACGCAAAAGCCCCCGACTTACGCCGGGGGCTTTTGACGTTTCGCGCTTAGCTCTCCAGTGAGGCGGGCGGCAGGAAGCGGTCGCCGTACTTGGCGGCCAGCTCCTTGGCGCGGGCCACGAAGGCTTCCTTGCCGACGCCGCCGGGTCCCTCGTATCCGACGATGAACTGCGCGCTGCCGCCGGTCCACGGCGGGAAACCGATGCCCATGATCGAGCCGATGTTCGCATCGGCGGTCGAGGTGAGCACGCCCTCGTCGAGGCACTTCTGGGTTTCCAGCGCCTCGGCGAACAGCATGCGGTCGATCATGTCCTGCAGCGGCGGGGTCGAGCTGCCCGACTTGAACGTCTCCCGCAGGCCCGGCCACAGGCCCACGCGCTTGCCCTCGGCGTACTCGTAGAAGCCCGCACCCTTGAGGCGGCTGGGCCGTCCGAGCTCGATCATCTTCTCGACCACGGCTTCGGCCGGGTGCGCCTGGTAGGTGCCGCCCTCATCTTCCACACCCTTGCGGGAAGCGGTGGCGATCTTGTGCATGAGCTCCAGGTTGAGCTCATCGGACAGCTGCAGCGGCGGCGCCGGGTAGCCGGCCTGGCTACCCGCCTGCTCGATGCTGGCCGGCTCCACACCTTCACCCAGCATGGCCAGCGCCTCGTTGACGAAGGTGCCGATCACGCGGGAGGTGAAGAATCCACGGCTGTCGTTGACCACGATCGGGGTCTTGCGGATCGCCAGCACGTAGTCGAACACCCGGGCCAGCGCCTCGTCAGAGGTCTTCTCGCCCTTGATGATCTCCACCAGCGGCATCTTGTCGACCGGTGAGAAGAAGTGGATCCCGACGAAATCCTCCTGGCGCTTCACACCGGTCGCCAGACCGGTGATCGGCAACGTGGAGGTGTTCGAGCCCAGCAGCGCATTGGGCTCGACGACGTCCTCGATCTCCTGGAACACCTTGTGCTTGAGTTCCTGGTTCTCGAACACCGCCTCGATCACGAAGTCCACACCCTTGAGGTCGGCAGCCTCGGCGGCCGGGGTGATCCGGTCCAGCAGCGCCTTGGACTTTTCCTCGGTGGTCTTGCCCCGCTTGAGTGCCTTGGCTTCCAGGCCCTCGGAGTAGGCCTTGCCCTTCTGCGCGGCCTCGATCGTGACGTCCTTGAGCACGACGTCGTAGCCGGCCTTGGCCGACACGTAGGCGATGCCCGCGCCCATCATGCCCGCGCCGAGCACGCCGATCTTCTTGATCTCCTGCTTGGCGATGCCGTCCGGGCGCGACCCGCCACCGTTGATGGTCTGCAGATCCAGGAAGAACGCCTGGATCATGTTCTTGGCGACCTGCCCGGTGACCAGCGAGGTGAAGTAGCGGCTCTCGATGCGGGTCGCGGTGTCGAAGTCGACCTGCGCACCCTCGACCGCGGCGTCCAGGATGGCCCGAGGTGCCGGCATCGGGGCGCCCTTGAGCTGCTTGCGCAGTAGCGCCGGGAATGACGGCAGGATGGCCGCCAACGCCGGCGTCGACGGGGT
Source organism: Mycobacterium appelbergii (assembly GCF_032883035.1). Classification (NCBI taxonomy): domain Bacteria; kingdom Bacillati; phylum Actinomycetota; class Actinomycetes; order Mycobacteriales; family Mycobacteriaceae; genus Mycobacterium; species Mycobacterium appelbergii. Next base: position 1,633 of record NZ_JAMQTH010000026.1, read on the forward strand.
GCCGCCGGGCATCTTGTAGCCCTTGACATCCCACGGCTGGGTGCCGGCCTCCGGGTTGGCCTTGATCCACGCCTTGGCGGCCGGGACCAGTTCCTCGACACTGCCGACCAACTCGTCGACAAGGCCGGCCTCTTTAGCCTTCGTGGGGTTGAACCGGGTGCCCTGGCTCAGCACCTCCATGAACGCCTTCTGGATGCCGAACATGCGCACGGTGCGGGCCACGCCGCCACCACCGGGCAGCAGGCCCAGAGTGACCTCGGGGAGGCCGATCTGGCTGCCCTTGACGTCGGCGGCAATGCGGTGATGACACGCCAGTGCGATCTCCAGGCCACCGCCGAGTGCGGCGCCGTTGATAGCCGCGACAACGGGCTTACCCAGGGTCTCCAGCGCGCGCAGGTCGGCCTTGATGAATTCGACCTCTTCGAACGCCTCGGCCGCATTGTCGGGACCGACGTTGATCATGCCCTTGAGGTCACCGCCGGCGAAGAAGGTCTTCTTCGCACTGGTGATGACCACTCCGGTGATCGAGTCTTTCTCTGCGACAAGGCGTTCGACCGCTTTGTGCATGGACTCTTTGTAGTGCTCGTTCATCACGTTGGCCGAACCGGTCGGGTCGTCCAGCGTCAGGGTGACGATGCCGTCGGCATCCTTGTCCCACGCAATGGTGTTCTCTGCCATGACTATTCCTTAAACCCGCTCGATGATGGTCGCGACGCCCATGCCGCCGCCGATGCACAGGGTCACGAGTGCGCGCCGGGCGCCGCGGCGCTCCAGCTCGTCGACCATGGTGCCGGTGATCATGGCGCCGGTGGCGCCCAGCGGGTGGCCCATCGCGATGGCGCCACCGTTGACGTTGAGCTTCTCGTCGGGGATGTTCAGATCCTTCTGGAACTTCAGCACCACCGAGGCGAACGCCTCATTGAGCTCGAACAGGTCGATGTCATCGACGGTCAGCCCGGCGCGGTCGAGCACCTTGCGGGTCGCCGGGGTCGGGCCGGTCAGCATGATCACCGGATCGGCGCCACTGGTGGCCGTGGCCACCACGCGGGCCCGCGGGGTCAGGCCCTGCGAGGCGCCTGCACTCTCGCTACCGATAAGCAGCAGGCCCGCGCCGTCGACGATGCCCGAGCTGTTGCCACCGGTGTGGATGTGGTTGATCTTCTCGACATTGTGGTACTTCTGCAGCGCCACGTCGTCGAAGCCGCCCATCGCGCCGATACCGTCGAAAGCGGTCTTGAGCTTGCCCAGGCTTTCCACCGTCGAACCGGGCCGCATGTGCTCGTCGTGATCGAGGATGACCAGACCGTTCTGGTCACGCACGGGAACCACCGACTTGGCGAAGTAGCCGCCGGACCAGGCCGCCGCCGCGCGCTCCTGCGAACGGGCGGCGTAAGCGTCGACGTCCTCGCGGGAGAAGCCTTCGATGGTGGCGATCAGGTCGGCGCCGATCCCCTGTGGGACGAAGCCGATGCGGTAGTTGGTCTCCGGGTCAGATGCCCAGGCGCCGCCGTCGGAGCCCATCGGGACGCGGCTCATCGACTCGACACCGCCGGCCAGGACCAGATCGTCCCAGCCAGAGCGCACCTTCTGGGCGGCCAGGTTGACCGCTTCCAGGCCCGAGGCGCAGAACCGGTTGAGCTGGAAGCCTCCGGTGGTCTCAGGCAGCTTGGCAACCAATGCGGCGGTGCGGGCGATATCGCCGCCCTGATCCCCGACCGGGGAGACACAGCCCAGGATGACATCGCTGATCAGCGTTTCGTCGAGGTCCGGGAATCGGCTCCGGATCTCCTCGATAAGGCCGACGACCAGGTTGACGGGCTTGACCTCGTTGAGCGAGCCGCCCCGCTGCTTACCGCGCGGTGTGCGGATCGCCTCATAGATGAAGGCTTCTTCGGACATGTTTTAGCTCCAGGTCCTGTTCAGGTTCGGGTTATGGAACCGCCCCATCACAAGGCAGTCCTCTAACCGGAGAGTAACAGGACCGTCGATCAACCTGTTGGTTGGGAGCTCGGCAACCGCTTACGCCGACTTCTGCTGTTCGACCTCAGTCAGCGTCGGATAGTCGATGTAGCCGACCGGTCCCGGTGCGTAGAAGGTGGCGACGTCGGGCTCGTTGAGTTCAGCGCCGAGCACCAGCCTGTCGATCAGGTCGGGATTGGCCAGGAACGTACGCCCCACCGCGGCCGCACTGATCGCACCCCACTGGACGTAACTCTCCAGCTGGGAAAAGTCGGTGCCGCTGGCACGGCCGGTGTTCAGCACGAACGTGCCCGGCCACAGCGCCCGGATCACCCCGAAGGCACGAACGGCAGGGTCGATCAGCACGTGCAGATACGCGATACCCAGCGGGGTGATGCGGTTGAGCAGTGCCTCATAAGCGCCGACCGTGTCGTTCTCACGCATGTCGCCTGCGGTGTTTCCGGGCGAGATTCGCACCCCGACCCGCTCGGCCCCGATCTCGTCGGCCACGGCCTCGATGACCTCGGCGGTCAGCCGGGCGCGGTTCTCCGGGGAACCGCCGTACGCGTCGGTGCGGATGTTGGTGACATCGGAGAGGAACTCGTGCAGCAGATAGCCGTTGGCGGAGTGGATCTCCACCCCGTCCATACCCGCGTCGACGGCGCGGCGGGCGGCCGAGCGGAACTGCCCGACAATCGACTCGATCTCGTCGATCCGCAGCGCACGCGGCACCGTCAGCTGCTGCTTACCCGACGGGGTGTGGGTCACCACATCGGCCGCAATGGCCGACGGGGCGACGACATCGAAGCCGCTGATCTCGGGGTGCGCCATCCGGCCGACGTGCCACAGCTGGACGAACATCTTGCCGCCCTCGGCGTGAACCGCCGAAGCGATCTCAGCCCACACGCTCTGGTGGCGGTCGGTGTAGATGCCCGGTGTGTTCATGTACGCGCCGTTGGCCTGCTCACACACCGCAGTGGCCTCGCTGACGATGATGCCCGCGGACGCCCGCTGCGAGTAGTACGCTGCGGCCAGATCCGATGGCGTGCCGTCACTTTGAGCACGGGACCGCGTCAGCGGTGCCATGAAGATGCGGTTGGACGCTTCTGTTGCGCCGAGTTGCAACGGCTTCAGCAGAGCGGCGTCGGGCGCGAGGCGGAAAGGCTGGGAAGTCACGTCGCAGTAAGCGCCTCGAGCGGCCTATTCATTCCCGACACCTCAACTCGCGCGCATCAGTTCTCGACGATTGCGGTGACCCGGATCTCGATCCGCATCTCCGGCAGGCCGAGGGCGGTGACACCGATCTGAGTCCAGATGGGCGCCCGGTCGCCCATCCGCTTGCGGTACTGATCGGTCATGACCACGTTGTGCGCATCGAACGTGGAGCCCGGTGCGGCGATGACATGGTAGGAGTTCACGTGCACCACATCGCGCCAGATGGCACCGGCCGTAGCCAACGTCCGCTCGACGTTGTCGAACGCCACCACGATCTCCTCTTCCAGCGATGCCGGAATGTTCAGGTCATCATCCCAACCACCCTGGCCGGAGATCTCCACCCGGTCTCCGATCCGGACCGCCTGGCTGTAGTGCAACTGGCCGAACGCCTTCTCTCCAAATCCGGAGGTCACGAAGAACTGCACATCTCGACCCTCTTTAACTTCACGCATGAAGTAACCGTACACCGAATACTTCACGCGTAAAGTCATTCCGCATGGAGGAGGAGACCCGCTGGCTGACCCAGCAGGAGAAAGAGGCGTGGACCGGACTGGTCGCCCTCATGCTGCTGTTGCCCGGCAAACTCGAATCGCCACTGCGCGAGGTCGACCTGACCCTGTTCGAGTATCTGGCGCTCAGCCACATATCTGAGGCCCCGGACCGTCGGATCCGGATGAGCGACCTGGCGTTCCTGGCCAGCGGGTCGCTGTCCCGCCTGTCCAATGTCGTCAAGAGATTCGAGGCCCGGGGCTGGGTAACCCGGTCACCGGATCCCGATGACGGCCGGTACACCCTCGTTTCCCTCACCGACACCGGTCATCGCCTGGTGGTCGATGCGGCCCCGATCCACCTGCGCGCGGTGCGGGAGTTCGTCCTTGACCCGCTCACCTCAACCGACCTGGCGGCGCTGACGCGGATCGCGGCGAAACTGCGGGTGGTCCCGCCCGGCCTGGAAACGCGGCGGGACTCAGGTGTCGACAACTAAACGCCGCGGGCCGCATGCAGGACGCGGACCACGAGACTTTTCACAACCTGACTAGGCTCGATGACCATGACTGTCCGAAGCCTGCGGCCGTACTCCGTCACGGTGTTCGCCGAGATGTCAGCGCTGGCCACGCGGGTCGGTGCGGTGAACCTCGGCCAGGGGTTTCCCGACCAGGACGGTCCGCCCGCGATGCTCAAAGTCGCGCAGCAGGCGATCGCCGACGGGGTCAACCAATACCCGCCCGGGCTGGGCATCCTCGAGCTCCGGCAGGCCATCGCCGCACAACGCAAGCGCCACCACGGCACGGACTACGACCCCGAAACCGAGGTGCTGGTCACAGTCGGTGCCACCGAAGCGATCGCGGCCTCACTCATCGGCTTGGTGGAACCGGGCTCGGAAGTCCTGGTGATCGAGCCGTTCTACGACTCGTACTCCCCCGCCATCGCCATGGCCGGCTGCATCCGTCGCGCGGTCCCGATGGTTGCCGATGGACGTGGATTCGCGATCGACGTCGATGGACTACGCCGGGCCGTCACCCCGAAAACCAAGGCGCTGATCCTCAACTCACCGCACAACCCGACCGGCGCGGTCGCCTCCGACGCCGAACTACGGGCCATCGCGGCGCTGGCCGTCGACCACGATCTGCTGGTGATCAGCGACGAGGTGTACGAGCAGCTCGTGTTCGACGGGCACCGTCACCTTGCGGTGGCCAACTATCCGGGCATGTCGGCACGCACCATCACGATCTCCAGTGCCGCCAAGATGTTCAACGCCACCGGCTGGAAGATTGGCTGGGCTTGTGGCGCAGCCGAACTCATCGCCGGGGTGCGCGCCGCCAAGCAGTACCTGACCTATGTGGGCGGTGCGCCGTTTCAGCCCGCGGTAGCCCACGCCCTGGACAACGAGGATCCCTGGGTGGCCGACCTGCGGGAGTCGTTCCAGGGCAAGCGGGACCGGCTGAGCTCAGCGCTGGCCGAACTCGGGTTCGAGGTGCACGACAGTTTCGGCACCTACTTCCTGTGTGCCGATCCGCGACCGCTGGGTTACGACGACAGCGCCACGTTCTGCGCCGAGTTGCCGCACCAGACCGGGGTGGCCGCCATCCCGATGTCAGCATTCTGCGATCCGGACGCACCGCATGCCGATCTGTGGAATCACCTGGTGCGCTTTGCATTCTGTAAGCGCGACGAAACCCTCGACGAGGCGATCCGCCGGTTGGGCGGGTTGCGGGCACACCGGTAGGCGTGCCGCGTACCTCAACCGACCAGCAGCACTCCGGTCAGCGCGATCCCGGCCACCCACACGGTGGACAGCACTGCCAACACAAAGGGGCGGATCCCGACTTTCCGCAGGCCTGCGATGTTCACCCCGACGCCGAGAGCGAACATTGCCGCGGTCAACATCGCGGTCTCGGTGAGTTTGGCTCCGGCAAGGACACTTTCGGGCACGACCCCGGTGGTGCGCACGGCGGCACAGACGATGAACGCGACCACGAACATGGGGATGATCGGCGGGCGCTTGACATCGTTGGCGCCGCGGTTGATCCGGCGCTGACGCGCACTGACGATCGCGATCACCGGAGCGAGCATGATGACGCGCGCCAACTTGACGACCACCGCCACCGCGAGAGCTCCGCCACCGACGGCACCGCCGGCCGCGACGACCTGGGCGACCTCGTGAATCGATCCACCGGCCCACATCCCGGCATCCTGGTCACTCAGCCCGATCAGGTGGGATGCCAGCGGTATCACCGGGATCATCAGGGTGCCGAAGATGACCACCAGTGCGACCGCGGTGAGCACCTCTTCCTCCTCGGCGTCGATCACGCCGTCGACCGCGGCCACCGCGGCGGCACCGCAGATCGAGAAACCGCAGCCGATCAGGAACCGCTGTGTCCAACTGAGCCCGAGTAGCCGGCCGACGACCATGGTCCCGAAGATGCCGAGCACGACGATTGCGACAACCACGGCGATCATGCCGACGCCGAGACCGAGAATGTCGCCGAGCACCAATTGCAGACCCAGCAACGCCACCCCGACACGCAGGAGTTTCTTCGCCGCGAACGACAAGCCCGGCTTCACCCGCGCAGGCAGTGCAATGGCATTCGACAGTGCGGCGCCGAGGACGATCGCGATGAGCAGCGGGCTGACCGCAGGCACGAAATGCGCGAAAAGGAGCACCGCGCCGGTGGCCCCCGCCGCGACGGCCATCCCCGGCCCGAGCGCCGCGAGGCGCCCGCGCACGGACGCCGTGGAAGCTGGGTCGGTGGATCGGGTCTGCGGCGCACCCACTTGGCTGGTCATGGTTATACGGTCCGGCATCGCGCCGCACTCCAGTAGCCGTCAATTTCACATCAGGTCATATAGATGCGATATGTGAACCGCAAAAGGCATACCGTTCTGACATGCCTGCAGAACTCCCCGACCTGTCGACGCTCGCGCTGCTCGTCGGGATCGATGACCGTGGCAGCCTCGGTGCCGCGAGCCGCGCCATGGGCATGGCCCAGCCGAACGCCACCCGCGCGATCCGCCAACTCGAACGCCGCTTCGGGATGACGCTCCTCGACCGCACGCCCCGGGGGTCGACCCTCACCGCTCAGGGAACCGTGATCGTGCACTGGGCGCGCGAAGTGCTCGCCGACGTCGACCGGCTACTCGACGCGGCGACCGCATTGCGGGTCGAGCACGAGGCACAGCTGACCATCGCCTCAAGCATGACCATCGCCGAACACCTCCTGCCCGTGTGGCTGGGTGATTTCCGACGCCGGCACCCCGACGTCCACGTTCAGTTGCAGGTGCTCAACTCCATGCAGGTGTTCGACCACGTCACGGACCGCTCGTGCGACCTGGGGTTCGTCGAAGGACCATCGGCACCCGAGCACCTGAACAGGATCGCCATCGAACACGATCGTCTGGTCGTCGTCGTGCACCCGAGCCATCCGTGGGCGCGCAGGCGCCGGCCGCTGACGATCGCGGAGCTGGCTGCGACGCCACTCCTGGCCCGCGAACCGGGTTCGGGCACCAGGCGCACCGTGGACCTCGCACTGCAGGAATATCAGCGCCCGGCACCACTTCTCGAACTCGGTAGTAGCGCGGCTATCCGCACCAGTGTGCTCAGCGGTGTCGGTCCGGGCGTGCTCAGCACCTTGGCGATCGAGGACAGCGTCACCGCAGGCGAGTTACGTGTCATCGACGTCGACGGGCTCGACCTGCGGCGCACGCTGCACGCCGTCTGGTCCGGCCCCAAGACGCTGAGCGGACCCGCAGGTGAAATGCTCAAACTGGTTCTGCGCCGTTGACATCAACACCGGAAGTGCTGCCCGCCAATGTGATTGCGCGCTCCTGCGCCGTCATCCCACCCCAGATACCAAACGGCTCGGGCGCGGTCAGGGCATGTTCGCGACACCGGGCCAACACCGGGCATTCCCGACAGATCGCCTTGGCCGCGTCCTCGCGCTTGCGCAGCCGGCGCCCCCGGACTTCATCCGGGAAGAACACCTCTGCCGGATGGTCGCGGCAACTGCCGCTCAGTTGCCAACTCCACTGATCGTGTGCCGGTGGCGGCAGGTTGGGTGGGCAGCGGTGGACGGGGATCGACAACCGACCGGTGGGGATGACATCGCTGACCATGTCCGAGGGCCTCAGGAATCGAATCCGAGGCCGGCTGCGTCCAGCGCCCGCAACAGCAGATTGCGCCTGCCGTCGCGGTGATCGGCGCGGTCCAACGACCACCGGGTCGCATTGATGCCGAGCCAGGCCAGGGGTTCCGGCGGAAACGGCAGCGGCTTGGACGCGACCATCGCCAACTCGGTGCGTTCGGTACGTTGCTCGTTGACCTTGTCGAGCATGACGTTCGCGGCGAAACGTGTTGCTGCCACGCCCAATCCGGTGAACCCCGCGGCGTAAACGATGCGGCCCTTGTTGGCCGCGCCGAAGAACGCACAGAACCGGGTGGAGGTGTCGATGACCCCACCCCAGCGGTGACTGAATCGCACCCCCTCGAGCTGGGGAAAGGTGGTGAAGAAATGGCGGGCCAGTGTTTCGTAGGTGGTGGGCCGGTCCTCGAGGCGCGAGTCGATCCGACGGCCGAAGTGGTAAACCGCGTCGTAGCCGCCCCACAGGATGCGATTGTCGGCGGACAACCGGTAGTAGTGGAACTGGTTGGACATGTCCGAAACACCTTGCCGCCCCTGCCAACCGATCGAGTCCAGTTGTTGGTCAGAGAGCGGCTCGGTCATCAGGACATAGTCGTAGACCGGCACGGTGTGATACCGGTACCGCTTGAGCAGCGATGGAAAAGCGTTGGTAGCCAGGATCACCCGATCGGCCAACAACGTCGTGGCGTCGGTGGTGAGCTGGATCGGAGCCGGCCCGCGCGCGCCGGTCAGCCCGGTGACGGGGGTGTTCTCATGGATCTCGACACCGTGGCGTGCACACACCCGCGCCAGTTCGGCGGCCAGCTTCGCCGGGTGGACCGTCGCGGCTTCCCGGGCCGCCCACGCCCCCGCCAGATACGTCGGTGAGTTGACGTGCGCGCGGACGGCATCCCGATCCAGATAGGTGACATCCGGGTCGGCGGGTTGCTCGCGCAACTCCCGCGCCTGGTAGTCCTCGACCGCGACGCTGAGGACGCCGTTGCGTTCGAAGTCGCAGTCCAGCCCCAACTCGACCACCGACTTCTCGATTGCGTCGAGGTTGTCGTACCCCAACCGCTGCAGCGTGTCGAACTCGGCGGGCCACCGGCTGCGGCCATTGGCTTCGCCGTGGGTGAGGCTGGCCTCGACGAACCCACCGTTACGCCCGGAAGCCGCATTGCCGATTGCCGAAGCCTCCAGCAACGCCACCCGGATACCGGGGTCGCGCTGGACGGCCAGCAGCGCACTCCACAATCCGGTGTAGCCACCACCGACGATCACCAGGTCGTAGTGCGCGGTCACGGTGGCCCGGGGATACCGCGGTCCATCGCCGATGTCCGCACCCCAGAAACACCCCAGCTCGGTGTCGCGTAATGCTTGCCGCACAACGCTTTCCGACGGCGGTTGACGTTCGAACACAGTGCGGGGCAAGAGATCAACCTCTGAGGACGGTGGCGTGTGGCATGCCATCCTGCCAGCCCCGACACCAGGCCTGCCGGGCCACTGTGTAAGGAATCGGCCCCAGATCGCGACACTATGTCGCGCCATTTCGGTGCGTGATCGGCTATCGCGGAGTAGAACCCACGACGGCCCAGAGCGCTTCCAGATCCCCCGGCTCGGTGCGCAGCGGGCTCAGCGCCACCTCCGCCGCTCCCGCATCCAGATAGGACTGCAGCTTCTTGCGCACCTGATCGGCCGAACCTACAGCGGCCAGTTCGGCCACCCCGGACACCCCTTCACGGGCGATCACCTTCTGATAGGACGGAATGGTCTGATAGAACGCGAGTTCTTGCGCGGCCAGCTCGCGGCCGGCGGCCACGTCATCGGTCACCAGCGCGGGCACCATTGCGATGACGCGTGGCTGTCCTCGTCCTGCCGCCGCGGCCGCGTCGTTGATGGTCGGCACGATGAACTCGCCGACGGTGCGCGGCCCGGCCAGGTAAGGCAAGGTGCCATCGGCCAGTTCTCCCGTCACCCGCAGGGCCTTGGGGCCCATCGCCGCCACGTACACCGGGATCGGCGTCCCGCCGGGCACCTGCACCGGCCATTCGGGACTGACGGTGAATTCATCGCCGTGAAAATCGACTGCACCGTCGTCGAAGATCGCGCGCAGCACCTGCAGATGTTCGCGCAACCTCCCCACCGGATTGCGCCAGAGGGTGCCGAATGCGCGATGTTCGGGAGCGTGCGATCCGAGGCCGAGACCCAGACTGAAGCTGCCGTGCGCGGCGGCCTGGGCGGTCTGCGCCGCCGACGCCACCAACAGTGGATGTCGCGGGTTGATCGGCACCACCGAGGTGCCGACGCCCAGCCCGGGCACGGCCGCGCCGATCAGTCCCGCCAATGCGATCGCATCGACGTCGAACCGTTGGGCCAGCCAGATCTGGCGCACTCCAGCGGTATACGCGCGCTGAGCCTGCGCGATGGCGTCGTCGACAACATTGGCGGCCGACGGGTTCAGGGGAAGCACAACTCCATTGGGCATATCCGCACCAACCGAGCCGGGGTGACCGGCTATTCCGTTTCACGCAGGGTGAGCATTACCCATGACGCGCTGCCGCAGCCGCTCGGTCGCGACGTGCAGCACGAGCTTCTTGGCCCGCTTGATGAGAAATTCCGGGACGGGCATCGCCAGGTCGAGGGTGATGTCGAACCGCACCCGCGTCTTGTCGATCTCGGGGGTCAGATTGTATTCGACGTGCTGACCGCGTTGTTGCAGATTCTCTTCGGCATCCCAGACCATCCAGCGGTCGCCCCAGTGGTATTCGAGCGTCTCCTTGTCGCTGATGCCCAGCACCCGCATCGTCGCCCTGACATGGTGTGGGCGCCCGTCCGGGTACCGGTCGAGCACCTCGACACGTCGGTGCACCGGAGACCAGGCAGGCAACGCATCCACGTCGGCGAGCACGTCCATGATCGCCTCGGGCGGGGCGTCGAACACGACTTCCCGCGATGCCCTCACTGCCATAGAAGCAATGTAGTAACTGTGCAGGTGCCACGTCGGCCGATGCAGCAAACGTCTCGCCCTGTCTTCAGTGACGAAGGCGGTGCGAGGTCAGTCGGATCGGCGCGCCACGATCACCGGAGTGCGCGCCGAATGGACCACCTCGGCGCTGACCGAGCCCAGCATCATCCCGGCGAATCCTCCCCGGCCGCGGCTACCGACGACCACGAGCTGGGCGGACTCGGCCTGGGCCAGCAGGTGCCGCGCGGGCCGGTCGGGCATGACCACTCGCCGGACCGCGACGTCCGGATAGCGTTCCGACCAGCCCGCCAACTGCTCGGCAAGGACGCGTTCTTCACGCGGTTTGGATTCGGTCCAGTTCTCGTCGGGAAACGCGCCCTCGAAGTCGTACCAGGTATGTACCGCCACAAGTTCCACACCGCGTCGCGACGCCTCGTCGAACGCGATCTCGACGGCCAGCTCGGATGCCGGCGAACCGTCGACCCCGACCACCACCGGGGCGGTGGCAGGCACCTGTGCCGCATCAGCACCGGGCACCACCGCCACCGGGCCGTGCGCGTGCAATACGACACTGGAACTCACCGATCCGAGCAGCCGTCTGCTCCACTTCCCCAGACCACGCGACCCGACCACCACCAGATCGGCGTCACGCGAGCAATCGATCAGGATGCCGACCGCGTGGGCCGCGATGAGCTTTTCGGCGATGCGTAGCGATCCACCCCCGGCGTCCTCGGCGATCCGACGGGCGGCTTCCATGACCTCTTTGCCCTGGCGGTCCTGCCACTGCCAATAGTCCTGGGGTAAGCCGACGTCCAGCCACCCCGGTGCGGAGACCACCGGCTGCGCAAAGAGCAGCGTGAGCGGCACCCGACGCAGCGCGGCGGTGCCCGCCGCCCAGCGCACCGCGGCATCGGAACTACCGGAACCGTCGACACCGACGATGATTCCCCCGCGACTCGAGTGGCTGTTCATCTGAACCTCCTTGCGCCGGTGACCGTCCGGCCTGACCCCATCCTCCTAGCAGCAAGAACGGTGTGCCAGGGGACAAGGTCCCTATCCGACTAGGTCCAGCCGATCTCGTCGATGGACGTGCTGGACTTCGGCGGCGTGCCAGGTGCTCCGGCGGGGGTGCGGGAGAACCGTGGTGCGGGAGCGGCCTGGTCGACGCCGTCGATGGCCACCAGCGTCGAGCGGGCCCGCAGGTGGTCGTTCTCGGCGGCCTCACCCCAGGTGAGCACCGGCGTCACGCAGGCGTCGGTGCCGGCGAAGATCTCCGACCACTCGTCGCGGGTCTTGCCGGCGAACCGCTCGGTGAGGATCGCCCGCATCTCGTCGTAGCGGGCCAGCTCGAACTGACCGGGAATCTCGTCGGCCGCCAAACCCAGGCCGGCGAGCAATTGCGCGAAGAACTGTGGCTCGATCGCGCCGACGGCCATGTACTTGCCGTCCGAAGTCTCATAGGTGCGGTAGTACGGTGCACCGCCGTCGAGCAGAAACGATTCACGCTGGTCCTGTAACGAGCCGGTGGCCCGCATGGTCCACATCATCTGCGCGAGCATGCTCACTCCGTCGACCATCGCGGCGTCGATCACCTGCCCTTTACCGGAGCGCTCCCGCTCATAGAGCGCGGTGACGATGCCCATCACGACCAGCATCGACCCGCCACCGAAGTCGGCGACCAGGTTCAACGGCGCGACCGGAGGCCGGTCGCGGTAGCCGATCGCCGACAGCGCACCGGTCTGTGACAGATAGTTGATGTCGTGGCCGGCCGTGGAAGCCAGCGGGCCGTCCTGCCCCCAGCCGGTGATGCGGGCGAAGATCAGCCGCGGGTTGACCGCCTCGCAGTCCTGCGGCCCGACACCCAGACGTTCACAGGTGCCCGGCCGAAAGCAGTCCAGCAGCACATCGGCTTTGGCCGCCAACTCCAGCAGCTTTTCCGGTTCGGCCTTGACGTCCAGGTCGACGATCCGCTTGCCGCGATGGAGCAGGTCGACGTTCTCGGCGGGCATGGTCAGCCCGCCCGGGCGTCGTACCCGCACCACGTCAGCACCCAGATCCGACAACATCATCGCCGCATGCGGCCCGGGGCCGATGCCGCCGAGTTCGACAACTCTCACCCCGGCCAGGGGTCCCGTCTTCGTCATGCGAGGCACACTAGCGGGATGACCGATAACGGCTACACCGTCGGTGACTATCTGCTGGACCGCCTCGCCGAACTGGGGGTGACCGAGGTCTTCGGTGTCCCCGGCGACTACCAGCTGGAGTTCCTCGACCACATCCTGGCCCATCCCCGCGTGAACTGGGTGGGCGGCGCCAATGAACTCAATGCCGGTTACGCCGCCGACGGCTACGGTCGGTTGCGGGGGATGGCGGCGCTGGTCACCACGTTCGGTGTGGGCGAGCTCTCGGCGGCCAATGCGGTGGCGGGCAGTTTCGCCGAGCATGTCCCCGTCGTGCACATCGTGGGCGCGCCGTCCAAGGACGCGCAGGGCGCGCGACGCGTGGTACACCACACCCTGGGCGACGGCGACTTCGAGCACTTTCTGCGGATGAGCCGCGAGATCACCTGCGCGCAGGCTAATCTGGTCCCGGCGACCGCGACGCGCGAGATCGACCGCGTGCTTTCGGAAGTCCGCGAGCAGAAACGACCGGGCTACCTGATGATCGCCACCGACGTGGCCCGCTTCCCCACCGAACCGCCCACCGCGCCGCTGCCCCGCTACACCGGCGGCACCAGCCCACAGGCGCTGTCGCTGTTCACCGAGGCGGCGGCGCGGCTGATCGCGGATCACCGTCTCACCGTGCTCGCCGATTTCCTGGTGCACCGGCTGGGATGCGTCGACGAGCTCAACACGCTGCTGGGCGCCGACACAGTTCCGCACGCCACACTCATGTGGGGCAAAAGCCTGGTCGACGAGAGCTCACCGAGTTTCCTGGGCATCTATGCCGGTGCGGCCAGCGAAAATTCGGTGCGGGAGGCGATCGAGACGGCACCCGTTCTCGTGACCGCCGGCGTGCTGTTCACCGACATGGTCAGTGGCTTTTTCAGCCAGCGCATCGATCCCGCACGCACCATCGACATCGGCGCCAACCAGAGCGTGGTTGCCGGACAGGTGTTCGCACCGCTGGACATGTCGGCGGCCCTCGATGCCGTCACCGCAATCCTGACCGGACGCGGCGTCACCTCACCCGCACCCGAGCCCGCGGCCACACCGCCTCCTGCCGACTCACCCGCCCGCGACACAACGCTGACGCAGAAAGCACTGTGGGACAGGCTTTCCGAAGCGTTAACGCCCGGCAACGTGGTGCTGGCCGATCAGGGGACCTCGTTCTACGGCATGGCCGGACACCGGCTACCCGCCGGAGTCACGTTCATCGGCCAGCCGCTGTGGGGCTCGATCGGCTACACCCTGCCTGCTGCGCTGGGAGCCGGCCTGGCCGACCGGGACCGTCGCACCGTGCTGCTGATCGGTGACGGCGCGGCCCAGTTGACCATCCAGGAGCTCGGCGCGTTCGGCCGCGAGGGACTGACGCCCGTGATCATCGTGGTCAACAACGACGGCTACACCGTGGAGCGGGCGATCCACGGCCCCAAGGCTTCCTACAACGACATCGCGGCCTGGCGCTGGACCGACCTGCCTGCCGCCCTGGGTGTTCCCGACGCGCTGACCTTCCAGGCCGGCACCTACGGCGAACTCGATGAAGCGTTGGCCGCTGCGGCGGCCGCCTCCGACCGGATGGTGTTCATCGAGGCGGTGGTGGCACAGATGGACATCCCGCCGCTGCTGACCGAGCTGGCGCAGTCGGCGTCGGCGGCCAACGCGAGTTGAGCCTGCGGCGGCGTTATCCGCCCTTCTTGACCTTCAACACCTGCTTGCGCAGCCCTTCCGTGGCGGTGTCGACCCCGCCCTTCATGGTCCGCTTGAGGATGAAGCCGGGCAGCGGCACCGACAGGTCGATGGTGATGTCGAATCTGACCTTGGTCTTGTCGCCGTCCGGCGTCAGGGTGTAGCTGGCGTCCTGTGCCTTGAGCTGCCCGGCGCTGACCAGGGTCCAGCTCACCTTGTTCTCGGCCCAGGTGTACTCGATCACCTGTTCGTCGGTGAGCCCGGCGGCCTTCACCGTCATCTTCACCTGCCGCGGCTTGCCGTCGTCGTAGCTCTCCAGAATCTCGGCGCGCTGGTACTGCGGGGACCAGCTGGGTGTCGCCTCGACATCGGCGATGACGTCGAGGATCTCCTGCGGGGTCGCCTCGATGACTACTTCACGGGAATCGCTGGTTGCCATGCCGGGAACCCTACTCGGACTAGGCTCTACGTCATGAGCAATGCCGTCGATCCGACTGTGCTACCGAGTGGAACCGGATGCACGGAATGCGAGGCAGCAGGGGGATGGTGGGTGCACCTGCGCCGGTGCGCGGCGTGCGGGCACATCGGCTGCTGCGACGACTCACCGGGCCGCCACGCCACCGCGCACTGGCGGCACACAAAGCATCCGGTCATCCGCTCGTTCGAGCCAGGCGAAGACTGGTTCTGGAACTTCGACACCAACCAGTCCTACGCCGGGCCCGCGTTGGCCCCGCCCCAGCACCGGCCGGTTGACCAGCCCGTGCCCGGCCCACAGGGACGTGTCCCCGCCGACTGGGCCGAACAGTTGCGCCGACGTTAGGCCGAGCCCGCCAACGCTGCCTTGGCGGCGTTGTAGCCGGGGATGAAGGTGATCCCGGGGCCGCCGTGGCAACCGGCGCTGGCCAGGTACAGCCCGTCCACGGGGAGCGGTTGACCGACATAGCCTTTCGGCCCCGGCCGGTTGGGCCCCATCTGCTCGGGATGGATGAGCCCGTGACAGTAGTCGCCGCCGGGCGCGCCGAACATCGTGCCCATATGGCGCGGAGTGAAGGTGGTGTGCCGGATCATGCGGCGTTCGAAATCCGGTGCCAGCCGGGTGATCTTCTCGATTACCCGGCGGCCCATCTCAGCCTTGAGCTCCCCGTAGCCCGTCGGAGAGTCCTCGACCGGGAACCACAGCGCGAATGCCGACGCCGCGTGCTTGCCGGCAGGCGCGAGCGTCGGGTCGTGTGCGGAGGGAATCTGGAACGCGATGGCCGGGTCGGCGGGCACAATCCCGCGCCTGGCATCCTGCCACTGCTGTTGCAGTTCTTCAGGTGTACTGAAAAGCCCGATGGCCGCCTGCATTTCGGGATCGTTGAGAAGTTCGTACGGTTGAGTGAAGGTGGGTGGCCCGTCCAGCGCGAAATGCATCTGCAGGTAGCTACCGCGGTGGTCGATGCGGCCGAATCGGTCTCGAACTTCTGCGGGAACCACGTCGGCACCGAGCAGCGTGTTGACCGTCAGATCCGGTGCGACGGCGGAGACGACGACCGGTGCGGTCACCGTGGAGCCGTCGGCGAGGCGCACCCCGCTCACGCGGCCGCCGTCGACCAGGATCTGCTCGACGGGGCTGCGCAGCCGTAGTTCACCGCCGCCGGAGACCAGCCGCTCGTGCAGGTGTCCGGTGAGGGCGCCGATCCCACCCGCCAGCTTCTTCATCAGCATGGCGTTCTCATCCGGGACGGCCAGCCCGAAGGCGAGTGCGGCCGCACTACCCGGTGTTTCGGGGCCGCGATAGGTGGTGTTGACCGCAAGGAAGGCCAGCATGCCGCGCAGCGCGCCGTGCTTGTCGCGGTCGGGCAGATACCGGTCGAGCACATCGGTGACCGAGCCGAACAGCAGGTCATCGATCGTCGAACGTTCGAATTCGTTTGTGGCGCACGCATACATCTCGTCGATGCTGCGAGGCGGGCGACCGGCGTCGAATCTGCCCAGCGCCCGGGTCGGGGCCTGGCACCAGGCCATCAGCCCGGCCATACCGGTGACCGCGTCGGCGCCGTGGACCTCGCCGAGATGGGTGAGCATCTTGATCGGGTCGCTGTAGTACACGACCGGGGCATCGCCGATCCCGCGCAGCGACACCGACATCACCTCGAGGTCGATCGTCGGCAGCTCATCGAGGCCGAGTTCCCGGCTGACCACGGCCGAGGTCGGGAACTGCAGCGAGCCCGCGATCTCGAACCGGTACCCGTCGAACAGTTCGACGGTGGACGCCATGCCACCGGCGTAACGCTTGGACTCCAGGCACAGCGTGCGGATTCCAGCCTGTTGTAACAGTGCCGCCGCGGTCAGCCCGTTGTGGCCGGCACCGATGACGATCGCGTCGTAGTCCGCCATGGGCTGAGGCTGACACGCCTCCGAAGTTTTGTCAATAATGACAAAACGATCAGACAAGGCCCGATCGCAGCGACTCAAGCGCGGTCCGGCACAGCCGGGCCAGCTCCGGCAATGACCGCTCACCGGCGTCGTTTCCGGTCATCCAGACCTCCATGGCGCCGAACACCGATGCCGCCACGCACCGCGCGGTCACTGCGATCCGCAGCCGGTCATCCCCGCCCGGGGCGGGAGGATGGCGCCGTGCGAGGTGGTCGGCCACTGCGGCGGCGAAGTCGCTCTCGACCTGACGGATGTGGCGCACGATGCGCCCCGGGTCGAGCTCGGAAGCGCGCATCGAGGCGATCTTGGTGACGGCGCCGACGTCGTACGGGAACGCCAGGATCGCCGACTGCACGGAGTCCAGGATCGATTCGTCGGCCGGGCGGTCGTTGAGTGCGGCACGGAACCAGTGCAATCCGGCGTCATAGTCGGCGAACAGCAGATCGTGCTTCGAGGTGAAGTGTCGATAGAAGGTCCGCAACGACACCCCGGCGTCCGCCGCGATCTGTTCAGCCGAGGTGTCCTCCACGCCCTGAGCCAGGAACCGCACCAGCGCAGCCTGCCGCAGCGCCTCGCGCGTGCGTTCGCTGCGCGCGGTCTGCGCGGGCCGGACCATGCCGGTAACGTACCCCATCCCAGAAATGTCATTATTGACAAAACCTCTGTCGGCGGGTGTGCTCACGCCATGGTGTCTCTCATCGTTCACGCAATTCTGGGTGTGGCCGTTGTCGCGCTCATCATCCGGTCGAACCCCGAACTCTTCTCCCGTCCACCCGGCCCGCGGTTCTCGGCGTTGGAGCTGACGTTCTACGCGGTCGGCATCGCATCCATTCCGCTGTGCTGGTACTTCAACATGCAGTTCGTGCAGCAGTACGCCACCGCGGGCAGCAATCCGATCTGGGGCCCGGGCAGCTGGGCACAGTTCATCGCGCTCGGATACGACAACCCGGCGGCAAGTTCGGCCAGTGCCGACTACACCATCGCCAATGTCATTCTGCTGCCCCTGTTTACGATCGCCGACGGTCTCCGCCGCGGCATCCGCAGGCCGTGGCTGTTCTTCGTCGCGAGCCTGTTCACCAGTTTCGCCTTCGCGTTCGCGTTCTATTTCGCCACCATCGAACGCCAGCACCGCCACCAGCAGCTCCGGGCGACAGCGAGCTGACGGGTAGCTGTGAATCAGCTGAGAATAGTTGCATATACCCAGCTCATCGCCGGTCCTGCCCGGATGTGTAGCAGCTCACAGTCACAGAAATGAATTTTCAGTAGGCCTGACACGTCTTAACCACGTATGACAAGCGATGTCCACGGCGTATCTCACGATATTTCAGACTTGGAAAACGGACTCGGCGGCGAGCAGCTCCTGGCACGGCGAATCGCTGAGCTGTACGCCACGGACGCGCAGTTCAGCGCCTCCGACCCGTTACCCGCGGTGCTCGAGGACGCGCGCACACCGGGGCTGCGGCTTTCCCAGATCCTGTACACCCTGCTCACCGGGTATGCCGACCGGCCCGCGCTGGGGCAGCGGGCCACCGAACTGGTGGCCGAACCAGACACCGGTCGCACCGTGGCCAGGCTGCTGCCCCGCTTCGACACCATCAGTTACCGCGAGCTGTGGTCACGGGTGCGGACCATCGCATCGGCCTGGCGTCAGGACCCCACGAGGCCGGTCAAACCGGGTGATGCCGTCGCGACCATCGGCTTCGCCAGTGCCGACTACCTCACGCTCGACTTCGTCTGCGCCTACCTGGGACTGGTCACGGTGCCGTTGCAACACAACGCGCCGGTGTCACGGCTCGCACCGATCCTCGCCGAGGTCGAGCCCCGCGTGCTGACCGTCAGCGCCGAATACCTGGACCTGGCCGTCGAATCCATCAAGGACATCACCTCGGTCGCGCATCTGGTGGTGTTCGACTACCGGCCCGAGGTCGACGACCACCGCGACATCCTGGAGCGTGCGGCCCGCCGGCTGGCCGGTACCGGAATCACCGTCACCACCCTCGGCGAGGTCATCGACCGCGGCTCCGCACTGTCGGCGGTACCGCTCTACACCGACGGCGACGACGACCGACTGGCGATGATCCTGTACACGTCGGGCTCCACGGGCGCACCGAAAGGCGCGATGTACAGCGAGTCGATGGTGAGCAAGCTGTGGACGTCATCGTTCGTCTCCGACAACACCACCCCGGTGTTCAATGTCAACTTCATGCCGCTCAACCACCTCGGCGGCCGGCTGCCACTGGTGTCCTCGGTGCAGAACGGCGGGGTCAGTTACTTTGTGCCCGAATCGGATCTGTCGACGCTGTTCGACGATCTGGCCCTGGTCCGGCCGACCGAGCTTGGCCTGGTGCCGCGTGTGGTGGACATGCTCCACCAACGCTATCGCGGCACCGTGGACCGGCTCGTCACCGGCGGCGCCGATGAGACGACCGCCGAGAAGGAGGCGGCAGTCGAACTGCGCGAGCGGGTTCTCGGCGGCCGGGTCCTCAGCGGCTTCGTCAGCACCGCCCCACTGGCGGTGGAGATGAAGGCGTTCCTCGACAACGTGCTGGGTGTGCACATCGCCGACGGCTACGGCCTCACCGAAACCGGCGCCGTCACCCGCGACGGCATGGTGTCCCGCCCCCCGGTGATCGACTACAAACTCATCGACGTACCCGAACTCGGTTACTTCAGCACCGACAAGCCGTATCCCCGCGGCGAGTTACTGGTCAAGTCAACATCTTTGACGCCTGGCTACTACAAACGTCCGGAGATCACCGCGAGCGTGTTCGACGAGGACGGCTACTACCGGACCGGCGACGTGATGGCCGAGACAGCACCTGATCACCTCGTATATGTGGACCGGCGCAACAATGTACTCAAACTGGCTCAGGGCGAGTTCGTCGCGATCGCAAACCTCGAAGCGGTGTATGCCGGCGCCGCCCTGGTGCGGCAGATCTTCGTGTACGGCAACAGCGAACGCGCGTCGCTGCTGGCCGTCGTCGTCCCGACGCCGGAGGCGGTGGGCCAGTATGACCCCGATGGCCTCAAAGCGGCGCTGGCCGAATCGCTGCAACGCACCGCCCGCGAGGCCGAGTTGCAGACCTACGAGTTGCCGGCCGACTTCATCGTCGAGACCGAGCCGTTCAGTGCGACCAATGGGCTCCTGTCCGGAGTCGGAAAACTATTGCGGCCCAATCTCAAAGCACATTACAGTGCGCGACTGGAACAGATGTATGCCGATATCGCCGCGGCCCAGGCCGATGAGTTCCGGACCTTACGGCAGGCCGCCGCCACACAACCGGTGATCGACACCCTGACCCGGGCGGCGGCTGCGATTCTGGGGACCGCGCAGGTCTCCCCGGATGCGCACTTCACCGATCTCGGCGGGGATTCACTGTCGGCACTGACATTGTCGAACCTGCTGGGTGACTTCTTCGGCATCGAGGTGCCCGTCGGCACAATCGTGAACCCAGCCGGCAACCTGAACCAACTGGCCGAGCAGATCGAGTCCGAGCGCACCTCCGGCTCCCGCAAGCCGACGTTCGGGACTGTGCACGGCGCGGACGCCACCGAGATCCGGGCCTCGGAGCTCACCCTCGACAAGTTCATCGATGCCGCGACGCTGGCCGCGGCCCCCGGATTGCCACGGACCACCGGAGAACCCGCCACGGTCTTGCTCACCGGTGCCAACGGCTGGCTCGGACGTTTCCTGGCACTGCAGTGGCTGGAACGGTTGGCCCCCACCGGTGGCAGGCTCATCACGATCGTGCGTGGCCGTGATGGTGCCGAGGCCCGGTCCCGGCTCCTGCGCTCGTTCGACACCGACCCCGTCCTGTCCCGCCGGTTCACCGAGCTGGCCACCGACCACCTGGAGGTGTTGGCCGGCGACATCGGTGAACCGAATCTCGGTCTGGCGCCGCAGGACTGGGACCGGCTGGCCACCGATGTCGATCTGGTCGTGCATCCCGCGGCACTGGTCAACCACGTCCTGCCGTACCGACAACTGTTCGGGCCGAACGTCGTCGGCACCGCCGAGCTGATCAAGCTGGCCATCACCAACCGGATCAAACCGGTCACCTACCTTTCCACGATCGCGGTGGCCATGGGCGTCGCGCCCGGACAGTTCGAGGAAGACGGCGACATCCGCGTCGTCAGCCCCGTGCGCCCGATCGACGACAGCTACGCCAACGGCTACGGCAACAGCAAGTGGGCCGGCGAGGTGCTGCTGCGCGAGGCACATGAGCTGTGTGGCCTGCCGGTGGCGACGTTCCGTTCGGACATGATCCTGGCGCACACCCGCTACGGCGGTCAGCTCAATGTGCCGGACATGTTCACCCGGCTGATCCTGAGCCTGCTGATCACCGGCGTCGCCCCGCGATCCTTCTATCTCGGCGACGGGCTCGGCAGCCGACCGCGGGCACATTACGACGGGCTGCCCGTGGATTTCATCGCCGAGGCCATCACCACCCTCGGTTCGCAGGCCCGCGACGGGTACGTCTCCTACGACGTGATGAACCCCCATGACGACGGCATTTCACTGGATGTGTTCGTGGACTGGCTGATTCGGGCGGGCAACCCGATCGAACGCGTCGACGACTACAACGACTGGCTGCACCGGTTCGAGACGGCGCTGACCGCCCTGCCGGAGAAGCGGCGGGCGCAGACCGTGTTACCGCTGCTGCACGCCTTCGGCAGCCCGGCGCAACCGGTGCGCGGTGCCGGCGCCCCGACCACGGTGTTCCGTTCGGCGGTGCGGGCGGCGCGGGTAGGTGCGGTGGGCGACGTCCCGCACATCGAACCGGGCCTGATTCGCAAGTACGTGAGCGATCTGCGGCGGCTGGGGCTGGTCTGATCAGCCCCGCGGTTCCAGGAGGGCCAGGGAGGCGTCGACGGCTTCCTCGGTGATGTCGCTCATGCGGCCACCGCTCTCGACAGTGCTGGCTGTCAGTTCCCGTAGGCCCCCGAGCAACATGATGACCCGGGGCCGCGAGACCTCGACACCGGCGGCGTGGAACTCCTCGGTGTCGCTCATCGCCTGCACCATGGCGACGAAGTTCTCCATCGCCTCACGCTGCAGTTGCCGTGCCGTGGCGCCCAGCGACGGTACGTCGCGGATCCAGCTCAGCATCAGGTCGGGCCGGGACTCGCCGGAGGCGATCCAGGCTTCGACGGCCTGGCGCACCTGGGTGCGCCACGGGGCGCGACTGTCGACCGCCGCCGAGATCTGCCGCACCTGGTCGGCATTGGCGGCGGTCATCAGCGCGACGAAACACTCTTCCCGGCTGGAGAAGTGCTCGTAGAACGTCCTGCGCGAGGTCCGCGCCCGCCGGACGATGTCGGCCACCGTCGTCTTCTGATAGCCGTCCTCGACGATCGACGCCTCAAGCGCGTCCAGCAGGCGCGCCCGGAAGGCGTTTTCGTCGGCTTCAACAACCACAGCGGCACTGTTCATATCGGGCTGCCATCGTAGGCGACTCCGGTGCGGCTCAGCGGCGCACCGTCGGGCTGTGGCCTAGGCCGGTACGCGGCGTCGGTCTGGCGCTGGGCTGATTCTGCTCGAAACTCAGGCAGGTCCCCAGGTGACCGGCAACGCAGGGCACCCCGTTCACCGTGGGCACCGGGCCGCCGGAGTACACGCCCGTGGGGTCGCGATCGGCAGGCTCGGCCGAGGCTGCCGGCGCGAACACCACCGCCAGCACCCAGAAACCGATCACCATCCGGCCCATACCGGCAGCGTAGTCCTGCAATCCGGCCGATCGCAGTGAACGGGTCGCAGCAGCGGCACAGTGCGCCCCCAGCGTCGCCCAGAAGACTGCCTCGCCACCAGAAATGGCCCAGACGATAGAGCAAGGAATGGCCCACAGCAACGGGCCACATCCAGCATACCGTGGTTTCATGACCACCAATGATGTAGCAGACACCACTTCGCGGCTCGCAGAAGACCTTCCGCGGCTGGACTGGATGAAACTCGGCCCTGACGTCTTCAAAGCCATGGCCCGACTCGACACCGTAACCGGACAAGGCGTGGAGGCGAAGGTGCTCCACCTGGTGAAAATACGCTCGTCGCAAGTCAACCGCTGCGCCTACTGCATCGATATGCACACCAAAGACGCGTTGGCGGCCGGGGAGTCGGTCGACAGGATCATCCAGCTGGACGGGTGGCGTGAGTCCAAGCATTTCTACACGGCCAAGGAGATCGCGGCCATCGAGTTGACTGAGGCGATCACCGTGATCACCCAGGCGGGTGTTCCCGACGAGGTCTATGCCAAAGCTGCCGAAGAATTCAGCGAGACAGAGCTGGTGTATCTCATCGGTGCAATCACGATGATCAACGCGTGGAATCGATTCGGGATCTCTACCCGGATGGTTCCAGGGCACTACACGCCGCCCAGTTCCTAGCCCACCGATCTAGCCGTTTGAGTAATCCGTCACCCACATCACCGCTCGATAGCGCGAAGGAACAGCCAGAATGACCGCCGCATCCACTTTCCGCGCCCTGCATGAGGGCCGCGTTGCCGGTGAGCCGCTTGTCCTGCCCGGGCCATGGGATGCCGGCAGCGCACAGGCTCTGGCCGACGCCGGTTACCCCGCGCTGGCCACCCCCAGCATGGGCATCGCCGCATCGCTTGGCTACCAAGATGGTTCGACGCCCACCGACGAGATGTTCACCGCCGTCGGTCGGATTGTCCGTGCCGTCTCGGTGCCGGTATCGGCCGACATCGAACACGGTTACGGTCTCAGTCCCCGCGAGCTGATCGGACGGCTCATGGAGGTTGGCGCCGTCGGTTGCAATCTGGAGGACTCCGAACACGGGAAGCTGAAGGACCCGCACAAACACGCCGACTGGCTCGCAGAAGTCTGCGCAGAATCCGGTGCTGACGTATTCATCAATGCGCGCGTCGACACCTTCCTGTTCGGAAACGGCGATCCAGCGGACGCGGTCGAACGCGGTCGTTTGTACGTGGCAGCCGGCGCTGACTGCGTTTATCCGATCTTGGCACCACTTGGGGCGTTTCCGGCACTGCGGGAAGGCATCCCAGGCCCGCTCAACATGGCAGCCAAGGTCTCCAAGGAAGCGGTAGCCGAGCTGGCGGAATTGGGCGTCACGCGAATCACCTTCGGACCCGAGATGCAGCAGGAATCGATGGCGGCCGTCGCAACACTTGCTGCCCAGGTCAGGATCTGAAGTTCACGTTCATACTGCGACGCCGACAACTAATTCGAACCAGCTGCGAAAGCAGGGATGAAGACACGATGGATGTGAACAGACCCATCCTGAAAAGCCTGTGGCACAACAGTCTTCTGGACGATGTCCTGCTCTCCCGGTAGACACGGCGTCGCGACGGCCGACATAGAAGAACGGGCCCCGATCACCATTGGGCTCGCGGTTCTGCTGGCCGTCGCGTCCGGGGTCGCGGTCGCCAACATCTACTATGCCCAGCCGCTGCTGCAACAGATCGGTCGTGACTTCAAGGTCGGACCCGCCGGACTGGGGCTGGTAACCACGGTGACCCAGGCCGGCTACTTCCTGGGGCTGATTTGGATCGTGCCCCTCGGCGATCTCGTCAACCGAAGGTTGCTTATCGTCGCGGGTTGCATCATCTCAGCGGCCGCCCTCGCCGCGCTCGCCATGTCGCCCGGTCCACAGACCTTCCTGGTCGCCTGTGGCGTCGTCGGAGTGACGTCGGTCGTACAACAAGTCATCAACGCCTTCGCGGCCGCATCGAGCAGCCCGCAGATGCGCGGCCGCGTCATCGGAATCGTCACCAGTGGAGTCGTGATCGGCATCTTGGCGGCCCGAACAATTTCTGGAGCGCTTGCCGATGCGCTCAATTGGCGTGCGGTGTATGTGATGTCGGCGATTCTCATGCTGGTACTCGCGCTTGTGCTGGCTCGGGCACTGCCATCGGAAGTGGTCCATCCTGCCGCCGCCTACGGCCGACTGGTCACCTCGGTGATCAGGCTGACGATTCACGAACGTGTATTCCGTGTTCGCGCGCTCATCACGCTGCTCATCTTCGGCGGGTTCGGTGCGCTGTGGGGTTCGATGGCGCTGCCATTGACATCCTCACCGTGGCATCTTTCCACCACCGAGGTGGGACTGTTCGGGTGTGCCGGCGTCGCAGGGGCGATCGGCGCCGCTCGCGCCGGCGCCCTGGCCGACCAGGGTCGAGCGCAGTGGGTCACCGGTATCGCCCTGGGTCTTTTCACGCTGTCCTGGGTACCGATCGCCTACCTGACGAATTCTCTGCTCGTGCTGGGGATCGGGATCGTAATCCTCAATCTGGCCGGACAGGCCCTCAGCGTCACCAACCAGCACCTCATTGTGGCGACCGACCCGGCCTCCGCCAGTCAACTCATCGCCGGAAACACCGTTTACTTCGCCGTCGGTACAGGCGGTGGGGCGGTTGCGGCAACTTTGGCATACAGCACCTGGGGCTGGGGAGCTGTATGCGTCCTTGGTGCAGGCCTGGGCGCTTTGGCCCTACTGATCTGGACGGGCGATCAGCTGTGCTCGGCCGGTCGCGGCCGCTGACACCGCGATCAAAGGGAGTGCTCGGCTACTTCCATCCCCGCCGCTTGCGGATCAGCCGATCGCGGTGAACGGGCTCAGCACATCGCGGACGAACTGGGCGATGTTCACCGACGGATTCCCGTCCGGGAAGCTCACCGTGGCCAGCATGTTGCCGCCCGCGTCGGCGAAGTTCTGGTCGGCGCGGCCCTGATGCGTCGACGAGGTCACCAGAATGATGCCCGAGGTGCCCGCTTCCTTGGCCAGCGGAACCGAGAACTGCGCGTTCTGCACCGTGCTGTTCGCCCGATCCTCGACGATGATGCGGTTGGCCGGGAAGCCCAGCGTGAGAAGCAGATTGCGCATCTGCCCGGCCTCGGTTTTACCGTTCCGCGGGTTCCCGCCGGTGACGATGACCGGAGACTGCGGGAACGACTGCGCGATCATCAGCCCGGTCAGCACACGGTGGTACAGGATGGTGCGCATCGAGCCGTCGGGTTTGAGGCCGTAGCCCAGGATCACGATTGCCGGCTTGGAGAAATCCTTGGAGGCCACCGGTGGGGCCGCGTGCGCGACGGTCGGGATGATCCCGCCGCCGGCAACCACGAGCGCCAGCACAGCGCCGCCGACCAACCGGCCGCTGAACGCCGACATTCTGCGGAGCGCGGCGCAATACACGGCCACCCGACGCACGATTTCACCCCCGAACAGCTGCGACATATGTGTTTATCGATACCCCTGAGGGCGATGTTACCGATGACGCGCGTGTGACGTTCGTGCACCGAGAAGTTGGGACCGGTAGCGGCAGCGCCCGATCACGATGAGCCGAACCGAACACACAGGAGGTGCAGGCGATGTCGATCGATGACCTGATGACCGGCTCGACGTACGGCTACCTGGGCGCGTTGGCCGCTGCCGCGGTCTTCGCGGTGGCGTGGCGGATCGTCACCACGCCACGCAGACGCCCGGTGACCGAACCGATCAGCGCGACAGAACTGGCCTTCCTCCGATCCGACATCGCGCCGGTGGTCACCGCGCTGGCAGTACTGCGCAGCAATGGGCGGATCACCGCGGACCGACACGTCGATCGTGCGGCGTCGGCCGGCCCGCATGCCGACCAGTTCAGCGAACAGATGCTGGAGCGGGCCGCCGCCGACCCCGAGCACACCGTGCCCAGCTTGTACGCCGCCTCCCAGGACGATCTCGCTGCCCTGGAGGAACGACTCAGCGTGCGGGGACTCACGCGAACTCGCGCCGAGCGCATCAGAATCCGCTGGGGTGCGGCACCGGCGATCGCGATCATGGCGCTCGGCACGGGCTACTTCGCCTACCTCGTGACGCAGCTGTCCGATCGTCCCGATCAGATCGCGCCCCTCGCCGTGATGGTGCCCGCCACCGCGGTGTACGGCGTGCTGGTGGTCCCCCGCCTGCTCCGCGTGGATCGTCTGACCCGCGCCGGACGTCGGTTGCTCGCCGCAGAGCAGGAGCGACTTTCCTACCTGGAGCCTGCGAAGCAACCGGCATTCGCCACCTACGGTCCGGCCGCGGTGGCCCTGTCGGTGGCCTTGTTCGGCACCGGCGCGTTGTGGGCGGTGGACGGCGACTACTCCACGGCAGTGGATCTGTCCGGGGGCTCCTCCGGCGGTGACGGGGGCGGCTGTGGCGCCTCCTGCGGCGGCGACGGTGGTGGTTGCGGCGGTGGCTGCGGCGGCTGTGGAGGGTGCGGCGGATGAGCACCGCGCCCCGCACCGTGCCCGCCCTGGGTGACCTCGGGATCGGGTGGCGACGCGAGATCGCCGGCGTGATCACCGATCTGCGGCCGGGATTCTGCGAGGTGATCGCCGAATCGGTGCCCGTCCGCCGGCGCAAAGCCCGACCGGATCCGGTGCTGGCCGACCTGGCCGCGCGCGCCGTGCCCGTGATACCCCACGGAGTCGCGCTCTCCCTGGGCGGTGCAGAACCCGTGCAGCCCAAGCGGGTTCGGCATCTGGCGGCGTGCGCACAGGCCCTCGGAGCTCCACTGGTCAGCGAGCACATCGCGTTCGTGCGGGCCGGCGGGATCGAGGCAGGACACCTGCTGCCGGTCCCCCGCACCGCCGCGGCCCTCGACGCCTTGGCCGCGAACATCGCCCGCACCCAACACGAGCTGCCGGTGCCGCTGGCGGTGGAGAACATCGCCTCCTTCGTGGAGTGGCCCGAATCGGATCTGAGCGAATCGGAGTTCCTCACCGAGCTGGTGGAGCGCACCGGAGTGCTGCTGGTGCTGGACGTGGCCAACGTCTACGCCAACGCCCGCAACCGGGGCCGCGATCCGCAGCGAGAACTGGCGCGGCTGCCGGTCGAGCGGGTCGCCTACAGCCACGTCGCGGGCGGCCGCGACGGCGGCGACTTCTATCACGACACCCACACCCATCAAACTCCACCGGAGGTGTTGGATCTGGTCACCGCACTACGGCAGCGGGTGGACACCCCGTTCATGCTGGAGCGCGACGGCCGTTACCCGCCGGCCGCCGAACTGTTCGAGGAGCTGGACGCGATCGCCGCGGCCGCGGGAACCGCGCCGATCACCACCGGGGCGCGGGAGGTGTGGGTATGACCGACCGCGACAGTTTGGCGCAGCGCCAAGAGGCTCTGGTGCGGGCTCTGGTGGACGGCGGCCCGGTCCCACCCGGCTTCGATCCGGCGGCGGTGGCAGCGGCCGGCGCGGTCTGCCGGCACAAACGGGACGCGCATTCTGGGTCCGGTAGGGGGTCGCGAGGCTGGTGGATACGCACCGGTGAACGACGGACCCGGCTCGCGGCCAGGCTCGCGCGGTCAGTTGGACACCCAGAGGTCACCAGGATGGGTCGTCCACCCCGATGGGTGTCACCGTGACAGGGCGGCGTTCATGCGTTCGTTGCAGACGGCGACCAAGATGAATCCCAGCGGCACTGCACCGATACTCGTGGCGAGTGCGACGCCGGGGTGGAACCACGCGGGAAGGTCGGTGAACATGTCACCGCCGAAGATCACGCCGCAGAGCAGCAGCGGCGTCAGCACGATCCCGGCCCACATGACCACGAAGCTGCAGCCGGCCAGGAAGCTCCACACGCGAGCACGCAACGCTCCCGGACCTTCGAACCGAACCGGTTCCAGGGCTCTGTTCACCTCTCGCGGCCACCGGGCAACGAGGATGTCGTTGACGAAGTCCGGGTCGAACGTGGTGTGGCGGAAAGGAACGCTCTGTCCGATCAAGTTGCGACCGCTGCCGGGCATCGACAGCGGGCACGCGACCGTTCGGTGGAGGATGCCATGCTCCGGAATGTCGGCGCTGATGATGAGACTGTCGGGCCCCTGCACGTCGCCGCCGGGACCGTCCTCGATCGCATCGTCGATCACCCCGACGGCGAGGTGGCCCTCGGCGAGCTGCCTTTCGCTCGGTCGGGAGCGCGGCATCGCAGGCGGGGTGAACTCGCGGACGATCGCCTCCCAGAGCCGTCGTGCCGCAGCACTGCTCATGATCGCCCTCGCTGTTCGAGCGTCACCCTCTTGTCGTGGGGTCCGAGGTAGGCATCCTTGAGGAGCTCGGGATCGACGGTGCGGTGCCGGAACCGGATCGTCCTCCCGACCCAAGACTGCGGATCGGGCCAGCCATGTACGTCGACGCGGCGATGGAGCTCGGTGCCATCGGGGAGCCGGGCGTCGACCCAGAACATCACGAAGTTCGGGCTCTCGCTGTCCCTGGGAGCCTCGTGGACGCTGACGACGATGCCCTCGCTGACGTGGGCGAGCGCGAAACGGGCCTCGCGGTATTCGTGGTTCGCGTAGCCGCAGCCGGCGAGGCCGACGACGAGGCCGACGAGTGCAAAATTGAGCCGCTCCGCGGGCCCGTCCGCCGGGACCAGGATGCACACGCCCACCAGACCGGCCAGACCGACGAGTCCGAAAACCCACCGGGCCAGGTTCCACCACCGCCAACTCACTGGTCGGCCTCGATCATGATGAACGCAAGACGTGCCAGTCGCCAACGGCGTACGCGCTGCACGGTGACCTTCTCCCGTCGGTCCGGGGGTCGCGCCGTCTGCCACCGGATGGCACGAGAGCGTGCGGTCGCGGAAGCGGATGGGCTCGCAGGTAGGGCGCCCCTTCTGTCCCCACGATCCTTCCACGACGTACTCGGGCTGCCGCTCCTTCGGCGGCACTCTCCTGGCTGCGCTCATGAGCGGCATGGCGTCGATGGGCACGTAGGCGTCGTTCACCCGGGAAGGTACCGCCGTGATGAGATCACCCTATGAGTCGCGAACGGTACCCGGGAGACGTGGCCCTTGATCGGCGCGTTCGCCGTTGGAACCTGGCGCGGTGGGTGTTCCTGTTGTTCGCGCCGGCCGGAGGGGCAGTTTGGGGTGTCGCCCTTCCGACCGGCGACCTGATACCGGCCTGGGCGTGGATCACGGGGGGCGACGACGGGTTCTTCGGGTGCGAGGAGCTCAAGGCGACCTTGGGACCGGGCACATGAGCCTGATCGACCCCGATACCCGCTGGTGGCGCGCGAACCGCACCCGCGGCGTCGCCGCGCACGTGTTGATGACGCTCGGCATCGTCGGGGGCTTCGTCGGGTCGTGGGGCATGGTCGGCGTGGGCACGGACAACGCGATCTGGGTTCCGCAGGGTGTCGCGATCGCCTGCATCTTCGTCGCGATACCTCTGCTCGTCGGCGGTGGTCTGTTGCACGCCTTCGGTGTCGACGACGACACCGGGAGCTCTCGCGTGGTGGCCTGGGCGCTGCCGCTGTACTTCGTCGCGACCGGCACCGGATCGATCCTCGGCGTGTACCAGTCCGGCATGGCGTGGAATCTGGGGTTTGTCGTGTTCCCGGTGTTCGTCGCAGGCGGGATCATCGCCATCGTCGTGATCGAACTGGTGCGCCGCCGCTCACGCGCAGCCGCGCAGCTGCGGGACCGGGTCGAGCGCAGTGGGGTGACCACCCGCGGGACCGTGACGAGGGCACGCAGCTACTCGGTGAACTACGCCAACGTCACGCGGGTGACGGTGCGGTTCACCGACGCCTCTGGACAGACCCGATGGACCCGCCAACGTATCCCCGGCAAAGTCACCAAGGGGTCCCAGCTGAGGGTGCGCTACTCGCCCGACGATCTGCACCAGAAGGCCGCCGTGGTGGTGAGCAGGCGTTGAGCGCGTTCACGAGCATCCGTCGACGTCGCCCGGCCGTCACGAAGTAGCTCCACGACGTGTCACGTCGGCAGTGCCAGGAGACATCCCAGGAACGAGAAAAACCACCCGTCGCCAGGTGGTTCTTAAAGTGGCCAGGGCCGGGATCGAACCGGCGACCTTCCGCTTTTCAGGCGGACGCTCGTACCAACTGAGCTACCTGGCCGGAAGGCCTTGGCTCTTGCGAACCGAAGTGCCTCGCCGTGATGGCGACCCTGACGGGACTCGAACCCGCGACCTCCGCCGTGACAGGGCGGCGCGCTAACCAACTGCGCCACAGGGCCTTGCTTTAATACATACTCCGCGTTTCCGCGTCGCGTACCCCCAACGGGATTCGAACCCGTGCTACCGCCGTGAAAGGGCGGCGTCCTAGGCCACTAGACGATGGGGGCCTGATCCGAATCACTCCGGGGTACTCACAACGCTGTGACGTTGGGAGCTTCGATAGCTTAGGGTACCGATGCCCAAATCCTCAAACCACAAGGTCGCGGACACTGCGGCGGTCGTCGTTCAAGCGGTCGCACACACCAAGTATCCTGTTTCCTCACGCCCCTATAGCTCAGTTGGTAGAGCTACGGACTTTTAATCCGCAGGTCCTAGGTTCGAGTCCTAGTGGGGGCACCACGCGTCACCATCACCACAGTTCAGGCGCTGCGCGCGGTGGCGATCTCACCGACCAGCGGCGCGATCGCACCGAGGATCTGGTCGACGACGGGCTCGGGAACACCGGCCGCGGCCAAGCTTTCGGCGAGATGCCCGGCGACGAGCTCGAAATGATGCGTGGTGATGCCACGGCCCTGATGAACCTGGCGCATCGACGCCCCCGAGTACGCCAGCGGTCCTCCGAGGGCAGCGGCGAAGAACTCGACCTGCCTGCCCTTGAGCCGGGCCATGTTGGTGCCGGTGAAGAAGCTCGCCAACTGATCGTCGGCCAGCACGCGTACATAGAAGTCCTCGACGACGACCTCAAGGGCCTCGGCGCCGCCGATCTGCTCGTAGATGCTCGACATGGGTTCAGGATCGGCACAGCCGATTACCGCCCCATTGCCCGCGCGTAGCGGGGACGCTACGAGGCCCGCTCGAGCATCAGCGACAGCACCGCGACGACACGCGATGCCCAGGATCGACTGACCTGACCGCTCCTGGCGCGCTCGGCGATGTAGCTGCCGACGATCATGTCGATGACGAGGTCCGGGTCGATCTCGTGCAGCCGGCGCTCCCGCTTGCCCGCGAGCTCGGCAAGTTCGATGAATTCCGAGATGCCCCATGACCGGCTCGTGGTGAGGATCTCGCGGAACAGTGCGTTGAATTCCGGGTCTTCGTCGGTGAGCAGTGCTGCCATGCCGCCGAGCCCGATCCCGGACTCGACGACGTCGATCGATTGGCGCACAACCCACATCAGGCGCTCCCGGCCGGACAGTTCCGTCTTCGCCGGACTGATGTGGCCGAGCGGCGCCAACGCGGCACGGAGCAGCTCACGACGGTCCCGGTAACGCCGGTAGAGCGTGGTTTTGGCCACCCCCGACTGCTGGCTGACCGCTTCCATCGTCACCGCCCGCGGGCCGTGTGCGCGCAGGAGTTTCAGCGTCGCGTCGGAAATTTTGGCGTCGACGGTTCCGGCCGGCGGCCGCGGGAATACTTCCACGGCTCTGAACGCTACACTTACCGTAGCGCTACGGTGTGCGTAGCGATGTGAGGAGGTTGTTGATCATGCGTGAACTTCTTCGCCGCATCCCTTTGCCAGGCATCGGCTATGTGTTGTTCCTGATCGGCTTCGTCGCCCTTGGCGTGTTCGTGGCGAGCCTGGCCCTGGAAACCGGAATTGCCACTGCCGCAGGCATCGCCACGGTGCTGGCCTTCGGCTTGAGCGCGGCGAGCTTCAAGCTCCGCAAGTTCGTCATCGATCACTCACGTGGGGACGACGCGTTGCTCAACGTCGACCCGCTGGGAGCGGTTCCGATCAGTTCTGTGGCGCGCAGCCGCTACCTCGAGCGCTACCGGCGTGGCGCACAGGCCCCTGCACACAGCTGATCCGGGTGCCACGTCGTGCGGCATCCGGTGGCCCCCCTTATCGTTTGTGCCGAGGGACTGAACGAAGGAGTCACGGGTGGCCTTGCGGCGATTGAACATGCGGATCATTGCCGCCGGCATCAGCACCACAACGCTGACGGCTGCCGTGATGTTCGGGATGGCGCCCGCACACGCCAGCGTGGAGGACGACCGTTTCCTCGCCATCGTGGAAGAACTCGGCATTCCCACGAATTCTCCCGAGGAGGCCGTGCAGGTGGGCCGTCAGATCTGCGACACGGTCGAGGCGGGCAAGATCGAACCCGCACGCACGGTGCGCGGCATCATGAGCCAGTTGACGGCCAAGGGCCTCAAGAAGGGCCAGGCCACGAATCTGGTGTGGGGCGCGGTCGGCATCTACTGCCCGCAGTACAGCGCGCTGGTCGGCCTCCGGACCGCCCAGCGGCCCGGTTAGACCACCGGGCAGTAATGCATCCCGTTGTCGCGATGACCGACGGGCGGCAGGTTGCGAGCCGGGGTGTGCACCAACGGTGCGTCGGCGGGCAGGCGGCCGGTGGCACGGTCCCACGCGCTACGGGCCCGCGGATGCATGCGGCGCCGAGCGGGCACCATCGTGAACACCTTGCCGATCACCCTGCCCAACAACCGATGACAGAACTCATCACGGCCTGACCAGGTGTAGCCCAGCCTCTCGCGCACCGCCGAGTGGTACAGCCCGACGGTGAACCACACGAAAAGCGGATGCAGGATGTATTTGCGGTGCAGAGCCCACATCCAATCGGGCAGCTTGGCGGCGAACGGCGGCTTCGGCAGCTCACTCAGATCCAACACATCGCGGACCGCCTGGTTGTCCTCTAACACGTTGCGGCACATGTGTTCCCAGTACTCCTGGAATTCCTCCCAGGTCTTGGGCACCGGGCGCATACTCATGCCGTACATCGAGTACCACTGGATGTGCTCCTCGAACAGCTGACGTTTTTCCGCCTCGGTGATGCCGCCGGCGAGCCGTTCGGCCACGATCAGGGTGCCGACGAAGAACGTCGAATGCGCCCAGTAGAAGACGTCGGGATTCAACGCGTGGTAGCGGCGCCCCTGCTCATCCACCCCTTTGATGTCGACGTGGTAGTCGCGGACCTCGGCGCCTGTCTGCGGTGCACGGTCGCCGTCGAAGACCACCCCACCGATGGGGTACAGCGAGCGCAGCAACCGGGGCCAGCGCTCGGTGAAAAAGATCGAGTGCTCCATCACCGCCGCGCCGAGCTGGGGGTGCATGTTCTGCATCGAGCCGGCCCACGGGCCCTGCAGCATGCCGCGCCAATCACCGAAGTACTTCCACGTCAGCGAATCGGGACCGAGCGGTGTCGGCGGCGCGTCGTAGCCGCCGGGTGCGACCGGGCACCCGGCCGCGGCTGCCACGGAGTCGCTGGTCACCGGACATGTCTCGGAAGTATCTTGTGTCACGAGTGCACTTTCTGCCGGCAGAAGCGATAGCCTCACACGATTTTGACTACGCACGTTGTCACATAGAGCTTAGGAGTACATGTGCCGTCCGGTCAACGACGGGGCCGCTGGTCGGGGGTTCCCCTGCGGGAGCGCACCGCGTTGCGCCGCGACGAGCTGGTGGCCGCCGGTGTGAAGTTGCTCGGCGGATCCGGCGGTCCGGGACTGACTGTGCGGGCGGTGTGCCGGGAGGCAGAACTCACCGAACGCTACTTCTACGAGAGCTTCAGCGATCGCGACGAGTTCGTGCGGGCGGTCTACGACGACGTCTGCACCAGGGCAATGTCTGCCCTCACCACGGCGGTCACGCCGCGCGATGCCGTCGAACGCTTCGTCGCCCTGATGGTGGACGACCCCAGCCGCGGACGGGTCCTGCTGCTGGCGCCGGAATCCGAGCCGGTGCTGACCCGTTCGGGCGCCGATTGGATGCCGACCTTCATCGACCTACTGCAGCGAAAGTTGACCCGCATCACCGATCCGGTGCGCCAGGCCATGGTGGCCACCAGCCTGATCGGCGCGTTGACCGCCCTGTTCACCGCATATCTGGACGGGCGCCTACCGGCCAGCCGCGAGCAGTTCATCGACTACTGCGTCGACATGCTGCTCGGCCGGGTGGCCAATTTCTGAGTACGAACGCCCTACTCGTCGGGCGTGCTGACCTCGGCGAGTTCGCCTTCCTCGGCATTCTCGGCCTCATCAGCGGCAGCCTTGGCCTCGCGGCCCGCCGGGCTGCCGACCGATGCGCCGGGGCTGGTGGCGGTGGCATGGTCACCGTCGCAGTTCAGCGCCACCATGACCTCGCTATCGGAGTGCGTGAACTCGCCACCGTCGTCCCGCATGAACGGTGCGTCCCAGGCGTTGGTCACAACGCAATCGTCCTGAGAGAGCTTGCTACCGACCGTGACCGCGACCTTGGGCGTACCGCCGTCATCTTCGATCGCCGTGGCGGCATCCGAATACGTCTGTCCCACGACGTCAGGAGCCGCGGCCGCAATGCCCGCGCCAGGGATCAGTGCCGCGGCGAACACACCGGCGACACCCACGCCCGTCATCATCAACTTCTTCACGCCGACCTCCGTGCCGTAGTCCATCACCCGCGGGATACCCGCGAAACGATGGCCGAACACGGTTAATGTAGCCCCGCATTCAGGTGGCTTCAACACGAACAGATCCGCCGCGCGCCCCGGAGCGGATCGGCTACTCGTCGGGTGTGCTGACCGTGGCAAGTTCCTGTTCCTCGGCGGCCTTAGCCTGATCCGCGGCCGCCTTCGCCTCGCGCCCCACCGGGCTGGCGACCGATGCGCCGGGGCCGGTGGCGGTGGCATGGTCACCGTCGCAGTTCAGCGCCACCATGACCACACCACCGGTGTGTTCGAAGGTCGGGGCATTCCAGGTATTGGTGACGATGCAGTCATCCTGAGCCAGCTTGCTGCCGACCGTCACGGCCACCTTGGGGCTGCCGCCGGAGTCCTCGATCGCCGACGCGACATCCGAATACGGGAAGCCCACCAGGTTGGGGTCGGCGCCGGCGATGCCTGCGGTGACCAGGCCCGATACCGCTATGCCTGCGGTCACGGCAGCTCCGGTCCCGAGAATGATGAGCTTGCTTACAAGTCGTTAGTACATCCCCTAGGTTTGACCCGTTGCGTGGACATCCTGATGGCTGGCTTTGTGCTGG
>NZ_JAMQTH010000027.1:0-20151 GCF_032883035.1 Mycobacterium appelbergii
AGCTGCGGCCCAAACTGTGTACGCACCACGGACACGGCCCAATTCACAAACCCTGAGTCGATGGTGTTCCAGCCCGCATCCGTGCCACGAACCAACCCGTCGAGCACCTGCCGCGCCAACATCAGATCCGCGCTCACCTCAGGCTCAGGCAAGCTCGCCGCCGTCGCCGCACCCGAGGTACCCGCCATCACCGGAGCCGCACCGCCCTGCTGAGACGGCGCACCCGCGGCGGCCGGTGCGCTCGCCCCCGAAGCAGGAGCCGTCGGCCCAGCCGGGGTCGCCGCAGCCCCGCCACCCGGAGGCACGAACGGCGCCAACGGACCACCACCAGCACCACCGGCCGCAGGAGGATGAGCCATCATCGGCATCCCTCCACCCCCGCCGACCATCGGGCCAGCCGCCGGACTCGCCGCGCCACCGGAGGCCACAACGGGCGGCTGCACCGGGCCCGCAGGCTGAGCCACCCCAGGCGTCGCCCCCGGATGCTGAGCAACAAACTTCTCCAACGCAGGAGAAGAAGACACCGCCCCCGAGGAACCCATACCGGACGCCAAGCCCGAGTTGAAACTTGACGCCGCACTGGTCAACGAACCACCACTACCCAACGAATCCGCTGCCGACGCTGGCGACGTGAACGCATCCGACAACGACTTCCCGCCACTACCAAACGGATTGCTCGGCATCTGCGGCGGACGCAAACCACCCATCGCCGAACCCGGCGATGGCATCCCACCGGACGGCGATGGCATCCCACCACCAGAACCCATCGGCAACCCAGTCGCCGGCATCCCCGTCCCGTTACCTACCGACGAAACGGGTAATGCGACCTGCTTCTGGTCCTGTGTCGATTGCCCGTTGGTAGCTGCTGCGTCGTCGTTCGTCAGTTCTTCCGCGAGGGGTTTTTCATCCGCATTGTCGCCAGCGGCGAGGCCATCTGGTTCCTCTGTCGTGCCTTCCGCAAGTTGTTTTTCATCGTTGTTCGCCGACTCGTGGCTGGCCGGCTCAGCGGTGCTTGGGCTTTCGCCGACTGGTGCTTCCGGGATGGGGAGGACTGCGGGTGTGGCGGCGATATCCCCGAGGGCAGTGCTGTAGAGGGTGGCGGCTTCGGCGTTGAACGGGGCCATGGCCGACACGGCGGCCGAGGTTCCTCCACTCGATTGCGCGGTGTCCCACGCTTCTGCAGCGGCATCAGCGACGCGACTGAGGTCGGTCTTCAACCCGGACACGACCGCCTTGAATGAATCGGCCGCCGTTGCAGTGGATTTGAAGTAATCTGCACCGCCGTCGGCATGGTCGACCATCTTTCGCATCAACGCGATGCGGGCTTCGCCTCCTTGGCCTTCCAGCAGGCTTGCGCCGTTGGTCATCTCTTTGTGAACCGTCCCGGCGTACCCGGACACCGACTCGGCCATTGCCCGCCTGTCTTCGGCAAGGGCTTGTAAGTCAGTCTCACTGATCGACGGCCAGTAGGGCAGAACCGTCAGTGACGACGCGCGTCCTGATGGCCGAGGCACGTCCCCTGGATTGTTAATGACCGCCGCCATCGAACCCCCTCGGAACTATTTTTCGTCCAGGCCGCAAACAGCCCAGACCTGGTCATAGGCCGCCTGCTCTTTAGCAAGGTCGTGTGTGGGCGGCTCAGCGAGACCACGGGTCCGAACCTCGCCGTAAGTGGCGATCCGCGCGTAGTAAACCGATACAACATCCGTAATAGCGACACGAACCGGGGTGCTGGCATTGGGATTGTCCGCCAGCGCATTCTCCAGAGCGGTCGCGGCTGGGAGGATATCCAAGGCCCTGCGATCAGTCCGTGGTTGCGTTGTGTTCACCACCGCATACCGGGTGCACAGGGCGACATCTTGAGCATGCACTTCTGCTGCTGACGGTGGTGCGCTGACGGTGTCAGCGGCCGATTTGCTCGTCACTGCTGCACCGGTCGTGTCGGCAACAGTGCTACTTCCTCCATCGCTGAAGACAACGCCGAGCGCCACACCGATACCCAGCGCGACCGCAGCGGTACCGGCCATGATGGCAGGGGTCAGCCACCGG
Source organism: Mycobacterium appelbergii (assembly GCF_032883035.1). NCBI lineage: Bacteria > Bacillati > Actinomycetota > Actinomycetes > Mycobacteriales > Mycobacteriaceae > Mycobacterium > Mycobacterium appelbergii. Next base: position 2,050 of record NZ_JAMQTH010000027.1, read on the forward strand.
CGTCGTGGCGGTGGGGGTTGCCACGCGGCACTTGGGTATCCAGGCTCTTGTGTTCCCATGTGGGCAGCGTAGGACGGACCACCGACAAAATCACGGCTGAATTGCGCTGGTGCACAGCATGATTACAACGTGAGTCGCATTGATTGATCTGCTCACTGATGAGTCATTCCGGTGTTGGCGATGCTGCGAGACCGCCGCACCGCGTTTACTGGCTGATTCGTACTGCCTCATCTGATTACTGATGACGCATTTCTGCAGGTAGTCGGCAAAAAACTGAGCGGCTACGGCGTGTCTTACCGGCGTTTATCAGATACGTACGGAACGGTAGTGGCATGGCTCAACCGCATAAGGGGGACCGGGCGCAGATCATGTGCCGGCCGGTCTTGCCCGTCTATGAGGAGATTCGCGCCCGCGCGGCTGCGCGGGGCATGTCGATGTCGCAGTACGCGGCCGATGTCCTAGCTCAGCATGTGGGCCGGGCGGACCTCGTGCGCGAGCTAGACGACCGCGAGGGGTTGCCGTTGGCGATGTGAACACCGGCGGCCCGGTGTACGCGGCCGGGCAGATGGACAAATCCATAGCGGTGCGGATCACCCCTTGACATGACGAAGGCCCCCGGAGGGGCCTTGTCTTTGGGGGTTCGATCTGAGCTCCAACTCAGGTCTGGGTCCGCACCCGGTACCCCCGAAGGGGCGATGTCTTGCAGGACTCGTCTCACGGTAGCGCACTGTGTCTAACAGGTACAGGTGGCGCGCGAAACCGTGACCGAAATCGTGATCTTTTACCCGCCGTTGTGACGCGGGCCGCGCAGTGGTGGCGTGGCTGGATCGAGCGTGCCGGTGCGTGTGCACCACGTACGCCGATGGGAACCCACCGTCTGGGGTGGCTGACCGCGTTACCGTGCTGGACTTACTTGTCGGCGGTGCCGCACGGTCTAGGTAGGTCGTTGTTGGCGACGGGGTGCCGGTGACTGTCCGCGACGTCTACTCGGTTGCGCCCGCGGTGGTGTGGAAATCGTTGGCGCGGCTGCTGTCCCAGCCGGGTCGGGACCGCATGAAGGTGTTCGATCCCGACACCAAGGAGTACCGCAAGACCCGGCGCATCACCGACACGCTGCCTACGTTGATGGCGGCGGTGTACCTGTACACCCACCGCAGGACGACGCTGCTGGCGCTGGACTTCGACAGCAAGTCCCACGGCCAGGCTCAGGTCGACGCCGACTTCGCGCGCGCGCTGGGCTGGCTGACCGCGTGCGGGGCCCGGGTTGTCACGGACCGCTCCACCAATGGCGGCCGCCACATCTTGGTCCCGCTGGCCATCAACACCACCGCCAGCTTCGATGAGATCCAGTCGCTGATGCGCCAGCTCAAGGCCCGGCTGCCCAGCTTTGACCCAAAACCTATGCAGAACGCCAAGGAGGGCTGTATCAGTGTGCCGGGCACCCCGTGCGCCGGCGGTGGCCACCGCATCCTGGACGGCACGCTTACCGACGCCGTGGCTGCGCTCACCGAGCGCAGCGCCCCCACGCTGCTGCCCGAGCTCTACGCACTGCTGGGCACCCTGCCCAGCCCGCCGCAGGCAGCCACAGCGGACCTCCGGTCGCCGGGCAGCACGAGAACTCATGCCGGCGAGGACGAGCGCCTGGCCGAGCACGCCCGCTGGAGCAAGCCACTCCCTGCCTGCGTCGCCGCCTTCGCCGCAGCCGGCGACGCAGCCCTGGCCCGCGAGCACACCGGTTCCCGGTGGGAAAGCCCCTCAGAGGCCCGCATGTCGGTGGTTCTCAACGCCGTGCTGCGCGGCCACAGCCTTGCCGACATCCGCGCCCAAACCGAGCCCGGCCGCCCGTGGAGCGGCCTAGGCGACTCTTACCGAACCAAGCACGGCACCCGTGCCGACGCCCAGCTCGCCCGCGATGTCCGCAGCGCCCTGGACTACACCTCAACACTCGCCGTAAAAGCGAATCAGTCCGCACACAGGTACAAGAACTCACACGGGGGGCAGGGCTCGACCGGCCCCCACGCACGGTGGCTGGCCCACGCGCTGGCCTGGGCAGACCGTGAGTTCGCGGGCAGCCCCTTTAGGTGGACGGTGCGTGACGTGCTTCAGGCCCTGGCGATCAAAGCAGCAGTCGCCGGGGAGATCAGATCAGGCACCGCGATCGTCGGGGTAGGAGGCCGAGGCTTATCCCTGTCGGCTGGTCTCATGCCGGCTACCACCACCTTCGAGGTGTTGCGACGGACACGAGAGATGGTGGGTGCTCCGATCCTGTTGGTGCGGCCCCGTATCGGCCGCGACGCCGACTTCTACGCCTTGATCACCGAGACTGTGGACACGATCACGCCGGTTCCCTTAGAGCGAGTGAGGGTGTCCGATGTGCACCCGGCGTGGAGCATCCTCGGCCGCCACCACCGCGCGGTGTACGAACTGATCGCCCATACGGGCATGCGTCGGCCGGCTGATGTGTACGCCGCAGCACGTATCAGCGCACGCACCGGGCAGCTCTCCATTGCCGCGCTCGCGGCCGCCGGGTTGATCACCCGAGAAGGCCGCACCGTGGTGCCGGGACCGACGACGCTGGACGACATCGCCGCCGCACACCGACTCGATGAGGTCCAGGCCGACCGGATCGCTCGCTACCGCCGCGAACGCGCCGCCTGGCACGCATGGCTGGCCCTACAAGACGCGCTGAAGGGAATCACCCCAGAGGCCGGCGAACGTGTCCACGCGAGCCCCCACGGCCGCCTGGTGCTCGCCGGCGAGGACGACTACCTCGCCCACGTCATGGCTCACGGCCCACCACCGGCCGACGACGAATACACCGCGATCACCCTCGTGACCGAACTCATGGGCGCACGGATCCTGGCCGGGACGCGCCAGTAGTGGTGTAGCGGTAGCCGAGCACGCTACCGAGAGGTTCGAAGTGCCGGGTGCAGCTCTCACGCTGAACACGATCTTGGCGGCGGCCTGTAATCGTGTCAGCGTGGCACGTCGCGTCGGCCACGCCCTCGAATCAGCCACGGCCACGTAACAGGTCTGGGTTGTCCAGGGCGCGGGTGAGGATCTGGGCGACGGCTTCGCCGTTGAGTTCGCGCATGAGTTCGGGGTGGCCGACGATGGCGGCCAGAAGGTCTGCGACCCATTGGGACATCGGGATGCCGTAGTCGCCGTACTGGCCGCTGTTGGCAGCCACTGCCTCGTAGACAACCCGATCGACGCGGGGTCCGAGCTGAGCCCTGTCTCCTTTGTGTGTGCTGCGAATCGCCATAACCTAGGACCCTTTCAGACGGGAGGGACGATCCGTCCACCGCGTGATGGCCCGGGCCGGCCCGTTGTTGATCGGCGGTTATCGTGCTTGCAGGGTCATGGATCGAACTGCGCCGCCCTGGCGGGATTGTCCCGCAACTTAGGAATGTCGGCGCTGAGCCCGATGCGGTTAAAACGCGCGGCGGTGCGCGAACCGATACGGCGGGGTGGTTCGCCGACCGCGCGTACGGCCTTCGAGGGATCTCGCGCACTTCGTTCTCGGCGCTCTGCGACCGACGCGAGAGCCTTGGCTTGTTCTGGTGTGTAGCTCACGGGCACCTTCCCGCCCCCACCTTCTTCAGTACCTGCTGTGCCCTGTTTATCGAATCGCTTGCTGTTCCAGCATTTCTGCTGTCAGCGTCAATCACTGGTCAGCCAACTGTCTCACCCCTGTTGACCTGCATCGTTGATTTCCAGCCTGGTTTTGACCCACACACCTCTTGCACTTAGGTAACGGTTTGGTAACGGCCCGTTCGGGGGTTGCGGAAAACTACCTTGGTTTCGTCGTGAGAACTCGGTGCGCTGGTGGGGTGAATGCGGGCATCCACAAGCTCACTGCTGGCTCCGGGTACTTGTACCTGGTGCGGCAGGTGGCTGCCCATGACCGCACTCATGGCCCGGAGTCGCTGGGCGACTACTACTCGTCCAAAGGCGAGACTCCTGGCCGTTGGGGTGGGCGCGGACTGGCCGGGTTGGCCGCCGGATCAGAGAACTGGACGCGCACCGACTCCGGGGACCGGCTGTGGTCGCTGGAAGAGGGCTCGGAGGTCACCGAGGACCAGATGAAGGCCCTGTTCGGGCTCGGGGTGCATCCCAACGCCGCGGCATTGACCAAGCAACTCATCGCACAAGGGGCGCGCAAGAACTCAGCCCTGACGGCGACCTCGCTGGGGCGGCCGTTTCGGGTCAACGCCGGTGAAACCGAGTTACAGCAGCGCCTCGCGTTGGCCTACCGGGACCACAACCTGTCGATCGGTGCGCACTGGAACGCCGCCATAGACGAGTCCCTGCGGGCGCAGATGCGTACCCAGATCGCTACCGAGATGTTCGAAGAACAGCACCGCCGCGCACCGCTGGACGAGCGAGAACTCACCGGGTTCATTGCCCGCGGCACCCGCGACCAGACCACATCGGTGGCCGGCTACGACATGACCTTCACCCCGGTCAAAAGCGTGTCCGCACTGTATGCGCTGTGCCCCGAGCCGATCGCCAAACAGATCGAGGAATGCCACAGCCGCGCGGTGCAAGATGCCCTGGACTTCCTGCAAGACCAGGCGGCCTACACCCGCATCGGGGCCCAAGGCATCGCCCAAGTCGACACCGAAGGCTTCATCACCGCCTCGTTCCTGCACCGCGACACCCGCGCCTCGGACCCCGGCCTGCACACCCATGTGGCCATTTCCAACAAGGTTCGCGCCCGCGGCACCGACGGCATCAGCCGGTGGTATGCCCTCGATGGCCGGCCGCTGTATGCCTCCACCGTGGCCGCCTCGGAGCTGTACAACTCGCGGCTGGAGGCCTACCTGGCCGACGATTTGGGGATGCGGTTCGCCGCGCGCGGTGATGCCCGCGAAGGCAAGCGGGAGGTCCGCGAGGTCGTCGGCGTTACCCGCGAGCTCAACGAGCTGTGGTCCTCGCGTCGCGCCGCGATCGACGCCGAGTATGCGGTGCTGGCCAAGACGTTTCAGGCCGCCCACGGCCGCGAGCCGACCACCCCGGAGTCGATCGCGATGTTCCAGCAGGCCACTTTGGCCACCCGCGACGCCAAGCATGAGCCCCGCTCGCTGGGCGAGCAACGCCAGGAGTGGCGTGCCCAAGCTGTCGGTCTGTTGGGCAGTGACGAGGCGGTCAACGCGATGATCGCGCGCTCCCTTGCCGGGCGCACCGCGACACCGGCCGAGGTCACCGAAGGGTGGATCAAAGCTCGCGCCCGCCAGGTCGTCGCCACGGTGTCTGGCGACCGCGCCACCTGGAACCGCACCCATGTGTTGGCCGAGGCGTTGCGCGTTGTGCGCGTCACCGGGCACGCCGGGATCGACGGGATCGCCGAACTCATCACCGACGCCGCGTTGAGTGCACCGTTGAGCATCCGGCATGCCTCCAGCCCCGATACCGACCTCGGTGAGCCCGCGAGGTTGCGCCGCCGCGACGGGTCCAGCGTGTACCGCCAAGTCGGATCACAGACCTACACCAGCCCGGAAATCTTGGCTGCTGAGCGACAGATCCTGGCCGCCGCCACGCTGCGCGATGGCCGCACCGTGCCCGCCGCCGATGTCGAGATCGAGCTGCTGGCCCAGGCCGCGCACCGCTGCGAACTCAACGCCGGCCAAGCCCAAATGGTCCACGAAATGGCCTGTAGCGGCCAACGCGTCATGCTCGCGTTGGCCCCGGCCGGGTCGGGAAAAACCACCGCGATGGCCGCACTGGCACGGTCCTGGGAAGGTGCCGGGGGCACCGTGATCGGGCTGTCGCCGAGCGCCAGTGCAGCGCAATTGCTGCGCGAAGAAATCGAAGTCGAGGTGGGAGACACCCTCGATAAGTTCAACTGGCTCACCGACAATCCCGACACCTCGCCCGGTGATCCAGCACGCCAGTGGTACGACGCGATCGACGAGAACACCTTGATCATCGTGGACGAAGCCGGCAAGGCCGGCACCTTGGCGTTGGCCTCCATGATCGCTGTCGCGTTGGCCAAGGGCGCCAGCGTGCGCCTCGTCGGTGACGACAAACAGCTGTCCTCCATCAGCGCCGGCGGTGTGCTGCGCGACCTCGCGCACCTGCACGGTGCGATCACCTTGTCTCAAGTGATGCGGTTCGCTTCGGCGGCCGAAGCCCAGGCCGGTCTGGCACTGCGCGACGGTGACCCGTCCGGGATCGCGTTCTATCTCGATGAGCAGCGCGTGCATGTCGGCACGCAAGCCGCCGCATCCGACATGGCGTTCGAGGCATGGCAATCCGATATCGCCACCGACAAACACTCACTGCTGCTGGCACCCACCCACGATCTGGTGTCCGAACTCAACGACCGAGCACGACTGCACCGCCTCACCGAACTCGGTGAGCACGCCCCCAGCATCGAAGCGGTGTTGATGGCCGGGGCCCGCGCCAGCGTCGGAGACCTCGTATTCACCAAGAAAAACGACCGCAGCCTCGCGCTCGGTGCCACTGATTTCGTGCGCAACGGCTACCGCTGGGAAGTCACCGACGTCGACCCCGAAGGCTCGATCACCGTCGCGCACTTGGAGTCCGGGGCGCACCTACACCTGCCCGCCGACTATGTACGCGCCCACGTCACCTTGGGCTACGCCCGCACCATTGATGCCACCCAGGGCGCGACCGCCCGCTACCGCTGCCACACCGTGGGCTCCGACCAATTGACCCGCCAGCAGGTCTACACCGCACTCACCCGCGGTGTGCACGGTAACCACATCTACTTCTCCACCGCCGAGCACGACCCGCACCGTGTGCTGTCCCCGAAAGCGACCCACCCCGACACCGCCGTGGACGTGTTGACCCGTGCGTTGGGCCGTGACGCCGCGCAAGTGTCGGCCACCAGCGCGGCCCGCGCTGCCACCGACCCGACCGCCCGACTGGCCGCCGCCGCCCAGATGTACAGCCACGCCGTCGGCGCCGCCGCTGAATCACGGCTGACCCCCGCCCAGCACGCCGAGCTGGATTCCCACGCCGAAAAACTGGTGCCCGGCCTCACGTCAGCGACCGCCTGGCCGGTGCTGCGCCAGCACCTCGCGCTGATCGCCGCCGCCGGAATCCACCCGCTCAAACGACTCGACAAAGTGGTCGCCGCCGGCGGATTCGACAACGCCGCCGACCCCGCCGCCATCATCGACTGGCGACTGGACCCCACCGGAGCACACTCCGGTGGCAACGGCCCGCTGCCCTGGCTGCCCGCCATCCCCGAACGCCTGGCCGCCGACCCGCACTGGAACACCTACCTGTCCGCCCGCGCGCAACGGGTCACCGACCTGGCCGCCGAGGTGGCCACCACAGCGCGGGAATGGACCAGCGCCACCGCGCCGCGGTGGGCCCGCCCCTTGGCCGACACCGACGCCGAACTGGCCGCCGACCTCGCGGTGTATCGCGCCGCCACCGCCGTCGATGACAACGACACCCGCATCGCCGGCCCCGAGCAATACCCCGCCCGCACCCGCGCCGCGCAGCGCCGCCTCGAACTCCGAGCAGCCGAACTCATTGGCTCCGACACCACCACCAACCGCTACGACACCCTCATCGACGCCATCAACCCGCACATCAGGCAAGACCCCTACTGGCCCCAACTCGCCCACCACCTGTCGGCGGCCGCGCGCACCGGAGTCAACATCACCCAACTCGTCCGCACGGTCGCCGCTGACCGCCCGCTGCCCGACGAACTGCCCGCCGCCGCCCTGTGGTGGCGACTGTGCGGCACCCTGTCCCCGGCCGCCCTGGAAACCGCGAACGGGGGTTTGCGCCCGGACTGGCTACCCGATCTGCACACCGTGTTCGGCACCGAGATGGCCGAGACCATCGCCGCCGATCCCGCGTTCCCGGCTCTGGTGTCCGCCATCGGTAATGCGGACCCCGACCGGTGGAGCGCACTGGACCTACTGCACGTCGCCGCCGAGCACCTCTACGACGCCGACGCCCACCTGACCCATCATCTGCGCGGCGACGAGTACGCCCGCCTGCTCACCTACTCGATTGACCTGTTCACCACCGACGACCCCTACGACCACGACATCCCGCTGCCCGACACCGCACCCCTGACCGAGGAAGAACACGAAGAACTCGCCCACCAGCATCCCGATATCGACGCACCTCAGCATTGGCAGCACGACGCCCTCGATGACGTTTTGGCCGATCCCAACATGCTCGCCGCCGCCCTCGGCCTGCAAGACAGCGACCTTGCCGACGCCGCGACCGCCGACCATCAGCTCCCACCACCCGAGCACGCCGACGACCTCTTCGACCCCGAATCGCATCTGGATTTCGACAGCCTGAGCACCGTCCGACCCAGCCCCGCCGCCGCACTGACCGCACACCGCGCCGACGTGCACGCCCTGCGCGCCCGCTACGCCGAGGCCGACGCCGAGTTGCAAACCCTCACCGCCCAGGTGGTCGCCGGCAATGGCCCGCACGTGCTCGCCGCCGCCGACGACCTCCGGCGCATGCGCGACGCCGCCGACGCCGACCGGCCTTTCCTGGCCCAGGTCGAAGCCGTGCTCGACCAGTGGCATGAGGCCGACACCACCTACACCGCGGCACTGGAGCTCATCGAGCACGCCCGCACCGAACTCGACGCCCTGCGCGCCGACCCAGACGCCGACCCCCTCGATGTCGCCTCGGCAGCCCAGAACCTGAACTTCCTGACCACTCACCACCTGCCCACGCACAGCCCCGCCGAACAGTTCCACCCGGCGTTCCAAGAAGCCACTGCCGCCCGCGCTGAGGCTGCCGGCGGCAGCGAGCACATCGTCACCCACGCCGACGCCGACGCCTTTCTGCGTCAGTGCCGCGCCGACGACGATGCTCTCGTGGCTCGTCACCGTGCCGACCGCGCCGCGCTGCGCGAACAGCTGCACCGTGCCGAGCACGCCGCCGCACAAGCCTTCGCCCGGGCCCAGACCAGCACCGCCGAACACATCACCGACCTGCTGCCGCGCATCGACACCGAGCTGCGCGTCCTCAACATCGCCGGACAACACGCCTTCCAAGACCGGCTGCCCATCCCAGCCGCCGACCCCGACATCGACACCAGCCGCCTGCAACGTCTCACCGACGTCCCGTTCGTGCTGACCGTCGCCCACGCCACAGACCGCGCAGCGCTACTGCCCATGATGAGACATCTAGACCGCGCCGCCCACGACGCGACGCGCCCGCTGATCTGGGCCGCCCCACCCGCCGTCCTGAACAACCCCGACCTGTCCCCGATCAACAACACCGTCATCGACGCCAGCGCCATCGACCTCACCGACAGTCAACCCGGCACCATCGTCGTCATCGACCGCGCCGAACACCTGCCCCCCGAGACGATCGCGGACCTTACCGAGAACGCGGCAGCCGTCAACGCACGGATCATCCTGCTCGACACCAACTCCGGCACCTGGCCGACACCACCGGCCGCACCGCTGCTCAAACTGCTGCACACCGAACTGCGCTGGTCGGCAGTGCTGACCGCCGCCCCCGTCCGCATCAACCACTACGCCACCGGCCCCGACACCGACGCCGCCCTCACCCAAGCAGCCGGACTCGACCACGACCAGCACACACCCGCCATCACCACCGCACTCCAACGCCTCCGAAAAACCAACCAGCGCAACACCACCGCCCACGACCTCCACACCCGAATGTGGAACACCGCACAACGGAACCACCAGCACCACCGCCGCGTAGACCACAGCCGCGACCTCTAAAATCGCGTCACGTACCACTCACTCCCCCACCGCTTGTCAGTGCTGTGTCCCACGATGGGGCATTGCAGCGCAACGGAAACGGGAGAACACGATGAGTAACGACACCCCGCGAGCGGCATTCGACGCCTCGATCGCCGAAATCCTCGCCGAATGGGGACAACCGTTGTCGTTCAGCCGTGGCCGACTCGCAACCGCCCTGGAAACGCTGTACCGCGCCGAGCTGGAATTCCCACCGACCTGGACCGAACACCGCAGCGAAACCTTCATCACCAATCACGCCGACCTCGACCTCGGCGAAGTCGCCACCCAGTTCGACGACCTCATCGAAACCGTCACCAACGATCACGGACTGCGCTACGGCACGTTGCCGCACCCCGATGACGCCTCCGAGATGATTCGAACAGCTCGCCTAGACGCCCTCAACGACATCCTTGAACAACGACTGGACTACGAACTCCCCAACGAAATCGAGGCACACTCAGCAGAAGACGCTGAAGTGCGAAGGCGTTGAGAGCCGTTTCGGGTGACCTTTATGGTTCGAAGTGCGAGCGGAATCCTTCGAGCCAATCCGCCCGCTCAGCGCCGGTGAGATTAGCTGGTACCCACAGCTCGGCGTCGTCGGGACTATCGGCGTCACCGTCGGCGACGCGATCGTGTGCGGCGAGGTATCCGGCGGCGTGCAGCTGGCCGGGTTGCGAGAAGACAGCTTGCATGGTGGCCAGGTTGGATTGGAAGTCTTGATAGGCGGCGCGGCGTTCGTCGTGAGTGGCGTAGTCGTCGCCGTACCGTTCGAGCCAGGCCGCCCAGTGCTCGGCGGTACCCGGCTGCGGCGGGGTGTTCGCTTCCATGACTCTTACGGTACGACGGGTGTCTGACATGTTGGGCTCCTTTGTGGCCTGTTTGCCCAGATGAGAGCGTTTTGATAGCTGTGATAGCTGTGATAGCACAGCTAGCTAGCAGCCGTGTTGAGTGAGGTAGGCGTCGAGGGCTTGGTCGGTGATGGAGGCGATGCTGATGGTGCGGTCGCCGGTTTCGTAACGGAGCTTGTCGACGGCTTTTCCGAGGCGGTTTTTAGTGGAGGGCCGGATTCTGACGTTGTGCTGCTCGGTCAGTCGCTCGGCCGCTCCTCCGGCCTGCGGTGACGATGCGAGTTGAGACGAGTCAGGCGGGGCGGCGGTGATGGGGACTGCGGGTCGGTCGGGGATGGTGTCGGCTGGGTGGCTGGTGGTGCGGGTGATGGCTGGTTTGCGTGTGGTGCTCATGCGGGCGCTCCGATGGTGATGCCGAGTTCGTCGGCCAAGTCGTCGTAGGCGACTTGCAGGCTGAGTGCGCGGCCGCCTTTGAATTTGTGCATGGGCACTTCGGCGCTGTGGGCGTCTTGGCGGGCTCCGAGGTCGGGTATGACGGTGCGGGCCACGAGGTCGCCGTAGGCTTCGCGCAGCTCGCGTTCACGGTCGATGTGTTCGCCTTTGTTCTGGCGGCGGGAAATAATGATCTTGGCCAGCTCCAGACGCGGGTTGGGGCGCAACTTGACCTTCTGGACGGTGGTTTCCAGCCGCGTCACGCCTTTGACGGAGTCTTTCGTTGGTTCGGTGATGGCGTACACGGTGTCCACAGTGAGCAGAACGGCGAACAGCAGCTTGCCCAGGCTGGGTGGGCAGTCGAACAGCACGGCGTCATACGGCGAGAGGTCCAGGCCTTCGAAAGCGACATCCAGGCGGAACACGAGATCGGAAGCGCCGCTGGATTCGGCGTTGGACAGATCCAAGTGGGACGGGATGAGGTCGACGCCGTCCCAGTCAGTGGCCACGACGGCATCGATGGCTGAGCCGGCTTCGGTGCGATCCATGAGGTCAGCGGTGGTGAGTTGCCCATCTTCTGTGTACACACCGAGGCCTTCGGTGGCGTTGGCCTGGGGGTCCACGTCGACGATGAGGGCACGCCCTCCGCGGTGACTGATGGCGCTGGCCAGCCCGAGTGTCGTCGCAGTCTTGCCGACGCCACCTTTCTGGTTGGCCAAGGCGTGCCGTTTTGGTTGCACGATGCGCTTCCTCCGTAGTTAGGCTGGCGATGCTGGCTAGCTGTGCTAGCATAGCTCAGATAGCTATGCTAGCACGCCTAGCTAGCTAGATTGCGTTGTCCCTGCGTGTCGGATAGGTCGGGTCTGCGGTTATCGGGAAGCATCCTGAGGCATGCCACGGCACCTCAATCGGATGATCTACATAGACGACTCTGGACACCCCCAGTCTGGGATGGTCGTGTACGGCTGGGTTGAGTTCAGCCCGGACCGCTGGGGTTCTGTGCTCCGGTGCTGGCTCGATTGCCGAAAGATGCTGTGGCGTGAGTACCGGGTGGCCATCCAACAGGAGCTGCACACAACGGACTACGTGAACGGCCGCGGCCGGATTTCCAAAAATGTCCCTGACCGGCACGTGCACAACGGGATCGAGTTCTGGAAAGACTTCGGCCGCGAGGTCGCGGTGGAATGCCTGGACACACTGCGCTGTGCCGAGGGGCTGGTCGTGGGGTCGGTCTACCGCCAGGGGGACCCCGCGCGCCTTGCCGCGACCAAACGGGAGCTTTACCGAGATTTGATCATGCGCTTTGAAAAAGAGCTGGCCGCCACCGACTCGCTCGGTGTCGTGGTGATGGACGGGGACGGCAGCGATAGCAGTTACCGGACCACGCACCGTCAGTTGAAGCTGGATGAACGGCGCATCATCGAAGACGCGATCCATCTCGATTCGAAATCGTCGCAACTTGTGCAGATGGCCGACTTGGTCGCTTGGAGCGCGTATGCGGCCGCCGACCGCCACCCGCGGAATGAGTTTGCCTGGGACTGGTACGAGAAATACCTGGCTGAGCGGGATCCGAACAGGCAGCCGAAGGAACTTGCCCCCAGAAACAGCTAGACCCCCTTATCCACAGGTGTGGGGGGGTCTGCACTCACGAATATACACCGGATCGGGCGTATTGCCCACTACCGACGCTAAGTACCGATATCTCCGCGTGCGAGATATCGGTACGCAGTCGCCCTGCCGATCCCGAACGCCGCGGCGAGCTCGGTGACCGGTTCACCGGTCGCAGCGAGACGACGCAGTTGCTCTTGGCGGTCGGCGCTGAGCCTGTGGGGTTTGGTGGCCGGCAAGCTGCGAGCTCGGCGGGACTCGCGTGAGGCGGCACGGCGCTCTTTTCCGAGCTCGAGCTCGAGCTCCGCGAGGGTTGCCATTATGGCGGCGACGGCACGGCCGGTCGGAGTGCCCGTATCCACGCCTTCACGCAAGGCGCGCAACAAGATTCGACGCTCACCGAGTTCAGCGATAGTGCGTGTCACTTCGGCGACGGAGCGGCCCAGACGATCGATCGCAGTGACAACGACGGTGTCACCTTCACGGGCGTAGTGCAGCATTGCCGTCAACCCAGGCCGGTCGGTGCTCACCGCTCCCGAGAGTTTGTCAGTGAAGACTTGATCCGGTCCGACACCGGCCCCTGCGAGCGCGACGAGCTGCGCATCGAGGTCTTGGCCCACGGTGCTCACGCGGGCGTACCCGAGAATCTTCGTCACATCACTACCGTCTCATTGCCTTCTGGCATTGAGGATCTGAGACACGCGGTGTGAGACAAGAAATGAGACACCGCGACCTGGCATTACGCGGTGGGGGAGTGGTGCCTCGGAGGGTGTCTCGTTTCTTTAGATATGAGGCCAGCCAAGGTCACGATGTGCTATCAACAAATGCTATCATCGAGTGATGGCTAAGACTGTTACGTTGCGCTTATCCGACGGTGCCTACGAGGCGGTGAAGCGGTACGCAGATGCTGACCATACGTCGATGAATTCCTGGATCGAGGGCGTGCTCGATGTTGAGGACATGCGCCGCAGATGCGAAGCTCACGACCAGTGGATGCGGGAGCACCCCGATTCCGTCGCCTTCAGCGAGGCCTGGGCCGACCGAAATCTTGACGAGTTGACAAAGCGTTGAAATCGCCACGCCGAGGCGAGATTTGGGTTACGGGCACCGGAATCAACGTGCTCGTCATCTCCTCCACGGTCTACAACGAGATCCCCAGTGAGCCGACCGTAATCGTCGTGCCGGTGTTCGACCACAATCCAGATACCGGGTTCGGCGTGCCGTTGGGAGACACCGCGTGGGCAGCTCCCGGCCTGGTAACCAGCCTGCGCAAGTCAGCGCTGGATGAGTTCTTTCGCCGCGTTGACGTCCAGGCTCTGACCGATGTGAACAACATGCTTTTCAAGATCCTGGCCACACCGGACAGATAGCGGCGGCTGGATCGTCCCGAGACAGCTTTCGGCGATAGCTAGCTAGGCTGGACTCTGTGGCTCCCCTGCGTGCGTTCCCGGTCGTTTATGCGGCGACGGATGTCAGGCGTAGCGCTGATTTCTGGCAGCGACTGGGCTTCGAACGCTCCGTCGAGCTGCCCTCCGACAGCGAACCCGGGTACATCGGCTTGCGTCGCGGTGCAAGTGAGATTGCCATCGTGTCTTGGGACTGGTCGGCGCAACGCTACGGTTTAAAGCCGCCCGCGGGTCCGCGGTTCGAGATGTATGTCTATGTCGACGATCTGGACACATTGGTGACCGATCTGCGCAATGACGGAATCCCTGTCCTGGCCGACGTGGCCGACATGCCATGGGGTGAGCGTGTCGCGACCATCGTCGACCCGGATGGCAATCCGGTGACGCTGTGTCTAGCCCAGGACGGCTAGCAACGCCGCTCCCGGTGGGCACTCTGTGAGACAGGAACTGATCTGGGTGAGACAGGAACTGATCTGGCTCGTTTTTCAGAAACGAGACTCTTGAAACGAGACAGGGGCGACCAGGAGGACGACCGATGAACATCGACCAGGACCGCTACAACAAGCTGGCCGACTGGGCTGAAAACGACGAGCGCGAGATCGATCCCACTCGCGGCGAAACCGGGCGCGCTGCAGTCGAATCCAGCCGCGAGCTGATCCGCCGCGCCAGGCGGACGGCCGCGCGTCGACCCCAACGCGGCGGGTGACCCAGTGGACTCGCCGCGCGACATTCACCTTCAGCGGTAGAAAGGACTTCACCCTGGCGACGAACATTGGCCGAGCGCATTGGGTGCGCAGCGGAGGTGGTCACAGCCCAGCAGCCCGATTCGCTTGGTAGACCTTCTGCGCGTAACCGTCGATGCCGAGAGTCGGGACTGTTTCCGCGGTGTGGTTCTGGAGGGCGATCCGAAGATGTTCGTGTCGCAGGGCCTGTTCTAACAATTCCGATCGGTTCAAGCCCGTTGCCTGCGCATCCGCATCTGCTGCCGCCAGAACTGCGCGGTCCAACGTCACCGAGACCTTGTCTTTCGCCACAACCGACCATTCTAACTAATGGTCGATACTTGGATGATGTAGCTGCCAGGGCATGTGCCCTCGAATCACGCGTCCCTGGCCGCACCTCAATCCACGTCCAGAACCAGCCATCACCGCGGCTTATCGTTGACAGTCCGGATTCGAACGAAGTCGACTGCGTAGCAACGTCTTCACCGCCTCATGCTCGCCGTAGATGTAGGCCCTCGCTAGGAGGTCGTTGAATGTTCTGGCCACTCCGGGGTCGTTGTCATTGACGGGGATCGTCAGGAGGATGCCTGCGCCGGAACCGATGAGCAGGCTGTTGGCCACGAACACGGCGGTGCGTTTGTTGCCATCCTCAAAAGGCTGCGACTTGGCCAGGTCCACGAAGAGGGCGAGCGCGTTCTCGTGGACCTGTGCGCTGCGCGTCGCACTGTCGAGCACCGCTTGCAGTCCGTCCTCGGACAGGGCGGCGGGGGTGTGGCGACCGTAGGCCGTGCTTACCCCGATGGCCTGTTCCTGGGTGCGCAGTTGGCCTGGATGCAGTGCACCGCTGCGGGTGAGAGTGGCGTTGACGGCCCGGACGAAACCGGCGTCGAGCGGATCGCCGGCGGCGTGGTCGATGACGAACTGCGCCGCGTCGCGCAGATCCTCGAGAAGCGCAAGATCGGCCCGCGATGCGACGCCCTCAAGGCTGCCGGACCGCAGGAAATTCTCGGTGTCGCGTCGGCTGACAGATAGACCGTCGAAAACCTTGCCCGCGGAATACACCACCTCCGCAAGATCTGAGAGGGTAAGCGCGTCCACGGTCACCCTTCCCGGTCGCAGTCGGTGTGCTATTCAAGCAAAAGCCCAGGGGCGGGCGCTCTGGCGGACCTACACGCTGGCAGTCGCCGCACCCGGCGCGACGGCCACGATGCCTGCCGCATTCTCGGTGTCCTGGGCTTCCAGCTGCGCTGCGCTGGCCACGTCCCCGCTGGCAACGGCGCTGCCCGCTCGACTCAGGTCAGCCAGAAACGTGCCATCCTGGGCAGGCCACGTGCTGGTGACGGCGTTGATGGCCAGCGAAACCCCGTCAGGCTGTGCAGCCGCACCTGCCAAGCCGCCGACACCCTGGGCAGCCCCGGCCGCACCGCCTGCGGCGACCGCCGCAGCCTCGGCGCCGGTGGTCGCACCTGATGCGGGCAGGGCGATCGGATCGACCTTAATACGGTCCCCGGAGCCTCCCGAAGGTGGTACTGCGGCCATGATCATTGTCCTTTCTGGCCGTGGTTCATCCAGTAATCCGGTATGCGCTGCATCTCCGCACGGTATGCCGAGTCGTTGAGACGCGCGAGGTGCGCGGCTCGCTGCTGATGATCAGCATCAGCCCAGCGGCGTGTACGGGCGATCGCTTTCTCAACCCAGTCGGTCTGGCGTAGGTCTTCTCGGCCCGCGTAGCGCATCCACCTTTCGCCGAAAACATCGAGCAACTCTGGTGAACGAACGCTCAAAGCGGCAATAGCCGCCTCCACACTCTCGGTGAGCAGGTCCCGCCGAATCAGGGCACGTTCCCGAATCTTGGCCTCTGATTCGATGCCCAGCACGGTGCAAGCAAGATGTCGTTGGCCGATCCCTCTACGCTGTTGTTCTTCGTGCAGCTTCGAGGATTCCTCGAAATCGATGATTTCGGAACAGGATATCCACCAGGCGCGTAGTGCTTGATCCGGACCTCCGGATGCGCCTGGCTCCCAATCCCACGGCCCGCCCTCCACTACCTCGCGTAGCGCAAGAATTTCTGTCTCCGCCTGGCATGTAAACGGATAAGCCCACGGACTCATCGGAGTTCCGCCACCAGCGCCGCTGCCCTCGCGGGCACGTGCGTGGTGCAACCTACTGCTGGCTGCGCCGGCACGGATTTCCCGCCAATCCGGCTCCAGCTCTCCAGAGCGCGCATCGGCCACAATCCGGGCGAATGCAGCCGTCGTTGTGTCAGTCCAGCTCGGAGTACGACCCATACCAGGAATCAAAGACATTCCGGTGTCCTGGGCCTCCAGCCAGCTGCGCGCGCCGAACTTGCCGACCTTGCCCACTGAGGTGGACTTTGCAGAAGGCACCGTGCCGCCAAGGGCCCTTAAGCTGTCCGCGTCGAACGCATCGCCAGGCGAAATCATCGACATTGGCGCTCCAGAGTCGATAGGGTCGACGCCACCACCTGGCCGAACCCGGACACCACCGCGCAGTACACGATATCGGCCAAGGACGGTGACGCCGGCCGCTGCCAATACCGAATCAACTCAGCAATGAGTGCGGTCCTGTAGAACGCTATATACAACAGCCGCGCATCCCGCGAGTCCTTTGAATCGTCCAGATCCAACGGCCCATTCAGGTGCGGACTCGTCGCGTTTCCGTCGTGGCGCTGGGCCACCTCGTTGTTGTAAGCCGCCCAGTCGATGGGCGTCCCCTGGGCCAGCTCATTGAGAAATGCCAGGTCGGCCACCTCGGCAACCTGAATTGGCCCGTCCGCACTGGATACCGGACTGCCCTTGATCATGGCCGCTGGAGTTTGCGTCGCCGCCTCCACGACCGCGCGGGTGATTACCGCAGCCACGGGAACCTCAGACGTTCCACTGCCCACCGTTGAAATCTGTTGCGCCAGATCAAGATCAATAGCCCCTAAGCGGTGTTGGTGCGCGCCGTCGAGCACCGGCACCGAACCGGGGGAATGTAGGATCGACCGCAACGTCGCCGTCTCAAAGTCCTGCCATCCCGCAGGGCGCGGACCCTCCGCCGTAGTCACCAACGCACTGCGCACCACTCCAGAAGCCCTGTCGGCCAACGCATCCGCATGCCCGGCCAGCACATCAGCCGGCCGACGCCACCCCATGTACTTATCCGCCCACCTCATCGGCAACGCCGGATCACGGGGTGCGATCCGCGCTGTCGTCGGAATGTACACCGACGCAGGCACATACACCCCGCCACCCGCGCTAGAGGCGATCACAAGCTGCGGCCCAAACTGTGTACGCACCACGGACACGGCCCAATTCACAAACCCTGAGTCGATGGTGTTCCAGCCCGC
>NZ_JAMQTH010000028.1:0-18925 GCF_032883035.1 Mycobacterium appelbergii
CCGCGGACCGTATCGACCAGCGTCGCGTCATCCAACGCCTCCAGGTCGGCAATCTCGGCCAACGAATCATCGAACATACGTTCGACACTACCGCCCGACAAGCCCCGACCACCGACCAAAACCCCAGCTCAACCCCAGCTTGTGGATGAAACCGCAATTGGGGATAACTCGGCTCTCGGCAGCGTCGATGTCGTACCGATATGGTAGGCAGCCTTGTCGCACTGAGTGTTTGGGGGTTTCGTCATAGCGGACGAGTTCGTCAAGCGGAACGCGGCGGCCCCACCGGGGTTTTTCGACGCCGAGGCAGCCGGTTTGGGCTGGCTCGCCGTCGACGGAGGTGCCCGGTGTGTCCAGGTCTTCGCCCACGACGCGGTATCACTGACATTGCAGCGATTGGTGAGCGTGGCGCCGTCGGCGAAGGCCGCCGAGGAGTTCGGGGCGCGCTTGGCCGTCACTCATGACGCGGGAGCACCGGCGTTCGGGGCCGGGCCCGGCGGCTACGGCGGGCCTGGATTTTTCGGGCCGATGTCGCATCCGTTGCCGATGTCGTTGACCGCGCATGATTCATGGGGCGAGTTCTATGCCGCCGAGCGGTTGCAACCGATGGCCCAGCTCGCTGCCTCGCGGCTCAGTCGCGCTGCGCAGGAAGCGGTTTCCACTGTCGTCGAGATGTGCCGTCAGGGTGAATTCGATGACGACGATCGTCCTGCCCGCATTCACGGAGACCTCTGGAGCGGGAACGTGATGTGGACATCTGACGGTGTCGTGCTGATCGACCCGGCTGCGCACGGCGGGCACCGTGAGACGGATCTGGCGATGTTGGCGCTGTTCGGTTGCCCCTTCATCGAGCGGGTGGTGTCCGGATACCAATCGGTGAGGCCCCTTGCCGATGGCTGGCAGGGGCGCGTGGGCCTGCATCAGTTGTATCCGTTGTTGGCTCACGTGGTGCTGTTCGGTGGCGGCTACGCCGATCAGGTGGAAGCGGTGACCGGGCGCCTGCTGTCCTGACGCAGCAAACAACGAAACCCAGCGATTCCTGCGTGTCGACCGCATGCCGCATAACGCGACTTATCGTTGTTGGGGCAACAATCGCCAGGTCATTGCACTTTCAACGGCGCGACGGAATCCGTCGTTCTGGCGCCAAGCCGAAAACGGTGGCTACCCGGGGCCGAGCAACACTGCGCTACAGGTTCTAGCAACTTGATCAACCTTGGACGCGTGTCGACCGCCAATTGCCTGATGCGCAGATGACAGGCCTCCTGCGCAGGAAAAACAAACTAAAAAGTATAGAACTTACGTTTGCACGATATTCAGAACGATGTCGAAATCAAATCATCAGCAAAAATAGTGATCATGGTCACGTTAGTGCTACGTTGCCTGAGAAGAACCTGAGATGGTGACTGAAAGGACTGGTCGAATGGCCAACAAGCACCGTAAGTCGCGGCAGCGAGCGAAGAGAATCGCGACGATCGGCGCGGCAACCGCAACGGTCACCGCTCTCACCGTCGGGGTAGCCCCGCCGCCGCAGGCAAACGCTGCTGCCGTCGATCGGAACGTCGATCTCCGGGGTGACTTCAGGCCGTTCCCGCCGCCGGAACAAATTCCCGATCTTTCCTTCGGGCTTGGTTCTGCCGGCTACGACTTGTCGCAGGCAATCGGTGCGCAGATCCTCACGCAACTTGTGGAGAACATCAACCTCGCCGCCCTCGCGCAGGCGGCCGGTCTCGACCTCGAAAGCCTTACGGCTGGGTTGCTCAATCAGGTACTGGGCGGCGCGGTCGGCGGTGTGCTCGGTGAGGTACCTGTCGACCTGAGGCCGATACTGGCTGCGCTTCCGCTCGGCGAGTTTCTCGGCCAAGTGCTCGATGTTCTCGGGACGAACACCACCATCCCGCTCGGTGATCTACTCGGTATTTTAGGGCTGGATCTCAGTGCCCCACTTGACCTCTCGAATGTCGGCGATGACTTCGGGCTGAACATCATTACCGCAGGCGCGCCGTTCACGCTTCTGAAACTGTTCGGCGTCGACCTCGGATGGGTTCCACCGTTCCCGAATTCGGTGGCCGACGAGATCAACGGCACGCCATACCTGAGTGTCGGGGTCGGCGGTGTGGCAAACCTCATTGATGCGATACTGCCCGATCTGGGGCTGCCGTTCGTTAAAGAGCACCTGATAGCTCACATTCTGGAAGAGATCGCGACTGGCCCCCTTGCGGGTCTCGATCTTGTCGACCTCCGGGTACCGATCGCGGTCGGAGTCGGTCTGGGCGCATTCGCGACCGGGGCCGCCTACCAGCAGGTGGTTGACGACCTGCCGAATCAGCCGGGTGGGGCTGACTACACGGGAACCAACCCGATACTCGGCAGTTTCACGATTTTGCCAATGCTGTTGCTGGACAACCCAGGCCGCGCCAACGGCGGCATCTTGGCGCGGGCCTATCCGTTCTTCCGCCTGTTCGGCATCGACACGGTCACCCCCGACACGCAGGTCCAGAGCAGTTCAAACGGACAAGGGCTTCTCGACGTCTCGCTACTTGGGCTGACGATCGGCGGTGCCAACCTCATCCCGATCAAGATCGACGCCACAGCCGAATACCTGCCCATGTCGGACTTCGCGGCCTGGCCGAATCCGTTCACGATGGCCAATAACGTTGCAGCAGGGATGTTCCCGACGTACATCCTGCGCAACCAGACCGTCACCGGCATCGTCACAAACTTGGCGGGCGAAGTTGTCGGGCAACTCGGCGACGACCTTGCCGACTACATCGCAAACCAGGGCGACGACCC
Source organism: Mycobacterium appelbergii (assembly GCF_032883035.1). Lineage (NCBI taxonomy): Bacteria > Bacillati > Actinomycetota > Actinomycetes > Mycobacteriales > Mycobacteriaceae > Mycobacterium > Mycobacterium appelbergii. Next base: position 2,788 of record NZ_JAMQTH010000028.1, read on the forward strand.
GACAAAGGGCCCCAAGCTCAACATCTTCTACACGCTCGACGCGCAGAGCCTGCCCCTGCTCGAACCGACGTATCTGGCCATCGATCTCATCAATTTGTTCACCGGCGCGAACCTCAACAATCCGCTCGGAACAGCGCTGACGCCGGCGCTGACCACGCTCGTCAACCTCGGCTACACGGACGTTGAGCGCGAGGAGGTAGACGGCGTAGTCACCTACGTTCGCACCTTCGACGACTCCGACATCCCAACGGCGTTCGGCTCTTTCCCGGAGGTCGATTGGACCAAGGTGCCGGCCGATGTCGCGAAGCAACTTGCCCAAGGCGTGCAACAGGCGATCAGCGATGGGCTGGTCGACAAGGACGGCCAGGTTTCGAATGTGCTGGCGACCGTGCTCGGTCTCCTCGGCATCGGCGGTAACCTGCCGGGCGCCGGATCCGGACTGGACCTCACCGGGATCACCGAAGCACTGGAGAATGCGACCGGCGGCATCTTGAACAACTCGCCCGGCAGCCAGGCCTTGCGGGCGACTGATTTTGAGCCGCAGGAAATTACGAACACGGGGGCCACGAAGAACGACACCAAGGTGCTCAGCCTAGAGGCAGCCCCGCCGACCACCCCCGAACCGGAGGACGAGGAAACGCCAACCGGGAAGCCGGACGCCAAGACGCTCAATTCCGTTGGTGAACACCTGAAGTCAAATGTCGACGACGCCCGGGACAAGGCTAAAGCCTCAGCGGAGAAGGCCCGCGCGCGTACTGACAAGGCGTTCAAGAACGCTCAGGAGCGGCTGAACAAGGTCGCCGAGAACGGTCGCAAGCAGATCAGGGCCGCCGCCGAGGGGGTCGAGAAGGCCGTCAACGACGCCGCCGAAAACGTGAAGAAGGCGACCACCCCGCCGAAGAAGAAGGCCAAGGCTGAAAAGAAGGACGACGCCAAAAAGGACGACACCAAGAAGGACGCGGCGTAAGCCACCACTGAGCCCAGGTGTCAGGGCAGAGGCGGAGCGGGCGGCTGCTTCATGAGCTCGTCGAGCGCGGCGTCGTCTCCTTCACCCGGCGGCGTGGGCCGGGAGGGCATGACGATCGTTGGTCGATAGTCCTCTGGCGGGTTCTCGATGGGCGCCACGCAGCCCACGCCGTAGGTGGTGTTGGCGGGGATTCCGGCGTTGTCCACGCAACAGGTCGTCGCGACGGTGTCGAAGTTCTGGTCGGGAGCGGGAAGCGTCGTCGCGGTACACGAGGTGTAGCCCGGCTCGTCGAAAACCGCGGAGGCGAGTGCGATCCCCGCTTGGCCTGCAGCGCAGGCGGCCACGACGGCGACGGCTGCGGCCAGCGGACGCCGATGACGGGCGCGGTTCGTGCCGGTGGATGACATGGGCGCCCACCCTAATCAGCCGATGCTGCCACCGTCTACTGCGAGAACTGTGACCGCAAGCCATCCAAGCGTTATGCGGTGTGCACCGACTCGACGGTGTACAGGTGCGGGTCGTAACTCACGGCCAGCTCAGCGCAGGTACCCATGTGCTCACGTGCGGTCGGATCTGCCAGCATCGCCTCAAATGCTTCCGCGCTGGCCCATTGTGCGTAGTTGGTCACGCGGGTGCCGTCGGTGCTCAGATGGATGTTCGCGGAGACGAACCCGGGCACGTGGCACATCACGTCCTCGGTCGCACGACGCAGTGACTCGACGAGCGCTGGGGCATTCTCGGGCTCGACGGTGAACACGTTGATCAACGTGGCGCAGGGGCTCGGGCTTTGAATCGTCGTCATCACAAACTCCTTTTGTCAGGTTCCTTACATGAGCACGATAGCACCAATGTAAGGTTCCTGTCATGACGAGCGGTGATGTCGAGCATGGGGTCGGATATCTGGTCAAGCGGGTCCAGCAGGCGCTACGACGCAGCTGCGACTCGGCGTTACGGCCGACCGGACTGACCATGGCGCAGTACGCCGTACTGCGCGCGCTGGCCGATCATCCGGCCGCGTCGGCGTCCGAACTGGCTCGGCTGTGTTTCGTGACGCGCCAATCCCTGCAGGACGTGTTGCGCAGCCTGCGCGCCGACGGGTTCATCGACGACGCCGACGGACCACAACGCGGCCGCGCCCGCGCACTGCGACTCACCACCGCGGGCAGGCGCCGGCTCGAGTCGGCCCACAGGACGGTCCTCGGCGTGGAGGCCGCGATGGTCAGGGGAATCCCCAAAGGCACCGAAGCGCAGCTCGCCGCGCTGCTGATGCAGTGTGCAGAGAATCTCGAGGATTAGCGTGGGATGTCATGAGTATGTGGTTGGCCGACGGCTTCTTCACCGGGACCGGGCAGGGATCACGCCAGGTCGTCGAATTGCTGGTGGCCTTCGGGCTCACCGCACTGATCGGGCTCGAACGTGAAACGCGTGGCAAGAGCGCAGGCCTGCGCACCCAGACGATCGTCGGCACCTCGTCCGCACTGATCCTGCTGGTCAGCAAGTACGGCTTTGGCGATGTGCTCTCGTCAGAAGTCATCCTCGATCCGTCTCGCGTTGCCGCACAGATCGTTTCGGGCATCGGCTTCCTCGGCGCAGGCATCATCATCACCCGTCGGGGCGCGGTGGTCGGTCTGACCACCGCGGCCTCGATCTGGGAATCGGCCGCGATCGGTATGGCCGCCGCGGGCGGACTGTTTCTGCTGGCAATCGTGGTGACGGTGCTGCACTTCGTCATCGTTCTCGGGGTCGCCCCATTGCTGCGGCGTTTGACCAGCCGGCTGCGCGGCTCCGTTCAGGTCCATGTCATCTATCAGGACGGCCGTGGCATCCTGCGGGAGCTGCTACAGACCTGTGATCTGCACAATTGGCACCTGACCTCGCTGGCCACCGACTCGCCGGGGCCCGCGGCGAGTGGGGAGGTCGGGGTCACGATGACCCTGTCGGGTATCCGGGTTCTGGAAGCCGGACGGGTCCTGGCCGGCGTCGACGGCGTTCACCGGATCGATCAGCTGCACGACGACGCCGAGTGATGGCAGCTCCTGCTACTACGGTGGGCGTGTGCTGACGGTAAGCGGACTCCGCAAGGTCTTCGGATCGGCGCTAAGGGCGACGGCGGCGCTCGACGACGTCGAACTGACCGTGCCCGCCGGGGCGTTTGCCAGCGTGTTGGGACCGTCGGGTTCCGGGAAGACGACCCTGCTGCGGTGCATTGCCGGTTTCGAACGCCCGGATGCCGGCGTCATCACCCTGGCCGGGCGCGAACTGGTCTCGCCGACGCAGAATCTGCGGCCCTATGCGCGGGCCGTCGGCATCGTCCCGCAGGAAGGTGCCCTCTTTCCCCATCTGACTGTCGCCGACAACGTGGGGTTCGGGCTCAGTGGGCAGTCGCGCCGGGCCCGTCGCGCCCGCGTCGCGCAGCTCCTGGATCTGGTCGGTCTGCCGGAGCTGGGTGAGCGACGACCCGACCAGCTCTCGGGCGGGCAGCAGCAGCGCGTCGCGCTGGCCCGCGCGCTGGCTCCCGAGCCCAAGTTGGTCCTGCTCGACGAACCGTTCTCGGCCCTGGATGCACAGTTGCGCATCGAACTGCGGGAGGAGGTCCGGGACCTGATCCGTAGTACCGGGTCGACGACGCTCCTGGTCACCCACGATCAGGCGGAAGCCATGTCGTTGTCAGACCACCTGATCGTGATGCGTGAGGGCCGGGTGATCGCCGCGGGCGATCCGCACACGGTCTACGACCGCCCGGTCGACGCGCAGCTGGGCCGATTCCTCGGCGAGGCGCTCATCCTGCCCGGGCAGATCAGCCGAGGGTCGGACGGTGTCTACGCGACCTGCGCGCTCGGCCGTTTGAAGGTCAGTGAGTGGGCCGGCGACCAGAGCCCATGCGACGTACTGGTGCGCCCCGAACAGATCGACCTGCGGGCGACCAACGGTGCAGCCCCGCCGGCCGCGGTGGTCGGCACGATTCGCTCCACGCTGTACTTCGGACACGACGCCCTGATGCGTGTGACCGTGCCGGGAATCTCCCAGCAGGTGCCCGTGCGGGTGCCGGGATTACAGACCTACCGAGTCGGTGACCACGCCGAGCTCGAGGTGACCGACACGGTTCGCGCATTCCCGCGCGGAGTCTCTCAGCAGGCAAGTTCTTAGGTACTCCTTGCCTAATCTGCTAGGGTTTTGATGTTCATCTGGTGTTTGCCGATGTTCAATCCCCTTCTGGGAGGAAGGTTTTCGATGCAATGAGCTTTCGATACATCTCGCGGGCCGGGGCGCTTGTCGCCACCCTTGCCTTGGCCGGCGCGGTTGCCGCCTGCGGCGGTGGTTCCCCCGGAGACAATCAGGCCGAATCGTCCGGTCCGCAGGAAGCTGGGGAGCAGACCACGCTGACGGTCTACACCGACCAGCACGCCGACCTCATCAAGGGCCTCACCGAGGAATACACCAAGAAGACCGGCGTCAAGTTCAACATCCAGAATGACGCCTCCGTCGGTCAGATCCAGGCTGAGGGCGCGGCTTCCAAGGCCGACGTGTTCCTGTCCGAGGACCCGGCGCCGGTCGCCGAGCTCGGGGCCGCCGAACTACTGGTTCCCGTCGAGCAGTCGACCCTCGATCAGGTGCGCCCCGGGCTGAGCTCGGGCAAGGGCCTGTGGGTCGCCTACGCGGCCCGGTCCCGCGTGCTGTTCTACAACCCGGACGAGATCGCCGAAGACCAGCTACCCAAGAAGTTGGCCGACATCATCACCCCGCCCTATCAAGGGAAGTTCGCGTGGGCGCCGTCGGGTGCGTTCGTGGCCACCACGCAGTACCTGATCTCCACCGAAGGTGAACCTGCCACCCGCGCCTTCCTTGAAGGCATCAAGGCCAACGGGGTCAACGAGAAGAAGAACGGCAACGTCCGCGACACCGTGGAGGCCGGCAAGCACGCGATGGGGTTGTCGAACCACTACTACTGGTGGGTGCTGGCCAATCAGAAGGGCGGCGCGGACAAGCTGACCTCGAAGATCTACCACTTCCCAGAGGTCGACCCCGGCAATCTCATTCTGTCTTCCGGTGCCGCCGTGCTGAAATCGAGCAAGAACGTCGAGCAGGCACAACAGTTCCTGGCCTGGTTGACTTCCAAGGACGGTGGACAGAACCTCATCGCCACCGGACCCGCGGATGTCTCCGAGGCGCAATATCCCGTAGCGCCAGGGGTGGTGAGCTCGATCGCCGGTGATCTCGCCGAGGTGCAGTCACCGCCGTTCGACATGGATCAACTCGCCAATTCCGCCCAAGCCGAGGATCTGCTGAAGCAGCTCGACATGTCCAGCGGATGACGTCGGGTAGTTTCCGGGCTCGTCCGACGGCGACCGCGCTGTGTGCGGTCGCCGTCGCCGTCGTCTCTCTCCTGCCGATCGGGTACCTGTTTCTCTCCGGCATCTCCCTGGCAGACATCGCGGACGAATTCCGTTATCCGGCAACCGCCGCCGCGGTGTGGCAGACGGTCGGGTTGACCCTGCTGATCAGCGTGATCACCGTAGTCCTCGGTGTGGGTTGTGCGTTGCTGGTGGTTCGGAGCAGCCTGCCTTTTCCGCGCATCTTCACGGTGCTGTTCGCGATGCCGCTCGCGGTGCCGGGATTCGTCGCCGCCTACGCCGCGTACTCCAGCGAGCTCACCTATGCACCGCAGCTCGGCTTGGTGACCAGCTTCGGCGGTGCCGCGCTCGTGCTCGCCTTGACGCTGTACCCGTACGTATTCCTGCCGTGCGTCGTCGCGCTGCGCCACATCGACCCTGCGCTGGAGGAGGTCGTCGCCAGCCTGCGGCCGCGTCGCAGCGCGATACTGCTGCGGGTGATCCTGCCCGGACTGCGTCCGGCGATGGCCGCCGGTGTGGTGATCGTGGCGCTGCACGTGTTGGCCGAATACGGTGCGATGGTCCAACTCGGGCGCAGCACGCTGACCACCAAGATCATGGCCGAGATGCTCGATTACGCCGACTACCGTTCGGCGCGGTCGCTGTCGCTGCTCCTGATGGCACTGGCCGTCGCGGTGCTGCTGTTCACCCACATGCTGACTGGTCCGAACCGGACCAGGGACATCGCGCGGGGGGTGGCCCGACCGCCGCGACGCACCCCTCTCGGACCGCTGCTCGTGCCGGTCACCATCGCCGCCGTGGTGGTGCCCGTGGCTGCGGTGGGGCCGACGGTGTTCATGACCATCCGGGGACTGACCACGCCCGACCGGGGCATCGGCGTGGCCTGGGACGTGGTCGGCAGTGCGTTGGCCAGCACGCTCGGGTACGCGGTGACCGCGGCGCTCGTCGCGACTGTCGTTGCGCTGCCGGTGAGCTGGTTGATCACCCGCAGGCCTTCACTGGTCGCGACGCTCAGCGAACGCGGTGTCTGGCTGGCGCACGCCATCCCGAGCGCGATCCTGGCACTGGCCTTGGTGTACCTGGTCACCAGGCTCTTCCCGGCGGTCTACAAAACCTCACTGGTGCTCATCGCGGCCTACGTTGTGCTGTTCCTGCCGCTCGCCGTTGCCAATCAGCGGGTCGGCCTGGGCGCCGCGCGGCGCACCTATGACGATGTCGCGGCGTCCCTCGGCGCGAAGCCTGCCAAGACATTCGCGCGGATAACCCTGCCGCTGGCGCTGCCGGGGTTCGTCGCGGGTGCGCTCCTGGTCGCCCTCGATGCGGGCAAGGAGCTCACCACGACGCTGATCCTGGTCCCCTTCAACGGTCACACCCTTTCGACCGAACTGTGGGCCACCACCAACGGGGAGTCCCTGGATTTCACCGCGGCCGCGCCGTATGCGGGCATGCTGGTGCTACTCGGTGTACCTCCGGTCTATCTGTTGGTCCGAAACACGCTGCGCCACATCGATATGTCGGCAACAGCGCGGATACCGGCAGGCAAGGTCGACGAGCCTCTCGCGGCGTTGCCCGCCTAATTGGGCGCCAGTGCGCTTTCGGCCAGCCCGGCCAGAACCGGCGACATCAGTTGCGCGTACTCGCCCGTGATGTGGTTGTCGTCGCGGAACACCAGGGTAATGCCGACGATCACCGGACACCGCCGATCGGTGCAGAAGAACTCACCGAGGTTCGCGTACTGGCCGCCGCCGGCCTGCACCGCGGTGGCCTCAGCGGCAATTCCGTTGTCGTTCATGGCGACCGACCGTTCCGGTGAGCAGGCTGCGACGTCGTTCATGTGCTCCGAAAGGCAGGTCGGAACGGTGGAATGCGGGTCGGGGACCGGCCCCAGCACCACCACCTTCGCACCGGTTCCCCGCAGTTGGGACACCAGCCGGGTGAGGCTGTCCAGCCAGGTTTGGTCGTAGCTGACGAAGCCGAAGTCGGCCCCGTAGCGCCGCGCCATGTCCAGCACGATCAGCGCGGGCCGTTCCTTCGCGACCCGCGCCAGCACCGAGGCCCGCCACTGCTTGCACTCGGTGAATTCCCGGGCCAGATACGGGCTGACGATCGGCAGCTTCATCAGCGGGCAGGTGACCTTGGCCAGGGTCTCCAGCCGCCAACCATGCTGCTGCGCCACTGGTTCCAGGGCCGGCTGCCACATTGCCGCGTGCGAGTCGCCGATCAAGGCGACCGTCGTCGCCGACCCGGTGTCACCCGAGGCGCACTCCGGCTGGGCGACGTCCCGCCAGGACAGCACGCAGCCGTTGACGAACGGTTCCGGCTTGGCGATGTTGTCGAGTGGCGGTGTCAGGTTCGACGGCACCGCACCGAGATCGGCTGCGACAGCTGTCCGCAGCTGATCCTGTGGCGTCACCGCCTGCGGCTGTGTGGGGGACGGCTTGGCCTCGACCGCGGCGATCGGCACCGCCGGGGGTCCCGAACCGGTGGGCACGGGACGGATCGCCAACAGCACCAGCCCGGCACACACCGCGACGCCGGTGGCGGTCGCGCCGACCGCCAGGCTGCGCCATGCCGAAGCCCGCAGCGTCGCGGCGAACCGGGCCGGGTTCTCGATCAGATGCAGCGTCAGGATCGCCAACCCCAGTGACATCATCACCATCGCCAGGCGTCCGGCCACTCCCAGTTCGACGCCGAACAACGCCGGGGCCAACAGCAACGCCGGCCAATGCCACAGGTACCACGAGTACGACAACCGCCCGACCGCGCGCATCGTCGGCTTGGACAACAACCGGCCCACACCCAGATCAGGTGTCGCGCAACCCGCGCCGATCACCAGCGCGGTGCCCAGCACCGGAAGCAGGGCCGCGGTCCCCGGATACGGCGTCGATTCGCCGAGTTGCGTGCAGGTCACCAGGATCAGCGTGAGCCCACCCCAACCCACCACGGCCGCACAGACTGACGGCAGCTTGCGCCACTGCGACGCGGTCAAGGCGATCAGTCCCCCGACGGCCAGTTCCCAGGCGCGGCTGGGCAGGGAAAAGAATGCCCAGGCCGGCAGGGTCTGCGTCCACGCCAACGCCAGTGCCAGCGATCCGCCAGCCACCGCGAGCAGCACCACCGCGTACGGCGTCGCCGATCTGGTGCTCCGGCCTGCGCGCGTCAGCAACCATGCGGTGCCCAGGATCAGTGCGGGCCACAGCAGGTAGAACTGTTCCTCCACGCCCAGCGACCAGTAGTGCTGCAGGGGTGACGGTGCGATGTCGGCGGACAGGTAATCGGTGCCCTCGACGGCGAACCGGTAGTTGCCCAGGTACAGCGCACTGGCGATGGTGTCGCCCAGTACGTTGCGCGCCTGCAGCGGTGGCAGCAGTACGGCCGCCGCGACCGAGGTCGCGACGAGCACCACCGCCGCGGCGGGCAGCAACCGCCGGGCCCTGGCGGCGTAGAACGAGGCCAACCGCACCGTGCCGGTGCCCGACGCTTCCCGCCACAGCAGGCCGGTGATGAGAAATCCGGACACGACGAAGAACACGTCGACACCGATGAATCCGCCGGTGACTCCGGGAACGCCGGCGTGGAAGAGCACCACGGCCACCACGGCGACCGCCCGCAGACCTTCGATGTCAGGCCGAAATGGTTTGCGGGATGGCGGGGGTGTGGCGAGGGTGTTCACTCGAGCATCGATGGTCCCATGAGAACCTGCGGTAACCGGGGATTTGTTGCTAGCGTCGTGCCGATGCGGCGATCCTGTTCGACCGGCGCGGTCGCGGTCCTACTCTGTGCGCTCGTGGTGGGCTGTACGCCCGGCACCGAAACCTCCGATGCCAAAAATGCCGGTGCGGAAAAAACCTGCGGCCTCGACAGCCTGCCGCCCCAGGCCGCAACGACCGTCGACCTCATCGAATCGGGCGGCCCGTTCCCGTACCCGCGCAATGACGGCGTGGTCTTCGGCAATTTCGAAGGGCTGTTGCCCAAGCATGAACGTGGCTATTACCACGAGTACACGGTCCCGACGCCCGGCATGCACCATCGCGGCCAACGCCGCATCGTCACCGGCGGACAACCGCTGAACAACCCGGCCGAATACTTCTATACCGGTGATCACTACCAGTCCTTCTGCCAGATCGGAGACATGTGAAGACGTATCGGATCGACGGCGCACAGGTGGGGTCCAAGGCGGACTTTTTCACCGAGATCGGCCGGGCGGTCAACGGGGACGGTGGGTACTTCGGGTCCAACTTCGACGCTCTGGCGGACTGCCTGCGCGGGGGGTTCGGCACGCCCGACGACGGCAAGTTCAGGTTCGTCATGACCTCGTACAAGAACGTGAAAACGGCGCTGGGGGACGACGCCTGGACCACGTTGCTGTACATCTTCACCACCGAGGGCGTCGATCTCTGGCTGGAGTCCTGACCGGGGCTGGGTGACGCCAGCAAAACCTGCGCGCACGTGCTGATGCGCGTCCCACGCGGACAAAGTCGCCAATCACCCGGACTGGCAACACAGTTCTGCCGCAACCGGGTTCGCGGCCGCCATCGCCCGCCTGGCAAGCGGTTACCCTGGGCTTCTGGAGCGTGCCGGTCGGCACGATGGAACCGGCAATCTGACGGGAGCAACGGTGACGTTACTGCTGGCCCGTGTCGAGGGACTGGCACAACTGTGGCAAACGCAACCGGATGAGCTGCTCGCCGCGCTCCCGTGGTTGCGCGCGACGACAAGCCATATGGTCGCCCTCAACGACGGCGTCCTGCGGCCGGGGCCGAAGCGGTGTGACAGTTTCACCGCCGCGTTCGTCCGGCCGTCCGACGCGGTGTCCTGCGCGCTGGATCTGCAACTGTCGCCCCTGGATCCGTTCGTGTTGAGCATCGGTGTGCACAGTGCTGAAAGCGACGCCGCGCGCCTGCGCGACATCGCCCAGGCGGGCCAGACACTGGTGGCAGACACCACGGCGCCATGGGTCGGCGACCGCCTGCCCGCGGGGGCGACACTCAAGCCGCGCCAGGACGGGCACTTCCAGTTGTGTCACGCCGGCCTGCCCCGGCAGTTCCAGCCGCTACCGGCGCAATAGTGGCCTGATCAGCCGAAGGCCAGCCAGCTGGGTAGGGCGCGTTCGCGCGAATCGCACAGCACCTGCCGGGTGTCGCAGTTGCCCCTGGGGGATCCGGCGCCACTCCACATGCCGCCGGTGTCGCGGCGCAGCACGATCGCCGACGAGCCACCGCCGTCCAGTAGCACCGCATTGTCGGCGCCGAGGCCACGGAACAGGTCCTGCATGTTGTCCGGTGTGTAGCTGCCGCCCTGGAATACGTAGAACTGATCGTTGGCGCGGTTGTAACCGAGCGCGGTCCGCGCTGCCGAAGGGCCGTTGTCGTTGAGTTGACCGGTTTCCCCCGGGGCGAGCAGGCCGATTCCGGCGACCGCGACGAACCGGGCGTTCTGGTCCAGCAGCCGCTGGATCTCCGGGGAGGCCGAGTCGTAGTCGTTCTTGCTTTTGGGCATGACGACATACGGTGCGCTGCCCACCGGAAGGATCATGGTGGCCAGCGCCGACCAGTGCTCGTTGCCACCGGACAGACCCTGCTTACCGGCGTAGGCCAGGGTGCCCGTCACCGCGGCGTTGGCCCGACCCTGGCCGCGGGTGTTGTCCACGTAGGCGCCCAGCGGTGAGCTGCACTTGGTGTCGCGCCACGATCCGCCCTTCTGACCGCGCACGTCGAAGAAGTTGGCGTTGACCGCGATGGTCGGCTGTCCCAGTACCTGCCAAGCCGCAAGGGGCGCATAGGTTTCCGATGCCTGCCACAGCCCTTCACTGGTGCGGGCGCCGGGAGTGCGCTCACAGCGGGACTGGTAGCCCTGATGACTGTCGACGAGAAGGCGCGGCGTCAACCGGGTGGAGGCGTTCTTGACCGTCATCAGGTGGCCGCCGCCGTTGAGTGTGTACGCACGCCCGTCCGCGGAGACGAACGGCGCCGCGTACTGGCCGCCGAAGTTGTAGACCAGGTAGGAGCCCTTGGTGTTGGCGATCGCGCCGAGGAGCAGGGCCTTGGCGTCTTCGGCCTTGGCGTGCGGTGTGCCGGTGGTGCCCAGGGCAGCACACAGCGAAAAGGCAGCGGCACCCGCTACCACGCGCCGAAGAAATTTTGCCGGGCCAGGCATGGTCTCCCTTTCGATGGAGGTCATCCCAGCTAAGACAATAATCACATGCGTAACTCTGTCAACATTGGTAACAGGCGCGTATCAGTTGAGCCTCGGCCGGATGCCAGATACGTGGTTAGTACTTCGAAGAAAAGGGGAATCCAGTCGGCTACGACGGCGTGACCAGGCGCCGCGTGAACAGAGGAGCAGCAATGATCGGAACCATTGTCAGCGCCATCATCGTCGGGCTGATCGTCGGCGCACTGGCACGCCTGATAATGCCCGGCAAGCAGAACATCGGCGTCATCATGACGATTGTTTTGGGCGTGATCGGCTCACTTCTGGGCTCGTGGCTGACCTACCAGTTCGGATACTCGAACGCCAACGGTGGCTGGCAGGTCATCCCGTTCCTCGTGGGCATCGTCGTCGCGATCATCCTGATCGCCATCTACCTTGCCCTCACCGGCCGTCGAGACCAGGTCCACCGGTAACCGACGCACGCGCTGGGGATCAGGCCGCGGCCAGCCGGTACACCGCGTCGGCGTAATCGTCGGTGATGTACACGGCGCCGTCAGGCCCCGTGACGGCCGCCACCGGCCTGCCCCAGCGCGTGCCGTCCTCGTCCTGGAAGCCGCCGACCAAGGTCTGCTGCTCGCCCAGTGTTCCGGCACGCCAACCGAAGAAGGACACCTCAGGTGCCTGCGGCGGTTGGCGGTTCCATGACCCGTGCACCCCGACCAGCGCGCCCTGACCGAACGGTGGCGGCAACTCGGCGAAACTCATCCCCAACGGCGCGGAATGGGCGCCGAGCGTCTGCTCTACCGGTGCGAGTGCGGCACAGTCCATCTCGGCGCCGTCCGGGTTGGTCTGCACATCCCGGATCAGGGCAGCAGGTGGGGGGCCGTCGGGATTGCAGTACGGCCAACCCAATTCACGGCCGGGCGTGAGCTTGGCGACCGACTCCGGCGGATGGTCGTCGACGTAATCCTGGCTGACCCGGCCGGTGGCGGGGTCAGCGACGTTGTCCCGGTTGTTGACCGCTGTCCACAGCGCGCCGTCCGGGGCGAACGCCAGACCCGTGCCGTTGCGGACGCCTGTCGCGAAGAGCTCCGCGGGCCCGCCGCCCGGCGGTACCCGCATGATCGTGGCCCGCGGCGGGTCGGCGGTGCGATCCTCGGCCGAGATGTTGCCGGTCGAGCCGATCGAGAAGTACACCGCGTCATCAGCTCCCACGACCACGCTCTTGAGCGCGTGGGCATAGGCCCCGTGCAGATCGGGGCTCTTGGCGTCGGGCAGATCGCCCGCGATGGTGCGACGGTTGACGGCCCGGCCATCGACGTAGTCGTAGGCGTCGATCTGATCGCTCTCGGCGACGTAGAGAGTGGAGCCGACGAAGGTGAGGCCGTGCGGTTGGTCAAGCCCTTCGAGCAGGGTGCTCTGTGTCGGGCGCACCGTGACGACCTGTCCGCTGCCCGGCAGCGAGATCAACAGGGCCCCGTCGGGCGCCCACGCCGCCATCCGCGCCTTCGGGACCCGCGCGATGACTTCGAGAGTCCAGCCCGCGGGGACCTGCGCCTGGCGCGGTTGGTCGAACGGCGCAGCGGAGAATTCATCGGGCACCTGGACGGTGACCGGGGACAAGCCCTTGGCAGCGGGCGTGGCGGCGGGCGTTGTCGGTGTGGTGCCGGGTTCCGGCGGCGGCGCCGGGCTGCTGCACGCGGTCAGTACGGCCGCGGCGAGGACAGCGATTGCCTTAGCTGCCACCCAGGCTCGCATGCATCTCCCAGACCAGGATCTCGGCCGCGGTTGCCGCGATGACCTGCTGTCCGCCCGACGCGGTGAGCCGGGCGGCGTCACCGGCGGTGAGCGCTCCGGTGTCCTCGAGCGTCACCTCCCCACGCGCCACGAAGAGGTGAACGAATGGTGCCTGCGGCAGCTCCACCGCGTCACCGGGCTGTAGGCGGGCGCCGTGCAGCGTGGCATTGCGGTTGCCAAGGGTGACTGCGGCATCGTGTGCGCCAGAGGCGATCGGGGTCAATGTGTTGGCGAGGGTGATCTCCTGTTGCTGATAACCCGGCGTCACACCTGCGGTGTCGGGCAGTACCCACATCTGCACGAAATGCACGGGATCCTGCCCGGATCCGTTCTTCTCGGAATGCTGTACCCCGGTGCCTGCCGACATCCGTTGTGCCAGACCGGGATAGATCACCCCGGAGTTACCCATCGAATCCTCATGGGCCAGTTCGCCTTCCAGCACCCAGGTGACGATCTCCATATCGCGGTGCGGATGGGTGTCAAAACCGGCGGCGGGGGCGACGATGTCATCGTTGTTGACCAGCAGCAGGCCGTGATGGGTGTTGTCCGGGTCGTAATGGTCGCCGAAGGAGAACGAGTGCCGCGATTGCAGCCAATCCGTGGTGGTGAGGCCGCGATCGGTCGCGCGACGGATGTCGACGGGCGAAGGCATGACGCCAGCCTACCGACGGGCGGCACCGACCGACCGGTGGATTGGGCTTAGTCTGTCGGCGTGGATATCAATGGAGCTAGCGCAATCGTCACCGGTGGCGCATCAGGTATCGGCGCGGCAACCGCGCGCCAGTTGGCCGCCAAGGGAGCCCGCGTCGTCGTGGCTGACCTGCAGGCAGACAAGGGCGAGGCCCTCGCCAAGGAGATCGGCGGCGCGTTCGTCAGCGTCGATGTCACCGACACCGCGCAGATCGAGGCCGCGGTCAACAAGGCCGCCGAACTTGGCCCGCTGCGTGCCCTGGTGAACTCGGCCGGCATCGGCTGGGCCCAGCGCACCATCGGCAAGGACGGTCAGTTCGAATCGGCGCACAACCTGGACGCCTACAAGAAGGTGCTGGCGATCAACCTGGTCGGCACCTTCGACTGCATCCGGCTGGCCGCGACCGCGATGAGCCGCAACGAGTTCACCGACACCGGCGAGCGCGGCGCGATCGTCAACATGACCAGCGTCGCGGCATTCGACGGCCAGATCGGCCAGGCGGCCTACTCGTCCTCCAAGGGCGGCGTGGTGGGGCTGACGCTGCCGGTCGCGCGCGACCTGTCGGCGGTGGGCATCCGGGTCAACACCGTCGCACCCGGCCTCATCGACACTCCGATCTACGGAGAAGGCGAAGCGTCCGAAGCCTTCAAGGCCAAGCTCGGTGAGTCGGTGCTGTTCCCGCATCGCCTCGGCAAGCCAGAAGAGCTGGCCTCGATGGTCATCGAGCTGCTGACCAACTCGTACATGAACGCCGAAGTGGTCCGCGTCGACGGTGGCATCCGGATGCCACCCAAGTAACCTTTCCCCGCGAGCAGACAGTTAGGCCCCCTTTTCCGCCGGGAAAAGGGGGCCTAACTGTCTGCTGGGCAGAAGAGGGTTACCAGTCGGACTCGTCGAACCGGACCACGCCGCGGATGTTGTTGCCGTCGAGCATGTCCTGGTAGCCGGAGTTGATGTCCTCCAGCTTGTAGGTCCGGGTGATCATGTCGTCGATGTTGAGCAGGCCCGACTTGTAGAGCGCGGTCAGCCGTGGCGTCTCGATGTGGCTGCTGCCGCCGCCGAAGATGTTGCCCTTCAAGGTCTTCTGCAACATCGTGAACAGAAATAGGTTGAGCTTGACGTCGGCGTCCATCATCGAACCCATGCCGGTCACCACACAAGTACCGGTCTTGGCGGTCAGGATCATCGCCTCTTCGATGTACTCGCCCTTCATCTCGCCGACGGCGATGATGACCTTGTCCGCCATCAGGCCGTAGGTGACATCGATGATGGGCGCGATGGCCTCGGCCATCGTGGGGTAGACGTGGGTGGCGCCGAACTTGATGGCCTGATCACGCTTCCACTCGTTCGGGTCGATCGCGATGACCTGCTTGGCGCCCGAGATCACTGCACCCTGCAACGCACTCATACCGATGCCGCCCACGCCGACGATGATGACCGTCTCACCGGGCTTCACCTCGGCGACATTGGTGGCCGAGCCGAATCCCGTCGGCACCGCGCAGCCCATGATGGCCGCGGTCTCGAAGGGAATGTCCTTGTCGATCTTGACGACCGAATCCTTGTGCACCGTCATGTGGGGCGCGAAGGTGCCCAGCAGGTTCATCGGCGACACCTCGTGGCTGCCGGCGTGGATGCGGCTGGTCCCGTCGGCGATCGCCTTCCCGCCGAGCAGCACCGCACCCCGGTCACACAGCGAGCGGAACCCCTTCAGGCACGGCGGACACTCACCACAGGCCGGGATGAACGCCAGGATGACGTGATCGCCCTCCTCGATGCCGGTGACGTTCTTGCCGACCTTGGTGACCACGCCCGCACCTTCGTGACCGCCCAGTGCGGGCAGTCCGATCGGGGTGGCGCCGGTGGTGATGTGGTAGTCGGAATGGCACATGCCCGAGGCATGCATCTGGATCTGTACCTCGTCGGCGACGGGATCACCGAGGTCGATCTCATCAACCTTGAACGGTGAATTGAGTTCCCACAGCAGGGCGCCCTTGGTCTTCATGGAACGCGATCATAGAACACGTTACAGATATGTCCAGGGCGAGGCCCTTACCTGCATGTTTGCGGGACACGCCATATCGCGGATGCCCTTGGCTCGGCGCTAGTGTCCTGAGTCATTAATTACGGCTCAGTTGTTAAACTAGGCCGTGCCCAGTCCTCAGGCTGCCGTGATCGTGT
>NZ_JAMQTH010000029.1:0-10870 GCF_032883035.1 Mycobacterium appelbergii
TGCGTATTGAACGTGATCAACGCATCATTGGAATACACATCAGGCAGAAGTTTGCGCGCCAACCAATACTCCGCGCGCAGCCACCCCATCGTGAGGCGCGCCCTGGCCGACAGTCCGGTTGCCACGCCGCCAACATTACCTCGGCGGACAACTCGGCGGCAGTCACCCGGGTTGGGGCTCCGGGACGGGCGCGACGCTCCTCCGCTTGAGACGGGACTTGAGCGCCATCGCGCGTTTTTCCACCAGGAACCAACTCAACGCGGCAAGTGGCAGTGTGGCGATCGTCGAGACTCCGAAGAAGACAAGAGGATTCAGAAACGCGAGGCCGAAGACCACGAGCAACTGCTGTGTCGGGAATGCGTAAATGTACATGCCGTAGGACAGATCAGTTCGTAAGTTCAAGCGCTTGTGCCGCAACAACGCCCCCGAGGTGATGACGGCGTATGCCAGCGGAAGGCCAGCCACCACCCGGTAATCGGGCAGTAGGCCGGCCGCCAGAACAATGACCACACTTACCGCGACGAGCGACCATCGGGCGGGTATCACATCGCGCCAGTGATACATGACTGCTCCGGCGGCGAACATGATGGCGGTTCGCATGAGGAGCTGTGGAATGGTCCACAGCCCGGGAAAGGTGAGCGGCGGCAACAACATCGCCCCGCACACCGCCAGGACCAAGATCACCGGGGAGACCCAGCGTCGACTGGCGAGGCCGACGACTCCCAGGATGATCACGATCAGGTAGCACGCCACCTCCCAGATGAGAGACCACAGATTCGCGTTCCAACCCGCGGCGGCATCGGGGATTCCGGTCGGTGTTCCGCCGACATGGTGCTGGAGGTAGAGCACTCCGCTGTTCTTCAACACGTACTCGATCGGTTCGGTGGACATCAACAGCTTCATCGCCGAACCACCTTGAACGGCAACACTGATCGGGGCGATGACGAAGGCGGTTACCACCAGGCAGACGTAGAGACCGGGAAGTATGCGAAGCGCGCGCGCGGCGAGATACTCACCGGCCCGCGGGTGGGTGAGCCAGCTTCTCGTGATGAGGAATCCCGATATCGCGAAGAACCCGTCAACCCCGATCGAGAAAAGGATCTGGAGTAGTGCCTCGGGTGGCCGATGTCCTGTCTCCGGAAAGGAATGCCACAGTATTACCTCGGCGGCCAATACCAGCCGGAGTGCGTTCAGCGCATTGTTTCGAGGATCGAATGCCTGCTGTAGCTTCATCAAGGCCCCCGCGCTGTCGGCGTAATTTTATCGCCGCTCCGGCAACGCGCGTGGGGCTTTTGACTTTCTTGATTGTTTGCGTGATCGCTTGGCTACAACGTCGATTCAGGTTGCTCGTCGATCCATTCGAGCAATGCACGCAGGCCGTCGTCGAGCGCCCATTTCGGACGCCAGTCGAGCTCACGCTGCGCGGGCCCGCTGTCACAACTCGCGGCCCGGATATCGCCGTCACGGAACTTCCCGACGACGATCGGCTCGGGGGCGTCGAAGATGGCAGCTATCTTCTGAGCCAGCTCGTGGATGGTTGTCCCCTGACCCGAGCCGATGTCGAGACACCGTGGTTCGGTCACAGGCTTGTTCACCGCGGTGAACAACGCGTCGATCACGTCGTCGATATAAATGAGATCGCGCACGATCCGACCGTCTTCATAGATTTCCGACGGTCGGTGCGCCCGCGAGAGCCGGGCGAAGAACGGGACCACCCCGGTATACGGGTTGGTCAGTGATTGCCCCGGGCCGTAGGCGTTCTGCAGGCGCAGCACGCTGAGGTTGGAGTCATGGGCGGATGTCCAAGCCGTCAGCAGGTGCTCCTGGGCGAGCTTGGTGGCGCCGTAAATGCTGATGGGGCGGGGTTCGGTGCGGCCCGCGCAGTGCGGCAGCGGCACGGCGGGCTCGCCGGTGGGCCCTTGGGGATCCCAGATCCCGGCCGCCAGTTGGGCGTGGGTACGCGGCCGCGGGTAGAACGTCTGTCCGCCCGACTGCCAAGCGCCCTCGCCGTAGACGGCCCTCGACGACGCGACGACGATCTGCTCGGGCACAATGCCCGAGCGGCTGAGGGCGTCGAGCAGCTGGGTGGTTCCGACCACGTTCACCGAGCCGTGGCGCGTCGCCTGGGACAGCGACTGCGCAGTTCCCGTTTCGGCCGCCAGATGCACGATCTGGGTCGGCCGGAACAATCGGAGCACAGCGTCGCAGTCAGGTGCGTGGGTCACGTCGCCGGTGAACAACCGGACGGCCGACGGTAGATCGATCGCCTGCTTTCCACCATGAACCTGCGGGAGCAGCACGTCCATGATCGCGACGTCATACCCCGCTTCGACGAGGCGGCGTGAGAGCGCCGAGCCGATGAATCCTGCTCCACCGGTGATGAGTACGGATGTAGACAAGAGGTGAAGCCTCCCGTTCGTGTGCAGTGGAGTCAGGTGAGTGGTCGGACGTTTCCTGCGTCAGCCGGATTCCTGGAACAGCTCGGTATGTGACGCACGATCGTCGACTGAATTCCGTGCCGGTTTGATGAGCAGTCCCTGGCCGGTGGGCAACGTACAGATCGGCACACCCAATTCCCGAGCCAACTCATCCATCGCATCACGCTGCTCCTCGCGCCCACGATTGGCATAATCATCCAGCAACACATACGCCCCCGGAGTCAACCGCGGCCAAAAGAACCGCAACGCAGCAATTTCCGGCGGAGCACAATTCATATCGATATGCAGAAAAGCCACCGCATCAGCATCAACCTGATCCAACGTCTCCGGCACCGCACCAACGATGATGCGCTGATTACTCCACTGCGCAAAATTCGCCCGCACGCTATCCACCGAATCCACATACATGCCGTTACGCAAATGCGTCTCACTGGCCTCAAGCGCCCCCGACTCACGCTCCTGCGCCGAGACAAACCGCGGATCCAACCCCGCAAACGTATCCAACAGATAGAACGTCTTACCCAACCCGTCCCAATCCAGATACTCCATGATGGCACTACTCAAAAACCCGTAACTCACACCACATTCGACAAAATCACCATCAAGCCGACGAGCATTCGCCGCCGCCCACAACCCCACATGCACCCGCCAGTGCCACTGATACCAATCCTGATCACCAAGCGCACGCGCACCACGCTGATAAGCCCGCTGAAACGCCGGATCATCCATGAACCCATGCGTATTGAACGTGATCAACGCATCATTGGAATACACATCAGGCAGAAGTTTGCGCGCCAACCAATACTCCGCGCGTACCGCCCGAAGCCGGAGTCGGGTGCGGACCGAGAGCCCATTTGCCACGTCAGCAACCTTAGCACTCGCAACGGTCGCGACTACGGGCAATTCCCGATGGGGCTCGGGGCCCGACCGGGCGAAACATCTTGGCCCGCAGCCGGTTAGATGCGCAATGCCGCTGACCTGAGCCACACGGCGAGTTACCTCGTGTTAGCGCACAATTCGTCGGCTACGGCAAATCCGGATCGTCATCCGACACCACTTCGATCCGCCGGTACCGATGGTAGTTCGCCGACCGGGCCGGTACGCCGCTTGGTGAGCCGGGACTTCAGCTTCAACGCGTGTTTCTCCACCACAAACCAGCTCAGCGCGGCCAACGGCACAGTTGCCACCGTCGCAACGACGAAGAACGGGAACGGGCCCAGGCTGGCAAGGCCCAGGACGACCAGGAGTTGCTGTATCGGATAGGCATAGATGTAGACGCCGTAGGACAGGTCGTTGCGCAGGTTCAATCGCTTGCGGTGGACGAGGGCGCCGGAAACGATGACCGCGTACGCCAACGGCAGGGCGCCGATCACCCGGTAGTTGGTCAGCAGCCCGGACGCGAGGACAAGGACGATGCTCACGGCGACGAGTGACCACCGCGCAGGAATGGCGTCCCGGTACTGGTAGAGCAGCGCCCCGGCGGCGAACATGACCGCGAAGCGGGCCACCATCTGCGGGATGGTCTGCATCGCGAAGGTCGGGTACGACAACCACGCTGTCGCACAGAGCATGAGGACAAAGATCGACGGAATGACCCATCGACGCTTCAGTAATCCGACGACTCCCAACACCGCGACCGCGATGTAGCAGATCATCTCGAACACGAGCGTCCAGATCGAACCGTTCCACACCCCGGCCCACGGGACGCCTCGCGGTGTTCCGTCGATGCCGGCGTAGTACACGTTGAGCACGGCGTTGTTGAGCAGGTATTCGAGCGGCGCGTGTGACGCCATCAAATCCGACACCGAGCCGCCCTGGATCATGACGCTGAGCGGGGCGATGACGAACGCGATGATCGCCAGGCATACCCACAACCCGGGGAAGATGCGCAGTGCGCGAGCGATGGCGAAGTCCCGCAGCCGGGGATTGCGAAGCCAACTCGCGGTGATCAGGAATCCTGAGGCCGCGAAGAATCCGTCCACCCCGACCTGCTCGAGAAGCTGCTCGACCGGCTTGTACGGGATCCGGTGGCCGGTGAGCGGCCAGGAATGACACAGGATCACCGATGTGGCCAGCACCAGCCGCCAGGCGTTCAGCGCGTTGTTTCGCGGATCGAACACCTGCCCCAGTTTCGAGCCGGCCGCCAGTTTCCGTCGCGACGGCCTGTCACTGACGTCGCCTGCTCCGGCGACTTCAGGACTGTTGCTCATCTCTGCCCCCGATCAGATCGGGCCCGGTCGACGGGCCTCAAATTGCCGCTCAGGCCGTACACGTTGCCAGGGCGAACTTCTCCACCACATCGCCTGCCCTGATCGCACTTTCGGCTGGTTTGCTCATCCGGTTGGCGAGGCCGCGCGCCCGCTCGACGTATTCCGGAGCGAGGATCCGCCGCAGATCCGTGACCAGCGATTCCTGTGTAGTCGCTGAAAAGCGTCGCGTAGTACCCACTTTCAGCTTCTTGACCTGGGCTCCCCACAGTGTCTGGTTGGCGTCCATCGACAGGATCAAGGTGGGGACCCCGGCGCGCATACTGGCTGCGGTGGTTCCCGAACCACCATGGTGGACGACGGCATGACAGGCCGGGAAGATCGCCGCATAGTTCACCGCGCCGACCACTTTGACGTGGTCGAACTGCGGCACGTTGCTGAAGTCGCTGTAACCGGCACAGATCAACGCCCGCTCGCCCAATTGTGCGCAGGCCGCACTGATCATCGTGACGGTGTCGGCCGGAGATTCCACCGGCATACTGCCGAAACCGAAGCAGATCGGCGGTGTTCCGGAGGCAATCCACGACGTCACCTCATCATCGATGGTGGTCGACTGCTCCATTGTCAGCGTTCCGACGAACGGTCTCATGCCATTCCACTTCGACCACTCGCCGGCCAACCCGGGAAAGCAATCCTCATCGTAGGCTTGGATTTCCAGGGCTCCACGCTCGGCGATCCGCCCCGGTGAAGGGCCTGTCGCCTTCGGCAATCCAAGTGCGCGACGCTGGGTGTCTTCCACCTTCTTGTTCAGGCGCCAAGCCACCCAGTCGAACACCGTCATCCCCGCGCGACCCAGCACCGGCGGCAGCATCGACACGAGTTGGCCGTTGGGCCGCATCGGAACGTGATGCAAGGTGATCAACGGAATGTCGTGATGTTCGGCAACATTGGCCGCAGGCTCCTGGTAACTCTGCCCGGCGAGCAACACGTCCGCATCATCGGCAAGCGCTGTCAACGTCGCGTTCATCTGAGCCCAGGACTGATCGCTGAGGGTCCACATTTCGCGCCAGAGTTTGCGCAGGTCGCGGACCTTCCAGAACTCGCGGAACACCGACGTCCAGAAGTTTCGGTAGACGTCCAGCCACGACCGCGTATCCAGCCCGTAGGCGACCGCCGAAAAGCCAGCGGCACCAGCGAAATCGACCGAGTCGGGCGGAACGGCCATGACCACCTCGTGCCCTCGGCGCTGCAACTCGCGTCCGACAACAATGGAAGGCTCGATATCGCCTCGAGTTCCATAGCTCGCCAGCACAAATTTCATCGCAGTTCGAAGCCTTTCAGTCATGCCGGTGGCGGCCGCTCACTCCTTACGCCAGAGCACACCGGTGCCATCGATTTCGACGATCTCTGCGGAGATTCCGTGCTTGGCGCGGTAGTCGGTGACGGCCTGCTTGCAGCCGTCTATTGCGTGGTAGTCGTCGATGATGCAGAAGCCGCCCGGCGACAGCCTCGCGTAGAGACCGTCGAGTCCCTGAATCGTGGATTCATAGAGGTCGCCGTCGAGCCTCAGCAATGAAATGCGCTCGATCGGGGCGTCGTGCAGCGTGTCCTTGAACCAGCCGGGAAGGAAGTGGACTTTGTCGTCCAACAGTCCGTAGCGCTGGAAGTTCGCCCGCACGTCCTTTTCGGTCACCGCCAGGATCGGCGCTGCCAGGTGCAACCTATCCCCTTTGTCCGCTTTGTAATTCGCGGAATCCGGGGGTGGCACACCTTCGAAGGAGTCGGCGAGCCAGACCTGCCGGGTCTCGTCTCCGTAGGCGGACAGGACTGCGCGCATCAGGATGGATGCTCCGCCTCGCCACACCCCACACTCGACGAGATCTCCAGGTACGTCCTCGGCGATCACCGTCTCGACGCACTGCTGCAAGCTGGTCAGGCGGTTCATCCCGATCATCGTCAGCGCATCCGCAGGCCAGTCCAGCCCGAGGTCGCGTTTGCGCGGATCGAACGGCCGCTTACGCACGAGCATGAGGTTGCCGATTTTCAGAATGGGACGATGCAGCCAGTCCCACCCGACAGGAACCAACTCGTCGACGCCGTACCTGGTGAGGTCCTGTCGGAGCAGATCCAGATATGCAGATCGGGTGTCACGATCAGTCACGGTCAAAAAAGTGCCCCTGTCTTGAAAACCGGTACTCCGGTGATGAGCCTAGCGTGGACAAGACCCGGTCAATACATTTCGGGGCCGACCGTTGACCTTGCGGCCGAGACCTTTTGGGCAAATCTCGGCGAACTTCACGCCGATCTGCAAAAAAGGCTAATGGATCGACATGTCGCCGTCGTCGATCATATGGGTCAATGACCGATGACGGCGTCTCCAGCAAACAATTCAAGATCAACGTGCGGCCCGGCCGGGTCAGCGGAAAGCGGCCCGGGACAAGTGCTTCGGTTCTGGGGCACGGTGCACGACCACGACGGAGTCAAATACCTCGATGCGGTCGATGATGGTCGCCGCCAACGGCACCTCGACCTGCCCGACCCGTTTGGGATGGCCTTCCATGATCTCGAAGACCGAGGTCATCTGCATATACGGCGCATGCATCGCATCCATCAACCATTTGGTGAAGTCGATGAACGATTCGCGTTGGTCACGGTAGGGCGTCCAGTAATTGGCGCAGACGTCTTCCACGACGTACACGCCGCCGGGCTTGAGCCGGGGGAACAGATACCGGAACGACCCGATCATCTGCTTGGGGCTGTGCCCGCCATCATCGAGGACGGTGTCGAAGGGGCCGAACTCGTCGAGCACGCGGCCCAGGAACCCATTGTCGGTCTGATCGCCGATCCGCACGTGAACGCGGTCCTCAGGCGCGTCATGCTGTGCCGCTTTGGGGTTGATGTCGATTCCCACGATGGTGGCCTCAGGCATGTACTTGCGCCACATCCGTAGCGAACCGCCGCGGTCCACGCCGATCTCGAGCATCCGTTCGGTTCGGGCGAGGGCGGCCTCGTAGATGGGCAGGTAGTGGCGCAGCTTGTGGACATTGTCGGTGCCGTTAAATATCTGCCCGATCTCGGTTTCTGTGGGCGTGCTGTCCTCGGCCCGCATGGCCACCGTCCGGGCCAGATCGGGGCCCAACGCGTCAAGCATCCGCTGACGGTCTTTGTAGGGGTAGCGGCGAGCTATGAACGGTGGCTTGGGCACCAGTGCGAGCCGGAATGAGGGCATAGTCACGAAATCCTATGGACGTGCAACTCAACCACGGACCGTATCGGGAGAATCATCGAAAACCATAGAGTTAGCTTATCGTCCTGCCGGCTGCACACCGAACCGTCAACTCGCTGCTGACCTGCGACGCGGTACCTCATCAAGATCATCCGCGCCGTTGACGCCGGAACCGGGCCCCGCCGCCCGTCGCCCGTCAGCCTCTGGCGATCCGTTCGACCAAATCAGTTGCGCTGGAGATGCTTTCATCCGGGCCAGTCATCCGAGTGGCGATCTCGCGGGCCCGGATGGCGTAGTCCGGGGCGAGTATCCGGCGCAGATCCGCAACCAACGTCTCACAGGTGGTCATCGAAAAGCGCCGGGAGGCACCGATGTTCAACCGTTTGATCTGCGCCCCCCACAGCGGTTGATCGCCCGCTGTCCAGAGCACCAGCGTCGGGATGCCGGCACGCAGACTCGCTGCGGTGGTACCTGAACCACCGTGGTGGACTACCGCGCGGCAAGCCGGGAAGGTTGCGGCATAGTTCACCGCACCGACGACCTTGACGTGGTCCCCGCAAGGGACATCGCCGAAGTCGGTCCCGGCGGCGCAGATCAACGCGCGCTCCCCCAATTGGGCGCATGCCGTGCTGATCATCGTCACCGCGTCCGCTGGGGATTCGACCGGGATACTCCCGAAACCGAAGCAGATCGGCGGCGTCCCGTCAGCGATCCACGACGCGACTTCCTCATCGGCATCCGTCGTCAAGCCCATCGTCAGCGTTCCGACAAACGGCCGTCGATCGCCGCATTTGGCCCATTCCGTCGCCAGTCCAGGGAAGCAAACCTCGTCATAGGCTTGGATTTCCAGTGATCCGCGGTCGGCGAAGCGCCGCGGCGGGGGACTGGCAGCCTTCGGAAGGCCGAGTTCACGGCGCTGCGCATCCTCGGGTGTCTTGGTCAGACGCCAGCCCAGCCAGTCGTAGGCCGTCATCGCGGACCGGGTCACCGGCGGCGGCAGGATCGGAAACAGTCGGCCGTTGGGCCGCCACGGAAAGGTATGCAGCGCGATCAGCGGAATGTCGTAGCATTCCGCGACGTCGGCCGCCGCTTGTTCATAGCCCACACTGGTCGTCAGCACATCGGCACCGTCCGCCAGCGACCTGACGGTCGCGCCCATATCCGCCCACTGCTGCACGACGCCCTTCAGGGCTCCACGGGTCATCGCGACGAGATCCTGAACCCGCCAGAAGTTGCGGGTCCACGATGTCCACAAGTCACGGTAGGTGTCCAACTGTGCTTCCATGTGCATTCCGTACGGGGTAGCGGCCAGTCCGGCCGCCTCCGCGAAAGCGACCAGGTCGGGCGGGACGGCCATACACACCTCATGTCCCCTACGCCTCAACTCGCAGCCGAGCGCGACCGATGGCTCGACGTCGCCGCGCGTCCCGTAGCTGGCCATGGCAATCCTCATGGCGATTCCACCCCTCACCCTGACGTCCGTACATATTTCTAGACGACTGCCCACTACGGCGGCCGGCTTTATCTGATCCCCCGCACCACTGCCGGGCCTTTCAGACGGGGTATCCGACCAGGTCAGCGAAATTCGGCCCGCCAATTCAGCTACCTTCCGCGGCGGACCTCTACGCGACCGTGGCTGCGCCAACCAACGCGGGAGTTTCAGACGGGCAATTTCATGCCACCGACCGTCGTCTATGCGGCCGCGGCAATTCAAATCACGTACAGCCAAATATTTTTCATTGCATTTGTGGTGGCGTGTCGTCCACGGGGCACCTGATCAGCGCCTCTGCGCCACCGCAGCGGATTCCGTCGGCAACGCGCGTGGTGCACGATAAGGTGGCCTACGTGTTGCGCCGCAATGACGCCGAAAACGTCGTCGCTGCCGAACTCGACGAATTCATCTCAGCCAGGTAGGGGTACACATGCGTGGCATCATTCTCGCCGGTGGGTCCGGCACCCGGCTGCATCCGATCACGATGGGCGTGAGCAAGCAGCTGTTACCGGTGTACGACAAGCCGCTCATCTATTACCCGCTGTCCACGCTGCTCATGGCAGGCATTCGGGACATCCTGGTGATCACCACACCGGCTGATGCACCGGCGTTCGAGCGGCTTCTCGGCGACGGCTCGGCTTTCGGCGTGAGCCTGCGCTACGCGGTTCAGAAAGAACCTGAGGGCCTGGCCCAGGCGTTCGTCATCGGCGCTGACCACATCGGCACCGATACGGTGGCGCTTGCGTTGGGTGACAACATCTTCTACGGGCCCGGTTTGGGCACAAGCCTGCAACGGTTCGAAACCGTCAGCGGTGGAGCAGTTTTCGCATACTGGGTGGCGAATCCGTCTGCGTACGGCGTAGTGGAGTTCGGCGCCGACGGCACGGCGTTGGCGCTGGAGGAGAAGCCGGTGGTGCCGAAATCGAACTATGCGGTTCCCGGCCTGTATTTCTATGACAACAACGTGATCGAGATCTCCCGGTCACTTCGGAAATCGGCCCGCGGAGAGTACGAGATCACCGAGGTCAATCAGACCTACCTCGATCAGGGGCTGCTCTCCGTCGAGGTGCTCGCCCGCGGGACAGCGTGGCTGGACACCGGCACCTTTGATTCCCTGCTGGACGCCAGCGACTTCGTCCGCACCATCGAACGCCGCCAGGGCCTGAAAGTCGCGGTGCCCGAGGAGATCGCGTGGCGTGCCGGGTTCATCGACGATGATCAACTGGCTGCCCGCGGCAAGGAACTGCTGAAATCGGGATACGGCGACTACCTGCTGAACCTGCTGGACCGGCAGTAGGACCACGCACACCCGGCCGCCCTCACACGGCAACAGCCGGCCCGTCGGCAAATCGGCATCGCTTTCTCGATAAAACGCGTTGCCAAGGCTTTACAGCAAATAGCGAATAAATGTCCATCGCAATTGTCACGCTCTGGCGTGTTCCCGGTGAATGAGTCCCACCAGTTTTAGAGTCCTGTAGCCCGATGTCGGGCGAGAAGGGACGATGAA
>NZ_JAMQTH010000030.1:0-9722 GCF_032883035.1 Mycobacterium appelbergii
GGTGAGCGGCCTGTTCTGTCCCTCGATGCGCTCGATGTGTCGGGCCGGTCCGCGGAACCGATCGCCGAATCAGAGCTTCCGGCGCCGTTGGGAACCGACAATGCCGCATACGTGATCTTCACCTCCGGGTCCACCGGCACCCCCAAAGGCGTGGTAGTCAGCCATGCCGGTCTGCTGGGACAGGCTGCTGCACATCGCGACGTGTACGGATTGAACCCGGACGCCCGGGTGCTGATGGTGGCCGCACCCACCTTCGACGCATCGGTGTTCGAGTGGTTGTGGGCGGTGGCATCCGGTGCGACACTCGTGGTCGCGCCACCGGATTGCTATGCCGGAGAAGCGCTGACCGAGATTCTGCACAGCCAGCACGTCAGCGCGGCACTCATCACCCCGACGGTGCTGGCGACCCTCGACCGGACCCGACTCGACGGGCGACTGGACACGCTGGTCACCGGTGGAGAGGCCTGCCCGGCTGAACTGGTGGCGGCCTGGGTACCCGGACGCGAGGAGGATAAGGTACCCGGACGCGAGGAGGATAAGGTACCCGGACGCGAGGAGGTACCGGGGCGGGCGATGTTCAACGCCTACGGTCCGACTGAAGTCACCATCTGGTCGACCTGGAGTGCGCTGGAAGCGGGCCGGCCGGTCGGGATCGGCGTCCCGATTGCCGGAGTGTGCGCGTTGGTTCTCGACGCTCGGCTGAATCCGACCGCGGTCGGACTGGTGGGTGAGCTGTATCTGGCAGGCCCGGCGTTGGCGCGAGGCTATGTGGGCCGCCCCGAGCTCACCGCAGATCGGTTTGTCGCCAATCCCTTTGGGGGACCTGGAGCACGCATGTACCGGACCGGTGATCTGGTGCGCTGGAGCGCAACGGGATCGCTGGAGTATCTCGGTCGTGCCGATGCTCAGGTGAAACTGCGGGGGCAGCGTCTGGAACTGGGTGAGATCGAGAACACGCTGCTCGCCTGTCCGCACGTCAATCGTGCGGCCGCCGCGGTACACCACGGCGACACCGGCATCGATCATCTGGTCGGTTACATCGCGTTGGAGCACACCGTCACCGCCGACCATGAGGTCGACGTCGTCGACCAGTGGCAACACGTTTACGACGAGCTCTATGACGCCGAACTCGAGGTATCGGAATTCGGCAGTGACTTCCGGGGCTGGAACAGCAGCTACACCGGGGAACCGATTCCGCTGCAGCAGATGCGGGAATGGCGTTCGGTCGCTGTCGATCGGATCTGCGCATTGCAGCCGGAGCGGGTGCTGGAGATCGGTGTCGGCTCGGGGCTGATCCTGTCCCAGGTCGCCCCTGAGTGCGTCGAGTACTGGGGAACGGACTTCTCGGCACCGACGGTGCAGACACTGCGTTCCGCGGTGGCTGCCGAACCGTGGGGTTCCCACGTTCACCTGCTGGCGCAACCAGCGCACGTCACCGAGTCCCTGCCGCACAGCCACTTCGACACCGTCATCGTCAACTCGGTCATCCAGTATTTTCCGAGCGCCGAGTATCTGTCGGAGGTCATCGACAAGGCTGTCGAGCTACTGGCGCCCGGTGGGCGGTTGTTCGTCGGCGATGTGCGCAACCACAGTCTGCAGGGCGCCTTCCAAACTGGCATCGCGTTGGCCCGCAGCGGTTCCGGCGCCGACACCGACGAGATCCGGCAGCTCGTGCAGCGCGCGGTGCACGGCGAACACGAGCTGTTGCTGTCTCCGGAGTTCTTCACCACCTGGGCTGCTGAGCATCCGTCGGTGGGCGGGGTGGACATCCAGGTCAAACGCGGTGAATCCGACAACGAGTTGACCCGCTACCGCTACGACGTGATCATCCACAAGACACCCACGCCGGTGTGCTCGCTGGCGGCAGCACCCACCTGGTCCTGGGCAGACTGTGCCGGGCTCAGCGGTCTGCACGCCGAACTGACCACGCAACGGCCGGCTCTGGTACGGGTCAGCGCGATTCCTCATGCCGGTCTGGTCGCCGACGTCAGCATCGAACGGTCGCTGGTGGCCGGCCTCCCGCTCGCCGAACTGCTCGCGCTCGCCGACGACACCGCGATTTCGGAAGCCTCCGTCGTGCCGGAGCAGTTGTACCGGCTCGGCGAGCAGACCGGATACCGGGCCGCGGTCACCTGGGGTGCCCAATCCGGCACTGTCGACGCGGTCTTCCTTCGCGTTCCCGAGAACGGACACCGTCAGGCGCTGACCGATCTCTACGCCACCCCGACCGGTGCCCGCGCGCTCGGTGGTTACGCCAACGATCCGCTCACCAATGCGAAGGTGGGTGCGGTGCGGCAGTGGCTGACCGAGCGGCTGCCGGAGTACATGGTGCCGACACAGATCATGGTGCTCGCCGAACTGCCGTTGACCTCGTCAGGCAAGATCGACCGAAAGGCGCTACCTGCGCCGACATTTGTCGTCGCATCCTTCCGGGCCCCACAGACCTCGACCGAAAAGACTGTTGCCGAGGTCTTCACGGAAGTACTCGGTCTCGGCCGGGTCGGTCTCGACGACGATTTCTTCGCGCTCGGCGGCGACTCGCTGATCGCCATCAGGGTGTGTGGGCGGCTGCAGACGGCGTTGGGACGCGATGTGCCGGTGCGGTATCTGTTCGAAGCGCCCACGGTCGGGGGCCTCGCGGAGTATCTGGACCACCACCGTGGCGAGGCTGCCCGGCCGGCGTTGACCGTACAAGAACGTCCAGCGGTCCTTCCACTGTCGTATGCGCAGCAGCGCCTGTGGTTCCTTGAGCAGTTGCAGGGGCCCTCGCCGATCTACAACATGGCGGTGGCGTTGCGGCTGGAAGGGCATCTCGACGCCGATGCCCTCGGCCGGGCGCTGTCTGACGTGGTGGCCCGACAGGAGAGCCTGCGCACGCTGTTCGCGGCGAGTGACGGTGTCTCCCGGCAGATCGTGCTGCCCACTGAAGACGTCGATCTGGGATGGCGCATCGTCGATGCCTGCGATTGGCCTGCGGGTCAGCTTGAGGAGCGGGTCTCGGCGGCGGCGCACCACAGCTTTGACCTCACCAGTGATATCCCCTTGCGGGCAACGCTTTTCCGAATCTCCGATGGGGAGCATGTGCTGGTGGCGGTGGTGCATCACATTGCCGCCGACGGCTGGTCCATCTCGCCGTTGGTGAACGACCTCGGTGCGGCGTATGCCAGTCGATGTGCGGGGCGCGCGCCCGAATGGGTTCCGCTTCCGGTGCAGTACGCGGATTACACTCTGTGGCAACAGAAGTGGCTTGGATCGGTCTCCGACCCGGACAGCGTGATCTCCGGGCAGTTGGCCTATTGGGAGCAGGCGCTGGCGGGCCTGCCCGAACGCCTGCAACTGCCGACGGATCGGCCCTATCCGCCGGTGGCCGATTACCGCGGTGCGAGTGTGGAGGTGGAATGGCCTGCTGAGCTGCAGGAGCAGGTCGCCGGGGTGGCTCGCGAGCATAATGCGACCAGTTTCATGGTCGTGCAGGCTGCGTTGGCGGTGCTGCTGTCTCAGCTCACCGGCAGTCCCGATGTAGCGGTCGGGATCGCGACCGCGGGGCGTGGTGATCCGGCGCTGGACCATCTCGTCGGGTTCTTCGTCAATACCTTGGTGCTGCGTGTCGATCTCGGCGGAGACCCCAGTATCACCGAACTGCTGCACCAGGTACGTCAGCACAGTCTGGCAGCCTTCGAACACCAGGATGTGCCGTTCGAGGTGTTGGTGGAGCGGCTCAATCCGGCGCGGTCGCTCACGCATCATCCGCTTGTTCAGGTCATGCTGACCTGGCAGAACCTGCCCTGGCACAGCAACGGACCGGCCGCCGGCCTGGCGTTGGGCGATGTTCACGTCATCCCCATGCAGGCCGAAACCCAAACTGCGCGCACCGATCTGGTTATCGCACTGGCTGAACACTTCAACGACACCGGCAAGCCGGCGGGCATCGGTGGCACAGTGGAGTTCCGTACCGATGTGTTCGACGCAGTGAGCATTCACACCGTGATGGAGCGTTTACAGCGCGTCCTGACGGCGATGACGGCAGATCCGTCGCGAGCGTTGTCATCGGTGGATGTGCTGGATGTCGCCGAGCATGTGCGACTCGATGCGATGGGGCATCTGGCGGTATTGACACAGCCCGTGGTGGAGGAGTCGATCCCCGAGCAGTTCGCCCGGCAGGTGGCTCGTACCCCCGATGCGGTGGCAGTCACCTTCGACGGCTCGTCGATGACCTATCGGGAACTCGATGAGGAGTCGAATCGACTGGCGCGAC
Source organism: Mycobacterium appelbergii (assembly GCF_032883035.1). Lineage (NCBI taxonomy): Bacteria > Bacillati > Actinomycetota > Actinomycetes > Mycobacteriales > Mycobacteriaceae > Mycobacterium > Mycobacterium appelbergii. The sequence goes on from NZ_JAMQTH010000030.1 coordinate 4,256, forward strand.
GACTGATCGTCGACGGCGCGGGGCCCGGCCAGTGCGTGGCATTGCTGTTGAACCGATCCGCGCAGGCCATCGTCGCGATTCTTGGTGTGTTGAAGTCGTGCGCGGCCTATCTGCCCATCGATCCCGTGGTACCTGATGCGCGTATCGCGTTCATGCTGGCCGACGCCGGACCGGTCGCAGCGGTCACCACGGCTGAGCTGGAGCCACGGTTGTCCGCCTGTGATGTGGCGGTCCTGCGGACCGACGACCCTCGTATCGGTGCTCAATCGGCGACCGCATTGCCGACCGCGCCATCGGCCGATGACGTCGCTCACATCATTTACACCTCGGGTACGACCGGTGTGCCCAAGGGCGTCGCGGTCACCCACCAGAATGTGACACGTCTGTTCGATGGCCTCGATGTGGGTGTGGCGATGGGTCCGGATCAGGTCTGGACCGCGTGTTCGTCGCTGGCGTTCGACTATTCGGTGTGGGAGATCTGGGGTGCGTTGCTGCACGGCGGCCGTCTGGTGGTGGTCCCCGAGGAGGTGACGCGTTCCGCGGCGGATCTGCATGCTCTGCTGGTTGAGCACCGGGTGAGCGTGCTGAGCCAAACCCCTTCTGCGGTAGGGATGTTGCCCGACGACGGACTGGAATCGGTGTCAACGTTGATGGTCGCGGCAGAGCCGTGCCCGCCCGACGTGGTGGATCGGTGGGCAGCCGGTCGAGTCATGATCAACGGTTACGGGCCCACCGAGACGACGGTGTATGCCACGATCAGTGCTCCGTTGAAAAAAGGCGGCGCGGCAGCCGTGCCGATCGGCCTGCCGGTGCCGGGCGCGGCGTTGTTCGTCCTTGATCGTTGGCTGCGGGAAGTCCCGGCCGGTGTGGTGGGCGAGTTGTATGTCGCGGGCCGCGGCGTGGGCGTGGGGTACCTGCGTCGGCCCGGGCTGACCGGCTCGAGATTCGTGCCGTGCCCGTTCGGGGCGCCCGGAGCCCGGATGTATCGGACCGGGGATCTGGTGTCCTGGGGCCGGGACGGGCAGCTGCGGTATGGCGGTCGCGCCGATGAGCAGGTCAAGATCCGTGGCTACCGCATCGAACTGGGCGAAATCCAGTCGGTGCTGGCCGATCTCGACGGAGTCGGGCAGGCCGTGGTGATCGCGCGTGAGGACAACGCGGGCGACAAGCGTCTGGTTGCCTACTTCACGGGGACCGCCGATCCGAGACAGGTGCGCGCCGAGCTGTCCCAACGGTTGCCTGCCTATATGGTGCCTGCCGCGGTGATGACGCTCGTGGCATTGCCGTTGACCGTCAACGGCAAACTCGACAAGCGTGCCCTGCCCGCGCCCGAGTATGCCGACGGGGACCGGTACCGGGCACCGGGCACCGTGCTCGAAGAAGTCCTGGTCGGAATCTACGCCCAGGTCCTCGAAGCGGGGCGCGTCGGGATCGACGACTCGTTCTTCGACCTCGGTGGGGACTCGCTCTCGGCCATGAGGCTGATCGCCGCCGTCAACACCAGCCTGGACACCACGCTGGAAGTGCGCACCTTGTTCGACGCACCCACTGTCGCGCAACTCGCGCCACGGGTCGACGCCGGTTCGGGTGGGCGCGAGCCCTTGGCGCCGCAAGACCGCCCTGCGGTCATCCCGCTGTCCTATGCGCAGCAACGACTCTGGTTCCTGGATCAGTTGCAGGGGCCCTCGCCGATCTACAACATGGCGGTGGCTTTGCAGTTGGACGGACCACTGGACGTCGATGCGCTGGCGCAATCGCTCGCCGATGTGGTGGGCCGGCACGAAAGTCTGCGCACCGTTTTCAGTACGGTGGACGGGGTTCCCCGGCAGGTCGTGATGCCGGCCGAACAGGTCGAGCCGGCCTGGCAACAGATCGATGCCACCGGTTGGCCGGCGGCAGAGGTGGAGCAGGCTGCCCGATCGGCAGCGCAACACAGTTTTGATCTGACCGGCGAGATTCCGTTGCGAGCGACGCTTTTCCGTACGGCCCCGGATATGCACGTGCTGGTGACGGTGGTACACCATATCGCCGCGGACGGATGGTCGATCACCCCGATGGTGACCGATCTGGGTGTGGCCTATGCCGGCCGGTGTGCAGGGCACGCGCCGCAATGGGCGCCGTTGCCCGTGCAGTATGTGGATTACACCCTGTGGCAACAGGAGTGGTTGGGCTCAGAGTCGGATCCCGACAGCGTGCTCTCGCGGCAGGTGGCCTATTGGGAGACCGCGCTGGCCGGACTGCCGGAGCGGATACAACTCCCCACCGACCGGCCCTATCCGGCTGTCGCCGATCACCGAGGCGCCAGTGTGGCGGTGCAGTGGCCTGCCGAGTTGCAACAGCGGGTTGCGCGGGTCGCTCGCGAACACAACGTGACAAGCTTCATGGTGATCCAGGCCGGCCTCGCCGCGCTGCTGGCCGGACTCAGCGACAGTTCCGATGTGGCGCTGGGGATCGCGACTGCCGGACGTAGCGATCCGGCGCTCGACGACCTGGTCGGATTCTTCGTCAACACCTTGGTACTGCGGGTCGATCTCGGCGGAGAACCCACCGTGGACCAGCTGTTGCGCCAGGTGCGCCAGCGCGGTCTGGCAGCGTTCGAACACCAGGATGTGCCGTTCGAAGTCCTGGTCGAGCGGCTCAACCCGGCCCGCAGCCTTACCCATCACCCGCTCGTCCAGGTGATGGTGTCGTGGCAGAACTTCGGTGCCGATCCGGCGTCGGGCATGCCCCTGGGCGAGGTGCGAGTCACTCCGTTGCCTGCGGAAACCCGCACTGCCCGCATGGACCTGGTGCTGTCGCTGGGTGAACGATTCGATCGCACCGGCGCACCCGACGGGATCGGCGGCATGGTCGAGTTCCGCACCGATGTGTACGACGCGGTGACCATCGAGGTACTGATCGAGCGGTTGCAGCGGGTTCTTGTGGCGATGACCGAGGACACCGCCCGGTCGCTGTCGTCGGTGGATCTGCTCGACCCTACTGAGCACGCCCGATTGGACGGGTTCGGTCATCGCGAGGTTCTGGCCGAGGCGGCGCGCGCGACGTCGATCCCCGAACTGTTCGCCGCCCAGGTGCTTCGGGCACCGGCGGCGCCCGCAGTGAGTTTCGGCAGCCGGACGTACACCTACCGCGATCTGGACGAGGCCTCGAACCGGTTGGCGCACTGGCTTGTCGGATACGGGGCGGGCCCTGGACAGTGCGTGGCGTTGTTGTTGAACCGGTCCGCGCAGGCCGTGGTGTCGATCATGGCCGTGCTCAAAACCGGTGCGGCGTATCTGCCGATCGACTCGGCGCACCCGGACAGCCGGATCGAATTCATGTTGACCGATGCAGGGCCGGTTGCAGTGCTCAGCAGGGGTGAGCTCGCCGAGCGGTTGATCGGTTGCAGTGTGCCGGTGGTCGAGGTCGACGATCCCCGCATCGATGCGCAGCCCGATCGTGCACTGCCGGTGGGCCCGTCGGCCGATGACGTGGCGCACATCATCTACACCTCGGGTACCACAGGCATGCCCAAAGGTGTCGCTGTCTCACATCAGAACGTCACACGTCTGTTCGATCGCCTCGACGTGGGTGTGGTGATGGGCGCCGAGCAGGTCTGGGCGCAGTGTTCGTCGTTGGCGTTCGACTATTCGGTGTGGGAGATCTGGGGCGCACTGCTGCACGGCGGCCGGCTGGTTGTGGTTCCGGAGTCGACGACGCGATCAGCGCACGACCTGCAGACGCTGCTGGTCAGCGAAGGCGTGACAGTGTTGAGTCAGACGCCTTCGGCGGTGTCGATGCTGTCTCTCGAAGGGCTGGAGTCTGCGGCGCTGATGATCGCGGCCGAGCCGTGCCCACCGGAGGTGGTGGATCGGTGGGCCCCGAACAGGGTGATGATCAACGGTTACGGACCGACCGAGACCACGGTGTACGCCACGATCAGCGCTCCGCTGAAGGCGGCAGAGGCAGGCGGACCGACTGTTGTCCCGATCGGTCTACCGGTGCCCGGTGCGGCGCTGTTCGTCTTGGATCGCTGGTTGCGTCCGGTGCCCACCGGTGTGGTGGGCGAGCTGTATGTGGCCGGCCGCGGTGTGGGCGTGGGATATGTGCGCCGGCCAGGGTTGACCGCGTCGCGATTCGTCGCGTGCCCGTTCTCCGACGCTGCAACGCGGATGTATCGCACCGGGGATGTGGTGTCGTGGGGTGCTGATGGGCAGTTGCGGTACTCGGGCCGTGCCGACGAGCAGGTCAAGATTCGCGGCTACCGCATCGAACTCGGCGACATCCACGCCGCACTGGCCGATGTGGACGGGGTCAAACAGGCGGCGGTGATCGTGCGGGAGGATCGCCCCGGGGACAAACGGCTGGTCGGTTATGTCACCGAGTCGGTGGCCGGGATGCTCGATCCCGCCGGTATCCGTGACGCCTTGGCTGAGCGGTTGCCGGGTTATATGGTGCCGGCAGCCGTGGCGGTCTTGGACGGTTTGCCGTTGACGGTGAACGGCAAGCTCGACAAGAAGGCGTTGCCTGCACCGGAATACAGCGACGGTGATCACTACCGTGCTCCCGGCACAGTGGTCGAAGAGGTCCTGGCCGGAATTTATGCCGAGGTTCTCGGTCTGGACCGGGTCGGGATCGACGATTCGTTCTTCGACCTGGGTGGGGATTCGCTGTCGGCGATGCGGTTGATCGCCGCGGTCAATGCAGGACTGGACGCCAGTCTTGCGGTGCGCACGCTGTTCGACGCACCAACTATTGCGGCACTGGCCCCACGCATAGATGCCGGATCGGGCGGTCACGCACCGCTGATTCCGCAAGACCGCCCCGAGCGCATCCCGTTGTCCTATGCGCAGCAACGGCTGTGGTTTCTCAACCGGTTCGAGGGCGGGGTGGCGACCTACAACATGCCGATCGCGTTCCGGATCACCGGAACGCTGGATGTGGCGGCGTTGGCGGCGGCTCTTGACGATGTGATCGCACGACATGAGTCGCTGCGCACGGTCTTCGTCGACGTTGACGGGGTGCCGCTGCAGGATGTGTTGCCGGCCGTGGCGGGGATGTGGCGGTGTGCGGACGTCGGAGCCGGGTCGGTGTCAGTATCGGTATCAGAGGACGATCTCATTACCGCGCTGATGTCCTTGGCAGGGTATCGATTTGATCTGTCGGCCGAGATCCCGATCCGGGCGCAAATCTATACGGTCGGTCCGGATCGATACGTGCTCGGTATCGTGTTGCACCACATCGTCTTTGACGGATGGTCCATGGCGCCGATGGTCCGTGATGTGGCAGTGGCCTATCACGCGCGTCGGCGGGAACAGGCTCCGGATTGGCAGTCGTTGCCGGTGCAGTACGCCGATTACACGTTGTGGCAGCGCGAACACCTCGGCGATCTGAATGACGCCGACAGTCGCATCGCCGGGCAGCTGGCCTATTGGCGGCGGGAGTTGGCTGATCTTCCCGAGGTGGTGTCGTTGCCTGCGGATCGTCC